>NZ_JBIASV010000030.1:0-1070 GCF_042891165.1 Streptomyces sp. NPDC001922 | reverse complement strand
CAGAAGCTGGTGGAGGAGGCCCCCGCCCCCTATCTGAGCGAGGCTCAGAACCGGGAGCTGTACGCGGCGTCGAAGGCCATCCTGAAGGAGGCCGGCTACGTCGGTGCCGGGACGGTGGAGTTCCTGGTCGGTGCGGACGGCACGATCTCCTTCCTGGAGGTCAACACCCGTCTGCAGGTCGAGCACCCGGTCACCGAGGAGGTCACCGGTATCGACCTGGTGCGGGAGATGTTCCGCATCGCCGACGGCGAGGAACTGGGCTATGAGGACCCGCCGGTGCGCGGGCACTCCTTCGAGTTCCGGATCAACGGTGAGGACCCGGGCCGCAACTTCCTGCCCGCCCCCGGCACCGTGACCCTGTTCAGCCCGCCGGCCGGTCCGGGTGTGCGGCTGGACGCGGGGGTGGAGTCGGGCAGTGTGATCGGCCCGGCGTGGGACTCGCTGCTGGCCAAGCTGATCGTGACCGGTGCGACCCGTGGGCAGGCGCTGCAGCGGGCGGCGCGGGCGCTGGCGGAGTTCCAGGTCGAGGGCATGGCCACCGCCATCCCGTTCCACCGTGCGGTGGTCGCCGATCCGGCGTTCGCTCCGGAGGCGAAGGGCGGGCAGGGCCCGTTCGCGGTGCACACGCGGTGGATCGAGACCGAGTTCGTCAACGAGATCCCGCCGTTCGCGGCTGCGGGTGCGGAGGACGAGGACGGGGCGGCCGGCCGGGAGACGGTGGTCGTCGAGGTCGGCGGGAAGCGTCTGGAGGTCTCCCTGCCCGCGTCGCTGGGGATGGCCGCCGCGCCGGTGGCCGCGGGGAAGAAGCCCAAGCGCAAGGCGTCGAAGAAGGCCGGCTCGGCCGCCTCGGGTGACACGCTGGCCTCGCCGATGCAGGGCACCATCGTCAAGATCGCCGTCGAGGACGGCCAGGAGGTCCAGGAGGGCGACCTGGTCGTCGTCCTGGAGGCGATGAAGATGGAACAGCCCCTCAACGCCCACCGCACGGGCACCGTCAAGGGACTGACCGCCGAGGTCGGCGCCTCCATCTCCGCCGGCGCCGTCATCTGCGACATCAAGGACTGACGGCC
>NZ_JBIASV010000029.1:0-1488 GCF_042891165.1 Streptomyces sp. NPDC001922 | reverse complement strand
CCCCGTTATGTTCTTCGTGGTCCTGCAAGAGGGCCGCTGGCCTCCGGGCCCGGTATGACTGTTGCCCCCTGTCGAAGGGATGACCTGGGGGGTGGTGTCACCGGGTCCGAGGGGTGCCGTCGGAGACGCTGATCAGAGGTCCGACCACCGCCCGGCTGGGCGCAATGCCCGGCCGCATCCGGGCGGCAGGTCTGCATAACGTGGATGCGCGCGAACGGCCCCGCTGCCGAGGCCAGCACGCATCGACGCATGTGGGGGCACGATGGTCGACATCGACGGGGTAGGCGTCTTCCTGGGCCTGGACGTCGGCAAGCACGCACATCACGGCCAGGGACTGACCCCGGCCGGGAAGAAGGTCTTCGACAAGCCGCTGCCCAACAGCGAACCGAAGCTGCGGGCGGTCTTCGACAAGCTCACGGCCAAGTTCGGCACGGTCTTGCTGGTCGTGGACCAGCCCGCCTCCATCGGCGCCCTGCCGCTGACGGTCGCCCGGGACGCCGGCTGCGAGGTCGCCTACCTGCCCGGACTCGCGATGCGGCGGATCGCCGACCTCTACCCCGGCGAGGCCAAGACCGACGCGAAAGACGCAGCCGTCATCGCGGACGCGGCCCGCACCATGCCCCACACCCTGCGCACCCTCGATCTGACCGACGAGGTCACCGCGGAGCTGACCATGCTGGTCGGCTTCGACCAGGACCTCGCCGGGGAAGCCAACCGCACCTCCAACCGCATCCGCGGCCTGCTCACCCAGTTCCACCCCAGCCTCGAACGCGTCCTGGGCCCACGCCTGGACCACCAAGCGATCACCTGGCTCCTCGAGCGCTACGGGTCCCCGGCCGCCCTGCGCAAAGCCGGCCGCCGCAGGCTTGTCGAGGTCATCCGGCCCCGGGCACCGCGCATGGCCGAGCGGCTGGTCGACGACATTTTCACCGCGCTCGACGAGCAGACCGTCGTCGTCCCCGGCACCGGCACCCTCGACGTGATCGTCCCTTCACTGGCGAAGTCGCTGGCCGCCGTCCACGAACAACGCCTGGCCCTGGAAGCCCGGATCGAGAACCTGCTGGAGGCCCACCCTCTTTCCCAGGTCCTGACCTCGATGCCCGGCATCGGCGTCAGGACCGCCGCAGTCCTCCTGGCCACCATCGGCGACGGCAGCAACTTCCCCACCGCCGCCCACCTGGCCTCCTACGCCGGCCTCGCCCCGGCGACCCGGCAGTCGGGAACCTCGATCCACGGCGAACACGCCCCAAGAGGCGGGAACCGGCAGCTCAAACGCGCGATGTTCCTCTCCGCCTTCGCAGCCCTCCACGATCCCGCCTCCCGCAGCTACTACGACCGCTGCCGAGCCCGAGGCAAAACCCACACCCAAGCCCTCCTCCGCCTCGCCCGCCACCGCATCAGCGTCCTCTTCGCCATGCTCCGCGACGGCACCTTCTACCAACCCAGAACCCCACGGCTCGCTTGACGAAAGACATAGAGGCACCCCCC
>NZ_JBIASV010000028.1:0-1602 GCF_042891165.1 Streptomyces sp. NPDC001922 | reverse complement strand
GCAGCTTCTACTTCCGCGACCCGGACGGCAACGTCTTCGAGGCCCGGCACTACGACCAGCGCACGCTCGGTGACTAGTGCCCCGACAGGCAACGTTCGCCCCGTCGCGACGCCCGGCACGCCCTCTCGCCGCACCGGCCGAAAGCCCAAGTACGTCCAGTACGAGGACTTCCGGCCGGCACTCCCCCAAGCTCTTCGAGCAGGGGGTACCCCCAGAGCACGCACCGGACGCCGCTCCTTCACGGGCAAACGTTGCCTGCCGCGGCACTAGTAGACTGTCGCGGCTAATATTTGGGGTAGAGGTGGCGCAGTTTGATGCGTGCATCGTGGGTGGTGAACTGCCAGTCCACCTGACGTTGGCCGGTGTTGGTGGCGTTCTGCCAGGCTGAGAGTTCGGTGTTGAGGATGTCGAGGTCGCCGATCCGGCGGTCGAGACATTGCCTGGTCAGCGCGGCGAGTTCGATCTCGGCGATGTTGAGCCATGATCCGTGTTTGGGCGTGTGGTGGATCTCGAGGCGTTGAGCCAGGGCGAAGGCCTCTTCTGGTTCGAACGCCTCGTACAGTGAGGCGACGCCGTGGGTGTTGAGGTTGTCCATCACCAGCACCACGGTCTCGGCGTCGGGGTAGTCCACACTCAGCAGCCGCTTGACCTGGCCGGCCCAGTCGATCCGGGTCCGCTGGGACAGTGCCTGAACTCGACGCCATCCGCGTAAGGGTTCGACCCATACGAAGATGGAGCAGGTGCCGCAGCGGATGTACTCGCTGTCCTGGCAGGCGTCGTGACCAGGCCGGGCCGGGAGCGGGCCGCGAGCATGGTCGAGGAGCTGGTAGGGCTTCTCGTCCATGCACACCACCGGACGCGCCGGGTCATAGGGCCGGGCATAGACGGCCAGCACATCTTCCATCCGGGCCGCGAACTCCGCGTTCGCTCGTGGCGGGATGGTCCAGCACTTCCTCAAGTGAGGGCGCAGTTCCGTTTTTTTAAGACCCGCCCGATGGTGGAATGGTCCAGATCAGGGATGTCCTCGACCAGCGCAACGTGCTTTTCCAGCAGCCGCAGCGACCACCGCGCATAACCCGGGGGTGGCGGTGAGCACGCCATCGCGATCAGCCGGGCTTCGACCTCACCGGTCACCGGCGAGGGCACCGGCGGCAGGTCACGCTTCTTCCGCGTGACCGTAGCCTGCACATCGCCACCCGTCTCAGCGAAACGCTTGGCAACCAGCCGCAATGTCTCACCGGAGACGCCGAGCCGAGCCGCGATCACCTCCTGCGAGCCGATCTCGCCTGCAGAGGTGTCGAGCGCGAGCAGCACCCGCGCCCGCCTGATCACCGAGGCCGGATGGACCCCCGTCGTGGTCAGCCGAACCAACTCTTCACGATCAGCCGCGGTCAGCACCACCGGCCTCTTCTTCTGCGAACCCATCGCACCAGCCCTGTCCGGCAGAACGGAAGGGGAATCTGCCACACACCAGCATCCCGACCAAACAACCCACAGCTAAGCAGCGACACACTACTAGTGCCGCAACAGGCAACGTTTGCCCCGTCGCGACGCCCGGCACGCCCTCTCGCCGCACCGGCCGAAAGCCCAAGTACGTCCAGT
>NZ_JBIASV010000027.1:0-1274 GCF_042891165.1 Streptomyces sp. NPDC001922 | reverse complement strand
TCACCCAAGTAGCACGGGGCCCGAGAAATCCCGTGTGAATCTGGCGGGACCACCCGCTAAGCCTAAATATTCCCTGGTGACCGATAGCGGATAGTACCGTGAGGGAATGGTGAAAAGTACCGCGGGAGCGGAGTGAAATAGTACCTGAAACCGTGTGCCTACAAGCCGTGGGAGCGTCGCGCATCGAGCTTGCTCGGTGCGTCGTGACTGCGTGCCTTTTGAAGAATGAGCCTGCGAGTTTGCGGTGTGTTGCGAGGTTAACCCGTGTGGGGAAGCCGTAGCGAAAGCGAGTCCGAATAGGGCGACCCAGTAGCGCGCCCAAGACCCGAAGCGGAGTGATCTAGCCATGGGCAGGTTGAAGCGCGGGTAAGACCGTGTGGAGGACCGAACCCACCAGGGTTGAAAACCTGGGGGATGACCTGTGGTTAGGGGTGAAAGGCCAATCAAACTCCGTGATAGCTGGTTCTCCCCGAAATGCATTTAGGTGCAGCGTCGTGTGTTTCTTGCCGGAGGTAGAGCACTGGATAGGCGATGGGCCCTACCGGGTTACTGACCTTAGCCAAACTCCGAATGCCGGTAAGTGAGAGCGCGGCAGTGAGACTGTGGGGGATAAGCTCCATGGTCGAGAGGGAAACAGCCCAGAGCATCGACTAAGGCCCCTAAGCGTACGCTAAGTGGGAAAGGATGTGGAGTCGCAGAGACAACCAGGAGGTTGGCTTAGAAGCAGCCACCCTTGAAAGAGTGCGTAATAGCTCACTGGTCAAGTGATTCCGCGCCGACAATGTAGCGGGGCTCAAGCGTACCGCCGAAGTCGTGTCATTGGCACATATACCTCCAACGAGGGTGCTGATGGGTAGGGGAGCGTCGTGTGCCGGGTGAAGCAGCCGCGGAAGCGAGTTGTGGACGGTTCACGAGTGAGAATGCAGGCATGAGTAGCGATACACACGTGGGAAACGTGTGCGCCGATTGACTAAGGGTTCCTGGGTCAAGCTGATCTGCCCAGGGTAAGTCGGGACCTAAGGCGAGGCCGACAGGCGTAGTCGATGGACAACCGGTTGATATTCCGGTACCCGCTTTGAAGCGCCCAATATCGAATCCTCTGATGCTAAGGCCGTGAAGCCGCCCTGGAGCCTTCGGGCAAAGGGGAGTGGTGGAGCCGCCGATCCAAGGTGGTAGTAGGTAAGTGATGGGGTGACGCAGGAAGGTAGTCCAGCCCGGGCGGTGGTTGTCCCGGGGTAAGGGTGTAGGCCGTGTGGTAGGTAAATCCGTCACAC
>NZ_JBIASV010000026.1:0-4134 GCF_042891165.1 Streptomyces sp. NPDC001922 | reverse complement strand
GGCTCATGGTCCACCCGGACCTGCCCTTCGTCGCCGAGCCCCTGCGCGGCCGGTACGTCGCCCACATCCGCATCGCCCACACCGGCAGCGCCCTTGAGGGGCGCAAGCTCGTCGCCCCCCTGAAGGCGGTGGCCCCCCGGCTGACGGACAGCCTCCGGGACATGCCGTACACCGCGGCCGGCTCCGTCTTCGAGGACCCGGTCCACCCGCACGGCTACGCGGGCGACAACGTCCTGCTGAGCTCCCTCGACCCCGCGGACCTGCGGGCCGTCGTCGACATCGCGGGTCCGCAGGCGCCGGTCATGTGCGTCGTGGACCTGCGCCACCTCGGCGGCGCCCTCACCCGGCCCCAGGGCGCGCCCAACGCGATCGGGCACCGGGACGCGGCGTACATCCTGCGGGTGCTCTCCCCGGTCGGTCCGTGGCAGCTGGACGAGGTCGTCCCCGCGCACGAGAAGCTGCTCACGGCGGTTGCCCCCCGGGTCACCGGCAGCAGCGGCAACTTCGTGTACGGCGCCGGCCGCCCGGTCCCCCGGCACCGGATGCCCACCCTGTACGACCCCGGTGTCCATGAGCGCCTGACCCGGCTGAAGGCCCTCCACGACCCGGACAACACCTTCCGGGTCAACCACAACATCCAGCCGTAGCCGCGTCGCCGGACCACCGGTGGCCGCCCGGGCGCGCCACCGGTGCGGCGGGGAAGGGCACGGACGACAGCGGCGCGGGCCCGCAGGGAGGCCCACCGCTCCCCGCCCCCGGCGGCGCGGCCGGGCTGGTCACCGCGACGGCGCCCGCACCCGGTCCGGGTGCGGGCGCCGTCGCGGGAGGAGGCTGTCGCCGCTGTCAGCGGCGGAGCCGGCGGAGGCCCGTGCGTGACTCAGAGCCCCGTTGCGGTCCGGAGGGCCTCCACCCGGTCGGTGCGCTCCCAGGTGAACCCGGGGATCTCGCGGCCGAAGTGACCGTAGGCGGCCGTCCTGGCGTAGACGGGGCGCAGCAGGTCCAGGGCCTGGACGATCCCGCCCGGGGTCAGGTCGAAGACCTCGGTGACGGCCGACTGGATGCGCGCCACCGGCACCGTGGAGGTCCCGTAGGTCTCCACGAACAGACCGACCGGCTCGGCCTTGCCGACGGCGTAGGCGATCTGGACCTCGCAGCGGCGCGCGAGGCCCGCGGCGACGACGTTCTTGGCGACCCAGCGCATCGCGTAGGCACCCGAACGGTCCACCTTGGAGGGGTCCTTGCCGGAGAAGGCGCCACCGCCGTGGCGGGCCATGCCGCCGTAGGTGTCCGTGATGATTTTGCGGCCCGTCAGGCCCGCGTCCCCCATCGGACCGCCGATCTCGAACCGCCCCGTCGGGTTCACCAGGAGGCGGAAGCCGTCGGTGTCCAGCTTCACCCCGTCCTCGGCCAGGGCGGTGAGGACCGGCTCCACGACGTGCCGGCGGATGTCGGGGGCGAGCAGGCCGTCCAGGCTGATCTCCGCCGCGTGCTGTGCCGACACGACCACCGTGTCGAGACGGACGGGGCGGTCACCGTCGTATTCCACGGTGACCTGCGTCTTGCCGTCCGGACGGAGGTAGGGCACCGTGCCGTCCTTGCGGACGTCGGCGAGCCGGCGCGCGAAACCGTGGGCCAGCTGGACCGGAAGCGGCATCAGCGCCGGAGTCTCGTCGCAGGCGTAGCCGAACATCAGCCCCTGGTCCCCGGCGCCCCCGGTGTCCACGCCCCGGGCGATGTCCGCGGACTGGGCGCCGATGGAGACCGAGACTCCGCAGGAACCGCCGTCGAACCCCTTCTCCGACCGGTCGTAGCCGATGTCGAGGACGGTACGGCGGACGAGCCCGGCGATGTCGACCCGTGCGGAGGTCGTCAGCTCGCCGGCGAGATGCACTTGACCGGTCGTGATCAGGGTCTCGAGGGCGACCCGCGCGCCGGAATCCTGCGCGAGCATGGCGTCCAGAACGGTGTCACTGATCTGATCGGCGATCTTGTCGGGGTGACCCTCGGTGACGGACTCCGAGGTGAAGAGACGGTGCGGCACGTGCGGACCTCCTGGGGTCGAACGCGTCGTTGCGTTCGGTGGGGGGACGGTGCGACGTCAGGCCTCCGCGCCGTGCAGTCGCACCGGCAGTGCGCGGGGACCGTTGGCGATGAACGAACCCGAACCGGGGATCTCCTGGCGGGGCCGCGCCAGGCACATGGTGGGGAAGCGTTCGAAGAGCCGTGGCAACGCCGTGCCCGCCTCGAGGCGGGCCAACGGGGCGCCGAGGCAGTGGTGGACGCCGTGCCCGAACGCCAGGTGCTCGCGGCGCGCGCGGGTCGCGTCGAACTCCGGGGCGTCGGGGCCGTGCTGGTCGGGGTCCTGGCCCGCGGCCGCGTACGAGACGAGGATCGCGTCGCCCTGCCGGATCGTCACGTCGCCGAGGTCGATGTCCTCGACCGCGAACCGCAGGGGCATGTGTGCGACCGGCCCGTGCAGCCGCAGCGTCTCCTCGATCAGGTCCTGCCAGGACGCCCGGCCCGTTCGGATGTTCTCCAACTGCTGCGGAACGGAGAGCAGTTCGACAACCGCGCTGCCGAGCAGGTTCGCCGTGGTCTCGTGCCCCGCCCCGATCATCAGCATCAGGGTGTCGACCAGCTCCCGCTCCCCGAGCCGCTCACCGTCGTCGTCCCGGACGGCGATCAGCGCCGAGGTGAGGTCCTCCCCGGGGCGGGAGCGCTTGTACGCCACCAGGTCGGCGAGGACTTCGTACGTGGCGCGGCCACGGGCCTGGATGTCCTCGGCGGTCCCCGGATCGCGGAAGAAGTCGTCCATCATCCGCATCAGCGCCGCCCCGGTGTCCTCCGGGACACCGAAGAGCCGGCAGATGACCTGGAACGGCAGCGGATGGGTGAACTCCGCCCGGAGATCGACCGGCTCGCCCTCCGGCAGCGACGCCAGCTTGCCCAGCATCTCCTCCACCGTCTCCACGACGGCCGGCTCCAGCGACCTGGTGCGGCGTGCCGTGAACGCGCCCGCGACCAGTCGGCGCAGCCGGGAGTGGTCCTCTCCGTATGCCGTGAGCATGTTCTCGACGGACACCCAGGGGTAGAGGGGCCATTCGGGGGTGACGGAACCGTCCCGGAAGGCCGGCCAGTGCTGCCGGGGGTCCTTGGACACGCGAGGATCGGTGAGGAGCCGTTTGGCCGTGTCGTGGCGCGTGACCGACCAGGCGGGCACCCCGCCGGGCAGGTCCACGAGAGCGGCGGCGCCCCTCCGGCGGAGGACCGCGGCCTCGTCTGCGAGCGCGCTCCCCGTGGGGTCTATCGGATACGGGGTGTCAGGCATCGATACTTCCCATCTCGCGTCAACCGGTGTGCCGTCGGGGTGACCCCCGGCACCGCGGCGGCCCCGGGGGGAGGAGGGCGCCGCGGTGCCGGGGGTCGTAGGGGGGGGAGAGAGAGGGCCCGGGCCGGGCCGGGCCCGAGGCTAGGCGCCGGCAGCCGGCGCGGGGGCCACGTTGTAGTTCGCGCGGAAGCTGTTGGACGGGTCGTGGGCGGCCTTGAGGCGGGTCAGACGTTCATGCGCCTCGGTGTCGTAGGCCGTACGGACCTCCTCCGGGCCCGCGTTCTCACCGATTCCCATGAAGTTGAGGAAGCGGCCCTGCGTCCGGGGCGCCACCGCGTCGAACAGCTGCCCCTGCACGGGACGCACGGTCTCCGGGGTGAACGGCCCGACCAGCGGCGAGAGCACGTAGAGCATGTACTGCGCGTCGCGGTGCCCGATCGCGTTGGGCGCGCCCTGGGGGCGGGCCAGGGCGCCGCCGAGGTGACGCAGTTCGGTGACGCACGTGACGGCGGCGTCGGGGCCCACCGTCTTGAGGATCGTGGCCGCGTCGGACGCGGCCAGCTCGCTCAGCATGGCATTCTCCGCGTACCACGGCATGGGCATGGGCGGGTCGTTGTGGATGGCCGCGCTGTCCGTGTAGGGCATGTCGCCGAGGGTGTCCAGCAGTCGCGGGGCGACGGCACGCAGGGGGGCGACCAGCTGCTCGCCCTCCTCGGCGCTGCCGGTGTGGGCGATGCGGACGTGGGCGACGTACCGGCCGCGCAGGGGCTCGGGGATGACGGGTGCGTCCGGGGCCGGGATGAGGG
>NZ_JBIASV010000025.1:0-5032 GCF_042891165.1 Streptomyces sp. NPDC001922 | reverse complement strand
AACCCACTGGCATGCCGCACCCACGAACCAACACCCGAACCAACAGAGACCGCAGAACCCACAGACCCGGCAGAGTCCGCAGAACGCGAGAACAAAGCGAACGCACAACGCCCACCCTCATCCACCGCACCCACCGAAACCTGCACCTGCACCCCACCCGACTCCGGCAACACCAACGGCGCTTCCAAAGTCAACTCCTCAACCCGCCCACACCCCACCTGATCAGCGGCGCGGAGGGCGAGTTCGAGCACCGCGGTTCCCGGGACCACGATGATTCCGGAGACCTGGTGGTCGGCCAGCCACGGGTGGGTGTCCACACCGATCCGGCCGGTGAAGAGGTGCCCGTCGCTGTCGGCCAGACCGAGTGCGGCGCCCAGCATCGGGTGCTCGGCGGGAGTCAGGCCGGCCGCGACGAGGTCACCTGTGGGCCGGTCCGCGTCGAGCCAGTAGCGCTGGTGCTGGAAGGCATAGGTCGGCAGGTCGATCCGACGTGCACCGGTGCCCGAGAAGGCGGCCTGCCAGTCGATGTCGATGCCCTCCACATGGAGAGCTGCGGCTGCGGCGAGTACGGCCTCGTGCTCGTGCCGGTCGCGGCGGAGTGCGGGGACGAGCAGTGCCTCACTGTCGTCGGGGAGGCAGCCGCGTGCCATGGCGGTGAGCGTTCCGTCGGGGCCCAGTTCCAGGTAGCGCGAGACGCCTTCGGCGTGGAGGGCTCGGATGCCGTCTGCGAACCGGACCGCTTCACGGACGTGCCGCACCCAGTACTCCGCCGAGCACAGTTCATCCGTGGTGGCCAGCGTTCCGGTGAGGTTGGAGACCACCGGAATGCGCGGCTGCTCGAACGACAGCTTCTCCGCCACGGCACGGAAAGCGTCGAGCATGCCGTCCATGTGAGCCGAGTGGAACGCATGACTCACCCGCAGACGCGACGTCTTCACACCAGCAGCAGAGAAGCGCTCGGCCACCGCCACAACGGCATCCCGGTCACCGGAAATCACCACCGACTGCGGACCATTGACCGCAGCAACGGAAACACCGGAGGTGTCCTCGAGGAGCATCCGCACCTCTGCCTCGGAAGAAGCGATGGCCACCATCGCCCCACCCCCCGGCAGCGCCTGCATCAACCGCGCACGCGCAGCTACGAGCACCGCAGCATCAGCCAGCGACAACACACCCGCCACATGCGCAGCGCTCAGCTCACCCACCGAATGACCGGCCACAAACTCCGGCCGCACACCCCACGACTCCACCAAACGGAACAGAGCCACCTCAACCGCGAACAACGCAGGCTGCGTGAACCCCGTCCGGTCCAGCACATCCGCGTCGGAGCCGAAGACGACATCCCGCAGCGGACGCTCCACATGCCGGTCCAGCTCACCACAGACCGCATCGAACGCCTCCGCAAACACCGGATAGCGCTCATACAGCTCCCGGCCCATCGACAAGCGCTGGGAACCCTGGCCGGTGAACAACACCGCGAGCTTCCCCGAACCCGCAACACCCTCCACCACACCCGGCGCCACACCACCCGACGCCAAAGCCATCAGCGCCGTCACTCCGTCCTCACGGCTGGAGGCTACGACCGCGGCCCGGTGCTCCAACGCAGCACGCGACGTCACCAGCGAAAAGCCCACATCGACAAGGGACAGCCCCGGCTCATCCTTCAGCAGCGACGCCAGCCGGCCCGCCTGCGCCCGCAACGCCTCCGCACTCCGCCCGGACAGCACCCACGGCACCACAGCCGGACCATCCGGTGTGCCGGCACCGGCGGTTTCCGCGGTGTCGACCGGTGCGGCCTGTTCGAGGATGACGTGCGCGTTGGTGCCGCTGATACCGAACGAGGACACACCTGCCCGGCGGGGCCGGCCGGTCCGGGGCCAGTCCATGGGCCGGGTCAGCAGTTGCGCCGAGCCCGCGGTCCAGTCCACGTGGGGCGTGGGTTCGTCGACATGCAGGGTCTGCGGCAGAATGCCGTGCCGCATCGCCATCACCATCTTGATGACGCCCGCCACACCAGCGGCAGCCTGCGTGTGGCCCAGGTTCGACTTCACCGACCCCAGCCACACCGGCTGGTCCGCCGCACGTCCCTGACCGTACGTGGCCAGCAGAGCCTGCGCCTCGATCGGGTCGCCCAGCGTCGTCCCGGTGCCGTGCGCCTCGACGGCGTCCACCTGCTCGGCGGACAGCCGCGCGTTGGCGAGCGCCTGCCGGATCACACGCTGCTGGGAGGGGCCGTTGGGGGCCGTCAGACCGTTCGACGCACCGTCCTGGTTCACCGCCGAACCGCGCACCACCGCCAACACCGGATGACCGTTCCGACGGGCATCCGACAGCCGCTCCACCAGCAGCATCCCCACACCCTCAGCCCAACCAGTGCCATCAGCCGCACCCGCGAAGGACTTGCACCGGCCGTCCGCCGCCAGACCCCGCTGACGACTGAACTCCACGAACACACCCGGCGTCGACATCACCGTGGCACCGCCCACCAGCGCCATCGAACACTCACCCTGCCGCAACGACTGCGCCGCCCAGTGGAGTGCCACCAGGGAGGAGGAGCATGCTGTGTCGACCGTGACCGCGGGGCCCTCGAGGCCCAGCGTGTACGCGACGCGGCCGGTGGCCACGCTGCCCGCGCTGCCGTTGCCGAGATAGCCCTCCAGCCCCTCCGGTATCTCGGTGAGGCGGGAGCCGTAGTCGTGGTACATGACTCCGGTGAAGACACCGGTCCGGCTGCCGCGCAGCGAGGTCGGGTCGATGCCCGCACGCTCCAGCGCTTCCCAGGAGGTCTCCAGCAGCAGGCGCTGCTGCGGGTCCATCGCCAGCGCCTCACGCGGCGAAATACCGAAGAACTCGGCGTCGAACTCGGCCGCGTCGTGCAGGAAGCCGCCCTCGCGGGCGTAGCTGGTGCCGGACCGGCCGGTGTCGGCGTCCGCGCCGGTGTCGAAGAGGGCTTCGAGGTCCCACCCGCGGTCGACAGGGAACGGTGAGACTCCGTCCCCGCCGGACGCGACGAGCCGCCACAGGTCTTCCGGCGAGCCGACTCCCCCCGGATAGCGGCAGCTCATGCCGATGATGGCGATGGGATCGTCCGCCACGGCCACGGCTGACGCGGTCGGCTCCGGAGCGCCGGCGGCGAGGGCTCCGCCGAGGAGCTCCTCGCGGATGAGTTCGGCGATGGCCATGGGCGTCGGGTGGTCGAAGACCAGCGTGGCGGGCAGCCTGATCCCTGTCTCCGCGGTGAGCCGGTTGCGCAGTTCGACGGCGGTGAGCGAGTCGAAGCCGACATCCTTGAAGGCCCGTTGTGGCTGCACCGCATCCGGTGCACCGTGTCCGAGGACCGCCGCGACATGGGTGCGGACGAAGTCCAGGAGCATCCGGTCCTGATCGGCGGCGGGTGCCGCGAGCAGTCGTGCCCTGAGGGCGTTGTCCTGGCTCGGCTCGGCAGCTGCGGTGCGGCGCGACGGCTTGCGTACCAGGGACCGCAGCATCGCCGACACAGTCGGCTGGGTGGCCAGCGCGGCAGTATTCAGGTGGACAGGGGCGAGGACGGCATGGTCGGTGGCTCGGGCCGCGTCGAGCAACGCCAGCCCTTCCACCTGGGACAACGGACGCATCCCCGCCCGCGCCATGCGCGAGACGTCGGCCTCCGACAGGCCGCCGGTCATGCCACTGCTCTGGGCCCACAGGCCCCAGGCGAGGGACTGACCGGGCAGCCCCTGGGACCTACGGTGCTGTGCGAGGGCGTCGAGGAGCGCGTTGGCGGCGGCGTAGTTGCCCTGCCCGGCCGCACCCAGCAGACCAGCAGCAGAGGAGAACAACACGAACGCCGACAGACCCATGTCCCGCGTCAGCTCGTGCAGGTTCAGCGCCGCATCCACCTTCGGACGCAGGACCGTGTCCAGCCGCTCCGGCGTCAGCGCCGACACCACACCGTCGTCCAGAACACCCGCCGTATGCACCACACCAGTGAGGGGAGCCTCCGCCGGAATGTCCGCCAGGAGAGCTGCCAAGGCGGTGCGGTCCGCCGCATCACACGCGGCAATACGCACCTGCGCACCGAGACCGGCGAGCTCCTGCCGAAGCTCCACAGCACCCGGCGCATCAACACCACGACGGCTGGTCAGCACCAGGTGACGGATACCGTGCTCCACCACCAGATGCCGGGCCACCACCGCACCCAACGCACCCGTACCACCGGTCACCAGCACCGTACCCGCAGCATCCCAGGCCATGGAGTCCTCGACCGGAGACGCAGCCTCCGCCCGCACAAGCCTCGGGACTCGCACGGTACCCGCGCGCACCGCGGCCTGCGGCTCACCCGACGCCGCGATCAATGCCAACGCACCGGTCAACTCGGCTGTGTCTGTCCCGGAGCCGGGATCCAGATCGACCAGTGCCAAGCGATCCGGGTTCTCCGACTGCGCCGAGCGCACCAGACCCCACACCGCGGCATGCGCCAGATCCGCGACACCTTCGTCCGGATCAACCGCCACCGCACCCCGCGTCACCACCACGAGGCGCGAGGACGCGAACCGCTCGTCCGCCAACCACGACTGCAGCAGGGCGAGGATGCGTCCGGTGGCCGTACGTAGGCCGGAGGCGACCGTGCCCGGCACCTCGGAGTGCGTGTCGGAGGGTGCGGGATCGTCGACGCCGTCCAGGGCGGTCACGACCACCGTGTCCGGGATCTCGTCGAGTGCCGCCAGGTTCTCCAGGTCCGCGACCGGAATGGCGGCACCCGGGGAGCCCCCGTCCTCGGAGACCAGTCCGAGGCGGTCTTCACCCAGCACTGCCCAGGTGCGAGTCGACGGCTCAGGAGCAGCAGAGCCCTTCAGGGGCTGCCAGTCCATGCGGTACAGCGACTCGTTGTCGCCACGGGTGATCTGGTGGCGTGAGACCGGGCGGAGTACGAGGGATTCCACGGTGCAGACCGGTGCGCCCGTGGTGTCGACGGCGTGGAGGGAGACCGCGTCCGTCCCCACCGGGGCCAACCGCACCCGCAGCACCGAAGCACCCGCAGCATGCAACGACA
>NZ_JBIASV010000024.1:11892-52696 GCF_042891165.1 Streptomyces sp. NPDC001922 | reverse complement strand
GGCGCTGTTTTTTGGTTGGGGGTTGGGGTTGTTTCGTCGTTTGTGTGGGTTTGGGGGGGGGGGGGGGGGGTGGGGGGGCGGGGGGGGGGGGCGGGGGGGGGGGGGGGGGGCGCCCCCCCCCCCCCCCCCCCCCCCCCCCACGCAGGTGCTTTCGGGGCGTGGACAGGCCCGCCCCGCCCGGAAATCGCCGCAGGAGCAGGCCGATCGGCCCCGCACACGGTGGAATCCCCGGGCCTGCCCCCCCCACCCCTTCGCTCCCGTCATATATCGGCATCCGATGTATGGTGGAGCCATGGCATCGCGACCACTGACCGAAGCGGGGTTCTTCGTCCTGCTGGCCCTGCTGGACGGCCCGCGTCACGGATACGGCATCAAGCAGGAGGCGGCCGAACTGTCCGACGGCCGCGTCGAGATGCGCGTCGGCACGCTCTACGGCGTCCTGGACCGGCTCACCGGCGAGGAGCTCGTGGAGCACGACCACGACGAGGTCCACCAGGGGCGGCTGCGCCGCTACTACCGCCTGACCGAGAGCGGCACCCAGGCGCTCGAGGCCGAGAAGGCGCGGATGGCCGCCAATGTGCGCGCCGCGGAGGAGCGACTGTCCGGACACCGGCCCACGAAGGCGCCGTCGCCGCGCCCCTCGGGCCGCACCCGTCCCGCCGGAGCAGGAGGAGCCGCATGAACGGGACCACGACGACACTGCTCGAGGAGCGCTTCCGGGCGCTGCTGCGCGTCCTGCCCGCCTACTACCGGCAGGAGCGGGAGGAGGAGATGGTCGACACCTTCCTCTCCGAGCGCGAACCGCTCGACGAGGAGGCGTCCCTCGGCCGGCCCGGTGCCCGCGAGGTGGCCGGTGTGCTGGCGCTGGCGGTCCGCAGCCGGCTGGCCGGCCCCGCCGCGCCCCCGCGCTACGCCGCGTACGGACGGGTCGCGCGGCTGGTGGCGTTTCTGGGCGTGGTGGCGCTGAGTTCGGCGACGCTGCTGTATCTCCTGACCGATGTGGCCACGCTGCTGGCGGGCGCCCCCGAGGAGCGGCGGGGCGTGCTCGATTCCCTGACCGGCCGGGGCTCCGTTGGACTGTGGTCGCTCGCCGCGTCCTGGCTTCCGCTCGGCTGGGTGGGCGCCTGTGCGGCACTGCTCGCCGGACGGTGGCGGCTCGCAGGGGTGTGCTCGATGGTGGCGTTCGTCCCCGGACTGCTGTCGGCTGCCGAGGATCTGTCGCTCGGGGGCGCGCCGTTCCCGTCGACGGCGCTGACCGGGCTCGAACTCCTGGTGGTGTGCACCACGGTGAGCGCGTTCCACGCGGGGGCACCGCGCCCCGAACTGCCCCGGCGTATCGCCGATCCGCTGCTCCCGGCCTGCTTCGTCGTCATGCTGGGCGGCATCGTGACCCAGGTGCTCCTGCCCGTCTACGACGAGGGGTACGGGTGGGTCTTCCTCTCGGCGGGGGCGCTGTGCCTGGCGCTCCGGGCCGTGGACCGCCGGCGAGCGGCGTCCAATGCGGCCGCGACCGCCGCCGGGCCGGCAGGCGGGGCCGGTGCCGGTGCCGGTGCCGGTGCCGCCGAGCGGACGGGTGGTGCACCGGCGCCGTGGAACGCCCTGCTGCCGTCGGCCCTGGCCGTGCTGGGGATTCCGGTGCTGCTGGAGCATGTCGCCGTGCTGTTCTTCCTGCACGGCACTGGTCTCCCGTCAGCGGTCCTGACGGTGAACGGCGTCCAGACCGCGGCGCTGGCCGCCCTGGAGCTCACGCTGCTCGCCGTCGGCGGACGGGCCCTGCTCCGGCACCCGCGCACCCGATCGGCCCCGGACCCCGATTCCAACACCCCCGCAGTGAACTGACGCAGCTTCAGGGAGCAACTGCCCCCGCCTGGTGGCCGCGAGGCGTCGCGGCCACCGGGCGGTGTGCCGTCCCGGCCCGTCCCCCGGTGGGGCCCTACGCCTTCTTCCGCGCGACGCCCGCCCAGTAGTACGCGGCGTTCGGGTCCTTCGGCGGCTCGCCCTCCGGGCGCCAGCCCATCACCGGCACCATGCCGGGTTCGATCAGTTCCCAGTCACCGAAGAACCGCTCGACCTGGCTCCGGTCCCGCGGCACCAGCGTCATCCGCCCCTGTTCGGCGGCACGGACGACGTCCGCCATGGCCTCCGGGTCGAAGTCCTGGCTGGGGTGGGTGATGGCGACATGGCTGCCGGCCGGGAGCGCGTCGAGGAGGGTGGCCACGGCGGCCCAGGGGTCCTCCCGGTCACTGACGAGCATGAGCATCGCCACCAGCAGCAGCCCGACCGGCTGTTCGAGGTCGAGCGTGCCGGTGAGGGCCGGGGAGCGGAGGATCTCCTCGGGCCGGCGCAGGTCGGCCTGGAGGTAGACGGTGCGGCCGCGGCCGTCGCCGTCGGTCAGGGTCTCGGCGTGGAACTCGGCGTGCGCCTGCACGATCGGATCGTTGTCCACACAGACGACCCGGCTGTCCGGGGCGACGATCCCGGTGACCGAGTGGGTGTCACCCGCCGCGGGGACGCCGGTGCCGATGTCCAGGAACTGCCGGATCCCGGCCTCTCCGGCCATGTAGCGCACGGCGCGGCCGAGGAATCTGCGGTTCTCCATGGCCATCGTCCGGATGCTGGGGATGGCTTGTTCGAAGGCCTGGCCCAGGGCCCGGTCGGCGGCGAAGTTGCTGCTGCCGCCGAGCCAGTAGTCGTACATCCGGGCGGAGTGCGGGAGACGGGTGTCGATCTGCGACGGCGCGGGCTGATCATTCGTCATGGCCTCAATGTGCACGATCCCGCCGGTGACTGCCACCGGCTCGGCGCACCCGGCCACCATCGGTCCTCCGCGTGGGGCCCGTATCCGCGCGCTTCAGCGCGAGGACCGGACCCTGCCACGGAGGAGCCGGGCTACGCCGCGCGCGCGCCGCCCGTCAGTTCGGCGCGGAACGATGCGACGCTGTCCCGGGCCTGTTCCAGGCCGATGCGCTCGAAGGTGCGACGGAGCTCGTCGAGGTCGGCCAGGGTCTCCCGGTCCGGACGGCCCAGCCGGGACCGCGACTTGACGAGGCCGAGCCGGGACAGCGCCTCACCCCGCGGTTCCTCGATCCCCTCGAACTGCCGCAGCGCGTCGGCGTAGACCCGGCCCGCCTCCTCGTACCGCCCGTCGCGGAAGAGCACGTTGCCCCGCATCTTGCGGTTGTAGGCCAGGGCGCTGGAGAGGTCCATCGTGCGGCAGATCTCCTCCGCCTCGGACAACAGCTCCAGCGCCCGCTCCGGCCGGCCCTGGAGGGAGAGCACATCGGCTATGCCCCGCAGGGCCCAGGCCCGGCCGCGGAAGTCGTCGGCGTTGCCCGCGACCTCGGCCCCCTCCTCGAACATGGCGAGCGCCGTGTCGTAGGAGCCGGTGTTGCGGTGCATCTGGGCGATGCCCGAGAGCGCCCACACCATGTGCCGGGCCTCGCCGTGCTCCCGGGCCTCCGCGAGCAGGCGTTCGTGCAGGTCGCGGACGGCCTCGTAGTCGCCCTGGATGCGGCCGGTCTCCGCGAGGCCGGCGACGGAGTAGCCGAGTGCCAGCCGGTCCCCGCCCTGCTCCGCCAGTTCGACCGCGGCGGCCAGCCAGCGGCGGGCGAGGGGCAGCCTGCCGCACTGCCGGGCGAGGGTGCCCCCGCTCCACAGGGCCCAGGCCATCGCTCCCCGGTCCCCGGCCCGCCGGGCGGCCCGGTAGCTCTCCCGCCAGGCACGCTCGGCGTCCTCGACCCGGCCGAGCCGCCGGTTCGCCTCGGCCACGGCGAGACCGGCCCGCGCGAACTCCAGGACCGACTGCCGCTGTTCCTCACTCGCCTTGGCCAGAACCTCCTCGTACGAGGAGTTCACGGAGAGGGAGGAGCCGAGGGCTCCCTGGTATTCGGGGGCGAACGCCTTGCCGTACATGATCCCCTGTCTTCCTGATCGATGTGCCTTCCCACAGAAAACTACGAGATCGGGGATCTTCATCAATCAGCCCCCACGCTGGTTGTGACGTCAACCCGTGGTCTGACAACCGCCGTCCGGAGATCATCTCGGAGATGTACGCACGACGGCCGCTCCCCTCGGGGAAGCGGCCGTCCTCGCAGGTCACAGCGTTACGGACGGAGAGGTCCGGTGCAGGAGTAGTCCGCCGTCGCAGCAGTCCTGTCGGCCCAGACCGTGGCCTTGTCGTACTGGCAGACCATGTCGGCCAGGTTGTTCATCGCGGGTGCGGCCCGTTCCAGGATGAAGTAGTCGACGGTCGCCGCCATCGCCTTGCTGACGGCGCCGGGCGAACTGCCGTCGTCGAGCCGGGCGGTGATCCGGCCGGTACAGGTGAAGCGGGGGATGTCGGCCCGGGCGCTCTGCTTGCACGCCGGGGTCTGCTGGGTCGCCTCGCGCAGGCTGTTCTCCACGGCCTTCGGCTGGGTGGCGTACAGCTTCCGCAGCGGGGTGTACTCGGTGCGGGGCACGAACAGGTCGTCGTACTCGGCGATCCGCTCGTCCAGATAGCGGTCGTAGGCCTTCTGGAGCTCGGCGTCACCGCTGAGCCGGTTGCGGAAGGCGTCGAAGCCGGCCACGTCGTCGGAGCGCAGATGACCGTACATCTCGGTGAGCAGCTCCGGCCAGTGGCGGCCGAGCATCGCGAAGAACGAGCCGGCGTAGCTGTAGAAGCGGAAGCCGTCCCGGGCGTACTCGGCGTGCAGCAGCTCCCGGACGGTCATCCGGGGGCCGCCGTTCTGGGTGTCGCGCATGACGGAGCCGATCAGGTCCTTGCGCTGCTTCACCCCGTCCTCGCGGGTGGCCCCGGCCAGGTACTCGGCCATGCCCTCGTCGAACGCGGTGGTGCGGTCGCCCTCGTACCACGGCCCCTCACCGAAGAAGCCCGGCACGGCGAAGCGGCCGTTGAGGTAGTGGGTGTACTCGTGCCGGAAGAGCTCCTCCAGCGTGAGGCGGGAGTCCTGGGGGACGCGCCGCTGGTAGGTGTAGAAGGTGGCCCCGTTCTCGATGTAGACGCCGCCGTTGTCGGTGCCCATGTCGTAGAGGTACGGATGGAACTTCTCGTAGTCGGCGCGCGAGGCGTAGAGCCGGATGCTGAGCTTGCTGTTGGGGTCCCCGGCGAGCGGCTCATGCGCGCCGAGGATCCGGAAGAACTGGGCCTTGACCTGCACGGAGGCGTAGTACAGCTGTTCCACCGTGGGGTTGTCGAGGGCGGTGCGGGTCTCGATGCCGCCGTCCTCGTAACGGTAGGCGCGCGGGAAGACCTCGGCCTCGACGTCGGAGCGGCAGGCCCGGTGCGGGGCGCAGAGCCGGTGGTGCTCCAGCCAGGAGGCGAGGGCGAGCCAGGGCGCGGAGAGCCGCTGGAAGCGCTCGGTGACCACGGGGAACAACTGCTGGAGGTCGCGCAGCAGTTCCTGCCGTACGGGGGCGAGGGTGCTCAGGCGTCCGTACTCGCTGAGCCCGTCGCGGATCAGCCAGCTGTGCTCGGCGGTCAGATGGGTGTAGCCGCTGAACGCCCGGAGCGCCGCCCGGTAGCCGGAGTCGGCGGCGACGGCGGCCTCGAAGGCGTCGTCGGAGGTCGTCAGGCCGCGGAAGTTGAGGATCAGGGCGTCGAGGGCGGCGGTGCGGCGAACCTGGCTCCGCCACTGGTCGGTGCTGCCGTCGACGGCGCGCAGCAGCTTCTCGAGCAGCCCGAGGAAGTGCTGCCGCACCCCCTCGGTGTCCAGCACGATCATGAATTCGTGCAGGGTGCCGCCGGCGAGCGCGGTGTCGTCGAAGGCGTGGGAGTTGGCCGTGAACGCGTCGGCGGCGTCACGGACAGCGGCGGCGAAGGCCGCGCCCCCGAGGTCGATGTCGTCCCGGTACCAGTCGTGGTAGACGGCGGCGTGCAGGAACCACCACAGCTCGTACAGGTGCCCGGAGTTGCTGCCGTCGTTCTGCGGGGAGACGGTGGCGATGCGGGACAGGACCGCCCGGGCGTGCTGCGGGGTGAGCACCCGGGCCAGGTCGGTGTCGTAGGTCCACACCAGATTCCGCAGGCAGTTCTCCACGGTGACGTCGGAAGCGGTGAGGAAGTCCGCCAGTCCGGACGGGCTCAGGCGTCCCACGTCGGCGCGGGTGCAGGGCACGGCGGCCTCGGCGCCGTCGGCCCCGGGGCGGCCCGGAACGACGGTCCGTACGGCGCCCTGCGGCGCCTCGGTGAGCCGGGTGCCCTCCGGGGTGAGCGGGGCGGGGACGGTGGCGGGTGAGACGGCCGGGGCCTTGGCGAGCCGGACGGCGTGGTCACGGTCGTGCGGGGCGGGCGCCGGACGGTCCGCGCGTGCCGCGGGTGCGGCGGCCGGGCCCGGTGCGGCGGGGGCCGCCTGGGCGACGGGCGAGAGGCAGAGGCCGGCCAGCAGGGCGAACACCGGCCCGGCGGTCAGAGCTCGACGGTGGGGACGTCTGAGCGTGGGCATGGGTGGGGTCCTCTCAACGGAGGGTTGCGGCCCGGGGCCGCGCAGTCGAGAGTAGGGTGTGACATTTTACTGATGGGGAGAAGAGAAGAACCGGCCAAGAAATGACAGAGCGTCAAGGGCGGAAGGGTGCCCATCCATACGCCGCCCACCGTCGGGCGCCGGCTGCGGCACACCCTGCTGTGCCCCCTTATGCGGTACGAGGTCAGTCCTCCCGCATGTGACGGCCGTTCACCTGCGCGGCGTGTCACCGACCGGATGCGGGCCGGGGCCGCCGCCCGCTTCAGCGCCGCGCTCCGCCACGGGAGCCGCGGTCTTCGCCCCCGTCGCGGTCACCCTCCACGTCACCGTCGGCCGGCCGGCCCTCGGCCCACAGCGTGCGGACGTGCCCCAGATGGTCGCCCATGCACACCTCGGCACCCTCGGCGTCCCCCACGAGCAGCAGGTCCAGCAGCCGCTCGTGCTCCTCCGCCGAGGCGACGAGAACACCGCGTTCCGCGAGGCCGGTCAGCCCGTAGAGGCGGGAGCGCTTGCGCAGGTCACCGACGACTTCCACCAGCCGTTCGTTTCCGGCCAGGGCGAGGAGCGACAGATGGAAGCGCCGGTCGTGCTCCAGATAGCCGATCAGATCGCCCGCGCACGCCGCCTCGACGATCCGCGCGGCGACGGGGCGCAGCGCCTCCAGTTCGGCCCGCGGGGCGGTGCGGGCGATCCGGCCCATCAGCGGGACCTCGACGAGGCGCCGGATCTCGGTGTACTCGTCGAGGTCGCGTTCGGAGACCGCGGTGATCCGGAAGCCCTTGTTGCGGACGGGCTCGACCATCCCCTCCTTGGCGAGGTCCAGCATGGCCTCTCGGACCGGGGTCGGAGAGACCCCGAACTGCCCGGCGAGCGCGGGAGCGGAGTAGACCAGTCCGGGGCGGAGTTCACCGGCTATGAGTGCGGCCCGCAGCGCGTGGGCCACATGGTCCCGGATGTTGCGCCGCTCGGGCACGAGGGGCAGCTTCAGCGGGGAACCGTGGTCGGCGGTCATGGGCGCTTCTCCTCGAGCGGCGAGGGCGTGACGGTGACGGGACCGGCCGGGCAGAGCGACCTGCGCCCAAGATATCGGCGGGCCGGTCCGGCGCGCTCGGCGGCCCGGCAGCAGGGGACCCCCGACAGCCGCCGCCACCGACTTTCTTGACGACTCATCACCACAGAGGGCTCGACACGCATCATCTCCCAGGGTCCGCTCCCACTGCGGCACACCGGAGGTCACACCTGGAGAAACCGACCGAGAAATCCACCTCTGTCCCTTTCATGGCGCTTGATATAGGTTTGCCCCCGCTCTAAGGTCCCTGTGACGGAGAACTGCGCAGGGTGACGCCCGTGGTGCCACCGGGCCCCGGAATGAGGTGCAGGACGCATGGACGGACGGGTCGGGGCAGGCGCGGGGCACCGGCCCGGGCGCGGGGCGCGGGCCCGGCGCCCGCGGACACTGCGCGCCCTCGCCGTGGCCCCGCTGCTGGCGGCCTCGCTGCTCACCGCCTGCGGGGGCGAGCAGACCGCCGGCCGCCCCACCCTCAACTGGTACAACTTCCCCGACGACTCGGGCGCCCTGCAGAAGGCGGCCGACACCTGCAGCAAGGCGTCGGGCGGCCGCTACACCATCAGCTACCACAAGCTGCCCCGCACGGCGGACGGCCAGCGGCAGCAGCTGGTGCGCAGGCTCGCCGCCCAGGACAGCTCGCTCGACATCCTGGGGCTCGACGTGACGTGGTCCCCCGAGTTCGCCGAGGCCGGCTGGATCCGGCCGTGGACCGGGGCGGCCCGGCGGCAGGCCGTCGCGGACACCCTGCGGGTCCCGCTGCGCACGGCGATCTGGCAGGGCAAGCTGTACGCCGCCCCGTACAACACCAACACCCAGCTGCTGTGGTACCGCGACGACCTCGTCCCGAACCCGCCCCGGACGTGGGCGGAGATGCTGGACATCGCCCGGCGGCTGGCCGCCGAGGGCAAGCCGCACTACGTGGAGATCCAGGGGGCCCAGTACGAGGGGCTCACCGTCTGGTTCAACTCCCTGGTGACGAGCGCCGGGGGCAGCATCCTCACGCCGGACGCGTCCGCGCCCTCCCTCGGCCCGCCCGCCGTGCGGGCCGCGCAGATCATGCACGACCTGGCGACGTCCCCGGCGGCCGATCCCTCGCTGTCCAACCAGATGGAGGACGAGAACCGGCTGGCCATGGAGTCCGGCACGGCGGCCTTCGAGATCAACTACCCGTTCGTCTATCCGTCGATGAAGACCAACAACCCGCGGCTGTTCCGGCACTTCCGCTGGGCTCCCTATCCCCGGGTCGACGCCGGCCGGCCGTCCCACGCGACGATCGGCGGCATCGACCTGGCGATCTCGCAGTACTCGCGCCACCCCGACGAGGCCTTCGAGGCCGCCCTCTGTCTGCGCAACCGGGAGAACCAGCTGGCCGCGGCCCTGCAGGGCGGCCTGCCGCCGACCCTGCGGAGCCTGTACTCCGACCCGGCCCTGCGGAAGAGCTATCCGTTCTCGGGGGTGGTGCTCGACGCGCTGGAGACGGCGAGCATCCGGCCGCAGACCCCCGCGTACCAGAACGTGTCGATCGCGATCTCCCACGCGCTCTCTCCCCCGTCCGACATCGCGCCGGTGAGCTCCGTCTCCGAGGCCTCGGAGCAGATCCGGCAGGCCCTGCGGTCCGAGGGGCTGGTCCCGTGAGCCGTCCACCCGCCCGCCCCGGTCCCGTGCCCGATGCCGTGCCCCATTCCGTGCCCCATCCCGTGCCCGATGCCATGCCCGCAGGGAGTTCCCGATGAGCCGTCAGGAGGTACCGGCCGGTGGCGCGCCCCCGGCGGCGGACCGGGCGCTGTCGACCGGAGCCCGGCAGGAGCGGCGGCTCGGCTGGCTGCTGTGCGCTCCGGCCGTCGTGGTCATGCTCGCCGTGACGGCCTACCCCATCGGCTATGCCGTGTATCTGTCCCTCCAGCGCTACGACCTGCGCTTCCCCGCGCAGGCGGAGTTCATCGGGCTCCGCAACTACGGCGCCGTGCTCAGCTCGCCGTTCTGGTGGACGGCGTTCTGGGTGACCGTGCTGATCACCGCGGTGTCGGTGGCGATCGAACTCGTCCTGGGCATGTGCCTCGCCCTGGTGATGCACCGCACCCTCTTCGGCCGCGGCACGGTCCGGACGGCGATCCTGGTGCCGTACGGGATCGTGACGGTGGTCGGGGCGTTCTCCTGGCAGTACGCCTGGACCCCCGATCTCGGGTATCTGGCGGGGCTGCTGCCCCCGGGAAGCGCGCCGCTGACCGAGCAGTGGCCGGCCATCGGGCTGATCATCCTGGCCGAGGTGTGGAAGACCACGCCGTTCATGGCGCTGCTGCTGCTCGCGGGGCTGGCCCTGGTGCCGGAGGAGACGCTGCGCGCCTCCATGGTGGACGGCGCCCACGCCGGACAGCGGCTCTTCCTGGTCATCCTGCCGCTGATGAAGCCGGCGATCCTGGTGGCGCTGCTGTTCCGCACCCTGGACGCGTTCCGGGTGTTCGACAACATCTATGTGCTGACCGCGGGCGCCCACGACACGGGGTCGGTGTCGATCCTGGGCTACGACAACCTGTTCACCGCGCTGAACCTGGGCATCGGATCGGCGATCTCGGTGCTGATCTTCATCTGCGTCGCGATCATCGCCTTCGTCTTCATCAAACTCTTCGGCGCGGCCGCACCCGGTTCGGAGGTGAGACGCTGATGGCGGAGGCAGGCAAGCGGCACGCCCTCGGCTGGACCGTCGTCAATGTGGTGGTGGTGCTCTACGCGCTGTTCCCGGTGTGGTGGATCGCCGCCCTGTCGTTCAAGGACCCCAGCACGCTCACGGACGGCGACTTCGTCCCGTCCAAGTGGACGCTGGCGAACTACCGGGGCATCTTCGAGACCTCGGAGTTCACCCGGGCGCTGATCAACTCGATCGGGATCGCGCTCATCGCGACGCTGATCGCCGTCGTGCTCGGCACCATGGCCGCCTACGCGGTGGCGCGGCTGCGCTTCCCGGGCAAGCGGCTGCTCATCGGGATGTCGCTGCTGATCGCCATGTTCCCGCCGATCTCGCTGGTGTCGCCGCTGTTCAACATCGAGCGGATCCTGGGGCTGTTCGACACCTGGCCGGGGCTGATCATCCCGTACATGACGTTCTCGCTGCCGCTGGCGATCTACACGCTGTCGGCGTTCTTCCGGGAGATCCCCTGGGACCTGGAGAAGGCCGCCAAGGTGGACGGCGCCACGGCCGCCCAGGCCTTCCGGCTGGTGATCGTGCCGCTGGCGGCGCCGGGCGTCTTCACCACGGCCATCCTCGTCTTCATCTTCTGCTGGAACGACTTCCTGTTCGCGATCTCGCTCACCTCGACCACGGCGGCCCGGACCGTGCCCGCCGCCATCGCGTTCTTCACCGGGAGCTCGCAGTTCCAGCAGCCGACCGGCTCGATCGCCGCGGCCGCCGTGGTGATCACCATCCCCATCATCATTTTCGTACTGTTGTTCCAGCGGCGGATTGTCGCCGGACTGACCTCCGGGGCGGTCAAGGGCTGACCGGCCACCCGGGGATCCCCCGGCCCCGGGGCCGACGGCGGCCCGCCGACCAGAGGACAAGGAAGAGCGACCATGGCCGAGATCATTCTCGAGGGCATCACCAAGCGGTACCCGGACGGCGCGGTCGCCGTGCGGGACATCGACCTCGCGATCGCCGACGGCGAGTTCGTGATCCTGGTCGGCCCCTCCGGCTGCGGGAAGTCCACCACGCTCAACATGATCGCCGGCCTGGAGGACATCACCGAGGGCACGCTGCGCATCGGGGACCAGGTCGTCAACGACCGGGCCCCCAAGGACCGCGACATCGCGATGGTGTTCCAGAGCTATGCCCTGTACCCGCACATGAGCGTCCGGGACAACATGGGCTTCGCGCTGCGGCTGGCCAAGACCGACAAGGCGACCATCCGTACCAAGGTGGAGGAGGCCGCCCGGATCCTCGATCTGACGGAGCACCTGGACCGCAAGCCCGCGAACCTGTCCGGAGGACAGCGCCAGCGGGTGGCGATGGGGCGCGCGATCGTCCGCGACCCCAAGGCCTTCCTCATGGACGAGCCGCTGTCCAACCTGGACGCCAAGCTCCGGGTCCAGATGCGGACCCAGATCTCCCGGCTGCAGCAGCGGCTGGGCACCACGACGGTCTACGTCACCCACGACCAGACGGAGGCCATGACCCTCGGCGACCGGGTCGTGGTGCTGCGGGGCGGGGTCGTGCAGCAGGTCGGCACCCCGCAGCACCTCTACGACGAGCCCCGCAACCTGTTCGTGGCGGGGTTCATCGGCTCCCCCGCGATGAACTTCCTGCACGCGACGCTGGAGAACGGCGCCCTGCGCACCTCGCTGGGCGCCATGCCGCTCGACGACCGCACCCGGCAGGCCCTGGAACGGCAGAACGCGCCGCGCGACCTCATCGTCGGCTTCCGGCCGGAGGACTTCGAGGACGCGTCACTGGCGGACCCGGGGCGCACCTCCTCCGCGTTCACCTTCACCGTCACCGTGGACGTGCTGGAGTCGGTGGGTTCGGACGTCTACGTCTACTTCACCGAGGAGACGGGAGCGCCCGTCAGCGCCGAACTGGAGGAGCTCGCGGCCGACTCCGGCCTGCGGGAGACCGGGTCGCACGGCGACCAGATCGTCACCCGGCTCGACGCGGCCACCCGGGCACGGGAGGGCCACCCCCTCGAGCTGACGCTCGACGTGGCCCGGGGCCACATCTTCGACCCGGGCACCGGCACCAACCTCACCCACCCCGAGCACGTCGACCGCGACCGACCGGCCCGATGAAGGTCTCGACCGCCCGGACGAACGCGTCGGGCCGGTCCTCGGGGATGAGGGTGCGGCTGTCCTCGACCTCCTCCAGGCGGGCGTCCGGCAGCAGTTCCACGAACCGGCGCCCGTGAGAGGGCGGCATCACCCGGTCCTCCGCCGCCCAGAGGACCAGGGTGGGCCGGTCGAAGGTGCGCAGCCCCTCGGCCGCGTCCAGCATGTCGTTCGGCCGGGCCGAACGGAGATACGCCGTCAGGTCCCGCCGGACGGCACGGGAGGTGATCAGTGGGCGGAACCACTGCTCGCTGATCTCGTCGGGGACGGGCCGCTTCGTCATCCACCCCAGCGCGGTCGGGCCGCGGCGCAGCGCCGGCACCCGGAGCGCCTGCGCCACCGGGAAGAGCCCTCCCGGGAGCTTCCCGGCCAGGGAGACGGCCTTGCCGGGCAGCCCCGGCGGGAAGTTCTCGAAGGCTTCGCAGGAGGAGATGACCAGCCGCGCGATCCGGTCCCGGCTCCGGGCCGCGGCGAACAGGAACAGACCGGAGTCGTTGCCGGCCAGCGTCACATCGCGCAGGTCGAGCCGCTCCAGTAACTCCGACTGGAGCCGTCCGATGCCCCGGGGCGACAGATCGGCCCCCGGGCGCATCGGAGTGCGGTGACCGCCGAGGGGCAGCACGGGCACCACGACGCGGTGCCGGCGGCTCAGCTCCGGGACGACCTTCCGGTAGAGCGAACCGTCCATGCCGAGACCGTGGATGAGGACCACGACCGGGCCGTCCCCTCCCGTGTCCTCGTACTCCACGGTTCCGGCGCTGAGTTCGATGCTGGGCATGACTCTCCTCCTGGGCGCGCGGGCGGATGGGGTCATGATCTGACGCCCCCTGCTCGGCAGGTCACGGGGCATCCGATGCCGACGGCGGGGCGCGCCCCGCTCCCCCGCGATGTCGTCACGTCGCGACGCAGGACAGCTCTCCCCTCGGCCGTGGGGCACCCGGGAGTCCATACGCTGACGTACGGTTTGACCATACGCCACCGTATGGTCCGGCACAAGAGCGGACGTGGCCCGTCGGCGCGGCCGGTGGGGGCCGCGCGTCCGCACGGCGCCCCCGGGCCCCGCCCGGCGCCTCCGCCGAAAACTCCTCGCCGTTCGTTGAACACCCTCCGCGGCGCCTGCGTACCTAGACCCGAGCGCCGCGTGGAGATGCCCGGTGAGAAGACGAACGTGAGGATTGGTTATGGGGAAGTGGCGAACTGTGTCGCTCGCCGGTGTGGCCGCGAGCATGCTCCTGGTCTCGGCGTGCGGCTCGGAGGCGAAGCCGGCCAATACCGACCTGGTCCAGCCGGCGGCCGGTTCGGCCGCTCCGAACGCCGGAACCGGCCAGGCGGGCAACGCCCCTGCGGGCAACACCCCCGCGGGCTCCAAGAAGGAGGAGGGCGAGTCCGAGGCCGCGGGCGAGCTCGCGGTGCGGGCCGACGCCAAGCTGGGTCCGATCGTGACGGACGGCGAGGGCCGGACGCTCTACCGCTTCGACAAGGACACCCCCGACCCCGCCAAGTCCAACTGCGACGGTGACTGCGCCAAGACGTGGCCGCCCGTCCCGGCAGCCGAAGCCAAGGCGTCCTCCGGCCTCAACCCCGACCTCGTCGGCTCGGTCACCCGCTCGGACGGCACCGAGCAGCTCACCGTCGGCGGCTGGCCGATGTACCGCTACGCCAAGGACGCCAAGGCCGGTGACACCAAGGGGCAGAACGTCGGCGGCACCTGGTTCGCCTCGGCGCCCGACGGTGCGAAGTCCGGCAAGGAGCGCCCCAAGCTCGGCGTGCTGAAGAGCCCCGAGCTGGGCGAGGTGCTGACGGACAAGAACGGCAAGACGCTCTACCTCTTCACCAAGGACACCCCGTGGCCGATGAAGACGGCCTGCGACGACAAGTGCCTGGAGAAGTGGACCCCGTCGGAGCCGGTCAGCGCGGCGGACGCCAAGGCCGCGGGCATCGACCCGAAGCTGCTCTTCACCTTCACCACCCCGAACGGCACCAAGCAGGAGGCCATCAACTGCTGGCCCGCGTACACCTTCAAGGGTGACAAGGAGCCCGGCCAGACCAACGGCCAGGGCGTGGGCGGCACCTGGTTCGCCATCAAGAAGGACGCCGAGAACGACCGGGGCAAGACCATCCCCGCGGCCAAGGGCAAGGCGGGCGGCGGCGCCGAGAAGGAGGGCTCGTCCTACAGCGGCGGCGCCGCGGACAGCGGTTCCTCGGCGGACAGCGGCTCCACCGACACCTACGGCTCGACCGGTGGCGGCTACGGCTACTGACCTCCGCCCGGCCCGGAGTGACGGTCCGTCCGTAGCGGACTGAAGGAGCCTGGGACGGCGGGGTGACAGGCCCCGCCGGAGCGGAACACCCACGATCCCGTCACCGGTGCGCACCGGTGACGGGATCGTGCTGTGCGGCCGCGCCCGTGCTCTGCCGATGAGGCTCGGTCCGCCCCGCGAGCGGGGGGCCGCGGTCCGGAGGACAGGGCGTGACGGAGGCCAGGGCCTGGCGGAGGACAGGGCCTGGCGGGGGACAGGGCCTGGCGGAGGGGCCTAACGGACCCTGGCGCCCTCGGACTCCTCGTCCTCCTCGCCGGGCAGATGTACATCGTCGACGGCCACGTTCACCTCGACGACCTCGAAGCCCGTCATCCGTTCCACCGCCTCGACGACGCTCTCCCGCACCTCGCCGGCGACACTGGTGATCTCGGCGCCGTACTCGACGACCACATCGAGGTCGAGCGCGGCCTGCCGCTCACCCACCTCGGCCTTGACCCCGCGGGCGACGCTCGGCCGCATGCCGGGGGTGCGCTCGCGGACCGCGCCGAGGGTGCGGGCCATGCCGGCTCCGAGGTCGTGGATGCCGGGTACGTCCCGGGCGGCCATCGCGGCGATCTTCACCACGACGCCGTCGGCGATGGAGGTGGACCCGCGTTCCGTGGGGGCCGCCGGCTTCGCCGTCGCGGACGGCGCCGCGCTCTTCGTGGAGACACCGGCCCCACGGGAGGCGTTCTTCTCCGTTGCTGTGCTGGGCTGCTCCGCCATGGCGAGCCACTCCTCTCCAGAGGTCCTGGACGGTCCGTTCGGCGGCGCGCGTTCCCGCGCATCCCGGCCCCCTTCGTCCAGCGTAGGTGCGGCTCCGGCCCCCGGCGCGGTGGACGCCGGCGGCCACCGGTGTCCACCGCGCACGGACCGGGAGCGGACAGGTCTGGACGTTCTGCGCAATGTCCGTAGGATGGGCTGTCCTCGCAGGTGGAAGCCTTCCTTCCGGGTTGGTGGGCCTGCCGGAGGGGAGGGCTGCGCGATGGCTTCGAGCGGTGCGACGGCTTCCAGCGGCACGATGCCCACGGACCGGACCGGGGAACGGGCGCGGCTGGCGGCGGTGCGCCGCTACGCGATCCTCGACACCCCCGCCGACGGCACCTTCGACCGGGTGGCCGGTCTCGCGGCGCGGATCTTCGATGTCCCGATGGCGTCGGTGACGATCGTCGACCGGGACCGGATCTGGTTCACCGCCCAGCGGGGGCTGCCCGCCGGCATCTCGGAGATCGCCCGGGAAACGGGACTGTGCGCCTCCGCGATCCTGGACGGCCGGCCGTACGTGGTGACCGACGCGCGCCGCGACCCGCGGACGGCGGGCCATGCACTGGTGCGCGGCAAGCCGGGAGTGCGGTTCTACGCGGCCGCCCCGATCACCAGCGCCGGGGGCCACCGGCTCGGCACCGTCAACATCATGGACACCCGCCCGCGCCGGATCGGCGACCGCGACCTGGCGACGCTGGCGGATCTCGCCGCCGTCGTCATGGACGAGCTGGAGCTGCGGCTGTCGGCGATGCGTACGCTGCGGGTCGAGCGGGACATGCGGATCCGGGTGGAGACCGAACGGGCCCGCCTGGCCCACCTGGCGTCCGTGCTCCAGCGCACCCTGCTGCCGCCCGCCCTGCCCCGCGTACCGGGCCTGGACGTGGCCGCGCACTACGAGATCGCCTCGGCCGACCAGGTGGGCGGCGACTTCTACGACCTGTTCCCGCTGGGCGACCGGCGCTGGGGGTTCTTCCTCGGCGACGTCTGCGGCAAGGGCCCGGAGGCCGCCGCGCTGACCTCACTGGCCCGCTACACCCTCAGGTCGGCCGCCGTGCACAACCCCGACCCGGTGGCGGTGCTGCGCATCCTCAACACCGTGCTGCTGCACGAGGAGCAGGGCGACGACCCCCGCTACTGCACCGTGCTGTTCGGGCTGCTCGCACCGGACGGCGACGGGTTCACCGTCACCCTGGCCGGCGGCGGCCATCCGCCCGCGCTGCTGCTGCGCCGGGAGGGGGCGGTGGAGCCGCTGCACCCGCCGGGCGGACAGCTGATCGGTGCGCTGCCCGATCCGCACATGGCCCGGATCACCGTCCGGATGCGGCCCGGGGACGGGCTGCTGCTGCACAGCGACGGCCTGACGGAGGCCCGCACACCGGGCGGCGGCATGCTCGGCGAGGAGGGGCTGCGGGAGCATCTGGCCGTCTCCCGCCCGGCGGCGGCCGGAGCGGACGGCGTGCTGACCGACCTGCGGAAGCTCCTGGTGGGCCTGGACGCCCGGCTGTGGGACGACACGGCGCTGCTGGCCCTGGTCGTGCCGCGGGCCTGAACGCCGCCGCACCCGGCGCCCGCGGGCACCGGGTGCGGTTTCGGCGGTCCGTCGTGGGCGGCGGTTCAGCGCTGGGTCAGCAGCCCGCTGCGCAGGTTGCCGAGCATCCGGGTGAGCAGCCGGGACACATGCATCTGGGAGACCCCGAGCTCGGCACCGATCTCGGCCTGGGTCATCTCCGCACCGAACCGCATCTGCAGGATGCGGCGGTCGCGCTCCCCGAGCTGCTCGACGAGCGGCTTGAGCGCCTGGAGGTTCTCCACCCCTTCCAGGGCCGGGTCGAGTTCGCCGATGCGCTCCGCGAAGGTCGCGCTCCCGCTCTCGGTGCTCTCGTCCACCGGCACGTCCAGCGACCCGGCCGTGTAGCCGTTGCTGGCGACGAGCCCCTCGACGACCTCTTCCTCGCTCAGCCCGAGGTGCTCGGCGATCTCGGTGGTCGTGGGGGCCCGGTTCATACGCTGGGACAGCTCGTCGTTCGCCTTGGCGAGGTCGATGCGCAGCTCCTGGAGGCGCCGCGGCACGTGGACCGACCAGCTGGTGTCCCGGAAGAACCGCTTGATCTCGCCGATGATGTACGGCACGGCGAAGGTGGTGAACTCGACCTCGCGCGACAGGTCGAACCGGTCGATCGCCTTGATCAGACCGATCGTTCCGACCTGGACGATGTCCTCCATGTCGTCCGCGCGGTTGCGGAACCGGGCGGCGGCGTAGCGGACGAGGGAGAGGTTCAGCTCGATGAGGGTGTTGCGCGCGTACTGGTGGTCGTGCGTGCCCTCCTCCAGCACCGCCAGCTGGTCGAAGAAGAGCTTCGACAGCTCTCGGGCGTCCCGGGGGGCCACCTTGGTCGCGTCCTCGACCCAGGGGAGTTCTGTCGTCCGGGTGTCGCTCTCCTGCATGGGCTCACTCGTCGTGCGATGAGCCGGTGCCGTGGATACCGTGGCGCTCACGTGGCCCTCCCCTTCTTCCGCGTTGTGCGGCGCCTACCCCGGTTCGCCGGGGCCACACCTACCGATTTCGGTGAACCGGCGAGAACGCCGCGCGGCGCGTCTTGTGGCGCGGCGCGTGGGGGTGGCGCATGGTGCCGATCCGGCTACCCGTCGTCGCTCACGCGCAGCCGGCCCACGACGCGTTCCAAGTCGGCGATGCGGTCGGCGAGTCCGGCCGTGCCGCCCGTGCTCCCGGTCCCGCGCCCCGAACTCTCCGCGTCGCGCAGCAGGAGTTCGATCTGGGCGAGCTGCGCGGCGACGTCGCCCAGCCGCGGCTCTCCGCCCGGGGTCTTTGCGCCGGTGTCCTGGGCCGGCCGGTCCCAGTCGGCTCCGGCGGCCTCGGCCGCGTCGGTGGTGTCGGTGGTGTCGGTGGTGTCGGTGGTGTCGGCGGCGGACCGCCCGGGTTTGCTGTCGGCGACCAGCAGCCGCCGCAACTGCTCGGCCTGGGCGGCGAGCTGGCGGTTCTTGCGGTGCAGCTCCAGGAAGACATTGACCTTGGTGCGCAGCAGCCACGGGTCGAACGGCTTGGTGAGGAAGTCCGCCGCGCCGATGGCGTAGCCCCGGTAGGCGTAGTCCGTCCCGGCGTCGGTGCCGGTCAGCAGGATGACCGGGACGTCCTTGGTCTGGTCGAGGCGTTTGATGTTGGCCGCGGTCTCGAAGCCGTCCATGCCCGGCATGAGGACGTCGAGCAGGACGACGGCGAACTCCTCGCGGAGCATGGCCTTCAGGGCCTCTTCTCCGGACCGGGCGCGCACCACGTGCAGGTCGAGGGAGCCCAGCACCGCTTCCAGGGCGACCAGGTTCTCCTCGATGTCGTCCACGATCAGGATGCTCGACTTCTCGGGTGCGGGGGTGCTCATGTCCGCTGCCTCGGGGGATCCTCGTCGTCCCGTTCGGCACCTGCCGGGGCGGCGCCGTCCTGCTCGGGCACCACGGGGCCGTCCTCCGCGTCCTGCGGGTCGAGCAGGTCGCAGATGACCGTGAGCAGCCGGTCGACGTCGACGGGTTTGGGGACGTAGTCGCGGGCTCCGCTGTCGATCGCCTTCTCGCGGTCGCCGGGCATGGCCTTGGCGGTGAGCGCGATGATGGGGAGGTCGGCGAAGCGTGGGGTGCGCCGAATGGCCTGGATCGTCTCGTATCCATCCATCTCGGGCATCATGATGTCCATCAGGACCAGGGACACCTCAGGCGAGCGGTCCAGGACCTCCAGGCCCTCCCGTCCGTTCTCCGCGTACTTGACGGTGATGCCGACGCGGCCGAGCACATGGGTGAGGGCGAAGACGTTCCGGATGTCGTCGTCGACGATCAGGATGCTGCGCCCGGCGAGGACCCGGCCGGGGCGGCCGCCCAGCCACTCCTTGAGCCGGGTGGTCTCCGGCCAGGTGTCGTCGCCGTCGTCGGCGGCGCGGGTCCGGCGGGCGGTGAGGCTCTCGGAGCTGCCGTACACCCCGCTCGGCGCGGCGTCGGCCGCGGTCGGCAACGGGCCGGTCCGCTTGGTCAGTCCGGCCGAGGGCGGGGCGGTGGAGGCCGCGGCGGGGAGCGTCCGCGGTTCGGCGGCGGTGGACACTCCGGAGTACCGCGACGGGACGTAGAGGGTGAACCGGGAGCCGACGCCCGGTTCGCTCTCGGCGACGATCCGGCCGCCGAGCAGCCCGGCGATCTCCCTGCTGATGGAGAGGCCGAGGCCGGTGCCGCCGTACTTGCGGTTGGTGGTGCCGTCCGACTGCTGGAAGGCGTCGAAGATCACCGAGAGTTTCTCGGCGGGGATGCCGATGCCGGTGTCCTTGACCGAGAACGCGATGACGGACTCGGCGTTCTTCAGGCTCTCCTCGGGGAACTTGCTGCCCGGCACCCGTTCGACGCTGAGGTCCACACCACCGGACGAGGTGAACTTGATCGCGTTCGACAGCAGGTTGCGCAGGATCTGCTGGAGGCGCTGCTCGTCGGAGAAGAGCTCGCGGGGCACCTCCTCGCCGACGGTGACCTCGAAGGCGAGACCGCGGTCGCCGGCGAGCGGCCGGAACGTGGCGTGCACGTAGTCGAGCAGCTTGATCAGCGGCAGCTTCTTCGGGTGCACGTCCATCCGGCCCGCCTCGATCTTCGACAGGTCCAGGATGTCGTTGATCAGCTGGAGCAGGTCGGAGCCGGAGCGGTGGATGGTGGAGGCGAAGTCCACATCCTGCTCGGAGAGCCGGCCGTCGGGGTTGTCGGCGAGCAGCCGGGCCAGGATGAGCAGCGAGTTGAGCGGTGTGCGCAGCTCGTGCGACATGTTGGCCAGGAACTCGGACTTGTACTGCGAGGAGGTGGCGAGCAGCGCGGCCTTCTCCTCCAGTTCGGCGTTGGAGCGCTGGAGCTCGTCGGAGCGCTGGCGCAGCTCGGAGGTCAGCCGCTGGGACTCGGACAGCAGGGCCTCGGTACGGGCGTTGGCGATGATGGTGTTGATCGAGACGCCGATGGTGTTCACGAACTGGTCGATGAAGGCGAGGTGGACCTCGTTGAAGCGGCTGAACGACGCCAGCTCGATCACGCCGAGCACCTGGTCCTCGAAGAGGATGGGAAGGATGACGATGCTGGCCGGGGGCGCGGAGCCGAGCCCGGACTCGATGGTGATGTAGTCGGGCGGCGCGGACTCGAAGAGGATGCGCTTCTTCTCCACCGCAGCCTGGGCGATCAGGCCGCGGCCGGGGGTGCCGGAGCCCGGGAGCGGTCCGTGGTGGGTGTCGTGGCCGGCGCCGTACCCGGCGATGAACTCCAGGCCCTCCCCCGGTTCGGCTCCTGCCTTGGAGAGGAAGAACGCCCCGAACTGGGCGTTCACCAGCGGGGTGAGCTCGCGCAGGATCAGGTCGGCGACCTCGACGAGATCGCGGTGGCCCTGCATCAGGCCGGCGACCCGGGTGAGGTTGGACTCCAGCCAGTCCTTGGCGCGGGTGGTCTCGCGGAGGTTGGCCACCATGAGGTTGATGTTGTTCTTCAGCGCCGCGACCTCGCCCTGGGCCTCGACGGAGATGGACCGCGACATATTGCCCTGGGTGACGGCGCTGGCGACCTCGGCGATCGCCCGCACCTGCGTGGTGAGGTTCAGCGCGAGGTCGTTGACGCTGGTGGTCAGCTGCTTCCAGGTGCCGTAGACGCCCTCGACGCGCGCCTGTCCGCCGAGGCGCCCCTCGGTGCCCACCTCGCGGGCCACCCGGGTCACCTCGGAGGAGAACGAGGAGAGGGTGTCGACCATCGTGTTGATGGTGGTCTTGAGCTCCAGGATCTCGCCGCGCGCGTCCACGTCGATCTTCTTCGACAGGTCGCCCTGGGCGACGGCGGTGGCGACCTGGGCGATGTTGCGCACCTGCGAGGTCAGGTTGTACGCCATGAAGTTGACGTTCTCGGTGAGGTCCTTCCAGACCCCGGAGACGCCGTGGACCTGGGCCCGGCCGCCGAGCCGGCCCTCGGTGCCGACCTCGCGGGCCACCCGGGTCACCTCGTCGGCGAACGCGCGCAGCTGCTGGACCATGGTGTTCACGGTGTCCTTGAGCTCCGCGATCTCACCGCGGGCGTCCACGTCGATCTTCTTCGACAGGTCGCCGTTGGCGACGGCGGTGGTCACCTGGGCGATGTTGCGCACCTGCGAGGTCAGGTTCAGCGCCATGGAGTTGACGTTGTCGGTGAGGCCTTTCCACACTCCGGAGACGTCCCTGACCTGGGCCTGGCCGCCGAGGTTGCCCTCGGTGCCGACTTCCCGGGCCACCCGGGTCACCTCGTCGGCGAACGCCGACAGCTGGTCCACCATCGTGTTGATCGTCGACTTCAGCTCCAGGATCTCGCCCTTCGCCTCCACCGTGATCTTCTGCCCGAGGTCGCCCTCCGCGACGGCGGTGGCGACCAGGGCGATGTTCCGGACCTGCGAGGTCAGGTTGTCGGCCATGAAGTTGACGTTCTCGGTGAGGTCCTTCCAGACCCCCGAGACCCCCCGGACCTGCGCCCGGCCGCCGAGCCGGCCCTCGGTGCCCACCTCGCGGGCCACCCGGGTCACCTCGTCCGCGAACGCCGACAGCTGGTCCACCATCTTGTTCACGGTGTCCTTGAGCTGGAGGATCTCGCCGCGGGCGTCGACCGTGATCTTCTGGCTGAGGTCGCCGTTGGCGACCGCGGTGGTCACCTGGGCGATGTTGCGCACCTGCCAGGTCAGGTTGGACGCCATGAAGTTGACGTTGTCCGTGAGGTCCTTCCACACCCCGGAGACCCCGCGGACCTGCGCCCGGCCGCCGAGCTGGCCCTCGGTGCCCACTTCCCGGGCCACCCGGGTCACCTCGTCGGCGAAGGCCCGCAGCTGGTCGACCATCTTGTTCACGGTGAGCTTCAGCTCCAGCAGCTCACCGGTGGCCTCGACCGTCACCTGCTGGGTGAGGTCACCGGTCGCCACCGCGGTGGTGACGACGGCGATGTCGCGGACCTGGGCGGTGAGCCGGGCGGCCATGGTGTTGACCGCCTCGGTCACATGGCGCCAGTCGCCGGAGAGTCCCTGCACCTTGGCCCGGCCGCCGAGCCGGCCCTCGGTGCCCACCTCGCGGGCCACCCGGGTCACCTCACCGGTGAACAGCGAGAGCTGGTCCACCATGCGGTTCACCCCGGCCCCCAGGCGCCTGAGGTCGCCGCGGAGCTCGCGGTTGCCGTCGTGCAGGTCCACGTGCTGGGTCAGGTCGCCGTCGGCGACCGCGTCCAGCACCCGGGTGGCCTTGCCGACCGGTACGACGAGGGCTTCCACCAGGGAGTTGGCCGCGTCCACATTGGTCGCCCAGGCCCCCGGGCCGGGACTCGCGGTGATCCGCTCGTCCAGCCGCCCCTGCCGCACCACCTCGCGGCGCACCCGCTGGAGCTCGGACGCGAGGTGCTCGTTGCGCGCGACGATCCGGTTGAAGAGACCGGCCATCTCGGTCAGGACACCCTCGTCAGCGCTCCCGACACGCACGGTGAAGTCACCGTCGCACAGGGAGTTCATGGCGGCGAGCATCGGCCGTAGCTCACTCGCACGCACCCAGTGGCCGTCCGGGGCTGATCCGGACGGGCCGACACCTTCGGATTTTCCCTCGGATTCCGCGGATGACGAGGTGGAGACGGCGGAATCCGGCGGGGCAGAGTCACGTGCCATGACAGCCCATTCGCAGTCATCTATGTATCCGGGTATGTCATAGTATAGGACCCCTCAGGGGTCTCATCGCCCGATGCACCAGGGGGCCCATATGAGGCCGTTGTCCACCCCGCCTCACGAGTTCGTCTCCCGGACCAGCCTGGCGGCCAACCAGCTCGCGGCCTCCAGGGCGCGCACCTTCGTCCGCGCCGTTCTCGCGGAGCGGCCGGTCCCGAGGCTGTCCGCGTCCCGCGCGATCACCGACCGCCTCGTGGACGACGCCGAGCTGCTCGTCAGCGAACTGGTCACCAATGCCGTGATGCACGCGGGCACCGACATCGACGTCGTGTGCTACCTGGAGACCGGCGACAGCCGGCCGGACGCCCAGGACAGCGGCGCACGGGCACCGGGCGAGCCCCCGGCGGCGGGCGAGGAGGAGCCGGTCGGAATCGTCGTCGAGGTGTCGGACCACCACCCCTCCAGCGTGGTCCGGGGCGGCCTGGACGCCCGGCGGGACGGCCGCGGGTTCGGCCTCCAGCTGGTGGGGGCGCTGGCCGAATCCTGGGGCGTCACCTACCGGCACGACGAGAAGGCGGTGTGGTTCCGGCTCGAACCCGCGACGGACGAGTCCCAGCTCGCCGGGGCCCCGGGCGGACTCCGCCGCGACCTGCGGCTGCCGGAGAATCCGGCCCCGGCGCCCCTGCGCGAGCTCGGCGGACACGGAGCGGAACGGTCCGACCGCGGAGGGTCCTCGTTCCTCGCCGAGGCCGGAGAACTCCTCGCCGGACAGCTCGACGAGGACATGGTCGCGGCCCTGGCCGGGCAGCTCCTGGTGCCCCGGCTCGCCGACTGGTGCGGGGTGTGGCTCAGCACCGAGGCGGGCGGCATGCGGCTGTCCCGGGTGTGGCACGCGGACGAGCGCCGGATCGACGCACTGCGCGAGGACCTGGAGAAGGAACCGCCCCACGGGCGGCTGCGCACCGCGGGGATCGCCTGGCCGTGGCCGGAGCACGCGGACGGGGCGGGCGGCTCCGCGCTCGCCTTCCCGCTCGTCGCCGGAGGCTCCTGCCTGGGCATGCTGATCATCGGCCGGGCGGACCAGCAGCGGATGACCGACGGGGTGGTGCGCACCGTGGAGGACGTGGCGCGCCGGGTGGCCCAGGCCGTGGTCACTGCCCGCCAGTACACCCGGCAGACGGCGATCAGCCGCGCGCTCCAGCGCCGGCAGCTGCCCATCTCGCTCGCCCGGATCCCCGGCATCGACACGGCCCTGGTCTACGAGCCGCACGGCGAGGGGCTGACCGTGGGGGGCGACTTCTACGACCTGTTCCCGATGAGTGACGCCCGCTGGTCCTTCCTGCTCGGCGACGTGCAGGGCAAGGACCCGGAGGCGATGTCGGTCACCGGCCTCGCCCGGCATCTGGTGCGGCTGCTGGCCCGCGAGGGCCACGGAGTCGAGTCGGTGCTCGGCCGGCTGAACGTCGCCATGGCGGAGGAGAGCGCCGAGGCGGTGGCGCTCGGCGGGGAGCACGCCCGGCCGCGCTTCCTGAGCCTGCTCTACGGGGAGCTGGAGCCCGATCCCGTGGCGGGCGGCGCCCATGTCACCATCGCCAGCGCCGGGCACCCGCTCCCGCTGCGGCTGGCCGTCGACGGCGCGGTGGAGCCCCCGGTGGGCCCGCAGATGCTGCTGGGGATCGACGAGGGGGCCGAGTTCCTCGCCAGCTCCTTCGACCTGGCACCCGGGGAGACCCTGCTGTGCGTGACCGACGGCGTCACCGAACGCCGCAGCGGCGACTGGCAGTTGGACGACAACGACGGCCTGTCCGAGGTGCTGCGGGAGTGCGTCGGCCTGGGCGCGAAGGCCGTCGCGGAACGGGTGCGGCGCGCGGCCCACGACTTCGACACCGGCCCGGTCGAGGACGACCTCTCCGTACTGGTGCTCCAGGCGGTGACGACCCCGGCCGGCCCACCGGGCGTGCTGCACCGGCAGCGGCAGCGCCCCGCGCCGCCCCCCGCGGCCCCGCAGCCGGCCGGGACGCCCCCGCCTCGGCCCGCCGGACGGCCGATGCCGGCGCCGCGCGGCGAACCGGGGAGCGTGCGCGGGGCCTGAGGGGCGCCGGGAGTGGCGGAGGGTTGCTGAGGAGCCGCGGCCGGTCGCGACGGGGCGCGGCGGGATGGCGGAGAGTCGCGGCGGGCCGCGGCGGGGAACGGGGCGAGGGGCACCGCCCGCTGAGGGCTCAGCCCCGTTTCAGGGACGGGGGTTGGCCGGTGCACCCGTTCCGGACTCGGTGACGGGAGGCGTCGTCGCAGGAGGCGCGTCCTCCAGCCCGGCGGGTTCGTCGAGCCCGTGCAGCATCAGCCGGCCCACGGCGGGCAGGACGATCAGCGGGGCGAGGGCGGTCTGGAGCGTGGTGGCGTCGGCGACGGCACCGATGAGCGGAGTGGCGATGCCCCCGATGCTGGCGGTCAGGCCCAGGGTGACCCCGCTGGCGGTGCCGACGCGGCGCGGCAGGAAGTCCTGGCCGAGCGTGACGTGCAGGGAGAACGGCACGTACAGGGCGGCCGAGGTCAGGGCGACGAAGACGTAGAACAGCGGCCCCGGGACGAGGACGACTCCGGCCACGGCCACGACCGTCACGGTGTAGGACCGGCGCACGACCGTGACGCGCCCGAACCGGCCGGCGAGCACACCGCCGACGACCGTGCCGATCGCGCCGCCGAGGTAGAGCACGAACAGGGCGGCGGTTCCCCCGAAGTCCCCGCCTCCGGTGCGCTGCTCGGCGTAGAGGGAGATGAAGGCGCTCAGGCCGACGAACACGACGGAACGGCACACGACCGCCCCGGACAGCTTGAGGAAGGAGCTCCAGTCGTCGCGGCCGGCCGGCCGGGCGGATGCGGCGGCACCGGCCGTCCCACCGGGGGCTTTCGCGGCCCGCAGTGCGGCCACGCAGAGCACCGCGCCCGCCAGGGCCGGAACGACCAGCAGGGGTGAGGCGTGCAGTCCGCCCGTCGCCATGACGGCGGAGACCAGGAGGGGGGCGGTGGCGAAGCCGAGGTTGCCGCCGAGGGAGAACCAGCCCATCGCCGCGTGACTGCCGCCGCTCGCCGCACGGGCGACGCGGGCGGACTCGGGATGGTAGGCCGCGACGCCGATACCGGAGACCGCGACGACCACCAGAGTGAGCATGTACGAGCCGCTGAGGCCGCTGAGGGCGACCCCGAGACCGCCCGTCAGGGTGCTCACGGGCAGCAGCCACGGCATCGGCCACTTGTCGGTCAGTGCGCCGAACAGCGGCTGCACCACCGAGGAGAGCAGCGAGGCCGCCAGGACGATGCCGGACGCGGCGGCGTAGGTGTAGGCCCGCTCCGCGACGAAGAACGGCACCAGGGCCGCCACGGCACCTTGGTAGACGTCCACACAGGCGTGCCCCAGCGACAGGAGCGTGATGGAGGTGTTGTTGGAGGCTGCGGTGCGGGGGCCCGAGGAGTGGGTGGCTGAGGTGTCGGCAGGTGTGGTGCGGCGGGCCGCGGTGTGGGCGGGGGTGGTGTCGGAGGCGGTGGTGTCGGACGCTCTGGTGTCGAGCGTAGTGGTGTCGAGCGCTGCGGTGTCGGCGGACGTGATGCCGGTGCGGTCGTCGGCTGCCGGGGCATCGGAAAACGGGTGGTCGGAAGCAGTGTGGTTCGTCGGCACCCATCGATCGTGGCAACGCCACCACCGGTCTCGCTTCCGATAAAATGCCATCCCATGTCGAATATCCGCCACATGCCGGAGGCGCCGACCCGGGCCCAGGCTCTGGACGCCGGGGAGCGGATCGACGCGCACCTCCACGACGACCACCAGATCGTCTACGCGGGCTCCGGGGTGGTGGCCGTCACCACCGATGCCGGTACCTGGTTCGCGCCCGGCAACCGGGCCATCTGGATTCCCGCCGGAACCGTCCACGGCCACCGCGCGCACGGCAACCTCCACCTGCACTTCGTCGGTCTGCCCGCCGACGACAACCCACTGGGCCTGGACGTCCCCACCGTCCTGACCGTCAGCCCGCTGCTGCGCGAGCTGATCCGCGCCTACACGCTCGCCCCGCACGACACCGGTGCGGAACGCCGCCGCCTACTGGCCGTCCTGCGCGACCAGTTGCGCGCCTCGCCGCAGCAGCCGGTGCAGCTGCCGACCCCGACCGACGCCCGCCTGGCGGCGGTCTGCGCGGCCCTGCACGCCGACCCGGCGGACTCCCGCACGCTGGCGGCCCTCGGCACCGCCAACGGAGTCGGCCAACGGACCCTCAGCCGCCTCTTCCGCTCCGAACTGGGCATGACCTTCCCTCAGTGGCGCACCCAGTTGCGCCTCTACCACGCCCTGCGGATGCTGGCCGACGACACCCCCGTCACCACGGTCGCGCACCGCTGCGGCTGGTCCTCCGCGAGCGCGTTCATCGACGTCTTCCGCCGCGCGTTCGGCTACACACCGGGCACCCACAACCGACATCCCTGACGCGGTGGTTGCGGGGTGAGCCGACAGCCCCGCCCGGCATGCACTAGCCCTCCCGCGCCCACGGCCGCAGTTTCTCCGGGTTGCGGACCGCCCAGATCCGGGTGACGCGCCCGTCGGAGACGTCGAACGAGGCCACGGTCATGACGACACCGGCGCGTTGGGCCACCAGACCCGGCACACCGTTGACCGACCGCTCCAGGAGTTCGAGCCCCGGAGCCCTGTCGGCGATGGCGACCATGTACTGGGCGATGCGCGCGCCGCCCTCGACCGGGCGCAGGACGGCGCCGACCATGCCGCCGCCGTCGGCGGTCATCACGGCGGCCGGATCGAGGAGGCCGACGAGGGCCGCGACGTCCTTGGTCTCCCATGCTTCCTTGACGCGCCTCACCACGTCGGCCCGGCCGGTGGCCGTCACCGGAGCGGGCGCGACACTCACCCGCCGCCGCGCGGAGGCCGCCAACTGCTTGCAGGCCGCAGGGGTCCGGCCGAGAACGTCGGCGATCTCGGCGAACGGGTACCGGAAGACATCGTGCAGGACGAACGCCACTCGCTCGGCGGGCGTCATCGACTCCAGGACGACGAGGAAGGCCATGGCCACCGACTCGTCCAGAACGATCCGGTCGGCAGGGTCGGCGGCGGGGGCGGCGCCGCCCGCGTGGCCCCACTCGGTGCGGTCGGGCAGCGGCTCGGGCAGCCACGCGCCGACATAGTGTTCACGGCGGGCCCGCGCCGAGCCGAGCAGGTCCAGGCAGATGCGGCTGGTGACCGTCGTCAGCCAGGCGCCGGGGGACAGAATCTCCTCCCGCCGGCTTCGTGGCAGCCCGTACCAGCGTGCGTAGGCATCCTGTACGGCGTCCTCGGCCTCGGTGACCGAACCGAGCAACCGGTAGGCGACGTTGATCAGTTGCGGTCGCTCGTCGGCTGTCCCGTCCGTCCTGGTCCCGACAGTCCCCATGCTTCCGGCCGCCCCCTCGCCTTACCTTACGCACGCCCGCGTCGTCGGACTGGTGAGACCTTATCGATGCACTGCCCGAGGGCGGAAAAGGGGACAGCGGCATGGACACTCAGGTGACGGCGACGGCTCAGGTGACGGCGAACACGCAGCGCAGTTCCTCGTTCCTGCGGGTGGCGATCGCCCTGCAGACCCTGACCATCTTCCTTCAGGCGGTCTCCGCCGGACTGCTGCTGATCTCGCCCTACGGAGAGACGCTGCACGGTGTCGGAGCCCGGGTGATGTACGGGGCGTCGATGCTGTACGTGCTCGCGGCGGTGCTGGCGTGGAAGCCTGGGGGCGGCTCGCCCCGGCCTTTCTGGCACGCGTCAGGCTTCCTCGTACTCGCCTCGGTCCAGGTCGTGCTCGGCATCGCGCACGTCCCGTCGGTCCATCTCCCCCTGGGTGTGCTGATGTTCGGTCTGAGTGTGCTGGCGCTGGCCCGGCGCTGAGGTCCGACAAGGGGGCCGCCGGGGACAGGCCCCTGGCCCATCCGCCGGGTGGAACCTGGCGGTGAGGCGCTCGAAAACCAGTGGAGCAGCGCCACTGTGCCCAACTACCGTGCTGCCGCACCGAGTCGTCTGGTGAAGGACATGCCGTTGTACACCCTGTGAGACCTCCCGAGAGCTGATCTGTCGCGCGTCGCGCATGTGCGCCGCGCTGCCTTTTGCTGCGGACTTCTCACTGAAACCGGTGTACTTCTGTGCTCAATAGCTGGGTGGTTGTTCCCACCTGCCTGCCGCTCGTTCTCCGCCGTTGCCACGCGTGCCCGTCCGAGCACTTCCGGGCAAACGGAAAATTTCGCGTCAATGCCAACCACAAGCTCATCGACGCATGGCTCCTCGCGCTCTGTACCGCTTGCGGGGAAACCGCAAAGCTCACGGTCCTGGAACGGATGAACGTCCGCTCCGTTCGACCCGAGCTGCTGGACCGGCTGCATGACAACGACCCCGACCTGGCAGCTGAGCTGCTCCGGGATCCGGTCGTGCGGCGCCGCAATCGCATCGCCCTCGACTGGGACAACGCCTGGCGTCTCGACACCGGCGGATCGGATCACCTGGACCGCGGATGGGGCCTCCCCTGCTCGAGCGAAGCCGAGGGCTCGGGGAAGACCGACGTCTCGGTCCGCTTTGCGGCTCCGATCCCAGTCCGGCCGGCGCGACTGATCGCTGAAGGCTGCGGTCTGTCGCGGGCCGAGGTCGAGAGGCTGATCGCGGAGGGGAAACTCGTGTCGGCAGTCCGGCTGAGCGGCAAGCTCTCCGGCGACTTCACCTTCATGCTCAAGCGCTGAGCACCCCTCAGAGGCAGGGGCCTGTCCGGCATCATCCGCCGGACAGGCCCCGGCCGCGCACCGCTCCGGCGCATGACCGCATCGGCCCAACCCCCCGCACCACTCATGGCGTCAGGAGTTCTTAGAGGCTTCTTAAGCCCCGTCGATATCCATGTCCCCATGCCTTCCACCACTGCACAGCACGGCCGTCCACGCCGTCGGCGGGCCGTACCGGCCGTCGCCGTCGTCACCGTCCTCGCGGCCACCGCCGCCTGCTGGACCGCCGCGGCGGGGCCCTCGGAATCGCCCCGCGTCCGGGTTCACGGCGACCTGGTCGACATCCCCGTCAAGGGCGGCACCGCCACCGTCGACACCACCACCCTGCGGGTCGACGCCCGCACCGGCCGGGGACGCCTGCGGCTGTCCGCGCCCTCCGCAACGGCGCCCGGGTCCCCCGGCCGGGTCACGACCACCGGCGGGGGCGCGCGCTGGACCTACCCGGAGAAGGGGCTCACCGTCACCGCGCGTCCGGAGCGCGGCCGGCTGCTGATGACGGTGCGGGCCACCCGGGACACGGAGTTGAGCTGGCCCGTCACCGGCACCGACCGGTCGGTGTCCGCCGTGCAGTTCCCGCGCGGCGAGGGGCTGTCCGTGCCGGTCACCGACCGGTTCTGGAACTCCGCCGCTTCCGAACTCCCGGGCAGCGAGGTGGAGATGGACTCCGGTCTGACCATGCCGCTGTGGGGCTACACGGCGGCGGGCGGGCAGGGGGTCAGCTACCTGACGCCCACCGACATCGGCACCACCCTGCGGTTCGGCTCCCGCGGCGGGCGGCTGCACACCACCAGCACGCACCACTTCTCCCGGGCCGCGGACACCCGCAGCTACACGGTGGCGCTGTCGCTGACCGACGGCTCCCCCGTCGCGCCCGCCGTGGACTACCGCAACTGGCTCTCCGAGCACGGGCAGCTCGGCAGTCTGCGTCGCAAGATCGACGAGAATCCGGCCGCCCGGAAGCTCCTCGGGGCCTTCCACTCCTACGGCTGGGGCGAGGCGCGGCGGAAGGCGGGTGTCGAGCGGCTGCGGGCACTCGGGGTGTCCCGGATGTGGCTCGGCTACGACGCCGACCACAGCCCGATGGACGCGGCCGCGGTGCGCGCCGCCCGCAAGGCCGGGTATCTGGTCGGCCCGTACGACTCGTTCGCCAACGGCCAGGACCCGAAGACCTCCGACGCGCCCACCTCGGTCTGGCCGGGCCGGGTGTACCCGGACTTCTGTGTCACCAAGGCCGACGGCACGCCCCAGTCCGGCTTCCACGACCGCGGCTGCTACCTCAGCAGCCAGGCGTTCGAGCAGGCCGAGGGGACGCGTCACTACCTCGCCGACCGGACCCGGTCGATGGTGGCGAACGGCTCGGACAGCTACTTCCTCGATGTCGACGCCGCCGGTGAGCTCTTCCGGGACCACAGCGCGCGGCACCCGATGACCAAGGCGCAGGACCGCGCCAACCGGATCGCCCGGATGAAGCGGCTGTCGGACGGCCGGAAGCTGGTGCTCGGCTCGGAGAGCGCGGGGGCCTGGGCGAACGAGGTACTGGCGTTCGACCACGGCAGCGGCACCCCCGTGTCCGACGGGCTGTGGGCGGTGCAGCGGGACCGGGAGAAGTGGGGCGGCTACGCCCCGGCGAACGCCCCGGCCACGTTCTTCAAGCCCGCGAAGCTGCCCGCCGCGCTGGCCAAGGCCATGTACGACCCGGCGTACCGGGTCCCGCTGTACGAGACCGCGCTGCACAGCTCGGTGGTCAACACCGAGCGCTGGGAGCTGGCTTTCGACAAGCTCCCGGAGCAGAAGAGCACCCGTGCGCTGCTGGCGATGCTCTACAACACCCCGCTCAACTTCGTGCTCGACGGCCCGTCGCTGGAGCGGAACGGCAAGGAGCTCGCGGCGCTGCAGAAGTACTTCGCGCCGCTGCACCGCGCCGCGGGCACCGAGCGGATGACGTCGTTCCGGTATCTGACGGACGATCACCGGGTGCAGCGCACGGTGTTCGGTGACGGCACACTGACCGTGACCGCCAACTTCGGCACGGAGCAGCACGCCGGGCTGCCCGGCGGCTGTGTGGACGCCCGGCTCCGGGGCGACGACGCACCGCGGCGGCTCTGCCCGCGCGATGTGGTGAGCTGAGCCCTGTCCTTCGGATCGGGCCGGGCGTATCAGGCCTGGTCCAGGCCTTGGATCGGAAGCAGCGAGCCGCCGGGCGGGGACCGCACCCACGGTCCCCGCCCGGCGGCGTCGTGTCGTGATGCCGTCATCGCGTCACGCGGTGCTCAGCCGGTGGTGCGCGGTGGCCGAACGCGGGGGCCACGCCTGGGGATCGAGGATGCCCAGGACGTAGGCGCGGCCGACGAGGGCCGGCCGGGTGGGCGCCCCGAGCAGCCGGCGGAGACGGCTGAGGTGGTAGTCGACGGTCTGCCGGGACAGATGGAGGGAGGTGGCGATCTCCGCGTTGCTCCGGCCCGCCGCCAGCAGCGACAGGATGCGGATCTGCGCCGGGGTGATCGCCGGCAGTGGCTGGTGCGGAAGGCTCTGGCTGGTCAGCACGGCCCACACGGTCCGCGCCCGGGAGACGGAGCGTCCCACCGGCACCAGGTGCAGGGTCGCCCGCCACTGGTAGCCGCGCGCGTCCACGAAGTCGGCGCGGGTGCGTAAGCGGCGTCTGCGGCGGGCTATCAGATCGTCCCAACGGCCGTGCAGGGACGTCAGGTCGACGCCGGGCGCCAGGAACTGGTGGGCCGGCTTCCCGATGAGGTCGTGGGCGCTGACGTGGAGCAGATCGGCGGCGGCAGCGCTCACCTGCCGGATGCGTCCGCCCGCGGAGAGCAGGGCGCACGGCAGCCCGCTCTGGTCGCGCAGCGCCTGGAGGTCGGCCTCGGCGGCGAGGCGGCCGCGCAGGGCCCGGGTGTAGTCGGTGATGTCCGCGTAGATCCCGGCCACGCACGCCCCCGAGGCCTCCTTGACCGGGAACCGGTGGCCCACCGCCTGGCCGGGGGTGCCGTCGGGGTGGTGGTAGGTGAGGCTGTGCCGGACCGGTTTGCCCGCGGACAGCACCTCGCGGTCCAGCGCGAGAAACAGGGCCGCGTCCTCCGGGGAGTCGACGTCCGTGACACTGCGGCCGACGATGGCGTCCGGTGTGGTGTCGTAGAGGTGCGCGTAGGCGTGGTTGACCCACAGATAACGGCCCTGCCGGTCGCGGATGAAGGCGGCTGCGGGTGCGAACGCCGCGAACGCGTCGTACCGCCGGCGGTCGGCGACATGGGCGCTGATGTCGACCGCCAGCCCCCGGATGCCGGTCTCCCCGCCGTCCCGCCGCTCCGGGCCGGCGGTCACCTCGAAGATCCGGCCCCGGAACTGGGCCTGGAAGTGGGCGAATCCGTCCGTGGAGCGGACCGCCCGGCGGCACTCCTCGCGGACGGTGTCGAGGAACTGCTGGGTGACACCGGCGTCGTCGAAGGCTCCGCCCCCGCTGCTGACGAGCCGCATCGACGCGTCGGTTTCCCACCAGGACACGGGCATGTGCGCAAGAAGCGAGCTGAGGCCCGTCTCGTCCAAGGAGTTCCTCCTTTTGTGTGATTTCACCGGTTGGATGCTACTGCGCGGCTCCTCCATGGCTTCCACGGCCCGTCGGCCGCCATGCCCGGTACAGGAGCCGTCGCCGGACCCGTACCGGGGCGTTCCCTCTCGCGAACCCCGCCGCGCCGCCGGTGAGTTCCGGCGCGGTGCGGCCGCGGGAGGTCCGCTCACTCAGGCAAATGCCTGAGTGAGCGACCCGCTCTCCGGCATGTACCCACCGCTGTCGGCTGATTCGCTTGAGTAGTCGGGCTGCGAACGGGTCTTCGCCAGAAGGCCTTCGGTCCGTCGACGTACCTCCCGGTCGAAGGAGTCGGATTCCTCATGAGCACGGTGCTGTTTGTCCACGCCAAGGGCGGACCTCCGCTGGAGTACGCGCTGTCCAAGGTCGCCGCGAAAGCACAGGTGCACCTGCTCGCGCTGAGCGAGCTCCCCGCTTCCTCCAGGGACGCCTGCACCCGGATCTGCGCCTCCGTCAGCTCCTCCCCGCCGCAGGACGGGCAGCGGGACCTCGTCGCGCTGATCGTGGACCGGGCGCGGGCCGTCGGGGCGGACGCGGTGACGACCTCCTCCGAGTACGCCGTGGTCGCGGTGGCCGACGCCTGCGAGGTGCTGGGCTTCGCCGGTCCGGGCACTTCCTGCGTCCTGGCCCGCGACAAGCGGCTGATGCGCACCGTGTGGCGGGACAAGGGTGTGTCGCAGCCCCGGTTCCGCGCCGTCGCCTCCGCGGCCGATCTGCACGAGGCCGCCGGGTCCCTGGACTTCCCGATGCTGCTCAAGGCGGCGTGGAGTGCCGGGTCGACCGCCCACCAGATCCTCCGGTCGCCGCAGGACGTGGATCCGGCCTGGTCCCACGCCCGCCGGGTGATGACCGAGTCCGAACAGCTGGGCTACGCCGAACTGCATGTCGCGAACGCCGGTGAGGACTACATCGTCGAGGAGATCGTTCAGGGCACGGCGGAGGACTGGTTCGACGAGCCGGGCTGGGGCGACTACGTCAGCGTCGAGGGCATCGTCGCCGACGGCGAGTACCACCCGGTGTGCCTGAGCGGGCGGATGCCGACGGTCGAGCCGTTCACCGAGCGGGCCTGCATCACCCCGGTGCCGCTGCCCCGCTCGGTGCAGGAGGAGATCGTCGCTCTGGCGCGGGCCGCGGTGGACGCGCTGGAGCTGCAGAACTGCGGCACCCACACCGAGATCAAGCTCGGCCCGGACGGGCGGATGTGGGTCATCGAGACGGCGGCCCGCTTCGGCGGCGCCATGACGGTGCCGCAGATCGAGGAGGTGTTCGGCGTCGACCTCATCGGGATGCTGGTCGACCACCTGCTGGGCCGGGAGGTCGCCTGGCCGCCCGCGGTGCTCACCCCGGACGAGTCGCACCACGCGGCCGGTTCGCTGGTCGTCCTCGCCGTGGACTCCCAGGGCATGCCCTGGCCGGACCGGAGGGTGTGGGACTCCGGCCTGGACTGGCCGGCGCTGGTCAGCGAGGGCAGCCGGCTGTCGGTGGTGACCGAGAGCTCGCTGCCCGACGGCACCGTGGTGCCGGTGTACGACCCGGCCGCGGGCGCCAACACCATGGCCGCACTCTGCCTGCTGGCGGCCGTCGATCCGGTCACCGTCATCCGGGACTTCGAGGCCCTGGTGGACGCCCTGCCCAAGGTGCTGCCCGCCGCCGGGGAGACCACCGCGCGTGACGAGGAGGGCCGGCGATGACGAGCATGCGCACCTTCGCCGAACCGGCGGGCTCCGCCGGCGCGGACGGGACGGTCGTCGGCGAGAACCTGTCGCTGCCGCTGTTCCGCAGCCTGTCCGGGGTGCTGGCCGGACACCCGTATCTGAAGGTCGTGGTGGACCGGCAGGAGCAGACCTGGCACCTGCTGGACACCGCCGTCCACCCGTTCCACGTCAACTATGTGGCCACCCGGATCCTCGGCATCGACCTGGACGAACTGGACGCCCGGCTGGACGCGTTCAACGCCTCGGTCTACACCGATCCGCAGCGCCGGTTCCTGCTGGGCATCCTCTCCCTCCACACGGACGAGGACGCCGACGGGAACCAGCGGCCGTTCCTCGTCCTGGAGACGACCGAGGCCGACACCATGCACGGCGAGCTGCTGGAGGAGTTCTACACCTTCATCCGGGCCCGGCTCGACGGGCGTCTCCCGTTGCTCCTCAAGCCCGCCAACCACGGCCAGGAGCACGAGCTGGCCTCGGTCAGCGACGTCCTGGTGCCGCGGATCCTCAGCCACCAGCTGTTCGGCAACCGGCGCCGGACCGCGCTCAACACGGGTGAGGCCGTGGGCCGGCTGCGGTACTTCCGCAGTCCGGAGGAGTACCGGGAGGCGGTCGGCGAGCTGGGCTGGTCCGACATCGTGGCGATGGACTGCGTCCCCGACGACGTGCCCCGGGTCGCCGGCTTCATCAACGCGGCCCCGATCACCCCGCTCTCGCACACCAACGTCCTCGCGACCGGCTGGAGCATCCCCAACGCGATCGTCCGCGACCTGGACCGGCTCATCGAACCGGACAAGCTGAACGGCGCCTGGGTGCGCTACACGGTGCGGGAGGACGAGATCGCCCTCGCCCCGCTCAGCAGCCCGCCCGACCTGGAGGTGCCCGCCTGGCACCAGCAGCGGGTCCCCCTGGAGCCGCCGCTGCTGGAGGACGCGCCGGCGCTGGCCCTGGACCGGCTGCGCCGCACCGACCAGGACCGGTACGGCACGAAGGCGGCCAACCTCGGCGAGCTGCACCACGTCCTCGACAGCCGCACCGCCGACCTGACCGCCTTCTACGGCCGCGCCCGCCCGCCGCGCAGCGACCTGTACGGCCACCTGGCCTCCCGGCTGGGCACAGCGGACCGGGACCCCGGGGCGCTGCGGGAGGCCGCGGCGGCGTTCGTCGCGCGGACGGTGGCGGCCCCGGAGGGTGTCGCGCTGCCGTTCTCGCTCCAGCACCGCTTCCTCATCTCCTCGCCGGCGATCCAGCAGGCCCTCGGCAAGCTCAAGATGGCGCTGGAGCTCTCGGCCCTGGAGATGGTGGACCCGCTCTGTCTGCACCTCCAGCACCTGATCCGGGAGACGCCGCTGCCGGACGACGTCACCCGGCAGATCACCCAGGCGTTCCCGGACCACCTCGACCCGGAGCACCGGCTCGTCGTCCGGTCGTCCTCCAACGCCGAGGACCTGCCGGGCTTCTCCGCGGCCGGGGTCTACGAATCCATCACCAAGGTCCACGGCACCGACGAACTGCTGGCCGCGGTGCGCGAGGTGTGGGCCTCGCTGCTGTCGCCGCGCAGTGTCCATCTGCGGCGGCAGGCCGGGATATCCCTGGACGACACCTACATGGGCGTCATCATCCAGCGCTACTCCCCGGCGGACCTCGGGGGCGTGCTGGTCACCTGCAACCCCACCAACCGGGACGACTTCCGCAACGTCTACATCAACTGCACCCCCGGCTCACCGGAGCAGGTCGTCGACGGCACGGCGCTGCCGCTGCAGTACCTGTACAACACCGTGGAGGGCGGCGGCCGCACGGTGGCACTGGGCTCCTCCCGCGAGGACCTGCCGCGCCCGACCCGCGACGGGCTGGCCGATCTGGCGCTGGTCGGACGACTGTTGCAGTCCCACTTCGGGGGCGAGGACGGCGGACCGCTCGACATCGAGTGGCTGATGACCGCTCAGGAGGGCTTCCGCCTGGTCCAGATCCGCCCGTACGCGCTGTGAGCGGGCGGATGAATCCCGTACGCCGGGTGTTCCGGCGGGCCGGGCCCCAGAGCTCCCTGCCGGGGCCGGCCCGCCGCGTCATCGCCCTCAACAACGGTTTCCAGCTGCTGTTCAACCTGCTGTGGTGGATGCCCGTCTTCTACGCCTACCAGCGGGAGGCGGGGCTCTCCGACGCCGAGATCTTCGGCATCCAGAGCATCTACTACGTGGCGTTCTGCCTGTTCGAGATCCCCACCGGGCTGGTCGCCGACCGGATCGGTGCCCGGAACTGCCTGCGGATCGGTGCCGTGGTGATGACCGCGGCCAATCTGACCCCGGTCCTCGCCCCGAGTTACGGCGGCTTCCTGGTGCACTTCCTGGCCATCGCGGCCGGCCGGTCGCTGACGTCGGGCGCCGCCAGCGCGTACCTCTACGACGCGCTGCACGCCCATGGCGCCGGGGACCACTATGTGCGGGCGGAGGGCACCTCCCGGGCGCTCGGCCTGGCGGCGAAGGTGGTCTGCTGGCCGCTGGTCGGGCCGCTGATGGCGCTCGCCCACCCCGCGCCGTACCTGCTCAGCGCGGGCAGCGCCGCCGCCTCCCTCGGGTGCGCGCTGGCGCTGCCCCGGCTCGCACCGGGCCGGGAGCATCCGCCGCGGGGGCAGGCGGGCGGCCGGTTCTGGCACGACGCCGGGCGGGCACTGCGCAGTGTCGCCCGCTCGCCGTGGCTGGCCCTGCTGATGGTGCAGGGCGTGGCGGTGTTCACGCTGTCGCGGATCTGCCAGGTCAACCTCTTCCAGCCCATCCTGCTGGCCGAGCACATCCCGGAGGCCTCGCACGGCGGGGTGCTGGCGGCCATGACGGTCGCGGAGGCCATCGCCTCGGCCCGGCCGCAGTGGCTGGGGCGGCGGCTGCGGCCGGTCACCCTGGTATCGCTGCTCAGCGTCGCCATGGCGGTGACGCTGGCGGCCATCGCGCTGGGCGGTGCGATGACCGTGATCGCGCTGCTGTGTCTGTTCGCCGCGGCCACGGGCTTCGCGTATCCGGTCCAGCGAAAGCTGATCAACGACGCGATCCCCCGGGACGCGCCGCGCGCCACCCTGCTGTCCGTGGAGAGCATCGTCGACCGGGCCGTCTGCGCGATCGCGGCGGTGGCCGCCGGTGCGTATCTGGCGGCGGGCCGGCTGGACGCGCTGCTCTGGCACAGCGCGGTGGCCACCGTCCTGGTGATGGCCGGGGTCCATGTCGCGATGCGGCGGGCCCGGAAGCCGGGCCGGGGACCGGCCGCCGGTCCGCCGGCAGCCGAGAAGCTGCCGGCGGAGGCGGAACGGGGGGCGGGCCGCTGACCCGCCCCACCGCCGGAGCGACGGCCGGTCCGCAGTAGGCGGTCCTTGCACGACGACCACGAGACCCGGGCGGGCACGGTGCAAGGACCCCTGGGTCAGCTCCCGTCGAGGAGCCGTTTCATCCGCCGGATCTCGCCGTTCTGCGCGGTGATGATGTCCGCGGCCATGGCCTTGGCCGGGCCGTACGCGCCACGGGCGCGCTCGGTCCGCGCCATGGCCACCGCGCCCTCGTGGTGCTCGGTCATCAGCCGCAGGAAGGCGGTGTCGAAGGCGCGGCCGGAGGCCTTCCGCAGCCGGGCCATGCCCGCGGCGTCCACCATCCCGCGCATGGACCGCGCGTGCTCCCGGGGCGAGTGCTCGGCGTGGGCGGAGGAGGGGCTGTGGTCCCCGGAACCGCCGGCGTCCGGCGCGGTGCCGTGGTTCATGGCGGGCATCTCCCCGGGGACGCGGACGCCCCAGGCGGTCAGCCAGCCCGCCAGCGTCCGGATCTCCGGGCCCTGTGCCGCCTCGACCTCCCGGGCCAGCTTCTCGACCTCGGGCGAGGCGGCGCGGGTGGCGGCGAGGCCCGCCATCTCCACGGCCTGGCGGTGATGCGGGACCATGCCCGTCGCGAAGGCGACGTCCGCCGCGTTGTGGCGGCCCGCGGGAGCCGAAGCGCTCGGCGCGGACGGGGACTTCGGCCCGGACGCGTGGTGGTCCGAGCCTGCGCCCGAGCCCGAACAGGCCGTCAGGACGAGGGCGGTCACCGCGGTGAGGACGGCCGGCACAGCGGCGCGACGCCCGGGGGAACGGGTCGCCTTCACGCGGTGCGGCTTCACGCGGCTGGACGTCACGGGGTTCGACGTCACGCGGTTCGACGTCACGCGGCTGGACGCCATCGGGTTGGACGTCGTGAGGTTCGGCTTCATGGGGAAACTCCTGCGCTGGAGCGGGTGATCGGACATGCCGGACCGCGGCGCCGACCGATGCCCGGAGGGCGTACGGCGCCGTGGTGGGCGCATCTAGATGCGCAGGAGCTGGAGTTCGGCGAGGGACGGCGGTGCCCGGCCGCCGTGCTGCTGCCTCTCGGGGACGGAACGACGGGCTGCGTCCGGGTGCGGCAGCGACACCGGATCGGGTCCCGGCGGCGCGAGCGCGGGCGGCCCGCCCAGGGAACCTGCCGCGCAGGTCGGATCGGCGTGGTGGGCCGGGGCCCCGCCGCCGTGACCGTGGCAGTCCTCGCGCCCGGGGGCTTGAGCGTGGTGGCCACGGCTGTGGCGGGCGTGGTCCTGGCGCTCGTCGACATCGCTGCCGGGGGCATCGCTGCCCTGAGCGTCACTGCCCTGGGCGTCGCCGTCGGGTGCGTCGCCGTCGAGGCCGTGCCGGCCCCCGCAGTCGTCGTGCCGGGGCGCGTGGGAGGGCTCCGGGGCAGTGGGAGCGTCGGCGTGTTCGGCACCGGGCGGGGTGACGCGCTCGGCACCGGGCTGGACCCGCTGATGGCTGTGGGCATGCGCGGCGGGCACCGCCATGGCCACGGGTGCCAGACCGTGCATCCCGAGAATCCCCACCCACAGGGCGAGAACGAGCAGCGCACGCGACCGACGCCCGGGCGGGCGCCTCGCGTACCGTCCCCGACCCGTCACGGCCCTCATGCTACGGCGCCCCGGGCCGTAGCCCTTCGGCGGGCCGGGAGACGTCCGGCCCGGGGCTTCACTGCGGCTGGCGCTCCTCGGTGGTGGCCGGGTTGCGGCCGCACGACCGTTCGGTGCCGTGGTGAAGGCAACGCGCTGTGATGCGATCGCCCGAGCGAACCGCTCCGATGGCCACCGGTACTCGCCGGAACACCTTCCCCAGCGGCTCCCCGATGACTGGTTCGCCACGGTGATCGGTGACCTCCCGCGCGCAGTTCTGAGCCCGAGCATCCACCTCCGCCGGTTCACCGCCGTCCAACCCGCCCGGATCGCTGCGAACATGAATCTGGAGGATGCGGCACGCTCTCTTGGTATTCCCGACGCACGGCACCGCACCGGCTCCGGGAACAAGAGCCGCAGACTCCACGTACTCTGCGCCCGCCCAGAACGGCCGAGGCCCTGGTCACTGCCATGCGGTTGCTGCCGTCACCCGGCTGCACAGCTCCGGATGCCTGGTGAGGGGGGACGCCCTAGCGTGCCGGTATGGACGCGATGGGGACAGTCGGCACGCGGGTCGGGGGGGCGGGGGCCCCCCCGGGCCCCCCCCCCGGGGGGGGGGCGGGGGGCCCCCGGCCCGGGGGCCCGGGCCCGCCGCGGCCCAGGGGGGGGGGCCCCGGTATAAAGGTCATCTATAGCACGGGGGTGT
>NZ_JBIASV010000024.1:0-11882 GCF_042891165.1 Streptomyces sp. NPDC001922 | reverse complement strand
CCCGGCGTCTCCGCCGCGCTGTGTGTGGGGGGGGGTGCCCCCCCCTTCCGGCTCTTCTTTCCGGGGGGGGGCCGGGGGGCCCCGGGGGGGGGGGCCCCGCCCCCCCCCCCCCCCCACCGCCATGAGCGTTGCCGTGCTGCCCGCGGCCCGTGGCGCCGGTCCGGCATGGGCCCAAGGGCGTGCGCACGGTGAAGAAGGTCCTGCTCTCGCTCGGGGTTGTGCTCGTCGTGCAGAGCCTGTTCGCGCTCTGCCTCATCAGTGCCCTGCAGCTTCTGGTTCCGCGCGACATGCCCTTCGCGGTGACCGGCTCTTCGAAGGTCGTGAACGCGGTGACCTCGGAGGTGTCGCTCGAAACGACCAGCTACGCGAACGAATCCGCCGCGCTCGACGCGATCAACCAGAGCAAGGCTTACGGCGCGTACATCCCCGGTGCGAAGAGCGACACGTTGATCGTGGTTCCCGCCAAGAGCTTCTTCGCCCGCGTCGAACTCGAAGGGGCGTTCGCCGAGGCCGCCAAGAAGCTCGGCAGGCACGTGGACGTACGGACGGTCAAACCGCTGCCGCGGAGCGATCCCCTCGGCGCCGTCGCGGGACTGCTCATGGTGCCCCTGCTCATCGGTGGCTACCTGGCCGCCGTTCTCGTATTCAATGCCAGCAAGACTGCGGCCGCGCCCTGGCGTGTCGCGATCCTGATCGGCTACGCGGCGATCGGCGCCCTGCTGACCGACCTGATCGCCGGACCAGGGATCGGCGCCTACGCCAACCGCCACTTCTGGCCGCTGCTGCCCTGCTTCTGGCTCGTCACAGCAGCGGTCGCCCTGGCGTCCGCGGCCATCCAACGCATCGTCGGAGCCCTCGGCACCCTGTTGGTGGTGCTCCTGTTCATCGTGATGGGCGGAGCATCGGCCGGCGGGTCCGGACTGTCCCTCCTGCCCTCCTACTGGCAGCACATCGGAGCCGTCTTCCCGCCACAGAGCGCCGTCACTCTGACGCGTAACGTCCTGTACTTCGAGGGAAACAACATCACCACCTCGGCCGTCATCCTCGGCGCGTACGCCCTGGCCGGGGCGGCTGTCATCGGATACCTGGGACGGTGGCGCCCCGAGCCAGTACCTGACGCGCCCCGGTCCGCCGGGGAGACGGACACCTCGGGAGCCAGGTCCCCGGCCGCGAAGAACGTCGTACGGATCATCGTGGCTCTGGCGATCGCCGCGGTGATGCAATGCCTGTTCACAGCCAACTACATCAGTTCCGCGCACGCACCCGCCGCGAGCAACCTCGCCCTCGGCTCCACCGGGACCTCCCCGATCCTGACCGAGGCCGAGAAGCAGTTCTCGCTCAGGGTCACCCGCTACCCGAGTGAATCCGCCGTGAAGAAGGCGATCGACGAGGCCGAGCTCTACGGAGGGTTCGTCCCGGCCACGGGAACCCTGATCGTCGTTCCCACCAAGAGCGACATCGCGCCCCTGGACCTCGCGGCACACTTCCAGGCCGCCGCGAAGAGCCTCGGACAACCGCTCAAGATCGAGCAGTACGTACCCACTCCACTGGCGAAGAAAGACCCCTTCGGCCTCGTCGTGTCACTGATGCTGGTTCCGCTGCTCATCGGTGGCTACGTGAGTGCGACGATGCTCAGGACGGCGACCGGAGTGGCCACCGGGCGGTGGCGGGGACTCATCCTCGCCGGGTTCGCCATCGTCGCCGGGATGGTGATCAACCTCATCGTCGGCCCATGGCTCCAGGGATACCCCACGGACAAGTTCTGGATCGTATGGCCCATCCTGTCCCTCATCATCGCCGCGGTCGCCCTCACCGCCGCCGTACTGCAAAAGCTCCTCGGAGCAGCCGGAACACTCGTGACCGTCATCGTGATCATGCTCTTCGGCAACCCCTCCTCCGGCGGAGCCAACGGAGTGGCGTACCTCCCGGCCTTCTGGCGCGACATCGGCCCCTTCCTCCCGCCCCGCAACGCGTACATCCTGCTCCGCAACACGATCTACTTCGACGGACACGGAACCACGCAGGCCCTCATCGTCATCCTGCTCTACCTGGTCATCGCCGGAGCCGCCCTCGGCTTCCTCGACTGGTTCCGCACACCCGAGATTCCCGTGACACCCGAAACCGAGGCCGAAGCCGCCGCCGTCACCGTCCCGATCGGGGCGGTGCCGTAACCATGCAGCCGCCGGCCGCCCCGGACACCGCCCCACGGCCCCGACCGTGCCCGTGGCCGGATATGGCGGGCTCCCCCGGCCCCTGCGGTCCGGAGGTGGCCGGGCGAGGCGATGGATGGGACCGTTGGGATACCGGCATGCAGCGCTGAAGGAGCCGGAAGGGTCACTGCCCGCAGTTCCGAGGCGGCAGTCAGGCTCCACCCGCGCGGTGGAGTTCCGGGACCCTCCCCGGACGGGGGGCCGTACCCTCCGGCGGCTGCCGGGCGCAGTTCTGCTGGACGGAGAACCGCAGATGAAGCATCGTTCCGAGCCCACGGCACGCCCGGCCCACGCACACCGCACCACCCCGGGCTCCCTGCCGCTCTCCCCCGGAGAGACATCCCCGGCAGCCGCGGGACCCGGCACCACGCCGCCGCGGACGGAGGCTCCCGCGCGCCCGGTGTCCGAGGCGACGGAATCGGAACGGCTTCGCCAGGAGAACGCCCAGCTCAAGCAGGCGATCCAGGCCCGCCCGGTGATCGATCAGGCCCGCGGGGTGCTGATGGCGACCTCCTCGTGCACGGCCGACGAAGCCTGGACCGTACTGCGGGACACCTCCCAGCACACCAACATCAAGCTCCGGGACATCGCCCGTGCGGTCATCGCCGGCACCCAAGGGGTCCCCCCGCCGGAGCCGGTGCGCACCGCCCTGCGCTTCGCGGTGCTGCGGGCCCGGGGACGGCGCGCGAGAGGCGGGGCATAGGCCCGTTCCGGTCGCCCCGTCCGACGGCCCGACTGCCGTCCGACTGCCCGACTGCCGTCCGACTGCCCGACTGCCGTCCGGAAGACCCGACTCCGCTGCCCGCCGACGGTCCTCACGTGCACGCCTCACGTCCACGCGGGCGCCGCCTGCGCCGGAGCGGCCTGACCGTCGAGGCTGGGCCGGAACGGCCGTACAGCACTGCACCGCGCCCGCCTGACGTACAGGGCGGCGCCGGAACGGCTGCTTTCCTAACCGGCCGACGCCTACGACCCTGCCTCGAGCAGGCTCAGACAGGAACGCACGGTACGAGTGCCGCGGCGCCGCCCGGCCAAACCCGATCACCCGCGAACGGATCACCCGCTCCGTCCCTTTTCTGGCGATCTCGAGGTGTGAAATCGCGAAGACGGCTCACTCGGCAGCCATGAACGACAACGAACCGGACCCCCGGGGCCCCCGAGTGGAGCCCGGAGGCGTCGCGCCCGGCGAGACACCGCCCGGCGAAGGCAACCTCTCGGGCACCGGCCCCCGCGAGACCTACAACCCGGCCAGGGGCTGGGGCAAGGGACCGATCATCGTCGTGATGATCGTGGTCGTCCTCTTCGCCGTGTTCTACATCGTCGGCTACTTCACGCGGTGAGGACTGGACGCCGTTCGGAGCAGCCGACGGAGGCCCCGGTGAGCCCCGACCCGTCTCCCTGAGGCCGGGCTCCCGGACCTCCGGATCCGCGATGCCCCTCCGCGCCGGGCAGGTCCGTAACGCCTCGGAACGTAGCGCCCGGTCCGTAGCGCCCCGGGTGTGGACCCGGTCCGTAGCGCCCCGGGTCCACAGCGGGGCGTGGCGGAGCCATGGCGGCCCGCCCGGTCGGGCGACGGTGCACTCCCGAGCATGACCGCGCATCGCCGGACGGGACGGCGCGGGCCACACGCCACACGCCCCGCGTACGCAGCGCAGCCGTTCGCGCCGACAGCCCCTTCCCGGCCTCCGACTCCCCCATCGCGCACCCCGCCCCCTCCCCCACCCGACTTCCTCCGCTCATATGACTGTTGTGGTGGCCGGATGGTGGTGCGGGGGCCGGGGTAGTGCTCGACCCGCGGTCAGGGGACACGGCGTCAGGGGGGGGGGAGCGCAGACCTGCCGTGCGGACGCGAGCCGGTGCGGATCCGCGCACCGCGCAGTCCGGCCGGGGCATCCCCCAGCGCCCGGCACCGCGCAGCACGTACCACGAACGAAGAAAGCCGGGCACCGTGACACAGCCTTTCGAACTGCCGGACTTCTACCTGCCGCATCCGGCACGACTCAACCCGCACGTCGAGGCGGCGCGGACGCACTCCAAGGAGTGGGCCCGCCGGATGGGGATGGTGGAGGGGTCGGGCATCTGGGACGAGCACGACCTCGACTCCCACGACTACGCCCTGCTGTGCGCCTACACCCACCCGGACGCCGACGGCCCGGAACTCTCCCTGGTGACCGACTGGTACGTGTGGGTGTTCTTCTTCGACGACCACTTCCTGGAGGCCTTCAAGCGCACCCAGGACCGGGAGGGCGGCAAGGAGTACCTCGACCGGCTCCCACTGTTCATGCCGATGGACCTGACGGCCGGAACCCCCGAGCCGGTCAACCCCGTCGAGGCGGGGCTGGCGGACCTGTGGGCGCGGACCGTGCCCAGCATGTCCCCGGAGTGGCGGGCCCGGTTCGCCGAGAGCACCGAGAACCTCCTCAACGAGTCGCTCTGGGAACTCTCCAACATCAACGCGGACCGCATCCCCAACCCGGTCGAGTACATCGAGATGCGCCGCAAGGTCGGCGGGGCGCCCTGGTCGGCGGGGCTGGTGGAACACGCGGTCGGGGCGGAGATCCCGGCGGTGATCGCGGATTCACGGCCGATGCGGGTGCTCAAGGACACCTTCTCCGACGGGGTGCACCTGCGGAACGACCTGTTCTCCTACCAGCGGGAGACCGAGGAGGAGGGCGAGCTCAGCAACGGTGTGCTGGTCCTGGAGACGTTCCTGGACTGCACCACCCAGCAGGCGGCGGACTCCGTCAACGACCTGCTCACCTCGCGGCTCCAGCAGTTCGAGAACACCGTGTTCACCGAGCTCGGTCCGCTCTTCGCCGAGCACGGGCTGGACCCGGCGTCCTGCGCCGACGTCATGGCGTACGTCAAGGGGCTCCAGGACTGGCAGTCGGGCGGCCACGAGTGGCACATGCGCTCCAGCCGCTACATGAACGGCGGCGGAGCGGCGGCGCCGGCCGCTCACCCGGCCCCCGGGCAACTCGCGCTGGCACCAACCGGGTTGGGCACGTCGGCCGCGGACATCACGTCGCTGCGCGGCCTCACCGGGGCCGACCGGTTCCGCAGCTTCACCCATGTCCCGTACCAGCGGGTGGGACCGTCACGGATCCCCGATCTCTACATGCCGTTCACCACGACGCTCAGCCCCCATCTGAGCACCGCCCGCCGGGAGGTGGTCGCCTGGGCGGAGCGGATGGGCATCCTCCGGGCGCAGCCGGGAGTCCCCGGCTCCGACATCTGGGACGAGCAGAAGCTCGCCGGCTTCGACTTCCCGCTCTGTGCCGCGGGGCTCCACCCGGACGCGGCCCCCGAGGAGCTCGACCTGGAGTCGGAGTGGCTGACCTGGGGCACCTACGGGGACGACTACTTCCCGGCGGTCTTCGGCAGGACGCGTGACCTGGCCGGGGCGAAGGTGTGCAGCGACCGGCTCTCGGCGTTCATGCCCCTGGACGGGTCCGCCGCCCCGGAACCGGCGAACGCCCTGGAACGGGGGCTGGCCGACCTGTGGTCCCGTACGGCGGGCCCGATGGAGCCGGAGGCGCGCAGGACGTTCCGCACCTCGGTCGAGACCATGACCGCGAGCTGGCTGTGGGAGCTGGCCAACCAGGCACAGCACCGGATTCCGGACCCGGTCGACTACATCGAGATGCGCCGGATGACCTTCGGCGCGGACCTGACGATGGCCCTGTGCCGGCTGGGCCACGGGCGGCGGATCCCACCGGAGATCTACCGGAGCGGTCCCATGAAGTCACTGGAGAACGCCGCCGTCGACTACGCCTGCCTGCTGAACGACCTCTTCTCCTACCAGAAGGAGATCGAGTTCGAGGGCGAGGTCCACAACGGGGTGCTCGTCGTCCAGAACTTCTTCGACTGCGACTACCCGACGGCCGTCGCGATCGTGCAGGACCTGATGACCTCCCGCATGCGGCAGTTCCAGCACGTCGCGGCCCACGAACTCCCGGTGCTGTACGACGACTTCGATCTGGGCCCGGAGGCGCGCGGCATCCTGGACGGGTATGTGAAGGAGCTGGAGAACTGGCTTGCCGGGATCCTGACCTGGCATCAGGGTTGTCTGCGGTACGGGGAGCCGGAGCTGCGCCGCCAGTTCCGGCCGGGGCTGCGGCTCGGCATCCCGGCAGGGCTGGGCACCTCGGCCGCGCGGATCGCGCTGCCCGCGGCGTCGCTCTGATCCTCGCGACTCGCTCCGACGCACCCGGCCGCGTTCCGGCATCGGCTCCGGGTCCGTCCTCACCGGCGACCGTCCGGCCTGTCCCCACCGGCGGGATGGTCCCGTTCGGTGGGGGCGGGCCGGGGAGCTGAGCCCCCGCCTGGTGTCACGGCCCGCGTCAGGACGCGCCACCCTTCCGGACCGAGGCCCCGACGACCCGGTCGGCTCCGGGTGCGACGGTGAGCGCCGTGCCGGCCGACCCGCGTTGTGGTGCGGGGCGGCAGGGGCGGAGGGGCAGAGGGCAGGGGCAGGGGCAGGGGGCAGGGGGCAGGGGGCAGGCGAGGCTCAGTCGGCGCCCGCAGTCCCGCCCACGTAGCGGCGTGGCACGCGGGAGCCGATGCGGGCGACGATCTCGTGGGAGATGCTGCCCGCGGCGCGGGCCCAGTCCTCCGCGCCGGGCTCGCCGCGGTCACCGGGGCCGAACAGGACGACCTCGTCTCCCGGTTCGGCGGCGGACTCGCCGAGGTCGACGACGAACTGGTCCATGCAGACCGTGCCCGCCACCGTGTACCGCTCCCCGCCGACCAGGACCGGCCCGGTGCCCGACGCGTGCCGCGGGATGCCGTCGGCGTAGCCGAGCGGCACCAGGCCGAGTGCGGTGGCGCGGGGGGTGCGGTAGCGGTGGCCGTAGGAGACCCCGTGGTCGGCGGGCACCCGCTTGACGGACGCCAGCGGCGCGGTGAGCGTCATCGCCGGCCGCAGCCCGAAGTCGGCGGGGGCGGCGCGGTCCGCGACCGGGCTCAGGCCGTAGAGGGCCAGCCCGGGGCGGACGAGGTCGAAGTGGGCCTCCGGGAGGGTGAGCGTGGCGGCCGAGTTGGCCAGGTGCAGCACCTCGGGGCGCAGTCCCGCCTGCCGCGCGAGCGCCACCGCCACCTGGAAGTTCGCCAGTTGGGCGTCACAGTCGGGGTGGCCGGGCTCGTCGGCGCGGGCGAGGTGCGACCAGATGCCGACGACCTGGATGCAGCCGGCCGCTTCGGCGCGCGCCGCGACGTTCACCAGGGCGGGCCAGCCGTCGGGGCCCGGGCCGCCGCGGCCGAGGCCCGTGTCGACCTTGAGGTGGACCCGGGCGGTGCGTCCGGTGCTGCGCGCGGCCCGCGACACCGCCTCGACCGCCCAGGTGGCGCCGGCCGACACATCGATGTCCGCGGTGAGCGCGGCGTCCCAGTCGTCCCCCGGGGTCAGCAGCCAGGCGAGCAGCCGGCCCGGGAGGCCGCCCTGGCGCAGGGCGAGGGCTTCGCGGAGCGCGGCGACGCCGATCCAGGTGGCGCCGCCGGCCCGGGCCGCGCGGGCGGATTCGAGCATGCCGTGGCCGTAGCCGTCGGCCTTGACCACGGCCATCACCTCGGCGGGCCCGGCCAGTTCCCGCAGCCGGCGCGCGTTGCCCTCGATCGCCGTGAGGTCGATCAGCGCCTCGGTGTGCGGCGCCGATACCCCGAAACGGACCGGTGCGGCGCCCGAGCCGTCGGGTCCACCGGGGACTCCGGGGCTCGCGACCCGGTCATCTGCCGGGAGCTGCGGTGAGCGGCCGGCGTGGTCCGTCGTTGCTCCGCGGTCGGCGGTCCCGTCCGCGCGGGGCGTGCCGAGGGTCATGTGGGGTGGTCCTTCCGTGGTGTGTGCGTGGCCCGCTCGGGCCGGGGCCGTCCGCTCCGTCGCGGCGCGTCCGCGGGGCGGCGGCGCGGATGCCGTGCGCGGGCGGCGCCGTCCGCCGTGGGCGGTGACCCCGGCGGACGGCGCGTACCCCTGCCGGGAGGAGGGGTCGGCCGACCGGCAGCGGCGAAGTGTGCCCGCAGGCACCTCCCGGACGCCCTGCCGGGAGATGTCACAGCCGGGGCCGAGGGGGGGGGAGGTTCAGACCGGCCCCGACTGCGCATGCAGCCATGGTCGCGAGCGGGGACCGGGCCGTCATTGTCCGATCGGCACCGTCCGCGGGCCTCGGACGGTGGGCGGGGCACAACGGGGACGGCGGAACAGGGGACGGGCGGAAGGGGAGACGGGCGGAACGGCGGGACGGACGGAACGGCGGGACGGCAGAACCGGCCGCGGCGTCGGTGGCGGAGGCCTGCCGGAGTCTGGTGGGCGCACGGCGTACGGCGTACGAGCACGCGGGGATGCGGGCGCGGGGATGCGGGCGCGGGGATGCCGGGGCGTGCCCGGGTCCCCCTGGCCGGGGCGCCCGGGCGTGCGGTCCCCCTGGCCGGGCGTGCGGCCGTCAGGCGTCCTCGCCGGCCGGGGTTCCGGGGGCGGCCCTCTCCGCTCGGTCGGCCCCCTCGGCCCGGTCCGCCCGGTCGGCCCGGTCGGGGCCGTCAGCCGGGGCCTCCCCGCCGACGGCGCTGCCCGCACCGCCCCCGTCGGCAGCGCCGTCGGCGCCGTACCGGCGGGCGGTGAGCTGGAGCAGCAGCGCCGTCCGCACCTCGGGGTCGTCCAGCGGCACCGCCACGACCTCCTGGAGCCGGCGCATCCGGTGGCGGAGGGTGTTGGGGTGGATGTGCAGCCGGGCGGCCGCCGCCCGCGGGTCGCCCATCTCCTGGAGCCAGGCCCGCAGCGTCGGCACACAGCTCGTGCCGTGCTCCCGGTCGTGCTCGACCAGCCGGTTCAGGGGGCCGATCCCGGCGATCCGCGCCGCCGCGGCGGACCGCGCCACATGGCGGAGGACGACGGTGGCCCACACCTCGTCGTGCACCGCCTGCTCTCCGTCGACCAGGCCGGTCCGCAGCAGGTCGAGGGTGTCGTCGGCCTGCTCCCGGGAGCGGGCGAGGCCGGGCACCGTCGACGCGAGGCCGCCCACGGCGACCAACGGCGCCGGACGGCCGGTGGCGTCACGGAGCTGCCGCAGCCAGCCGCCCCCGCTGTCGGCGGTCGGACCCACCAGCTCGGCGGGGACGATCCCGTAGACCACGCCGCCGATCACCGCTGCCGGGGACCGCAGACGGGAGGCGCGGAACCGGGACATCCGTTCCCACGCCGTCAGCCGCTGCCGCTCGGCCTCGTCGTCGTCCTCGCAGCGCACGCCCACGCCGACCACCCGCCACGGCCCGGCGGAGAGCCCGAGGCGGCGCGCCGCGTCGGCCGCCCCCTCCTGGCCGTGCAGCACGGTGGCGACCATGTCGGTCAGCACCAGACGTTCGACGTCGGCTCCGGCCCGGCGGCGCAGCAGGTGCAGGGCGGCCGTGGCAGCGGTGGCGGCGAACGCCTCGGCCCGTTCGGCGGAGACGGGGCCGGGCACGATGGCCCAGATCGAGCCGAGCACATCGCCTCCGGCGTGCACCGGCACGACGAGCCGCGGCTTGGTCCCCTCGACGAGCTCGGGTACGTAGATGGCGCCGGTGTCCTGGGCGATCCTGCGGAACACCCCCTGGCGCCGGAACCGGTCCTGGACCTCGTCGGGGACGCTGCGGCCCATGATCGTCGCCACTCGTGCCTCGTCGCCGCGCTCCTGCCGGGTGGAGTAGGCCAGGACCCGCGAGTTGCGGTCCTCGATGGTGACCGGGGCATCAATGACGGCGGCGATCGCGTCCGCCAGCCCGAAGAGGTCTCCCGCCTCGGCGCCGCCGAGCCCCGGTACGGAGTCCGCGGAGCTGTCGCTGTCGAGCACCGCGCGCACCAGCGACACGACCTGTGCCCAGCCCGCCTGCTGCTCGACCTCGACCAGCGCGACCCCGGCGGCGTCCGCCGCGGCGATCACCTCGCCGTCGGCCGCGGCCGGTGCCTTGAGCAGCAGCGCGGACGCGGACCGCCGGCCGCAGTGCGCCAGCAGCCGCAGGGCCTGGGCCCGGTCGGTCAGGTTCACCCCGAGGACGACGTCCCCGGCCCGCAGGTCGAACCCGCCGTCCGGCTCGGCGATCACCACGTCGCCCAGGGGAACCGAGGAGCCGTCGGGGACGCAGACCCCGGAGAGCACGGCCGGTCCGACGGAACCGAGAAGCCGTTGCAGCGTCATCACTGGGCATCACCCGCTCACCTACCGTCCCATCGTGCACCACGGGAGCGGCCGGTGGCCGTCCGGGCTGCGGGGATGCCTGGTTCGGCCTGCGCTGTGGTCGGGGCACGGCACCGGCCAGTCCACCCCGACCGCTTTCATCGACTACTGACGTGCTGACCCGCGATTGATCTTGAGGCGTGTTGGTCTGCGGATTCGGCAAGCGGGTGGTTCAGCAGGCCGTGGTGCGGACGTGCACCAGCTCGGTGCTCGGGTTGTGCCGGGTGGGCCGGTGACGTCCTCGGCCGCGGCATAGGCGAACACGTCTCCAGGGTCCGCAGCCGGATGCCGGGCCGGTCGGGGACGGCGAACCCACGGTCCGCCAGTAGCGGGCGGAACTCCCGGATCGCCCGGCCGATCGTGGAGAGTCCCCACCTCGTAGAGCACGCCGAACGCCTCATGGGTGAGCCGGTCCGCAGATGGACCAGTGTCACCAGGAGCCGGTCGGTGAAGACCAGTTCGTACTTCGGCCCGGCCCCCGCCGACGTTCGCCCTCACGTCGCCCGTGACGGCCGGACTCGCAGCCTGCCACCCAGCGCGGGGCGAGTTCTGCGGCCAACTCGCCCAGATGCTGGCGCGACAGCCCGCAGAAGGCACGATGGGACATGGCCGCGCGGGCCTGTTTGATCTTCACGCACCAGACAACTTGCGCGGCCGTCTCCATGTCCCCGCCTCCACCGGCCAAGATCAATCGCAGGTCGGCTCGTTAGGGTCGGAGGCATGACGACACCCCTTGCCGGCAGTGCCTTCGACTCGCTCCGCCTCGACGCGGTGCCCGACCAGGAGTCGCTGCGCCAGGCCTACGAACTCCCCAGCGACGCGGCCGTGCGCAAGCAGATGACCGAACTCACCGAGCACACCCAGCGGTTGATCGGATGCTCATCGCTTGTCCTGGTCGCCAGCGCGGATGCCGAGGGCAACTGCGACGTCTCGCCGCGCGGCGGCCCCGCCGGGTTCGTCGCCGTCCTGGACACACGGACGGTGGCGATACCGGACGCGACCGGCAACAAGCGTCTGGACACCCTGCAGAACGTCATCGCCACCGGACGGGCCGGGTTACTGTTCATCATCCCCGGGCGGACCACCACCCTGCGGGTCAACGGCCGGGCTGTCGTCTCCACCCGCCCGGAGCTGCTGTCGCAGCTGACCGCCGTGGGCAAGCCGCCGGCCAGTGCGCTGGTGCTCGGGATCGAGGAGGTCTACCCGCACTGCCCCAAATCGCTGCTGCGCAGCGGGGCCTGGAAGCCGGAGCAGTGGTTGCCGGCGGACGCCCAGCCGACCTCGGCCGAGGTGACGCTGGCCCAACTGCGATTGCCGGAGCTGACGATCGCCGACATCGAGCAGGCGGAGGCGGACTCGCTGAAGTACCGATACGATTGACGTGCTCCCTGGCCTAAAGTCCAGGGATTCCGGCCTGGGTCGGTTGACCCTTCCGGGGGCTTCCTGCTTCACCGCGCTGTGCGGGCACAGG
>NZ_JBIASV010000023.1:0-63637 GCF_042891165.1 Streptomyces sp. NPDC001922 | reverse complement strand
CCCCGCGGAGCGGGTAAAAGCCTGCTGCGCAGGCTTCCAGGGAACCCCTGCGCGCAGCGCAGAGGGGAAGCGAACCCCCGCGCTGCGCGCGGGGTAACGGAGTGAGACTCCTCGCGTTGCGAGGAGTGGGCTCTGCGCTGCGCTCCGAGCCTTGTGTTTCCTTCCGTCAGGAATTTTGCTATATCCGTAGGTTGAGTCAGTGCCTTTCCGGCTCTCCGCTTCGCTTTGAGCCAGCGGCTCCCTCGTCGCTGCGCTCCTGGAGGGAGCCTTAAGAGTCCGTTCGCTGCGCTCCCGGACCTGGCCCGCGTTCGCGGGCCGCTGGCTACAGATTGGGGAGGGGTCGGTCGTTTCCTTCGGTGAAAACTTTCGGTGGATCCGGGTTTGGGGTTGGTGCCTCCCGGCATGGAAATCACGGTGGTTGCGCAGCGGAGTGCTCGGCGGGTGTGGTGATGTCAGTTCCGCTTCGCTGCACAGATATCCAGGTGGTGCTGTCACCCGTGTTGTCAGCCTCGGGGCGTGTACCAGGGTACGAGGCGCAGCAGGAGGTCGAGGGTGTGACGGGCAGCTGCGCGGGTGGCCGTGGTGGGGGCGAAGGCCGCGGCGAGGGCGAGGGTAGTGGTGGTAGCGCCGAGCGCGGCCGTGAGGATGAGTAGGACGTTCGTCAGGTGGCTGGGGTGCTGGAGGGCGCTGGCGATGAGGAAGGTGAGGAGGACGGTGGCGAGTCCGGCGGCGGCCTTGGTTCGGATGCGGTTTCGGTGCTCTGGGGTCATGGACGGGCCTGCTGTCTGGAGTTGGCGGATGTCTGGGTAGTGCCGAGACCAGTGAGCCAGAACCGTGGGTTCGCAGAAAATTGCACCTCTCGGGGTTGTAATGGTGGGCATGGCACGAGGGGCGCCGAGTCCGGCTGATCTGCAGGTGGTCCGTGAACTGGCTGCGCGTGGATCGGGGGTGACGGTAAGCCAGTTGGAGAGCTGGCGGCGGGCGGGGCTGCTGCCGCGGCATCGGCGGCGAGGGCTCGGGCGGGGTCGGGGGTCGGTGGTGGATGTGGTCGATCCGGTGGTGGTGGAGAGTGCGGCGGTGCTGGCGCGGCATCTTCGCCAGGGGCGGGATCGTCGGCTGACGGTACTGGAGTGGTTCGCCGAGGCGGGCGCGCCTGCGTTGCCGGGAGCGGTGCGGGTGCCGGAGCCGCCGCTGACGGCGGTGCGGGAGGCTGTGGTCTGGGTGCTGCGGGGCACGGTGTCTCATCGGCTGCTGGAGCTCGCACGTGGCGCGGCGGGGGCGGGTGAAGAGGCCGCCGATGCGCTGTATGAGGTTGCTGACCGGCTGCTGGCGACACGGCCGTATCGCGGGTCTGCAGATCCCGCTCTGGTGCGCGCGGCGCTTGAGGCCGATGCGGACGTGCCGGACGGGCCGGACTTCAGGGGGATGGTGCACCTGGTCGCGGCGATCGGTCTGGGGGCGCAGGAGGTGGGCGGGGATGTGCTGGCCGAGGCGTTCGGCGCCTTTGCCTTGTTCGGGCTGACGGCCGAGGACTGGGCGCAGATGCTGGGGGCGGTTGAGCGCGGTGAGAGTCCGCCGGTGGACTGGGGACTGCTTCAGCAGCACGCGGACGTGCTGGGGCTGATTCAGCAGGCCAGCGATGAGCAGTTGCTGCGGGCCCGGACGGTGCTGCTCGGGCTGCGAATGTTCTATGGGCTGCACCTGATGCATGCCCTGTTCATGCCGGACACCCCGGCACTGGCAGCGCTGCGGGCGAAGATCGACGAGCTGGGTGTGTTCCCCCTCCTGGACCACGTCATCGCCCTGAGCCCCTCCCCCACGCACTTCGCCCAGGGCCTGGCCATCGGCCTCGAGCCGCTGTTCGACGGGCTCTACGAGACGCTCATGGAGCAGCTCGCGGCAGAGCCAGGCCTCTTCCAGGTCCCCGGCGACGAGACCGGCGCAGCTGGCTTCATGGAAACCTGGATCCGCACTCTGCACGAGCAGACGGCAAGAGCCCGGGAGCGGGTGGATATGAGCGGTGAGGAGCCTTAGGAGCTGTGGATGCGGGATCTCTGCTTTTAGGGCTGGGGACGCTCATCCCGGCGAGGCGGTCGCCTGTCCCTCTGGCGAGTTCATTCGCGTCGCTGGTGTGGCGGCCGCGCCCGCTACGCGAGCCCGCCTTTGTTCCAGGGACGCCACTGCCTGCGACCGACCGCCGGGGTCTCGCACCCTTCGACAGGGGGCTCCTCCCGTTCTCCTGCTACGTGGGCCTGGCCGAGCACGGCGGCCTGCACGGCCGGCCAGTCCTGCGTGCACCACCAGCGGAACAGGTCGACGGAGGCGATCACGGGGAAGGGGAGAGCGTCGACGACCCTGCGCTGGTACACCTCGGCAGGGCGCTCGGCGGGGTCGAGGCGGTGCTGGTGGTTGACGATCAAGGCAGCGCAGGTGACAGGCTGACCGGGTCGCAGGTGTGGCCATTTGTCCAGATGGCGTTGAAGCTGCGAGATCAGTTTCTCCCCGGGTGCCCCTGCGGCGGCCTTCACCTCAACCAGGCATGTGGCTCCGTTCAGCATGGCGAGCAGGTCTGCTGACAGGGTGTCTCCCAGTTCCTCGTCCAGGTCGGTGACGGTGAAGCCGGCGGCACGCAGTACGACGGCCACCGCGTCTTCCAGCTCGCTGCCGGTGCCGTAGAGCAGGCCGTTCCGTACGGGTTCGGCCTTCTGCCTCGCCTGCTTCAGGTCGTCTTTCAGGCGGGTCTTGTCCTCCAGGTAGCGGCGCTCCAGCTCTTCGAGGGAGGTGCGTGCTTGTGTCTCTGCGGGGGTCTCCAGGGCGGGGTCGACATGGTGGTGTGAGCGGACGCGGCGCAGTGCGGCCGGGACCTGCTCGGGAAGGGCACGTTGGACGAGCCAGTCGACCACCTGATTCCAGTCGATCCCGTCAGGGATCACGTACCAGATCTGCTGGCCGTCGCCGGACGTCCAGCGAGCGACGACGGGCTCACCCAGGCTGTCGACGAGGATCGGCACCAGCTCGCCTTCGGCCTCGTGAACCGTTGTTCCGCGCGAGCCCTCCATGGTGGTCGCCTGTACGGTCATCGCCCACCAGGGGGCGCTGGGAGGGCGGTTGAGCAGTCTCAGGCCGAGGTCGCGGTCGGCCGCGTCCAGACCGGGCGCCAGGGAGACTTCCGCCCCCGCGAGCAGGCGCTCGCCGACGATCGCGCCGGTGAAGTGGCGGAAGTCCACGCGGCCACGGGGCCGGCCGAAGACCGACCACACGCGGTCCTCGTCATCGTCCGCCGTGCCCATCGTCGCGATGATGAGCGCGGGTTCGCCGCGCGAGGCCGCCCCGGACAGGAACCTGTCGTATTCGTCGGCGCCGTTGCCGGAGAAGTAGCTCGGGTTGATGGCGGCGGCGCAGGTGCTGGTGTCCATGCCGAGCCAGCGCGGCTCGGCCCCGTGCTTGGTCCAGGAGATTCCCGCGTACTTGGCCGAAGCCGTGAAGCGGTCGCGTACGTAGTCGTTGGTCTGTGGACCGGGCTCCTCCATCGGGGCGGGGTCGTGGACAGCGATGTGTACGGGGACGAGTCCGTTCGGAGACGAGGTATGCGCGGCCATAGCCGAACCGTAGCGGGCCGGTGTGACAGCGCCGCCGACAGAGCACAGCCATGCTCGCGCCGGGGGTACGAGACCGGTAGCCGTTGGTCGAGTGGGGACCTGCCAGCACGTCCAGCGGCAGGGGAAGGGGCCTAGTCTCTGGCGGCCGCGTTGTCGGCGGCCGACGATGTCCTGGAGGATCACTACGGGGGTGGGTATGGAGCTGACGGCGTTCTTCAGCAGCGGTGACGGATGGGCGCAGCCCTGGGTGCTCGACATCGAACTGGTCGAATCCTTGCGGTTCGGTCCGCCGGCCGGGCATACCGACCTGGACGTGGCGATCGCGCTGACCCGGCTGCTGCACCACGATTTCGTCTCCTATGGCACCGACGGCCAGGGCCGGCATCTGGACGACGAGAGCGTGCCCCTGGTCATTAAGGCGCACCGCGCCGTCCTCGAGCGCCTGGCCCTCGAGCCGCCCGCCTGGCCGTTTCGTACCTTCGACGGGCCGCGCGGGTTCGGCAGCTACTGGCGCGCCAACGATATGAGCGGCAGTTGGAAGGCGCGGCGGGACTGCATCGAGCAGATTCTCGGCCCTACGCGGGACGCGCTGGAGGACCTGCAGGAGCTGGAGTATGAACGGCGGTTCACCAGGGGGCCGTCGGGCAGCTTCAAGAACCTGATCTTCGCCGCCGACGGGGTCAAGCCGGAGATCGTGCTGCGGGACGCGGTGAACAACGAGGTCGAGATCGTCCGTCACGCCGACACGTGCTTGGTGTTCACCGACCCGCTGCCACCTCACGGGCTCACCTGGCGGCAGATGGTCGCCTGGTGGCAGAAGTACCACCAGCCTGGCGCCGATGAGAAGACTGCCGCCGAGGGGCTGTACCGGCGTCTGTACCGGTCGCTGGACTCGAAGCCCGAGCAGCTCCTCATGATCACCTACTGTGCCCGGTATGCCGAGGAAGGAGGTTTCGACCTGCCCGCGCTGATCCCCCAGGTCTACCTGCACTACGACCCCTACACGCGCAAGAGCGGCAAGCAGTCCGGCGCGCTGTACCGGCAGCGAATGGACTTCCTGCTCCTGGCCCCGGACCGCTCCCGCATCGTCATCGAGGTCGACGGAGTGCAGCACTACGGTCGGCCCAACCCGCCCGACGAGCAAGGGCGCATCACGCATACCGCGGTTCCGCGGCTGTACGCGGAGATGGTCGCCGAGGACCGTCGGCTGAGGCTCGCCGGATATGAGATCTACCGCTTCGGCGGCTGGGAACTCACCGCCCCGGGCGGCAGGCAGCTGTTGGAGTCCTTCTTCACCAGTCTCCTCGCGCGGCACCAGAAGCCGGCGCTGTGATGGGGGCCCGCCGCAGCGAAGCTGCCCTTCGAGGGGACGTGTACGGTCGCCAAGATGAATCGAGATGCAGCCTCCGATCCGCGTCGGCTCGGCGTGCCCAGGGAAGTCGTGGACGAGGGCGCGCGTACGCTGCGCCATGCCGTCGAGTCACTGGACGCCTTCGTCGGGAGTCTCACCGAAGGCACCGCGGTCGAGGGGATGTCGCCCGCCGATGCGGGCTGGGTCAGTTCCTCACATCACCGGCACCGCACAGCACGTTCCCGGTTGTGGGCGTGGGCGGGCTGGAGCACTCAGCTCACCCTCGGGAACATCGTCGATCACGTCCAGGCGATCGAGCGGACGCTGGTGGGCGAGCCCGTGGCCATATGGTCGCTTGTCTCGCTCTCCCGCGTCGTGCAGGAGGGCGCCATCCGGGTGTGCCATCTCTACGAGCCCGGTCTCAGCCCCGAGCAGCGTGCGGTGCGCATCGCGGCCGCGTGGCTCAATGGGGCTCGGCAGCATCAGGTCGCGGCCAAGGACGTCGGCGTGCAGGCGGTCCCGGAAGCGGAGAAGATCTGGCAGTTGGCCGAGCGGACCGTCCAGCGCGCCGGAATGAGCATCGGCCTGGACAAGCGGGGTCACCCGAGCTCGGCCGTGCTGGGGGCGGTCAAGGCGCCGTTCAAGGTGGACCTCACCAACATCGCCGCGAAGCGGCCCACGCATCTTCCTGCTTGGTACCGCATATCCTCCGCGGCCTCCCACAGCACCGTGTGGATGGTCGCCCAGGCCTTCGCTTCCGACGAGGACGACCAGCCGGTCATGCGAGCCGATCCGGAGATCGTCACCGCGGCGGTGCTGGCCGTTCTGGGAGCGTTCGAGGACTTGGTGCAGACGCTGGGCGACTACTACGGCAAGGACCCGCACCAAGCGCTGCTGACCGTCCGCCGGCGCACCGTGGCGGTCCTCGACCGTCAGCGGAAGTGGCGGCAGCAAGCGCAGGACGATGCACGCCTCCTACTCGGCGAAAGCGGCACGTGATCCCCTCGTGTTCCGTACCGTCTTCGCCGCCCCGCTGGTATCGGTCCTGGTCGCGTGGGCCTGGCTCTGAGGAGATGGTCAGGGCCAGGCCGGCAGCGGGAAGGCCGTCAGAGGGAGACGAAACGGCAGTGTTCCGGCTCCAGCTCGAGTTCGATCGCGGGCCCCGGGCCAGCCACCCGGCGCAAAATCGCGCTGGAAGGGTAGGTGGTGGTGCCCCAGCTGCCCTGGGCGCCTGGCCGGTCCAGGACGAGGACCCGGTCGCTGTAGTCGGCCATGCCGGCCGGCAGGTGCGCGGCGGTGACCGGGACGTCAGGGTCGTCCGGGTCTTCGGTGACGACCTGCGAAGTGACCAGGACGGCCAAGTTATATTCGCGGGCCAGGGAACGGAGTTCTGCCATGGTCGCGGCGGTGTCACGCCCCTCGTCGGTGAAGTCGCTGAAGTGCCAGAGGGAGTCGACGACCCACAGCCTGAGCGTAAAGCCTCTGCGGGCTGCGGCCAGCAGGCCGGCTCGAAGGCTGTCGGGCGCGCTGGTACCCACATGCGCGCCGTGCCGGAGCAGAGGGGTGGCGTCGAGTTCGGGCACCGCGGTGGCCTTGAACGTCTCCCAGCCGCCGGGAGGCACCTGCGAACGTACGTCGAATCCGTATCTGGCGGCGATGACCTTCTGGGCCAGGGCCTTGCTGGTGATCTCCCCGGAGGTGAACAGGGCGCCGATGCGCTGCTGTGCGTTGTGCAGGGCGACGTTCAGCGCCAGGGTGGAGCGGCCGGCCGTCGGCAGTGACACCAGTGCCGTCACCGTCCCCGGGGCAAGGGATGCAAGCGCGGCGGCGTCCGCGCCCCACGGCCAGAGGCACCGCGGCGGCACGGGGGGCTGTGTCGTGGGCAGAGGGCTGGTGGCGGGTGTTGTCCGGATGGCGCTCGCAGTGGTGACTTCGCGGGTCAGGAGGTCGACGGCCGCTGCTCGTCCCTGGGCGTCGAGGGGGGTGGGCAGGCGGCCGGCGGCTGCGGCTTGCCTGACGCGGCGCAGTGCTTCCTGGTAGCCGCATCCCACGGCGGCGTTCAGATCCTGGGCGATGCGCTGCTGGTGGGTGATGTTCCGGGTCATGACAGCTCCTGCGCGCTGGCTGTGCCGTCCCACCCCGGCGTGCCAGGTGCGCGGGACGTCACGGTCATGTCTGCGGGCACCGCTGTTCACGCCTTCCGAGCGGCCGCTCAGGTTCGCCTTCGGTCAGAGGTGGGTCTGGGCCGTGGCACGCGCAGACGAAGCACGTGCCGTAGAGGATAGCCAGTTGCCCGAGGTGGCCGGAAGGGCCGGTTCACGCCACCGGCGGGCCCGTTGTCGGGGCCTGTGACCGGGGTGGTGTTCAGCTCGCTGGGGACGAAGGGGCGCGGCACTCGCCGGTGTAGAAGGCGAGGAGTTGCGAGCCGTCGTCCAGGACGCTGCGGGGCTCACCGGGTTCTGCCGTCCTACGTGTTCGACCATCTGAGCGTGGACCGGGTCCGCCGGTAGACGCGTCGCCGCCCTGGGCCCGCGTCTGCGGTCATCGCGTCCGTCGGCGCAGGAGGATCTTGAGCGTCTCGCGGGCGTCCCTGCGCCGCTCGGGGCTCCGCGAGACAACCGAGACAGCCGCGACCGAGGCCACGCTGGCGGTGTAGAGGGCGCCGGTAAGAGCAGCGAAGAGGGCGGTCTCGGTGAGCAGGGTCGGCAGCGTGGACATGGTTGAGGTGCCTCCAGGGTTGAGTCCGGGTCGGTCGCCGCCCGGGCACCTCCATCAGGCCACGGCGCAGGGCGCAGTAGGTTCAGGACTGAAGAAACCGGAAGAAACCTGAAGGAACGAAGTCGAAGGGGGTCTCGATGGCGGAGGCGAGGGGCGGGGCTTCGCCCCAGGAGACCGCCAAGCAGGAGTTGGGCGTCGCGCTGCGCTCGGCTATGGCCGAGCGGGGGTGGCGGGCGGCGGACCTTTCCCGGGAGTCGGGCGTGGTGGCACCCACTCTCTCCTCGATCCTCAAAGGTGCCTCTGCCGGTAACAGCGCGAGCTTCAACGCGATCCTGGACGCTCTCTGCCCGCCCCCGACGGCACAGGCACCCGGCAGACACTTGCGTCAGGAGGAGAAGGAGGAGCAACAGAAGCTCCGGCAAAGAATCCAAGGCCTGTGGGAGGACGCAACTCGGCGGGAGCCTCGTCCTGGGCGGCAGATGGAACGATCGGATTTGCCACTCGATGCGTCTGGAACTGCTGGCCGACCAGCCGTGCGCGCAGAGGTCCCGGCAGCCGAGGTCGCCGAACGCGCTGCCGTAGCGGCTGAGCGCTTTCAGGCACAGCAGGAGGTCGTGGACACCTTCGACAGGGCCGCCACCGGTGTCTTGAGTGACGCCCGGGAAGCCTATGAAGCCTGGGTGGGGTTGCCGGAGTCCTGGCCGGACGTCGAGGACGCGCTCAACGCGCTTTGCCGCACCGGGCCGCAGGACGTGATGGCCGACGTGGTGAAGGCCGCCCGGGAGGTCCGTCTCCTTCTCATCTTGCTACCGCAGTCTGCGGCCTGCTGCGCTGCGATCCATATGCTCGACGCCGAAGATCGAGCAGCCCTCGACCAGGTCGCGATCGCGGTCCGATGGGCTGACGGGGCTATCAACGCGCATGTACACGCTGCGGAGGAGCGGGCCCGGGAGGCGATGACGAAGGTTGACCGTATGGGGGGCGGCTTCCTCTGGGTGCACCTGCGGGAGGGGGAGCTCCTTGAGGCCATGCGGCCGCGGTACCAGAGGGCGATCGCAGCGGCGGACGTAGCGTTGCGGGAGTTCCGTTCCCTGGTCAGCCGCCGCCTGTTCGCACCGTACCTAGCGGACTCGGAGTAGCTGCGGCGCGTACGGCACGATCCCGGACGAGCTGCCGGTCGGCCCGCGGTCTCAGCACTCGCCCCAGGGGTCAGCCGAAGGCGGGGACGGGGTTCTCATCCGTCCAGTCGCCGTCGAAGAGGGCGGCGACGAGCTGCGCCTGCTCGGCTTTGATCTGACCGGTCCGCATCTTGGTGCGGGTCTTGGCGAACCAGGGGCCGATCTTGACGGTGTCGCCGTCGACGGTGATCGTCTCGCGGGCAGTGGGGGCGCGACGTTCGCGGTGGAGGAAGAGTTCGAGGATCTGAACGGTCTGGGCGAAGGTGCGCCGCGTTGTGGGGCGGGGTGTGAGATCGCTGGTGGCGGGTGTGAGGTTCAGGGCGGCCAGGAGGCGGTGCTGGCCGGAGTCGAGGGTGGTCCAGGCGGTGAGCTGGCGGGCGGCCCAGCTGCCGAGGTTGATGGTGCCGACATGGGTGTCAGGGGTAAGGGGCTGGCCGGTCTCGATGTGGCGGCGCGCCAGGTGGTATTTGCGGTGCCAGTCCGGGCCGTGTGGGAGCTGCCAGTCGGGGTCGACGGCCGCCAGGTCGGCGGCGCGGGCGGTGTCGAGGCGGCCGCGTGTGGCGAGGGAGCGTTGTTCGGCGAGCCAGCCACCGAGAGCGGTGGTGGCGGGGGCAGCAAGGTGGCCGTGCGCGCGGTGGTAGTCCGCGGCGGCCGTCAGGCGGGCGCGCCACGCGGCGGCGTGCTTGTCCCAGATCATGCCGAGCGCGTCGAGCTCGGCAGTCCAGTCGGGTTCGAGGCGGCCGGCGGTTGCGGCGTCGCGCATGGTGGTGATGAAGCGGCCGAGTTCGAAGCCGGCCGGGTCGGTGTGGTCGGTGGGGACGTCGAGGTGGCCGTAGGTGTCGTGGAACGCCTGGGCGGAGGCGAGGCCTTCACGGCGGGTGCGGGTGAGGGCGCCGCGGGGGTTGAACGCGATGAGGTCCATCGCTTGGGCGATGCGTTCGGGGTGGATCGTGTAGTCGAAGTGCCAGCGGTGCTGGATGAGGCTGCTGGTCTCGGTGGTGAGGCGGTTGGCCTTGTTGGGGAGGCGTTCGATGATGCGGTGGTCGTGGCTGGCCAGGGCGGTGGTGATGGCCCAGACGGGTTCGTAGGGGGTGCCGAGGATGTTCTCGGGGTCGTCGGCTGGCGGGATGTAGACGGGGACGATGAGGCTGGCGGTCTTGCCGGATACGTCCAGGCGTAGGGCGCGACCGAGGCCTTGGACGCAGCGGGTGATGCTGCTGGTGGGGTCGGCGAAGACGACGGCGTCGACGCTGGGGATGTCGATGCCTTCGGCGATCACTTTGGCGTTGGTGAGGATCGCGCGGGGTGAGGCGGCGAAGCGGGCGAAGATGTCGGTGCGCTGGTCGGCGGTGTGGTCGCCGTGGACGTGGAAGACGTCGGGGTCAAGGCCGGGGAAGCAGTCGGGGTCGGCTGTGCGGAGGCGGCGCAGGGTGTGGGGCAGTTCGCGGGTGAAGCGGATGGAGTCTTCGACGAGGTGGAAGAAGACCAGGACCCGGCGCATGGAGTGCTTGGTCATGGCGTTCAGGACGGCGAGGTGGAGTGCGGTGGTGCGCAGGGCGTCCTCGGGGCCTGTGCCGGGGGTGGTTGTGCCGGGGGCGGGGAGGTTGAGGCGGGCGCGGAGGTCGGTGTCGGTGACGGTGGGGACCACGATGCGGTAGTCCGCGGCGACCCCGTCGGCGATGGCCTGTGCGAGGGGGTACTCGAAGACTTTCTTTCCGTAGACGGTCTCGTTGTCCATGCTGTTCGCCGCCGCGTCCGTGTCCGGCACGGGTGTGGTGCGAGGTTGGCGGCGGGCGGTACTGGCGGACTCGGTGAGGTTGGGAGCGGCGAAGCTGCGTGGGGTGGCGGTCATGTAGAGGCGGCGGTCGGTATGGATCCGGGTCGCGTCGTTGATGACGGCCCACTTCTTGTCCGCCCGGCCGGCGATGCGGTGAGCCTCGTCCATGATCGCGAGATCGAAGGGTGGCACGGTGTAGCGGGTGTGCTGTGTCGCCTCGATCTTGTCGAGTGAGTCGTAGGTGGAGATCACTGTCAGGGCGGGGAGCTGGTCGTCCCTCTCCCCCACGACCGACATCAGCGCCGCAAGGGCATGCGGGCTGCTGGTGGAACCGACTCGGCGGGCAGCGAGCGCGTCGTGTGCCGTGGTGTCCATCGAGGACACGATCACCATGTGCTCCAGGTGACCGTCACGGCGCCACGCGAGCGCGGTCTGCGCGGCCAGGTCCAGCGTGGGCACGACAACCAGGACCAGGCGGGCGCCGAGCTCGTCCGCGGCCCGGATCGACGCCAGCGTCTTGCCTGTCCCTGTCGCTGCCACGTACAAGGCCCGGGTATGCGGGCGGCGCAAATGTCGGACCACCGCCCGCAGGCCGCCCTCCTGGTCCGGACGCAGCACGGGACGGTCGGCGGGACGCCAGACGGTGGGCTCGACCGATGTGACCATGCCCGCCATCATCCCGTATCGAATCGGAGCGGACCGGTGGGTGATCCAGAAGCTCCCCGCCCGGCGGACGGCCTGGGGCCCAAAGTCGTGCGCGGTCTGCCGTCAGCTGGATCATCAGCTCGGCAGTCCGAAGGCCGCAATCATGGCGGTGCAGCACGGATGCCTCGTGCACGATCCCCCGTCTTTCCTCAGCCCAGCGCATCCCATCGGCTCGTGGCCGTGACCCTCGCCGCTCACACCTCTCCCGGCAGCACGACCGGCGTCGCAGAGGCCGGTCACCTGGCGCGCATGAGCAGGCTCGCGCGCCTCGATCTGATGGACGCTGTGGAGCTGCTCGTCGCCCGTCAGGCTCTCGGCTCGTGGAATCTCGACCCGTACACGGACGACCTCACTTGGATCACCGGCTCGCAGCGATCCCCGGCAGGTACAAAAAGCCGCCTGTAGCCGACCCGCGCCGGGTGCCAGGCCGCACCGCGGGGTTCACGTGGCTCATCGACTCGGCATGTGTACGGAGTCATGCGGGGATGGAGGCCACGGTCCGGTGTGGCTCTGTGCGGATGATGCTGCGGGGCTGGTGTCAGGTCGCAGGGGATCGGATCTGCTGGCGCCGAGCAGCATGTCGATAATGGCGCTGTTCTCTTGGTAGATCCTGCCCTCGACGCCACTGCGGTCGCGGGGAGGTTCATGGTCGTTCGTCTCCCTGCCGGCTCGTGGAAGTCGGCTCCAGTCGGGCTCGGAATCAGCAGCGCTGCGGTGTGCGGCATCGTCCATGGCGACGAGTGTGGCGCGGTAGCGATCATGGACCGTCGCGGCGATGGCGTGACCCCATGGGTCGTGGTCCCCGGCGTATTCGAGCGCCAGGCCAGCGTCGCGGGCGAGAGCGAGCAGGGTGTGGTCGACGGCGCTGAGGGTTCCCCTCGTGCAGGCGAGTGGTCTGGTGACGCCGCGTTCGAGTGCTTCGTCGATGAGGGAGACGTTCTCGACGACGAGCAGTCTTTGGCCGGCCTGGAGAGTCGGGGGGTGTGCGGTGAGGTCGTGCAGGGTGAGGTGGACGGGGCGCCGGTCCTTGTAGGCGAGGTTGAGCGCTCGGTCGCTGGGACCGTCGCCGGTGGCCTGGACGTTGAACAGCAGGACCGTCTGGGACAGGCGGTCGGCGACGATGCCGAGGCGGGCCAGGAGCCCGCGGTCGCCCGCCGGCGTGTCGGGCTGTTCTGCGTTCAGGAGGTCGCGGGCCAGAAGGACGAGTAGTGCGCCGCGGCCGTTGTCGTTGAGGTCGAAGTAATGGGGGTCGGCGGCGCAGTGATGGGCGAGGCGGGCCAGTGAGAGCCGTCTGGGCAGGGGCAGGACCGCGTGGGCGCGCGCCAGGGCGTCGATGAGGAAGCGCCGTTTCTCGAGGGTGTCTTCGCTGATGCCGTAGGAGCGCAGGCGCTCGTTGAGGAGTGGGGCATCGGGCAGGGCGTGCGCGGCATGTGAGTCGATTTCTGTGCGCAGGCGGCGGGCTGCTGTGCGCGTGCTGGCGGTGTCTGGGATCTGGAGGCCTGCGGCCTCGATGAGGTTGCGCAGGTCGTGGTGTGTGTGTCCGAGGGCGGTCAGGAGTCGGGGTACGGGGATCGTCGTGCCGCTGTCGCCGGTCCGTAGAGGACGGCGGCGTCCTTGAGGCGTGGTGTGGGCGAGCCAGCCGGCGATGCGTGCCCGGGCGGGCCGGGTGAGGGGGACGGTGACGGTCTTGATGGTCTCGGGGGCGTCTCCTTGGGCCAGGCGGTCGGCCAGGGACTGCCAAAGGGGCCGGATGTCGGGATCATGGAGGTCTGAGGGCATCAGGCGCTCCCTTCGGTCTCGGGCTGCTCGTGTGGTCGCGGTGCGGGGATGCTGGCGTGGATGCGGGTGGTGTGTGGTGTGCCTACGCCGGTCCAGATGCTCGGGATGGTGTAGCGGGCGGTGCGGGTCTTGTGGATGCGGTGGATACCGATGGACTGGGTCTCGGCGACGAGGAGCGGGCGCATGGAGGGCAGAGTGACGACGGCGTCGAAGTCCCAGATCCGCAGGAGTTCGAGGAGTTTGCGCAGGTTGCGTGAGTCGAGGGCGGCATCGAGTTCGTCGATGAAGACCATGTGCGGCCCCTGGTAGCCCTCGGTGGAGTAGAAGGCGTGTGCTGCCGCGAGTAGCGGCAGCATGGTGACCAGTCGCTTCTCTCCTCCGGAAAGGCTCGCGAGGGGGTTGTTGCGGGTGGTCAGCGTGCGAAAGACCTCGGCGTCGCTGGTGGGGTCGTCACGGAAATCGTTGTGGGTGAGTGCGATCTCCCAGGTAAACCAGTTGCGGTAGTTGAAGACGTGCTCTACGCGTTTGGCCCATGTGGGGTGGTTGGCTTCTTCGTTCTTCAGCTGCTCGATGAAGAAGTCGTACATGCGGTCGAAGTTGCCTGTGAGGTCGACTGCCTGGATGAGCTGGAGTGCTTCGGTGGCGATCGGGTCGTTCTTGGGCTGCCACTGGAGGCGGATTCCGACGTTGGCTACGCCTGTCCGGACGCCGTCGAGGGTTTTGGTGATGTCGTCGACGATGCTCTGGGCCGTGTCGATGCGGGTGTTGATGTCTCTGCGGAGTTCGGAGAAGACAACGCCCTTGACTTCGTTCTGCACCTGTTCGCTGAAGTCGTTTTCCAGCGTGGTGATGGTGTGGGTGAGGCCGGCCAGGATGGCGCTGAGCGGCTGCATGTGGGGTTGCGTGGCGCCGGCTTCGCTTGCGTGGCCGAGGTGGGTGACGGTGATCCGCCGCCAGGTGGTGCCGGGGATGTCCTCGGAGACGACGTGCCGGTTGATTTCCAGGAGTCGGCTGAGGTTGTGGCGAATGCGGCGGTCGAGTTGTGTTCTGGCTTCGCTCTCGGCTGTAGCTGCCTGTTCGCGGGTCGGCGCGAGGCCGAGGCCTCGTTGTTCCATGACGGCCCGGGCGATGTCGAGTGCCTCGCCGGGATGTTCGGGCCGGTGAAGGCTCTCGCTGTCTGCGAGTTCGGCGACCAGCCCGTGGTCGAACAGCGCCTGCAGTTGAGTCAGGGCCGCTGCTCGTCCTTCTGCCGCGGCCGCGACGCGCGCGGTACAGGCCACGGTCTCGTCGCCTCTGCGCGAATGGTCAAGGCGGGCCTGCTGATCGGCGTTCCGGCGTTCGGCAAGGCGGGTGCCAAGGTCGTTCTGTTCTTTCAGGCGTTGTTCGAGTTCGGCGGAGAGCTGCTGGTACGGACGCTCATGCTGGCGGACCTCCTCGTCATGGCGGTGGCGCGCATGGTCGGCGGCGCGTTGATCGTCGCTGGCACGTCGGCGAAGTCGTTCCGCCTGCTCTTTGGCGGCGGCGGCATTGCTGAGGCTGCCCGCAGCGGTCTGCGCGGTGAACTGCGCGCGCATGGCGGCGTCGCCCCAGCCGGAGAGGGAAGCAATGAGCGTCTGCAGGCGGCTGCGGTAGCGCCCCAGGGCTTCGGCTTCTACCGGGAGCTCGGCGACGCCATCGCGCGCTGTGGAGTGCAGGCGGGATACGGCTGTACTGAGCAGGCGTGTGCGGCGGCCGAGTGCTTCCTCGGCTGCGGTCGCTTCCTTCGCCGCCTCCTGGGCGCACCGGTGGGCCCGGCCGGCCGCTTCCTGGGCTGGGGCCAGGAGGTCGAGTTCGCCCGGGAGGTTCCTGCGGTCCTGTTCGGTTTCGTGTGCGGCTTGTCGTGCACGGCTGAGTGCGTGGTGTGCTTGGGCAGCCTCGACCCGAGTCCTGTCGGCGTACTCGTTGGCGGCGTGCAGGGTGCGAGTGGCTGCGATCGCGGACTTTGTGGCGACGGTCGTGGTGGTGAGGTGCCCGGCCAGCTCGGTGCACAGCGCCAGGGCGGCTTCCGCGGCCTGCTGGTTCATGGTGAGGCTCGCGTTGGTGCAGGCCTGCTGTGCGGTGCGAGAGGTGGACTGCCGGTGCTCCTCCACGACGGCGGCGGCGTGTGCCGCGTCGCCGGCGGCGGCGTTCTTGACCTCGGCTTCGAAGGCGGTGGTGGCGGCGGCTTCTTCAGCGCTGCGCCACGGTACCGGGTCGGGGGTGGCCTGCTCGCGATCGGCGGTGGTCAGGTCGCGCTTGAGGGTGTCGACAAGCGTACGGGTTGCGGCGAGTGCCGTTGTCGCGTGGTGACGTTTCTCGTTGAGGTCGGCGAGGAGCTGCTGGCGAGCGCGTTCGCGGGCTGCGGCACCGATGTGGCAGGCGTCCCAGGTGGCAGGGGACGCGGCGGCCAGGGGGCCGATGTATGCGGTGCCGTCCAGTCCGACGGCTGCCTGCCCGGGCAGCGGTTGTTCACCGGGCTGCAGGAGGCGGATTCCTGCCAGGATCCGTCGGACCAGTGCCGGGTCGAGGGGGGTGTGGGAGTCGGGCACCAAAACGTCGGCCAGGGACGGTCCTTGGTGCTCGGGGGTGAGGGTGAGGGTGATGTCACCGACTGCCATTTCGCCTGTGGGCGAGATCCAGGCGTCCAGGAGTCCGGCCGCGAGCAGGGCTCCTTCCAGCCGGCTGGCTTCGTCGGGCTGGAGGTGCTGGGCGAACTCGACGGCCTCCCACAGGGGCGTCCCGGCCCGGCCGTGCCGCGAGGCCCTCCAGTCCGGTGGGGTGGGAGGGGTGCCGACCTGACGGGCGTGGCGGATCTTCGCCTCGAGGTCTTCCAGGGATGCGCGGTCTGCGTCCAGGCGCAGTTCTGCTTCGGCAAGTCGGCCGGAGAGGGCCTCCACGGCGCTGCGGTGCGCTGTCGCGGTGTCCTGGGCGAGGTGGTGCGCCGCGTTGAGGTCAAGGGGGCCATCGGTAAAGTCCGGCAGGCGCAGGCCGGCCGGGTCGAGGATCTTCAGGTCGTGGGCCCATGCGTGAACATGGCGTGCCCAGGTGTGTGCTTCCTGGTCCGCGGTGCATCGTGCGTCGCGGGATGTCTCCTCCGCGGCGTCTGCGAGGGCTTGTGTCTTCTGGGCCTGGGCGTATGTGGCGGTAGCCCGATCCTGGGCGCGTGCGGCGTCGGTGAGGTCGCGGGCGGCTTGCCGAATCAGGAGCCGGCGGCGGCCGAGGTCGCTGTGGGCGGTCTCCTCCAGGGTGTCGAGGAGACATTCCTCCTGGTCACTGGGCTCCGTGTGAGTGGTGGACTTCGGGCGTGGGGGTGCGGGGCGGGTGACCTCGCGGGCGGCGTGTACGAGGTCGAGCAGGGAGCAGGGGGTGTCGGTCAACGCATCGGCTTTGTTGCTCAGCGCGTCTGCGATGGACGTGGCTTGCCTGACTGCTCCGGCCGCGAGTTCACTGGCTGTGGTGGCACGCGCGGACGCTTCGTCCGCAGCCTGGGATCGGGCATCCGCGCGTTCCTCGCAGGCTCTGACGTCGAGCTTCGCGAGGGCGTCGGCGGTCTGGTCGTTGACCCAGGCGCGGATGGCAGTCGGGTCGAGCGGGGTCGCGTCGCCCAGGTCGTCCGGGAGCGCCGGGAGTCGCTTGAGGTGGGTGCTGTAGCGCGACAGTGCGGTGCGGGTGGCCTCCTCGGCCTGTTCCAGCGCGTCGGTCGCATCCTGTGAGTGTGCTTCTGCTGTTTCGGCGTGCTGCCGCTTGTTCTCGTAGGTGTCTTGAGCGGCGCTCTGCTCGTTCTGCTCGTTGGTGAAGTGCTCCAGCGCTGCCTGAACACGTTCGGCCGCCTGGGACTGTGCCTGGCCCCATGCTGCTGCCTGTTCGCGGGCGGCTACGGTGGCGCCGTTGTCGGCAGGCTTCTGGTGCTGCTGGGTTTCGCTGAGGACGCTGGCCAGCAGCTCGTGAAACGCCGCGGCGCCCAGGTCCCCGGCGAGTCTGCCGAGGTCGTGTGTCGTCTTGGCCCAGGCCGCCAGGGCTTGGTCGGCTGTCTGCTGGTCGGCTGCGCTCTGTGCCTGGCGCTCTTGGTGGATGGCTTGTGCTTCGTCGGCGTGCTGCAGGCTGTCGGAGGCGCGCTTCTCGCAGTCCTGGGCGTGGCGGCTGAGGTCTGCGAGGCTCGTTCCGGGATGCTCGTTGAGCCGGTTCTCGAGGGTGCGGATTGTGCCGCGTAGTTGCTCTGCTCGGTCTTCGTCCTCCTGGAGGGCTGCGGCGGCCTCTTTCTGTCGCTGTTCTGCGAGGGTCTCTGCGTGGAGTGCCTGGTCGCGGGCGGTGACGGCGTCGGCGTGCAGGGTGTGGAGGTTTGCGTAGGTCGTAGCGGTCGTGGTGGCGGCAGCGGCGACGTAGCGGCGGTAGGCGGTTCGGACCTCGGACAGGATGCCGCGCTCGGTGTGTGCCGCTTGCAGGTGGCCCTGGAGCTGTTCGGCCTTGCTCAGAGCGTCGGCAAGGTTTTGGACGCGGCGGGTTTCGAGGGCGGGCAGTGCGGAGGTAAGGGTCTCCTCCATGATCCGGGGGCTGATCTTGTCTCCGGCCTGGACGCTGCGCAGGGCGCGCAGGACGGTGGCGAGGGCGTCGGTCTGGGTGCCGTCCAGCGGCTGGTACATCAGCTCGCGGACTGTCTCCGGATAGTCCTCTTCCTTGCGCAGCACAGAGGTGTGGTCCCGGCATTGCTGTTCCAGGCGGGGGGACGAGGTGAACAGCAGGCCGTCGAATGCCTCCAGCTGGGCGGCGAGGTCGGTGATGGTGACGGGCATGCCGTCCCGTTCGAGGATGAGCTGGGCGTGGACGCGGGCGGGGACAAGGAACCACGCCCGGTCCAGGGTGTTGCGCTGGCCTCCGCCGCTGTGCAGCCACAGACCGGCGGTGAGCCACCGCGTACGGGAGTGCGGGCCGTCGGGGTCGGTTCGTCCGTACTCCTGCCACCAGGTGCCGCTCTTGGGCGGTCCTGGCCTGCCTAGCGTGTGGATGGCGGTCAGCGTTCCGGCGGCCTCTGCCGCGGCCGAGAGGTTCTTGGCGGTGACGTTGCCATCGATGAAGGTCGGGAACAGGACGGCGCTGGTCAGGGACTTCCCGGAGCCGTTCATGCCGACCATGGCGAGGCTGCCGCCTGCGTAGGCGAACTGCTCGTTGGTCCAGAGCCAGGAGTTGACCGCTCCGGCCCGGGTGGGCTGCCAGCGCCCGCGTGCGGTGGGGTGCGGGTCGAGGGTCGGTACATCGGTGAAGGCTCCGGCCGCGTCGGCGAGGAGGCGGTGGCGGGGGGTGTCATTCATCTCGGCTGGATCCCTCGTGAGCTTCGGTAGCCGGGTGCGGGCGGGGCGCGTCGGTGATGCTGAGTCGCCAGAGGTGGATGGCGGGGGTGGGCTGCCAGCCGGTGCCGGGCGGCGGGTCGGCGGTGCACGCGCCGATGGAGAGCAGGTGGTGTACCGCGGCGGTGGCGAGGGTTCTGGCCTTGCCTGTGCCCTGGTAGTTGCGGGCCCACCACGGTCGCTGTCTGAGGTGCTCGGCGAGTACGTCGGTGGTCCAGTGGAGGCCGAACCAGGCCATGGGGTCGTCCCGGCCTGTCAGGGCCTCGAGCAGGAGCAGGGCTGCTTGCTGCTCGACGGTGCGGCTGCGGGGGAAGGTGAGGTCCGTGGTGTGTCCGGCCGGGTCGGTGATCATCCACCAGTCCTGGCGGACCGTGCAGGCCAGGCCGGCGGCTGCGGCGACGTTCAGGGCCTGCTCGCGGCCGCTCCACGAGGAGAGGTAGGCGCCTGGCCCGGTGGCGGGGTCGGGCGCGATCCCGGGGTTGTCCAGGACGGCGCGCAGTGCCGTGTGGCGGTGGTGGCGTGCCGTGTCGACGGGGAGTGCGTCCTCGGGCGGGGGTGCCTGGTCTGGGCAGAGGGCGGCGATGTGGCTGTCGGGGGCGTCCAGGTCGATCGGGAGGAGTGAGGGTGCTGGGCAGGCGATCAGCAGGGCGAGGCGTTCGCGGCGTGCGGTGATGGTCAGGTCTGCGTCGATGTCCTGTTCGAGGACGTTCAGGGGCTGGTCGGAGGTGAGGAAGTGCCAGGAATCCAGGAGGCGCAGGGCGTCGATGAATGCCATGCGGTGTGCGGCGGCGGTGGCCTGCTTCTGTCCTGCGGTGGCGACCGGCTGGAATCGGGGAAGTCGGCCTGTTGAGGCTTCGGTGCCGCATGCCTGGATGACGGCGCGCTGGAGGTGGTTGAAGGTGGTCTGGGTGGCGCGCCACATCTGCTCGCAGATCAGCGCGGTCAGGATCTGTACGAGAGGAGAGACGGGGGTGCGGGCGGACGGCTTGCTGCGGTGCAGGAGGGGGACGCGGCCGGCGGGTGGGTCGTAGTGGCGTTTGTAGAGGCGGCCGATGCCTGCCGGGCGTTCGATGTGGAAGCGCCAGCCGGGGTTTTCGCTGAACCAGCGGGTGATCTCGTGTCGGTGGTGGCAGGCCAGGCGGAACTGTTCGGGGTCGTCCTCCTCTGCCAGGATCTGGTGGCCCAGCAGTCTTGCCACGACCGGCTCTGCTTCGGGGCTGAGCGGTGGCTGGTCGCCGGTTGGGGCGGGGGGTGTGGTGGTCATGCCGCTTCCTCTCCTTCTCGCGGCGGGGTGCATCGAATGCGGATGAGGAAGTCGGGGGCGATCAGCTCTCCTTCTTGCAGCACGACGCTCACCGCGTGACCTGGCGTGCCGATCCACAGGGTCAGTTCGGCCCCGACCGTGGCGGCTGTCCCCGTGCCTGTTGTGTCGTCGAAGCTGTTGAGGGCTTCCTCGATCAGGTCCACGAGGACTTCGGCGTGCGCGGTGTCCAGTCCGGTGAAGTGGGTCAGCGGGACCACTCCGGGCGTGGCCAGCGCTCTGGCAATCGATTCCGTGCGGGCGATCTCGGCTTCGTTGGCGGCTTCTGCCGCTCGCCGCTGCTCGGTGAGGTCGGCGACCTTGCGGGGTGCGCCGGTGGAACGCGCACCGCGGTCATGGGGCCGCAGGACCAGCTTGATGGTGCGGCTGCCTGCGCTGCGGGTGGTGTGCAGTGGGGCGAGGGACTCTTCGACGGTCTCCACGGGATGGCGGGCGGGCCAGATCCCGAAGGCCGCGGCGAACACCTGCTGGGTGCGGGCCTCGGTGGGCTGGGCGTGCAGCATCCGGGCGATCTGGCGGAAGTCCTCGCCGACGTCGCTGCCCCGGGCACTGGCGTAGAAGCGTCGGTCGATGGCTCCCAGCAGGGCGTGGATGGCGTCCGCCGCCGCGTTGACCAGGCGCTCGATCGAGCCGTGGGGTACGAACCATGCCTCGAGGTCGGCCAGGTCCCGTTCCCGGTCGGCCGTCCACGCTTGTCGTTCGGCCGGGTCGAGGATGCCGGCACCGGCGATCGCGCGGTGGACGACGTTCTTGGTGCCGACCTCGGCCAGTGCGCCGAAGGCCGCCCTGACCTGGTGGAGGGACTGTTCGGTGCGGCGTGCGAAGTGCTGCAGGGCCAGGAGAATGTGGCGGCGGCTGGTGATGAACACCGCGTCGTCGGTGACGTCCCCTTGTGCGAGGGAGCCGACCGCGCTGTAGAAGTCTCCGCCTGCCTCCTGGAGCTGCTCCAGGTGTGCGCGGACCTGGTCCAGGGTGGGGTCTAGCATTTCGGCGTCTTCGTGGTACTGCTGCAGCAGGACCTGAAGGGTCTGCTCGACGGCGTCGAGCAGACGCGGTGGAAGCCGCAAGGACCGGTGCAGACGGCGGGCGATGTCCCGGATGCCGGCCACGACCACCCGGCCCTGCCGCGTGAGCGCCCACGCCTCACGGCGCCGGCGTCCGTCACTGAGGCTCTCGACGGCCGCGGTATGGTCGACGCTCGGCGTGACGTATCCGTGGGCCTTGAGGACCTCGAGGACTTCGACGAGGTCTTCGTTGCCGGCCGCGTTCTCGTAGCCCACCTCAACCAGCAGCTTCCTGATGTCGGACAGCGTCCACATCGGGCCGCGGCTGCTCGCCACCAGCAGAGCGGCGAGTACGGCGCCGGTCAGTCGCTGCTTCCCAGCCTGTCTGTCGTCGGTGAAGACGTCGAACAGGCCGGTCTCCACAACGCTCCACCAGTCCTCAGCCACGTGCGCTGGCCCTCCCCTTTCAACACGCCCTGCTGCGAGTGCCGTTCGGCGCGGCCCGCGCCCTGGACAGGGGCGAGCAGCCCCGTCCGGCGGTCCGGACGCGACGACTTCAACGACGGTAGAGGAAGGGTCTGACAATCCAACTTAATAGAATACATAAGCGACATTTAGCACATGCGTGCGGACGCAGGGACAGGCCGGCCTTACCGGCCAAGGCCAAGGCCGGTCTGCGACGTTCACAGCGGGGCCAGTGCAACGACCAGGAGCAACCCCAGGCGCGGTCCATCGCGATATGCCGCTTGCGACTGTTGGCTGCTGACCGCTGTCGCAGTCGCGCAAGACGGCGGGGACCGAAGCCGGCCAGCCTCACCGACCGCGTGTCGACGACCGCCGTGGCCGGCTCCGCCCCCCTCCCGCTGGCCCACCTTGCAGCGCAACCGGTAGTGGGTCTCGGCTAGTTGGCCCCCCTGCCGACAGAGAAGGAAGGCGGCCCCGGCCCGCGGGGATGCCATGCCCGCTGGCACCGGCCGTCAGAAGATCCTCCCTCGACCAGGATGCGTGCCCGGGCAACGCTCCTCCGAGCAGGCAGTACCGGCGCCTTCGCTCTGCCCCACGGCACGGTGCGGAAGCCGCTCGTGGACAACGGCTCCCGCACCGTGCCGTGGGCGGTAGAGGCCGGACGGCCGGATACCGGCCCTGCCCACCCCGCACTTGCGGGCGGGGCGGTCCGGCGGTCAGCCCGCGAACCGCCGAATGGGCGCGGCCCAGGAAGGTTCCGGCGCCGCCCACCACGCGCCCGCTTCTTCAGAGGCGCCGGCTGGGAGCGCTGCTCCCCGGAGTTGCTCCGGTTCGATGCCCAGGGCGGTCAGTGCGGTGATCTGCAGCGAGGTCAACTGTGCGGCGCCGCTGCGGTGCTTGGTGATCCAGCGGTTGAGGAGGACCTCGTCGCCGTGGAGGTTCTCCCGGTGTCCGGCAGGGACCTGGAGGTGGCCTTCGCGTCTGTGGAACTGGCGGGCGGCTTTCAGCCCGCGGTGGAAGGCACGGGTCCTGGGGTGGGAGGCCGGCAGGAGCAGCATGCTGTGGGGGTGTGTGCTGGGGTGCTGGGCTGCGAGGTCGCTCAGGAGTCGGAGCTGCTGGGGGTGCAGGTCGTGTTGGCGTGCGATCTGGTGGTCCAGCCAGGTGGCCGGGGTTTGGCCGGATACGGGTGTGGGCGTGGCTGTCTGGTGAGCGGCTTGGAGGCAGACGTGGGTGTAGTCGTGCTGCCATTCGGTGCCCCAGGGCGGGTTCCACCAGGGGTCGACGGCTTTGAGGGCTTCACTGCGCGCGGAGTGCATGCGGCCGCTGTCGGCGAGGGCGCGCTGGCGGTGGAGCCAGCGGTACATGGGACCGTCGCTGGTGCTGGGGGCGGTGGTGACGGTGAGGGTGCCGTGGGTGTCGGCGAAGGCGATGGCCTGGGTGAGGCGGCTTTCGAAGCTGCGCGGGGGGTGGGGCCAGGATATGTGCAGGGTTTCCAGGGCGAGGGCCCGGTCGGGGGCGAGGTCGCCTTTGGCGTAGAGGGAGCGCTGCTGTCCGATCCACAGGCCGAGGGGGTAGTTGAAGGGGTCTGTGTATTCGCTGGGAACGTTGAGGTGGTGGTGGCGCTCGTAGTAGCCGACGGCGGCTGCCCAGCCGGTTGCCCATACGCGGGTGTCGACCTCGTGGGCGCGCAGGCCGGTGAGCGGTGCGATCTCGGCGGCGCGCTCGGGTGCCGGGGGGAGGGGGTCTGCGGCTGTGTCGCGGTCGGGGTCGCCGAATCGGCGCCAGAGTTGGGAGTCGTGTTCGCGCAGTCCGTTGAGGACCTCCCAGAGGATTCTGTACGCGGACGATTCGAGGGCCTTCTCGGTGGTCTGGCGGCGGCCGACGTAGATGGGGATGATCAGGAGGGCGACCTTGCCGGCGCCTGGGGGCTGGCGCAGGGCGCGGCCGAGGGCCTGGATGATGTCGGAGGGGCTGCGTTTGGGGTCGGCGAACAGGATGGCGTCGGCGTCGGGTACGTCGACGCCTTCTCCCAGGACCCGGACGTTGGACAGGACGGCGCCATCGACGGCGCCGGGGATTCTGGTGCTGTTGGTGAGCAGGGGGATGTTTTCGAACTCGGCCAGGCGGTGGGCGCGTTCGCTGGTGGGCTGGCTGCTGTGGAGGGGGTAGGTCCACAGTTTGCGGATTCCGGTGCTGCGGGTGGTCGCGGCGACGGTGTCGGGGAGGGTCCGGCTGAACTGGTGGGCGTTGACGATGCGGCTGTGGAAGGTTATGACGCGGCGCGCTTTGTGGGTGGCCATGGCGCGCAGGAGGCTGACCTGGAGTGCGGACAGGCGCAGTCCGTCGATGTGCCGTGTGACCCCTGGGGTCTGGAGTACTGCGCGTAGTTCCTCGTCGTTGATGACGGGGACGACGATGCGGTAGTCGGCGAGGATGCCGCGGTCGATGGCGTCGGCCAGGCCCAGGCGGTAGACGACGGGTCCGTAGATGGTGGGGTCGTCCATGGATGCGAGGGGCTCGGGTGCCTTTTGCGGGCCGGTGGTCTTCCGGCGGCTCTTCGTGGGGTCGGGGAGCGCCCAGGTGCGGGGGGTGGCGGTCATGTAGAGGCGCCGCCGGGCGGGGATGGCGGCGTTGTCGTGGACGGCGGCCCATTGTTTGCCGCTGTTGCCGCTGCTGCGGTGGGCTTCGTCGATGATCACGATGGACCAGCGCGGCAGGCGGTGCTTCTTGTGGGCGCGTGTGAGCGCGGGCAGGGAGGAGTAGGTGGCGAAGACGACGGTGGGTCCGCAGTTTTGGGCGATGAGCTCGGCGATGCGGCGGGGCGCGGTCGTCAGGGGGAGGCGGACGGTGCCGGCCTGTGCGGGGGTGAGGGAGCAGACGCCGAGCATGTTCTCGACCACGCTGTCCCGGGCCCAGTGAGCTGCGGTCTGGCTGATCAGGTTCAGCGAGGGGACGACCACGAGAATGTTGCCGTCGTTTGCGAAGTGTTCGCCTACGCGCATGGCGGTGAGTGTCTTGCCGCTGCCGGTGGCCGAGATGACGGTGACGCGGGACATGTGGGCGAGGCTGCGGGCAGCGGCTCTGAACGCGTCGCGCTGGTGGTCCCGCAGCTGGATGGCAGGGTGTGTCATGGGGCTGCGGGCCTTCGGTCGGGGCGGCTGTGCGGGGCAGTGCACCGGGGGTGTGGTGCAGAGCACTGCCCTGGCACCATCGACTTTGCGTCAGCTAAGTAGTCTGTTCCAAGTCATCGCGCCTCGTCGTTGCCGAGATCACAGTCCGGTACGCGGGGGCGAAAGGGTCGGGAGCGCGGGCTTGGAGGGGTGCGGTGCGGGAGCACGTGCGGGCTCTGCCGCTGCGGTCGCGCTTCGTGGCCGGGGAGTCGACCGGTTCCTACGTGACCCGGCTCGCCTCGCGCAACGGGCTGACGGTCGGCCGGTTGCTGGACAGTGTCGGTGAAGGACTGTCGGCGGCGGAGGTCGATCCGCGGTACACGGAGCTGTATGTGAACCGGGCGGCCCGGGAGCGTCTGGCCGCGCTGGCCGGGCGTCCTGTCGAGGAGCTGGTCCGGGCGCTTCCCAGCCTCGGCGAGGAGTATCTGCTGTCCGACGGGAAGTCGGGGCAGCCGTTGTGGAGGTGGCCGTGGGAGCCGCGTGGCGGGTATCTGGTGCGGGGGTGCGCGCTGTGTGCTGCCGCGCGGGATGCCGGTGATTCCGTGTGGCTGATCAGTCCGGACACATGGCAGATATGCATTCACCACGGTCGCTTTACGGATAATTCGCGCGACGACCGGGAGCTGTTCATCGACCTGTCTCGCGGACCGCACGTGCTGGAGGCGGAGCGCCGCCGCGTGGAGCTCGTCCGGACCCTCGGGCCGGCGGGGCGGGCTCTGGTGGCGGACGCGTTCGGTGTTCTCGCGCACGAGTTCCGACGAGCACCGCGGCTGGGCACGTCCCGTACGACGCCGCTGGAGCTGCTGCCGTCCGTGATGAGGATCGCCTCCGTGATGGTCTCGGCCGAACGCTGGCGGCTGGCGGGGCGACTGTCGTCCCCGGAGTTTGAGCAGTGGCTGCAGCAGGCGGCATCCGGGCTCGGTCATGGCTCCGGTTGGGGCCTGAGGGCTTGGAGGGCGCAGCACCCCGCTCTCGGCGCACCGGTTCCACGTCCTCAGCGTGGCACCTATCTGCCCCTGGCCGCACCGCACGAGCAGGTCGGCGGCATGCAGTCGGTCGACGAGCTCTCCTGCGTGCCCTGGAAGGTCCTGGCTGATGTGGAACGTCCCTATGGATAGCAAGAGGGGTCCCGGTGCCCACAGACCGGGGAAGCACTGCAGCCTCACGTTGAACGAGCAGGAATGCCTGCCCACAGACATCGACGTGCGGGTGCACTACCGCAGTGCGGCAGGCCGCACGCTGGTGCACGAGCCCGGTCTGCTGCGCGATATACCGCTGGAGGAGCGTGCACCGCTGTCCGAGCCGCATGCCTACCGGGGGCGGCGGTCCATCCTGACCGACTGGTTCTGTGCGACGAACGGGGTGACCGTGTGGTGTTCCAGCACGGTCCAGATGGACGCGGCGATGCTTCTCGACTTCGATGCGGACATCGCCTGCTTCCAGTCCGGAGTCGCCGAACTGCACTGGCAGCACGAAGGACGGCAGGGGACGGTACGGCCAGCGTTCTTCGCGCGCACGCACGACGGCCGGCGGTTCGTCATCCCGCACCGCCTGGCGGCCCGGGCGGCCGAACTGGAGGAACGGGTGCTGCGTCATGCGGCGGCCGCGGCCGGATGGCAGATCCGTCCCCTTCAGGTACCTGAAGGCGTACTGCACTCCTCGCTTCGGAGCATGGCGCACTTCCGCGGTGCCGAGTTCGCCCCGGGGACGCAAGCCCGGCAGGTGCTGCTGGACGTCTTCGCCGTGCCGCGCCCGCTGCAGAAGGGTGCCGCCGTCTCGGGCCTGGGGCTGCCGGCAGCCGGTCACATCTGGCATCTGCTGTGGACGGGCACGCTGGACTTCGACCGGACGCTGCCGTTGCTCCCGACCTCACGAATATGGGCAGTCCCGGTAACGACCACTCCTGGGAGGACAACGGATGACGCCGGTTGGACCGCTGGCCGCGGCGGCGCAGCAGAGCGGGCTGCCGCTGGGTGCCCGGGTGCGGTGGCAGGGCGGAACGTACCGTGTGGTGGCACTGCAGGGCGCCGAGGTGCAGCTGGGCTGTCTGGACGAGCAGGGGCATGACGTCCGCGCCCTGGTGGCGGCGGTGGTCGGCGCTGAGGACTACGCCCTCCTGGACGATGACGGCCAGGTGCAGGATGCGGTGAGGGTGGCGGACACCAGCGGCCTGTCGTTGCTGTCGCAGGCCGAGCGAGCGGCGGTGCGGGACTGGGAACGGCATCTGCGGGAGATCGACGAGGGCGTGCCACCGGATGCCGCGGAGGGTACGGTGCCGCGCCCCAACTACGATCCGGCACGGTTCACGGTCCGCCAGCGCATCGCCGCCAAGGCCGCCGAACTGAAAGCACTGGGGTTCAAGAGCTCCTCGGTCAGCACGATCGAGCGCCGCCGACGCGCCTATCAGGCACGGGGCGTGTTCGGCCTGGTCCGCGAAGTCGGGACCGGCTCGCCGTGGGGGCGCACGGACGAGCGGGTGGTACGGCTGCTGCTGGCGGAAGTGGAAGCGGGGCGGGACGAGTCCGACGGGCACGGCACTCGCCTGTACGAGCGGCTGCAGGCCGCTGTGGAGCGGGAGCATCCCGACGAGTACGACCGGCTGATGATCTCTCGCGCCACCTTCTACCGGCTGCTGGAGCGGCTGGGCATTGCGGTGGACTCTCTGCGGTGGCCGACCCAGCGGCGGATGGACGCGGCCAACGGGGCCACTGCCCCGTACACGCCGACGTGGGCGCTCCGGCTGGGCGAGCAGGTCCAGATCGACTCCACCGGTCTGGACATCATCGCGGTCGGTGACGACGGCCGGCCGGTGCAGGTCGAGCTGACCGCGGCGATCGATGTGGCGTCGCGGTCGATCATCGGCGCGATGATCGTGCCGAAGGTTCCCGGCCGCGGCCCGCGGGGCCGTCGGCTGGGCGGGCGCGGCACCCGGTCCTTCGACGCGGTGCTGATGCTGGCGCAGGCTCTGGCGCCGATGCCCGGCCGGCCCGGCTGGTCGCCGTCGGCCCTGGCGGAGCGGTCCGAGATGCCCTATGCGGACCTGGTGGCCTGCGATCCGCGCATGGCCGGCGCCGCGGCCCGGCCGGTGATCCGGCCCCGGATGATCGTCGTCGACCACGGCAAGATCTTCAACAGTGAGCACTTCGACGACGTGTGCCGCATGCTCGGCATCAACGTGCGCCCGGCCCGGACGCGTACCGCCACCGACAAGGCCGTCATCGAGAGCACCTTCGGCGCGGTGAAGAAGCGTTTCTCGCAGTACGTCGCCGGATACACCGGTTCGGATCTCGCCCGGCGCGGCAAGCACGTCGCCGAGGGTTCGCTGTGGAGTCTGAACGAGCTGCAGGACCTGCTCGATGAGTGGATCGCCCTGGACTGGCAGCAGACTGCGCACGACGGACTGCGCAGCCCCTTCCTGCCTGGGATCACGGTCAGCCCGAACCGGATGTACGCGACGCTGGTGGCCGCCGAGGGCCACGTGCCGCTGCCGCTCACTGCCCGTGAGAACCGCAAGCTGCTGCCGTTCAAGCGGCTGAAGGTGACCGACAAGGGCGTCACCATCGACAACCGCACCTACAACAGCGAAGCCCTGCAGGAGTACAGGAACCGGCACAGCCAGATCCCCGGGCAGGGCATGCGGTGGCAGATCCGCTACAGCCCCTACGCCCCCAGGTTCGTGTGGCTCTACGACCACACCACCGACGACTGGGTGGAAGCCGAGTTCATCCACCAGCGCCTGATCAGCGACGCCTGGACCCAGTGGACCTGGGAACAGGCCACACTGCGGGTGCTGGAGGACGGCGGCCACAGGGACGACCAACGGCGCATCGCACGCGAGGTGTCCGCGCTGCGCGAGCGCGCCCGGCGCGGCCCCGACCCGCAGGCCAAGCAGGTGCCGCAGCTGTTCACCGGCCCCGTGCTGGACCTGGATGTCGACGTCCCCGATCCCTACGAAGGGGTGCCCGACCCCGACCCGGCAACAGTCGTGCGGGCACCGTCGCTGGCCATGGACGCCGAACACATCCTGGCGGCCGGAGACACCACTCCCCCACCGCGCACGGCTGCCCCGGATCAGTCGCTGCCGGCTGTACCGGACGCCCCCGAGAGCATCGACGACGACGGTCATGAGGATGAGCAGATCTCCTGGTCCCGTCCGTCCGGCGCGGACTCGCTCAGCCTGCGCGGCAACGCGGCCGACATCTTCGCCTTCGGCTACGACCGACCTGCCACCCCGCCCCTACCCAACGACCCCATACCCCACGGCAGCGCGTCCGACGACGACGCAGCAAACGGAGAAGGCCTGTGAGCCGAGAAGAACTGATCCGGACTTTCAGCCCGGAGGTCGCCCATGCCGTGACCCGGCCCATCGAGGCCCCACTGCTGACCACTCGGGAGGGCTGGGACGCCGCTGCCTCACGCACGCTCCAAGCGCCCGACCTCGCGGACTGCGCTCCCAAGGGCACCCGGGTCGGGCCCCGCGACCCGCGGCTGATGTACCACGGCGAGATGCTGCCGGTCATCACCCCGGCGCTGCGCCGCGGTCTGCTCGACGCTCGGCGCCAGCTGCGCAAGAACCGCTTCAGCAGCGTCGGCCGCAGCACCAACATGATCATCGACGGGGACCGCGGCACCGGCAAGACCACCCTGCTCGTCCAGATCGGCCGCGGCTTCCAGGGACTGATCGAGGCCGACCTGGGCTCGGACGCCAACCGCATCCCGGTCATCTACCTCAGCGTCCCGCCCGAACGGGAGACCAACCTGCACTGGTCGCTGCCCTTCGCCGAGTTCCTCGGCCTCAACCACACCCTCAACCCCACCGATCGCACCCGCCGGCCGGCCGACATGACCGAGCCCGTCGCCCACGTCATGGCCCACGCCCGCACCCAGCTGGTCCTCGTCGACGGCGTGGACCGCATCCAGGACAACGAGATCACCGGCGCCTTCGACTACTTCGAAGCCCTGCAGGACCGCACCCGCGCGACGTTCGTCTTCTGCGGCACCGGCGCCCGCGAGATCGTGCACGACGCCCGCAACGGCAAGCGGCGCAAAACCCTGCCCCCGGGAATCAAGGGCAAGACCTACCTCAGCGACCTTCCGGTGCTGTGGGCCGGCGCCATCCCCTACGGCGACGACTGGCACAGCTGCGTCCAGGGCTTCGAAGAAGACCTGCGCCTCCACGACCACCAGCCCGGAACCCTGGTCAAGCTCTCCCGCTACCTCCACAAGCGCACCGGCGGCTACATCGACTCCCTCAACGACCTCATCTGCCAGGCCGCCCAGGAAGCCATCGAAACCGCGCACCTGACCGGCACAGAAGCGATCACCCGCGATCTCCTCGACGACATCCGCATCGGCCGCGGCGACAACCGCTGAGCAACCGGCAGGCCACGAGGGAAGCCAGCGGTACGAAGGGGCTTCGCGATCAGCTGACCCCGACGGTGTGCGCGCTGGGCGCTGCGTCCGATAGAAACATGGCATGTGGTGGAAGCGGACGCGGTCGGCCGTCCTAGCAGTATCCGGTGTGGTGGTGCTCGGTGGAGTGGTGGCTCTTGTTTTCACTCCGCTGACGGTGCGTCTGGCGCGATGGGTGACGAGCGACGACTGGTCTTTGCTCGATGGTCCCGGCCGGGCGGCGGCTGTGGGCCAGTTTCGTCTCGCCGTCGTCCAGGTGGTCGCCGCGGTTGGGGCCGGGATCGCCCTGACCTATACCGCTCGTACGTTCCGGCTGTCTCGGCGGGGCCAGGTCACCGACCGCTTCACGAAAGCCTTGGAACGGTTGAGTTCCGGCGAGCCCTATGTGCGTCTTGGAGGTGTCCTGGCGATGGAGCAGATCGTGCAGGATGCGCCAGATCAGGGCGACGCTGCGGCACGGGTACTCAACGCATTCGTCCGCAAGGAGGCACCGCCTGCCGCGACGACGACACTGGCGACAGCGCAGTTGGCGAAGAAGCCGGACGCGCAGGTCCAAGAAGCGCTGCGCGCGCTCACCGCGGCGCGCCCACGACGTGGTGGCAGTGGTATGCGGGTGGACCTGGCCGGCCTGCATCTGCGGAAGGTGCAACTGGCCGGCGCGTACCTGAACGGGGCCCGGCTGGAGGGGGTCAGGCTCAGTGAAGCGAACCTGCGCGGTGCGAGGTTCAGAGACGCCAACCTCAAAGGGGCTGATCTCACGAAAACCGATCTCACCGACGCCGATCTGAAAGGCGCCGACCTCACTTGTGCCGACCTGTCCTCCGCGTTGGGCCTGACGGCCGCTCAGGTGCTTCAGGCCGGCAGCTTGATCGGCTGCGTGCTGCCGGATGCAGTTGCCGCGAACAGTGCAGTCGCCGCACGCCTCTCTCCGAGTGAGTGACGGGCCCTTGGGCCGCGGGGTTCGTGCTGTGGTGGCGGGGCGTGCGCCGCAGGGAAGCGGTCAGGCTTCCAGGGCCCAGTCCGCGATGGGCTCCGGCAGGCGGTCCAGTACTTGGGTACGGGTCGTCAATTCGCGCAGGTTCTGCCAGAAACGGCGCCTGATCATCTGGGGTGTCGTGCCGTGGAGCACGGCCAGCCGCTGTTCGAGCGGGGCAACAACTCCTGGACGGGCCGCGCCGGTGGCACGTCTGCTGGCGGGAAAGTCGGTCTCGGGCAAAAGGCGTTGCAGAGGGAAGGCCGCGAGTGTCTCGTCCGGCATGGCGGCGTTGACGGAGAAGTAGGCACCCAGGCTGATGGCATGCTGCCGCTCTTCGGGAGTACCGAGGAACCAGTGCAGGATGATCCCCGGATGCGGGTGGCTGGTGAGCAGGTCCATCAAAGCAGCGGTACGTCCGCTGCTGTGCAGCGAGAGGAGGACCGGTTCATCGCGGGCGGCGGTAAAGATCTGGGTGAGGACGGACCGCTGCAGTTCGAGGCTGCCGCGGCGATCGAGCCCGACTTCTCCGATGAAGCAGGTCCGCTGCAGTGTGGTGCGGAACTGGTGTGGGTTGAAGTCTTTGAGGGCGGCGGGCACCGCCGGGTGCACGCCAGTGCCCCAGACCAGGGTGGGGTCGCGGCGTCGCAGGGCGTGGTCGGTCTCGGCCGGGGTGCGCGACACCGCAAAGACAACGGCTCCGTTCAAGGCGCTGATCTGGGAGTCAGTCACGTCAGGGGCGATGTGGGCGTGACAGTCCAGCGCGGGCAGTTCGTTAGGGAAGAGGGACACGGCTCAGTTCCTGAATGCCTCGCTGGCACAAATCCACGATGGCATCAATGTCGGCTTCGGGAGGCAGATTGCCTACGGCGAGGATATCGATTTCGTCGATGCCGTTGAGGTAGGCCTGCTGGACATCCAGGACGTCTCTCCGGCGGCGCTTGAGCAGCAATTCCCGTGAGGGGCCCGCCAGATGGTCGACGAGGTAGACGGTGGGGTCGTGGCGGGGGCCGACGGTAAAGGATCCGCGACGCACAAAGCAGGCCACGCACAGCCCACAGTTGAGGTTGGCGTTGCCGCCCTTGTAGCGGCCTCCGTCGAGTTTTCCGCACGAGACAGTCGCGGCGGCAGCGGCAAGGAGCGCGTCTCCGGCGCGGTTGTGGGCCCGTTCCAGGAGCTCTCCCTTGGTGCAGTGGAGATAGGGGTTGCCGATGGTGACGGGGATAGCTGTGGCGGCCAGAAGGGCATTGAGGCGGCTGAAGGTGCCTGGGTGGGTGGACCGGGTGGTCAGGGCACCGCCACGTGCGGTGGCCAGTGGCGGGTTAATGCTGGTGAATCCGTTCTCGGGCACGGTCACCTGCGGGCTCGACGCGGTGGCCGCCGTGGCAGTTGCAAGCGCGGCAAACAGCAAGCTGCGGCTCCGTGAGGTGGATTCAGCGGGAGTACCGTTGGGGCGGATCTTGATGCTGTGGTGGCGCAGGGGGGAGGAGACGCGGCCTTGCAGCCAGGAGTTGGCCATGTTCTGCGCGCTCCGTACTGCGGTACTGCCGTCGTAGTGGCTGAGATAGATCCGCTCGGTGCCGTCCTGCAAGTGATCGGCAGCTCCGCACAGCGAGTCAAGCCCGCCGCTGAGGAGCATGACGTCATCGGCGGGCACGAGGGGGGCGCGCGTACGGGCAGTCACGGTGGCGGGCACGGCGCGCAGGTGCCATACGTCACCGGTCAGCCAGTGCAGGAGCTCTTCGGTCAGCTCACCGGGTGCACTGTTCCAGGGTTCGGGATTGACGGTGTGGACGGCGAGTTCGAATGTCCTTACGAACGTGGTGGGGCGGGGGGTTCTGCGATCGGCGAGGTAGGCCGCAGCAGCGATGCGCACCAGGTCGGAGGCCTCCACGGGGACGGCGCCGATCAGGTCGAGGTCCCATCCAAGATCGCCGGCCACTTCCGGCGTGGGACTGTGGGCAGCGGTGCGGGCCCAACGCAGGGCCGTGGCGGAGGGTTCGTGCTGCTGGGCGTCGTGGGGCAACACTTCGAGAGCAGTTGTCATGAGCGTCGTGCGCGGAGCATGCGCAGTGCCTCCCCGGTCACCTTGGCCGCTGTTGCGGTGAACTCTTGTACGGTCATGCGGCGCGTGTCGGGGACATCGATGTTCTTGAGGCGGCGCTCAAGCCAGGAGCGGACCCATCGTTGTTTGCTGATCGCTTCCTGCGCCGTCAGGTCTCCTTGTGCCTTTTGTGATCCGAGTTCGACCAGCGAGAGTTCGTAGATCCATTCAGTGACGAGTCCGCGCAGACCGTCTTGTTGCGCGGGTGGATCAGGATCGACGAGCACGGCCTTAACGTACCTGGTAGCGGCCTTGCGCAGGGCCGCCTCATCGGGGTGGCCCGCGTCACCGAGCACCGTCTGCAGGATGCGCGAGACCTGCGCGAGCGGGCGCAGGCTGCGCAGTTCGGCGAGGTCCAGGCCGAGTTCTCGCAGTCGGGCCGCGTCCCCGTTTCGCAATGCGTAGGCGCCGGCCAGAGCAGCGGCGCCGCGGGAGGATCCCTTGATGACCTGGCGTCTTGAACCGGCACCAGCTCTTCCGACGAGGTTGCGGGTGCCTCCCCCTCCGCCGCCGCCCCCGTTGCCGCCGCGTCGGGGAGAGGCCAACAGCCCGGAGAGCGCGTACGGGTTGGCCGGTGGCCTCCCGCGGTCGGCGTCGTCTTTCTGTAGAGCGGTGGACAGCGCGCTGAGCACGCTGTCGAGGAGCTGCTCCTGACCGTCCGGGAGGTCGGGCGGAGCTTGGGAGCCACTGCCGGAGGACACAGAGGCGGGCAGGGCGTCGAACGCTTCGTGGGCGTGCTTCCAGTCCGCGTTGCCGCTCCCTCCGTAGGAACCGGAAGTGCCCATCAGTTACTGCCTGCGGTCGTGATCCGTGCATTTTCCTGCGTCGCCGGCTCGATGTCGGTGGCCTCGGCCAGCTGCGGAATCAGCGCCTGCAGTTCCTCGACGCCGCTGCTGTCCATGTCGACGACGGCTCCGGGCATGAGGTATTTGCGGATCTCCCACAGCCCCTGCGCGACGGCTGACCGCAGTTCGGGGGTGTGGATTGCGATATGCACCAGTGACTCGGCCAGCGGATCGGTGTCCGACTCGCGGCGGGCGCGCTGAACCAGGGCGTCGACGACAGCCTGCTGGTCGGTGACCAGCGCGGTCACGATCTCGGCCTGGGCGTCACGCCGGTGTGGTTCAGAGGCGCTCGCCAAGTCACTGACCCAGGTGAGCTGCTGCTGTGTCAGGGACGCGGCGGCGGTGAGACTGACCAGCGATGCGGCCAGACTCAGGTACGGGCCGATCGGCGCGGTGGTGAGATCGGGATCCGATGCGGCCCATTCTCTGCTGTCCTCGGTGACCTCAGCGGGCTTGTCCTTCTCCTCGTCCCGACCCCAGGCCTGCCAGCGTTCCAACAGCTCGGCCCGCTGGGCTTCCTGTAGACGGACGAGTGTCTCGAAGTCCTTGCCGTGGCTGTCCTCCAGCAGCATGAGCTTGGCGATCACCGAGGCGTCGATGTTGATGCCGTGCCGCTCAGCGATGCGGGTGCGCAGCGCGAATGCGTTCAAAAACCGCTTGATACTGCGAGGGCTTCCCGTACGGTGCGCGGCCAGGCCTGCGGCAAAGCGGCTGGCCAGTGCCAGAGTGTCGGCGTCGGGCACCCACGGCAGGTCCTGCATGTCGGCCAGAACTGGTGAGCGTCCCTGCGCGCGACGCTGCTGGGCGTGCGTAACCAGCCGCTCATAGTCCCCCTCCTGTTCGCACCGGCGCTGTGAAAGCAGGAGAGCGATGAAGGCGCCCGCCTCGTCCGTACTGATACGCGGCAAAGACAGCGGCAGTTGAACAATCTTCTCCACGTAGCGGAGTGCGAACTGCTCGCCGCGGCCCGTAGCGTCAAGACTGACAGCAATGGACTCGCGCACCATCTCCTGATCGGCCGCTAGGACGAACGCCACCTTCTTGACGGACAGGAACAGCTTGATGGCCTCCAACGTGGCCATCACGGCGTCCGGCAGGCACCGGTCTAGATCGTCCACCAAGACAACGAGGCGCTGGAGAGGTTCCACGTCCTGAAGCAGCTTGGCGAACTCGCTGCGGAATCCCGCCAGGCTCTTGGCGTCATGCCTCGGCTGCGGCGTGAAGGCTTTGACGAGGTCTTCGGTCTGCGCCACGAGCTGACCGCGAGCCATACTGGCCGCAACACGTGACCAGCTGATCCGTTCCAGGAGACCCTTCGCAGCATCCTCGAGACCCGCGTCCGGGTAGGCCGTCAGCAGGTCCTGCAGGACTTCACCGATGACAGCGCCACGCACGTCGAACTGGTCGTCGAACTCCCACGGATCGAGACGGATGACGCGATATCCGGGTTCCTGGTCCAAAACCTGATGCAAGAGGCCGAGGACGGTGGATTTCCCTCCACCCCAGGGGGCGTTGATACCGATCGTCACGGGGTCCAGAGACGGCGACCGCAAGGCGGCCACGACAGTGTCGACGATCGAAGCGAATCCCAGAAGATCCACCGTCGTCGGGTTGTCATCCCACAGCTGCAGTTCACTCATCAGGTGCCCCCCGGCAGGCCGATCCACACGCTCGCCGTTTCACCCCACCGACGGATTCCCGTCTCCACACCGCTTACCAGCGGACGAAACGGCGCTACAGCAGCAGCGAGCACAGGTGATCAGGCACACATCGAAGAGTCCCATGCCAAACCAGCAGCATCACCCTCCAATCAAAACCATACATACCACGGCGCCGACGCGAGCTCGGAAAGCGACACGCCAGCAAGCACGCCGGCGGCAACCACATCAAGATCGAACGTGACCGGCCACTGCAGCCTGTTCGACCCGCTGAGACCACTTCCGGCGGGGAGCCAGGGAGCGAGGCCCCGGGGCCGGAGGCGCCTACGCGCAGAGGTGTCCGCTGCTGGCCGCGCTGGCCAGCCGTGATATCACGGCCGCTCCCCCATCAGCACAACTACGGCAGCCCACGCCGGGGGCACGCTCAGCATCCCGCCACAAAACCTTGCCGCGCCCAAGGTCGTCTCAGTGGAAGTGACGCCGCGTCTCATGATCTGCACAAGAGCAGTTCACAGCTCCGACGTACGACCAGTCCGCGAGATTTCAGCAGCCAATCGCCCGGAAGATCACCTTCTCAGCATGTGAAGGTGTGCAGGTCAGAAGCTTGAAGCATAGTCACGTGCTGCAAACATATTGAGACGACATAGCCTCGATGGAGGACGACCCGGACGGACCGTTCGGTGCCCGCTGCTACACGCTGCCCCTCTCGGAGGCGATCGACCGGGGGATCTGCGCGCCGTACCAGGTGGTGTGCGTGGACATCACCGACACGCAGCTCCAGGCCGTGCAGCTCCTGGGTACTGAGCGCCGGTCGGACGAGGTCCGCGGGGCCCGGCTCGCAGCCCTCCAGACCGCGCTGCTCAAGGCGTCCTCGGAGGAGACCTTCCGGCGCACGCTCGTCTTCCACCACGTGGTCAAAGAGGCCGAGGCGTTCGCGGCCGGCCTGCCCGACGTCGCCGCGCAGCTGCACACCGCGGACCCTGAGCTGTACCCGCGCACGATCTGGGCGGACTGGCTGTGCGGTGAGCACAAGCCCATTCACCGGCGCCGGGTGCTGGGCGAGTTCGCGGCCGGGGTCGCCACGGACGGCACAGTCGTGGAGAAGGGCTTCCTGGGCTCGGTGAAGGTCCTCGGGGAGGGCGTCGACACCAAGAACTGCGACTCCGTGTACTGGGCCGACGTGCGCGGCTCCATGCCCGACCTCGTCCAGGCCGTCGGCCGCGCGCTGCGGATGCAGCCCGGCGAGGGCAAGGTCGCATCCCTCGTGGTGCCGGTGCTGCTCGGGCCCGGCGAGACGGCGGACAACATGCTCACCAGCCGGGCGTTCGGCGGGTTGGCGAAGCTGCTGGAGGCACTCAGGGCGCACGACGCCCGGGTGGTGGAGCAGCTCGCCGAGCAGCAGGCGCCCAGCGCCTACAAGCCCGCCTCGAAGGCCGCGCAGGGCGCGGAGAGCCGGGGCGAGGGGACAGGGGCCGGCGGGCCGTCGGCGTCCGCGCGGAAGCTGCTGAAGTTCAGCACGCCGCGCGAACCGGCGCAGCTGGCGGCGTTCATCAACCTGCGGGTCCTCAACCCGGAGCACGAGCACTGGCGGCGCGGGGTGGAGGCCGCCGTCATCTTCGCCCGCGAGCACGGTGACCTGAAGGTGCCGTTCACCTACCGCGTGCCCGAGGGTGAAGAGGCGGAAGGGATCGGGTGGCCGGCCTCGCTCGCGAACTTCCCGCTCGGGCAGTGGATCGCCGACAACCGGCGCTTCTACGCCCGCGGCGACATGGACACCGGCCGCGTCGAGCAGCTGGAGAAGCTGGGCATGGTGTGGTCGCACTTCGACGTCGCGTGGGAGGAAGGCCTGTCCGCCGCGCGCGGGTGGGCCGAGACGAACGGGCACCTCCTGGCCCCGCTGGATGCCACGCACCAGGGGTACCGGGTGGGGATCTGGTTGAAGAACGCGCGGGCCGCCGCCCGCAAGGCTGCCGAGAACGAGAAGCGGCGGGCCGAGGGCCTCCCCGTCGAGTCGTCGGCCGGAGCGCTGTCGGAGATGCGGCGCGAGCAACTGGAGGACATCGACCCATCCTGGTGCCCGGCCTGGCCCGTGGAATGGCAGCGCGCCTTCCACCTCACCCGCCTCCACCTCGAAGAGATCGGCGGCGAGCTACCCGTCGAGCCGGGCGTCGTCGTACACCGCGGCGAGGACCTCGGACGCTGGGTACGCGCGCAGCGCCTCGGCTGGGACAACCTCACCACCGTCCAGCAGTGGATGTGTGAACAGGTCCTCGGGATCGAGCCCGCACCCGAGGACGAAAAGCCGACCCCACGCCGCACACAGGCCGACAAATGGGCGCTCAACTATGAGGCCGCCCAGCAGTTCTACGAGCGCGAGGGACACCTGCGGGTACCGAGGAAGCACATCGAACGGATCGTCGGCGACGACCAGGAGGCGCGGGAACTCCGGCTCGGGGCGTGGATCGGGAACCAGCGCAGCCGGGCCGCGACGCTGTCCCCGGAGCGGGTGGAGCAGCTGTCCGCGATCGGGATGCGGTGGTCGTGATGGGCACGTCGTCACCGCGGCTGTCGTGCTCGCGGCCGGCTACCTGCTCGGGCGGCTGCGCCCCTGGCGGCGTCTGGGCAACTGGGCAGCCGATCAGGTCCGCTTCACCAGGACGTGGGTCCACGGCGGCACCGTGCGGCAGGCCGCCGTCGTCCTGGTCCACGCCGTCACCGTCCCGCGCACTGGTTGGCGCATCATGCGTGCCCCGGCCAAAGAGACGCGGACACCGGTACCCGTACGCAGAGTCCCCAAGAGGGGCGCTGGCCAGGCTCGTTGGTCGGCGGGCCACATCCGGGAGGTGCTGCTTGGCTTGCCGCCGGATACGCCCTCGATCTCGCCCTCGGCGTCCTCGGTGAGCTAGCGGACGGCGTGAGGATCAGGCAGAGGTCTCAACCGTGTAGTTGGGCCGCGCGCATCGCTTCCCGGCAGAGGCCCTGGCTCACCGCCCTCCGTACCCGTGGGCCGCTACGGGGGCAGGGCCCTCGTGCATCACCCCGGTAACAGAATGATCCACTTCCTTGTGCGGCCCGTGTCCACGCCTGTGCAGTGGGCTGATGCGCTTTCCGACGGCAGGCGGTCCGTTCTTCCGCCACCTGCGCGTGTGGCACGCCGTGGTGGCCTCTCTCGTCGTGGTGGCGGTGGTGGTGGCGTTCCTCGTCCTTCTCCCGTCCGACGACGGTGTGCGCCCGGTACCCGGCAGTCCCTGCCGACCGGTCGTTTCCGCGTCTGAGGACACGCCCGCGACCCCCGACCTCGACGGGGACGGCTTCGCCGATCTGGTGCACGAGATCTCCCGGTCGTTGAAGGTCGACGCGGTCCTCGTGCCCGGCTCCGAGCGCGGTCCGGACCACGACCGCACGACCGTCCTCACCCAGGACGACCTCGGTGTGCCGGACGACATCCAGGTGGGCGACGACCCGCTCCAGCCCACGGTCGCCGATCTGGATGAGGACGGCCACGCCGACCTCGTCGTCAGCAGCGCCGCCCAGGTCCTGTGGGGAGGCCCCAAGGGCCCGCGGGCCGACGGGCCGCACGGGCGCGTCCCGCTGCCGGGCAGCGGCTACCACACCGCGCCGATCGCCGGCGACTTCGACGGGGACGGCCACACCGACCTCGCGGTCTTCAAGGACTCGGGCGATGAGCAAAGCGAACTGGCCGTCCTCAAGGGACCGTTCAAGCGCTCGGGCGCCCCCGCCCGGACCGTGAAGATCCCCAGCCCGGTCCACAAGGGCGCGACACCCGTGCTGGTCGCCGGGGACGCGAACGACGACCGCGCCACCGATCTCGCGCTCTACGACTCCCCGTGGGATCCGCCCCTGCTGTTCACCGGCGGCGCCCGTACCGCCGGCGGCCTGAGCAAGGAGCCCGAGCGGCTGCCGGAGGGCGAGAACGTCGTCTTCGGCGACTTCGACGGCGACGGTCGGCAGGACATCGCTGTCGGCCGGAGCTTCGTCGACAGCGACGACGAGGAGGACACGCCTCACCGGCGCGGTCAGGTCAGCGTCCGCTACGGGAAGGAGCCGGGGAAGTGGGTCACCATGGAAGGCGGCGACTTCAAGAAGGGCTTCGGCAGCAAGCTCGCCGCCGCAGACTTCAACGGCGATGGCTGCGACGACCTGGCCGTCCAGCTCACCAAGAAGAAAGAGACAGGGGACGCGCGGATCGAGGTACTGCGGGGCGGCTCTGAGCACGGGCTCGGGTCGAAGCCCTGGCGCGCCACCAAGCGCTCCGTGCCGGGTGACGACGGCTCCAGCGACGGCAAGCTCTTCGACACCCACGACTGGGACGGCGACGGCCGCGCAGAACTGGCACTCTTCGGCGGGGACAGGTGGTGGATCACCGACGGCACGGACCGCGACGAGGCATCCTTCACGGTCGGCCCGGGTGCAGGTTGGGTCTCGGGGCGGCCGGCACGGCGACGGTGCGCGGCCGGGTCCGGGAGTTCAGGCGGTCCGCGCGGCGTACGGCGTGGACCCGGGCCGTGAGGGCGCCTGCGGCGAGGCGGGCCCGCTCGTACGGGGTGGCGGACCGGTTGCGGGCCAGGGGGCGCAGCACGGCCTGGTCCTCGGTGTCGTGCGGGTACAGGGCGCGGAGGTCGGCGGTCATCATCCGGCCCCGGCCGACCGGGCGGGTGTAGTGGTCGATGGCCTCTTGGACGATCTGGTCGTCCAGGCCGGGCTGGTGGGGGCGGCCGTGCAGGACGTAGGCGAGGTGGCGGTTCGGCGAGGAGGTGGTGGTACTTGAGCGGCCCGCGCATCACGTACACCACGGCGATCGTCTGGACGGCGGCCAGGGCGATGTCGACGACCGGGCGCACCCGCGCCCACACGGCCGCGGCCGCCGCCCTCGCTCGCTCGCTCGGCGAGCCGGTAGACGGTGCAGGGGTGAAAGATCTCGTCACCTCCCACACGACCGCCGAGGGACGCAAGATCCTGCACCGGTATGCGACGTGGCACCTCCTTCGCCGTATTCGCCGACGCAGCCACGGCAAGGACATCACGCACACCCAACTCGTCGTCGTCCGCCAGCACCTGCGGGCCGCCCGTCTATCTCCTCGACTGGCTTGAGGGCCAGAACCTGGCTCTTTCCATCTGCCGCCAGAGCGACCTTGAACGCTGGCTGACCAGTGACGACGTCCGCCACCGTCGAGAAGCAGGACACTTCGTGCGCTGGGCCCTCTCCCAGAAGATCGCCCGTGACCTCAGCTTCCCGGCCGTGAAATGGAACGGCCCTTCCCAGCCAATGGACGACGAGGCCCGCTGGGCCACAGCCCGCCGCCTCCTGCACGACGACACCCTCAAGCCCGAAGACCGCCTCGCCGGCCTGCTGTTGCTCCTCTACGCCCAGTGGCCCGCCGCGATCTCGCGGCTCACCGTCGACCACGTCGAGGAGATGGCCGGAGCCGTCCGCATCCGCCTCGGCGCCGTCCCGGTCGAGCTCCCCGCACCCCTCGCTGAACTGGCCCTCCAACAGGTCGCGGTTCGCCGCAGCCATGCCGTCCTCGGCCGAACAGACTCTCCCTGGCTGTTTCCCGGAGGCCAGCCGGGCCGGTCGATCAGCGTCTGGGCCATGGGCGAGAGGCTCCGCAAACTCGGCATCCGCCTCGCCGAAACCCGCTCGACCGCGCTGTTCCAACTCGCAACCGAACTGCCCGCCGCCGTCCTCGCCCGCACCCTCGGCATCGACATCACCGTCGCCGTCAAATGGCAGCGAGCCGCCGCCGGAGACTGGGCCGCCTACGCCGCCGACGTCAGCCAACGCAGATGCACACATTGATCACGCTCGGGCACACTGCGCTGATGAACGCTGATCCAGCCCCGTCTCCGCAGGAACAGGCCATCCGCCACGTCGCCTCGCTGTCGTCCGGCGCCCCGGTCGACCCCGTGCTGAGGGTGACCCTGAACTTTCACCCCGACCGCACAGTGCGCGGTCGACCGATCCTGCTCGCGTTGGCCGAGGACGGCATCTATCACTCGCAGTTCGTCACCGGCACCAGCAACGGCGGCTTGACAGCCCACCTCGGCGGTGACCGATGGCGCTGGGAGAGCCGGATTTTCGGAGGTGCCTATGACCACGCACCCGCACACGAGCGACCTGTCTACGGCGCGTTGAACTTCCGGCGCAAGCCACTCGGTGGGGCGCCCCGGTTCGGCTCCGCTCACCTTCGACTGACTGCCGAGGCCCTCACCCGAGCCACGTTCTGCTACCCGGACAGCTTCTTCGAACCAATGGCCTTCGGCGTCGCGGCCAGCCTGTCCCTCATAGAGCTGGCTGAGAACGACGACCAGGACGCACTCGACGACTACATCGAGGCACAGGTGCACGGCCCACTCATATTGGCCCGCGACGTCGAAGCACTCGTTCTGGACCCAAGCTATCGAGGCACGGACGTGGAAGCCGCCGCCCGCCGCCTGCCATGTCGGCTTGACTGGCACCCGGGACTCCGACTCACCATCGAAGAACTCGCACTCCACCCGGGCTACCGCGGACACGAGTACGTCGAACTGGGCGCGAAAATCGCCGTCGACGGTCACCTCACGCCCCGGATCATCGGTGACGCCGCACGCACCGGACTCCATGACCAACAAGCACTCAAGAAGGTGTGGCACTGCCTGGCACGCTTCGGAACACCCGAGGAACGCAACGCGTGATCAGGCATACATTCGGGCAGTTCCAATACCCGACTGCACCATTAGCGATCTACCCCGACGAGGCCATCGAGGCACACCGGGCCTTCATCGCCCGCCGGCGAGCCCTCCGCCCGGCCAGGAGTACCGCACGCCGACCAGCGAGGAATGGGACGATTTCCTCGGCCACTTCGAGAAGCGGAAGGTGTCCATCGGCACCTGCGCACGCGCCTTCGGGTCCCCTTGTATTCATGAGCACGCTTGTGTCAGATGCTCACTCCTCCGGCCGGATCCGGCCCAACGGGCACGGCTCGTCGACATCCGCGACAACCTCCTCGCCCGCATCGACGAAGCCGAGACGGAAGGCTGGCTCGGCGAGGTCGAAGGTCTCCAGGTCAGCCTGGCTGGCGCTGAGGAGAAGCTCCGCCAGCTCGATCGGGGCCACGGGCAACATACGGCCGTGGACCTTGGCATTCCCACCCACGCGTGGTGATCGATGAACCCACGAAGGGTGGGATGCCGCATGCCCCCTTAACCAAGATCGATAACACGTTCAAAGAAGCGTGCGTCAAACGCCCGTCAGAACACGATCAAGTGCCGCCTGGCCTGCAGGTCCCCAGTTCGGCTTGCCGCCGGGAAGCCCCCGATCTCCGTTCTGCCCCATGAGCATCAGGAAGAGGCTCTTCATAGCGGCCAGCCCGCGGGCGCGCCGGATCGCCGCCTCGTCTGCATGCGCGTACATGTCGAAGAACCGTGAGGCCGTGCCCGCGGGTAGCAGCACCCATGCGGCGGCGAGGTCCCACGCTGGATCGCCGGCGAACATGTCGCCGAAGTCGACGATGCCCGAGAGCGTTCCGTCCGAGACGACGACGTTCGCGGGATGGAGGTCGCCGTGCACCCACACCGGCGGGCCCTCCCACGCGTGGGCCGCAACGGCATCCGCGCTGGGCTCCGTCCTAGCAGGGCCTGTCGCGTTGGGGCTCCGCGCCGTCGAGCACGAGCTCAAGCAGACGGCGTGACCGGGGACCGCAAGCCGAGCCACTGCTCGGCGTCCCAGGCTTGGAACCGCTCCACCTCGGTGAACCCCAGCTTTGCCGCGAGGCGCATCGAACCGACGTTGGCGGTCTGGGTGGTGAGCACCACCGGCTCGCCGGGAAGGACGCCGTCGAACCAATCGAGTGCCGCCGCGCACGCCTCGGCGGCATACCCGAATCCCCACGCCCGCGGCAGGAACAGGTAGCCGAGATCGGCCTTCCCCGCAGCAGCCGGGCGACGATGCTCCGTTGCCCTCCTGAGCAGGATCTGGCCGATCATCGCCCCGTCGAGATCAACGACGAAACTCCCCGGCCACCGCTCGGGCACCCCGGGCATCTCGCGCTCAAGCTCGTCACACGGCCGGGGGCCGCCAAGGTAGGTGTGCACCTCTGGCGACGCCAGCAGCTCGATGAACACCGCACGGTCCCGGGCCTCGGGCTCTCGGAGCACGAGCCGCTCGGTCCTGATCGGGGCAGGCGGCCAGGCGACGGGTCCGAGTTCAGTCATGCCGACCAACTAATCAGCAGGCTCGGCAACGATCAAGGCTCGCGGACCGATCAAGCCAACGGCCCGGGCACCACACTCACCACCGGGGCCGTGCAGGCCCGATCCGATCCATCCGCCAGTCACCAGGTACGCCAAAACCTGCATTCTGGTGATCACGGACCGCTCTCCGCTCCCCATCTTCCCCAGACAGTTCAAAGACCAAGCAAGTGGGGCGAGGAGCAGCCCCGGCCGTTTTCAAAGGTCCCCATCAGCGGGACTGCCGTGTCCCGGCCGCGGCCGGAGTCGTTCTCCCGGGAGAGGCGTGCACGCCCGTCCCCCGGGGAAGCACGCCGCCGAACCGTACGGACTGGTCGGCCCCGGCCGTACTGCGTCCCGTATGGGGACCGGGGCCTACTCCGCACTGCGCCCCTTCGGCTTCGTGGTTCGGACGCCGCCGTTCCTCTTGGTCGTCGCTCGGGTTGCGCTGGGCGACGTCTCGCGGGGTCACAGTGCCAGGCGCCGTGGAGGGATGGGCGGCCAGCGCCTGCCAGACGAGGGTACGGACAACGCGCCAGTTCGAGGTAGTCGGCAGGCCTATGCACGGACATGGCCCCTCAGGGCCGTAGATCATTTACCGGACAAGCCTCAGGTCCGAGAGGCTTCCCATCCGCCGCAGTAACTGAAGACTCCGGCCAGGGTGCACACTCGAATCTCCACGTACCTGCCTTCGGCGAGATTTTCATCGCAGGTAACCGCACGGCCGCGACTCGGGCCGCAATAACCGGCCCTGCCGTAGTTGGTTTTCCACTCCAAAGTGGTGAGTTCATAAAACGGGTCCGGAGACAAGTGGCTCACCGAGAAGACATCGCCGCCGCTCTGGTACGTTCCCATCCCCCACTCGTTGCTTGCCCATGCGTCGGCTTCCGCCGTCCCGCTCGTGGCCACCACAAGGGCAGCCGACGCAACGGTCGCCCCAAGAACCTTCAACCATCGCACGGAAACCTGCTCCCATCGCCGTTCGACCCAGTAGAGACAACACTGCGTGCACCCCGCATGGAAATTTGGGTGCCGGAGTTACAGGTTCCTGGTCCAGATCTCCTGGACAGCGGAAACCATAATGACGGACGGCTGCACCAGAAGCTAGAGCTCGACTCCTCTTCCGCGGGGTAGGAGCAGTGGTGACGGGTGGTCATTGGGGGCGCTCGGAGGTGAGTTGCTGTGGTCCGTAGGCCGGCCGCGGCGAGGCATACGCCAGCTGACTGGATTCTGCGGTCGAAGATCACCGCGCTGAGCTGGGACACTTCACCGAGGTTCCCCTTATCCATCTCCAGCCGTTGCAACGAACCGCCCCCACTGGCAGGGCTCCCCATCGAGATCGCCGCCGACACCCCGCTCGGACCCGAGCAGGCCGCAGCCCGGCTCCGGGTAAGTGGTTGTCCGATGGGTTCCCCGAAGGTCCTCATGCTGACGTAGCCGCATCTCAGCAGGTCCAAGGTCTGTACCGGGCAGTCACTCGTTGGTGTGAGATCTCCGCTGTTCCTGGCGGATTCTGCGAGTGATCCCCGTAATTTGCCGGTTCGTGGATGAAACCAGAAGCCGTCGGCTGTCGCTGGTCCCGCAGCCAGCAGTCACGCCGAGTGAGTCACGTCCGCCAGAGGAGGGTCTGGCGGACGTGCTCACGCTGCAGCGGCGGGCCGCCGCCATCTCGGACAGCGCGGACGAGATCGCGTTCTTCCACGACGCCGTGGCCGAGTACACGTGGGCACGGGACGTGGCCGAGTACACGTGGGCACGGGACGTGGCCGGGCGTTCCGCCGGTCCTTGAAGGCCGCCTCGAAGCTGCATCTGTCGGGTTCGGTCACCGAGCTCCATCCGCATCTCCTGCGGCACGCGTGCGCGACACACAACTACGAGTCCGGCATGGCCTTGTGGGACGTGCAGAAGATCCTCGGTCACGAGTGGGCAACCACCACGGTCGGCTACCTCGGATCGGTCAAGTCCGATCCTGAGAAGGCGAGTCTGGAGGCGTCGCACAGGGCGGTGCGACGGCTGAGCGGAGAGGCGTGAGACGGTGAAGTGGAACCTGCGCTGGGTCGCGGCCCGGCGGGACATCTGGCAGCCGACGCAGCTGCAGGCCGCCTTCCAGGAGGTTGGGTTCAATCCCTCCCTGAGCAAGGTCGCCGCGCTGTGGTCGAACAAGCCGATCACGGTTCGGCTGGAGGACCTGGACAAGATCTGCGCGGCCCTGGACTGCACGGTCGCCGATCTGATGGAGGCCGAGCCGCAGCAGCACCAGGCCGAGCGTGACCAGCCGCAGCAGCGGGCCGTCGGCCAGCAGCGGGAGGGCGGCGCTGTCCGGCCGGTCCCCCGCAGCGGCGGCACCGGCCGACGAGGGCTGCCGCCGAACTCATGGACCCGAGGGAGACGAGGATCGGCGGGTGCGACCGCTGCCACGGCTGGGGGCGGCCGTTGAGGCCCATGGGCAGCTGCACCGTCTGCATCAACTGGGCGCCTCGCGGCGGCGGGGACGGTACTTGCCGCCGTTGCCGGCATCGGGCCAAGGTCGACCAGGACGGAATCTGTCGACCATGCACTGTCCAGATCCGGCTGCTGCCCGATCTTGAGTGGACTCGCCGCGCGGTCCGGCGTCGGCCTGGGCCGGTCCGTGACCTGCAACTGTCCTTGCGGCTGCCGGGCATTCGGAATCCGAACAGGTACGTCTGCCGGAAGCGGCGACAGCCGGTCGGGCTGCCGCCCGCTGATGCCTGGAAGCGGAACTACGGCCGTGGCGCCCGGGGCCTACAGGACGACTCCCGGGTCTGTCCGCCCCAGGTGGTCGGGCAGTTGGCCCTGCTTCCCCTGCTGTCTCGGACGTTCACCCGTGAGCATGCCCAGCGGATCGCCGACCGCTCGTTCCCCGAGATGGCAGAGGTCCTCGACGCCGTCGAGAGAATCCGCGAACGACGCGGTCTGAGTGCCGGCTGGCGGTTCAGCGTGACGGAGGTGATGATGCTGGCGCTGGCGTCCCGGGAGGCCGGAGAGCGTCTGGTCGACGAGTACGTCATCGCCGAGCTGCCGCGGATGCGGCCCGCGGTCGCCTCAGTGCTCAAGGAGGCCGGACTGCTGCGGCGGCGTCTCGGCTCTGGCCTCGCCCAGTCCGCCTACCAGCGCGAATGGCGCCATATGGTGTCCTGCGAACACTGCCTTGCCTGGGCCGGAGACGCCAAACCACTCTGCGACTGCTGCCGCGAGTGGGCCCGTCACCCAGGCCGGACGACCTCCCCTTGCGAGCGCTGCGGCCGGACCTGGCCGCTCAAGGACGGGAAGTGCCGCTTCTGCCACCAAGTGCTCTACGAGCACCTCGGCGACGGACCCGTGGTCGAACAGCTCTGGTACGGCGGATACGCCCCCGGCCTCAACAACGCCCGGCCCGGCGACTACGGCCGCGACAAGGGCCGCCGTTCCGTCCTTCGGAGAGAGAAGATCGCCCGGGAGAATCCCCGCGTCCGCTCCGCGATGCTCGTCAGCCCCAGACAACTGGAACTCTTCCCGATCTCGGCCTCGACCCATACTCGCCAGTGGGCCCGCCTGAAGGACATGCGACTGCCCGCCCTCACCCCACAAGCATCCCAACTCGTTGAGGCATTCTGGACGTTCGCCAAGGAACAGCAGTGGACAGACATGGCCCGAGCCGTCAACCTGCGGACCCTGCGGTTCCTCGCCGCCTGGCTCGGCGTCGACGCCCCCCTCCACGAGGCCGACGTCCGAGAAGTCGCCCGGTTCGGATCCAGCTGGAGCGGTCGACGCGTCGTCCCCTTCCTCAGCAAGCGCGGCCTTCTCATCCCGCTGGAGCGGACCGACCCCGAACAAGCCGCCGTCGAGCGGCTCCTCGACACGATCCCCGATCACCTACACGGCGAGGTGAAAGTCTAGGTCCGCGTCATGCGGGGAGAAGGCCGCCGCCCCTCCCCGGCGATGGACTGGACCACCATCCGCCGCTATTCCCACTACCACGTCCCCGTCCTGCAGAACTGGGGCAAACGGATCGACAGCCTCCGCGAGATCACACCAAAAGATGTCGAAGACGCCGTCACCGCACACACCGGCAATCCCGCCCATGGCGTCCACGGCGCCTTGCGATCGCTGTTCCGGGCCTTGAAGCGAGAGCGGGTCATCTTCCGGGACCCGGCCCGCAACGTGTCCACCACCCACGTGAACCGCACGCCGCGACGGATTCCGTCCGACCGCCTCGCCGGCCTGCTGGACAGGGCGCCGACCGCGATGGCCAAGGCCGTCGTCGCCCTGGTCGCGATCCACGCGCTGGGATCGACGGAGATCCGACGCCTGCACCTGACGGATCTCAACCGGTCGGCCGGTCGACTCATCGCTCGACGTCGTGGCGACAAGCACACCGTCTACCTGGACGAGCTGACCCTGGAGCTTCTCACCGACTGGCTCCGCGAACGCTACGAGCGCTGGCCCCACAGCACCAACCCACATCTGTTCGTCACGCAGGTCACCGCCCTCGGCCCAGACGGGCCACCGGTCGCCAAATACGGCGTCCAGCCGATCTTCACTCAACTTGACTGCCAGCCCCAGAAGTTGAGGATTGACCGGATCCTCGACGAAGCACACGAGACTGCCGACCCCGTCCACCTGATGCGCGTCTTCGGGATCGCACCCGACACCGCGATGAAGTATGTCAAGGCCGCCCACCCGCACCGCTTCATCAAGGACCCCACCCAGGCGTGACGAGCTGGCTGGTTCGCGGCCCCGCTTGTCACTCAGCGATGGGCCCGCCGACGTGGGTCAGCACGTTGTCGGCCAACTCCTTGGGGGACAGCTCGCCGTCCTGGAACAGGGTGTCGCTGGGCAGCGTGTCCATTGCGACCGTGCATGCCTCGATCTTGGCCTTGCACCACTCCGGACCCGTTCATCCTGCTCGGGTCGTCTGGAGTGAAGCTCCGTCCGTCGATCCGCTTCCTCAAGACCTCCTCGGAGACCTGCTTGGCGGGAAGTGGTATGGATCCACGACGAACACAAGGACGGCAGGCAGGCCATCGTCCAGGTCTGGGGAGACCTGCCCGGTCCGAACAAGCAGACGTTCGCCGATGGTGAAGCCGGAGGTGTCGGGGAAGGGTCCCCGTCCACGAGGGTCCTGTTCAACCTCAAGGAATGCAAGCCCTACAAGTACCGGGTCTGTACTGGCAAAGACATCTACCACCCGAAGCACTGCAGTCGCATCAGGAAGACGTACAGCTGAGCCCTCGGCCCAGCCGGCCCGAGGCTGCCGCCTCATCCCTGCGGGCTCACCGACCGCAGCAGCAGTGCGGCCAGCGCGTGTTGAATAGCTCGCGGCCGTCTCGTCGCACAGCCATGCCCGGCGTGCCGAGACGGCTTCGTGATGCGGACGCCGCCGTTCATCTTCGCCGCTTCCCGGGCGGCGACCAGGCCCTGGCGCGCGACGTCGACCCCGCTCAGCTCGGTCATGCGATCACCACCCCGGCCGTGCCACCGTCCAGCGAGCGGCGTGCACAGGCCGCCGCCGGTCCGCCCACGGCACGGGGGCGACGGAGAGCTGGAAGACACCCTCCTGCACGGCCTGGCCTTCGCCTGGGGCGCCCGCCACCGTCTGCATCGGTGAACAACCAGCGCCGTCGGCGGGCTCCTCACCGCCGCGTATCCCACGGCTTCACCAGTGTGGCCCCGGTCCGGTCATCCCGGATCGGGGCCGCGCTGTTTTCACAGGGTAGGGCGCCTGCGCGGGAGAACTGCTCTCGCCTACGTGGGCGCGGTTCCAGCAGCGTTCCGCAGGGCTGAGCGTGCGGTGCCGGCGTCGAGGAGGAGCGCGAACTCCCTGAACGCGATCTGCATGACGTCCTCGGGCTGTCGACGATCAAGTTTTTCCCCGGGTTGGGCGGTTTGAGCGTCATGTAATTCCCCATCCCGCATTCTCCTAATTGGCCATGGGTAGCGCGGAGGTCGGGATCGAGGGACCTGGTCGTCGCGGAGCTGCTCATGTTCCTCGTTCCGTGGTTCGGATGGCCGATGGGCAGCCCGGATGGCGAGGAGAACGTTCGTCGTGGTCGACATCACCGAGATCTACGTCCACTGGTACGCGGGCCGCTCGAAGAGCGAGCTGGCCGCGTCACTGGGGGTGGACCGCAAGACCGTCAGGAAGTACCTGATCCCGGCGGAAGCCGCCGGGATCAGCCCGGGCGGCCCGCCGATGAGCGAGGCCGACTGGTCAAAGCTGATCAAGGAGTGGTTCCCCGGCCTCATCGACAGACGACTCAGGCAGGTGACCTGGCCGGACATCGACCAGCACCGCGACTACATCAAGAGCCTGCTCGGGACGGTGACTGTTTCGACGATCCACCAGCGCCTGCGTGACGAGCACAAGCTGCAGGTGTCGATCTCCTCGTTCCGCCGCTGGGTTCATGCGACGCTGCCGGACGAAGTGGCGAAGTCGCAGGTCACCGTGTTGCGCGACGAGATCGAGCCCGGCTCGGAGGCTCAGATCGACTACGGCTTCCTCGGACAGTGGATCGATCCGCGGACCGGCAAGCGCCACCGGGTCTGGGCGTTCGTGATGGTCCTGCCGTGCTCGCGGCACATGTTCGTCCGCCCGGTGCTGCACCTGGACCAGCATGCCTGGACCGAAGCGCACGTCGCGGCCTTCCGATACTTCGGCGGCGTCCCGCGCCGGCTCGTCCCGGACAACCTGAAGACCGGCGTCGACAAGCCCGATCTCTACGACCCGAAGATCAACAAATCCTATGCCGAACTCGCCACCCACTACGGCGCGTTGGTCGATCCGGCCCGGGCGGCGAAGCCCAAGGACAAGCCCCGGGTCGAGCGGCCGATGCCCTACGTCCGCGACTCGTTCTGGCGAGGCCGGGAGTTCACCTCGATCGAACACATGCAGGCCGAGGCCACGACCTGGAGTCAACAGGTCGCCGGGCGGCGGAAGTGCCGGCCGCTGGGCGGGGCCGCCCCGATGACCGTGTTCGACGCGTTGGAGGCGGCAGAACTGCTGCCCCTGCCACCCACTCCATTTGTGCTGGCCCGCTGGTCGACGGCCACGGTCGGCCCGGACATCCACATCAAGGTCGGCCGCACCCTCTACTCGGTGCCGTGGAAGCTGATCGGCCGCAAGGTCGATGTCCGCTCCACAGCCACGATGGTGCAGGTCTTCCACGAAGGCCAGCTCGTCAAGACTCACACTGCCCTTGACCAGGGGAAACGCACGGACAAGAGTGACTATCCGCCGGAGAAGATCGCGTTCCAGATGCGGACGCCGGTCTGGTGCCGCAGCCAGGCGTCCGAGGTCGGCGACGCCTGCCGCGAGGTCGTCGACCACCTGCTGGAGGTCAACGTCCTCTATCGGCTCCGCGCGGCCCAGGGGGTTCTCGGGCTGCGGAAGAAGTACGGCGAGATGCGGCTGGAAGCCGCCTGCGCGAGGGCCATCGCGGTCGGCGAACCCGTCCTACCGCACCATCAAGGGCATCCTCATCGCCGGCACCGAGACTGACCCAGAGCCCGAGACCAGCGGAGACGCCGGAGCCGCGGCCTTCCTCCACGGCCCCGCCCGGCTCTTCGCCACCGTTCCGACCCCCGACATGACGGGCGACGACCACGACGACCAGCTCCACGACGAAGCCGAGGTGGAAGCCCGATGACCGTGATGGACGCCGCCCTGCGAGAGTCGCTCAAAGCTCTGCGACTGTCCGGCATGCTGGAAACCCTCGACGCCCGCCTCGCCCAGGCACATGGCGGCGAGCTCGGCCACCTGGACTTCCTCCAGGTCCTCTGTCAGGACGAGATCACCCGCCGCGAGACCGTCGCCTTCCAACGACGCCTGCAGCGAGCGAAGTTCGAGCAGCAGGTCACCCTGGAAGAGTTCGACTTCACCGCCTCGTCGAAACTGCCCGCCGCCCAGATCCGCGATCTGGGAGCCTTGCGCTGGCTCCACGCAGGCGAGTCGGTCATCCTCTTCGGCCCCGTCGGAGTCGGCAAGACCCACATCGCCCAGGCCCTCGGCCACCTCGCCGTCCGCCAGGGTGCCCACGTTCGCTTCGCCAAGACCAGCCGCGTCCTCGCCGACCTCGCCGGCGGCCACGCAGACCGCACCTGGGAGAAACGGATCCGCGAGCTTGTCCGTCCCGACGTCCTCATCCTCGACGACTTCGCGATGCGCCAGCTGTCCGCAGCACAGGCCGACGACCTCTACGAACTCGTATCCGAGCGGCAGGGCCGCTCGCTGATCATCACCAGCAACAGGGCGCCCAGCGACTGGTATCCCCTCTTCCCCAACCCCGTCGTCGCCGAGTCCCTCCTTGACCGGCTCATCAACACCAGCCACCAGGTCATCATGAACGGGCCCAGCTATCGTCCGAACAAGCGCCCCAAGAACCCCATCGACAAGCCCGGTAAACCAATCACCTAGCAGGAGGCGAGAAGGTCGGCGAGGATGCCTGCTGGGTCGTGCAGCAAGCGGGCGCCATCAGTAACGACGCGCTGTGTTCCAGGATCGACGGGATCGATCTTTGCCCAGGTCGGAGAGCCGATGCCCATCTCAACTTCCAGGCCAGAGGCCGTGGAATAGCGTCGTTCCGTGATCGCTCCCCACGACTGAGCGCGGATCAGTTCGCCCAGCCCGAGCTCCATGGCCCAGGCGTCGTCGAGGAGATATCGGGACTCGTCCGTGGTGAGCAGAACGATGTCGATGTCGGAGTCGGGTCGCGCAGCGTTGCGAGCACATGATCCGACCAGAAGCAGACCGACGATGTCTTCGCGACCCCTCGCCCAGCGGGTGACGCGACCGATGACCTCGGCGATCTCGGCGATCCGCTCCGGCGACAGCGCAGCTGGAAAACTCGCAGCCTGATCGTCACGAACCACCGTAATGCCCCTTGCCATAGTTGGTGCCTGGCCATGCTACGGCGTTTCAGGACCTGGGGAATTACGTGAACTCAGCCCTGGGGAAATTCGTGAGCGTCCACACCGAGGTCGGGCCAGCGGCCGAAGGGACCGCTCGGCCGCTCAGGGGTGGCGCCCAGGACGCCGGGACCCTTGGTGCGGTGCAGGGGGCAGCGTGATCACTCCGGCCACCCTATGCGGCAGCCGACCGGGAGGAGAGCGGATGACGCGGGATGCCGGCGCCCTCTATCGAAGGCCCGACGGGCGGGTCGAGCCCGCGGGGAACGACACGTTCGTCCATGGGCTGGCGGAGCGCCGCGTGGCGGTAGCCATTGCCCGGCCGGTCCCGGCGTCCCAGACGGCGTCCAGGGCCTGTCCATCGCCGACGATCCAGGCCTCGACCGCGGCGTGCCACACGCCGTGAACCTTGGTGTTGCGGGTCTCCAGCACCAGCGGCGAGCGGGAAGACTGATTTCGCCATGTCCTCGCTGTCCGGGATGCCGTCCGGACAAGGCCCTGACCAGCCCGGACAACCTCCAGGTTGTCCGGGACACGGTCAACGCGTGGAACGTCACCCGAAGAGCTGCCACTGTCAGCACCGAGGCGGTCTCAAGAGGGTTCGGCCCACCGGTGACACCCATGTGGGCATCGAAGCGGATCCGCCCACGAGTTGGTCTCACTGCACGGTCGAGAACGCAGCGAGGCTGACGACCACACGCAGCAAGGCCGCACAGTCCTGTCGCCGGCGCGGCGACGAGTCCATGAACGAGACCAGGGAGAAGCTGTGAACATCCGACGCATCCTCACGGGCAGTGCCCTCCTCGCCGTACTGGCGGTGCAGCCCATGGCCGCGAACGCCGCCTCCGCCGCACCGGCGGAGGCAACCGCGAGCACGGCGAACGCAGCACCCGACTGTCAGCGGTGGCCCGACTCCAACACCTTCGGCACCTACTGCAGCTACGCAGACGGCAACCGCTACTTCCGGGCCATGGCGAAGTGCAAGAACGGCCGGACCGTGCCCGGCCAGTGGAAGCGGGTCGGCAGCGGCACCTGGTCCTACGCGTACTGCACCTCGGTGAACTCTTCGCTCTCCTATGGATGGGCCGAGATCGGGAACTGACCTCCATCAGGGGCAAGAGGGGGCCTCGTCAGCGCCGGAAGCGTGGCTCCGGCGGCGGCAGCACGAGGCTACGCCCATGGGGTTACCGTGATGGCGAACGGCCCGGAGTCAATTGGAGTGACTCCGGGCCCTTCGCCTGTGCGGGTGGGGTGTCAGGCGGCCCAGCCGACGGAGGAGACGAAGGTGTAGCCGTCCCAGTCGGTGCCGAGGGCCTGGATGATCTCGTCCCAGATCGCGTCCAGCTCCTCACGGTCGCCGGCGATCCAGGCGTCGACCGCGCGGTCCCAGATGCTGCCGCGGACGTTGATGTCGCGCGTCTCCAGATCGCGTTGGTGGCGGCGGTCGACCTGGGACTGGTCGACCGGGTCGATCTCGATGCGGGTGCCGCGGCCGCGGTTGTTCAGCCGGCGCTTGAGGTCGGCGACGACGTTGCGGCGGCGCAGGTCCCAGTAGGCGGCGTCCAGACGCGCGAGGTTGGCCCGGGTAGGGGTGCGTTCCTCGGCGAGCCAGGCGATCAGGGTCCGGGGCCGGACATGGATGCCCGCACGGTCCATCGCCTCATACCCCGCGTCGGAAGCGGTGAGGTAGCGCAGGCGGGCGGCCAGGCCCCGCTCGGAGTCCACGGGTGATTCGATGCCGGTGACCATGCGGTCGAGGCCTTCGGCCAGCGCGGCCCAGCCGGGCAGTCCGCGGGCCCGGTAGGCGCCCAGGTTCCTCCAGCGGCCTTGTGCGGTGCCGGCCATCAGCGGCTCACCCGCCCGACGGTGTATTCACCCGAGGCCTTGGCGTCGCTGTGCTTGATCTTCATCTGGGCGACGCTGCGGCCCTCGGAGAAGACGGTGCGCCAGTCGCCGGTGACGTGCAGCTCGTCGGTGCCCATCATCGCGATGACCTCCAGCCCGGCCTGATGGGCCTTGTACGCCTGGCCCCAGAGGTTGGCGTAGGCCTGGCTGTGGATGATGTGCATCCAGTCGGGGCGGACCATGTCCCGGTTGTGGATCGACTCGCCCATCGTGGAGATGAACTTCGAGTACATGGCCTTGATGTACTCCGCGGTGACGGTGTCCTCCCGGGCGATGGCGTCCTCCCGCGCGGCGGTGAGGGTCTTGCGCAGCGCGTCGAGGAAGTTCTCCGTCGCCCCCGACGTCCACGACTCGTGAATTTCGGGCGCCTCGGCCAGCCCGTACTTCGGCCCGGACAGACGCATAAGGAGCCGGAGGGTGGCGTCGGTGACCCACAGCGTGCCGGGCTCATCACGGTCGCCGAGAGGGTCGGGCAGATGCGGATGGCGCCAGCCGGCGGGGGTGATCAGGTGAACGCCCCGAACGCTTGGAGTCCACGCCTTCGGCGCCGGTGGTGTGCTCCAGCTTGCCGATCGGCAGCCAGCACTTCAACGCGGAGAGGTAGGCGGCGTTGACGTCCAGGGCGGTCACCGCGATGTCCCCGCCGGCCTTGAAGGAGTAGCCGGGGTGACGGAAGTTGGGACGGGCCTCCCAGATCTGGTCCGGCTCCTTCTTCGAGGGCTTGTGCAGGATGTCCGGCAGGGCCGGGTAGGCGGTGTAGGTGTAGCAGGGCCGTCGCCCGCGTCTCCTCGAACATCGTCATGACGTCGGGGATCGCGCGCTTGACCAGGGCCTTCAATGCGGCCTCAGTGTCGCCCTTCGCGCGCTGAAGCTCCTCATCGACCGCGCGGGCGATCAGACCGGTGGTCTCCGCCTGGGCACGAGCCGCCGACTTCGCACGGCGCTGCGGACGCGACGGCACCGGCACCGGAGACGGAGACTGAGCCGGAGCAGCCGGAGCCGGTGCGGGAGCCGCCGGAGCATGGGAAGGCGAGGACGGGGCGGGAGGCGAGGCGGGCGCCGGGGTCTGGGTGAGCGAAGCCGGAGCAGCCGGGCCGGGGTGGCTGCCGCAGGGAGTGTGCCGGGGCCGGGTGCCGGGGCCTCAGCAGCGGGGGCGGGGGGCTGGCACATGGCACCGACGTGCAGGGAACGGCCGCGTCGGTGGCCTTGAACGGGGTCACGGCGCCGCAGCGGACACACGGCCCGGGCTCAACCCTGAACAGCCCTGCCCTCCGCGTCCCGCGCCGTCTGCGGCTCAGCGAACGCGTGCACCGCGGACTCGTGCGGGACCGCGCCGGGCGCTTCGGCGGGGGCGGGGTGAAGCTGGGCCAGGCCCTCCAGGAGACGCAGGTACTTCGCCCGCCCGGGCGGCTGCGGAGTACTGGTCCCCTCCTCCCAGTTGGCGATCGTCTGACGGCCCACCCCCACCGCCGCCGCAACCTGAGCACGCGAGAGATCAGCCGCCTGCCGCAGACGCAGCCGCTCCGCCGGCCCCGGCATCCGCGCCGTCAGCCGCGCCTCCTCCAACAAGGCTTCCACGCTGTCGATTTGCTCATCACTCATACCCCCAACCTACACCACACTAGGCAAGAAATGGGAGCAGATTAGGCAGTTATTAGGCATCGTTTTGTTGTTCGACAAGTCCGGGTGAGCACAGGGCCGCGACTGCGGTCTACGGGGGACCTGCTCAACGACGCCGACGGACGGCTGGGCTACCTGGAGCGCCGGGCGGCCCTGCTGCACCGGCTCGTCGACGCACCGGAGACGAGGCATCGCGCTACCTCGCGCAGGACGCCGACGACCGGGCCGGCCGGGCGCGGTCGGTGGCCGAGGCCCTGGCCGAGGAGTGCGGCGACCCGCCGCCCGCACCGCACCGCCAGCCGTAACCGCTGGCGAGGTCATGGGTCCGCCACCATTACGACCAGGGGGTCAGCGCTGGTCAGCAGCCTGGACTGGGTACACGGACCCGTCACGCGTGACGTCTTCGTGTACCCGCTGGGCGCGGTGACGTGCCCGGTGCGCGGCCTGTCGGCAGGCGTGCGAGCAGTAGACCGCGTCTCGGCGGTGTCCGTGGCCGCGGGCGAACCGCCGGCCGCACGCCGGGCACCGGACAATGTGCTGGGTCTCGATGCCCTGGGTGTACCACAGGCCGGTGGCGACGGCCTCCAGGAAGTGCCGGCGCCACCGGCGCTCGGCGGCCTTGCACGCCTTCGAGCAGAACCGGGCGTCGCTGCGGGCGGTGGCCCGCAACGGCTTCCAGCAGTGCGCGCACCGGCGCTCCCGCCCGGCCATGTCTCGACCGTACGCCCGGCCCGGCGGGAATGTACGGGTCAGCGGCGGCCCTCGCCCGGGGCCGTCAGCCTCGCGCGTGCAGGCCAGGGGCCGCCACCGCGGCTGGTATCACGGAGCCGCTGATTCGGTATGGACAACAACGCCTGGCGACCGGTTAGGACGCCACGACATCCCACCCCAGGATCCCGCTCCGGGCCGGGGCAACAGACACCGGATCCGGCTCCTGGGGCAGCGGGCGGGGCCGCCCGTGTCCCGGCCACGGCCGGGGTCGTTGTCCGGGAGACGCGTGCACCGCCCGTCCCCCGGGGAAGCACGCCGAGGGCCCCCTGCTCACGCCTGCCTCGCAGGGGCCCTCACACCAACCCGGCCCGCGCGGAGCACGGCTGTCCTCACGCGGTGCTCCGGGGAACGGAAACCGTACGGGTGACAGCAGGCCCCGGCCCGGCCGTGGCGGCGAGGCCCGGTGGGCAGCCAGGGGGCAGGATGCGATCAGTGGCACGTCCCGGCGACGCGTGCCACACCTGCCCGGCCCGTTCCCTTCCCGTGCGGGCAGAGCCTCCAGGGCGTTCGCCCTGGAGGCTCAAGACCGGACCAGGCCCCAAGCAGCGGCAGGACACGCGCAGCAACGACAGAGCGTCCCGCCGAGCTGCCGCCCTGGGAGCAGGTGGCCGGGGGCCGGGGGCCGGGCCGGCTCAGGCGGTGCTGGTGAAACGATGCGGGGGCCGTCCCGCCACTCAACCCAGCGCGGATCGTCCAGCACCGTCTCGGCATCGAGTCGTGGCACAGGCACCTTCAAGCTCTATGTGTCCGGTCCCTCGCATGTTTCCCTGACCATTTCCTCCCAAGCCTCCACCTCGTCTTGAGCAGCATTCCGCCCGGAGCGGGCGAGCTCCACGCTGTTCTCCTTGACCTTGATCACTTCCGGGGCCGCCCCCGACGCGCGCAGGGCTGCGAGCTCACGCTCCTGTGCGCTCAGACGCTGTTCAGCGGCTGCAGCCCTCCCTTTCGCCCGCTGCAGCCCTGCTCTGGCGCTTCGACATAGCCGCTCACTACCCATCTCCTCAGCTCCTCGCCGCGCAACCGTCGGGTTGGGAGGAATCTCCTAACCCGCTCTCCGAGCAGTCTTTCTTGCTGGTCAGCGCCACACACTTCGAGTCGGCCCTTTGGCCGACTGCATGACGCAGCCGAGCGGCAGCATCTGAGGGGTTCCACGCGGTCCGCATCCATGACTGTCACGGACGTCGAGCAGGCCGCGTAGCGGGACATCGCAATGCCCGACCTGCGCGGCGGCCTGCTCGTCGAGGGCCCGGCAGGGCGCGGCAGTCGGTGAAGTCGACGCGTTCGATCTCCGGCCCATCGGCCATGGTTCGGCTCCTTTCACCGGGGTGGCAGAGCCTGCTATCTCGATCACCGAACGACCAGGGGTACAGCAGGTCAGGGCGTATCGCCGGACCAGTAGAAGCGCCCTGCCTCGCCGGGGCGCGGGTCATACAGCGCGCGGCCGCCGTGGAATTGCCCGAGGTCGGTGGGCAGGGCGGCACCGGCGCCGAGCTCGTCCGTCGTCCAGCCCGTGACGTCCAGGAGCAGCCCGTCCAGCGGACCGCCGACCAGCTCGACGTAGGTCCGCCCGGGGCCCGGGCCGGTGTCGGAGTCGTCATGGTCGTGTCCGTAGACCCGGCCGCGGAGCAGCTGCTGCTCATCGTCGTCGTTCATGGCGTTCAGCGTTTCAGCCGCCACCGACAGCACGTCCCGGGGCGCCGCCGGCCCCGGCCGTGCCGACGTCGGGCCCTCAGGATGTAGCTGGGCTGCTGTCGGATCCGGGTTTCTCTCGGATCGCTACTCGTCGGCCCGCTGGCCGGTCAGCCCTGGGTTGACGGTGGTCGCGGACGTTGACCTGCGGTTGCGACTATCCACATGATCGCTTTAGCACACCTGCGGATGGTCGTATCGGACTGCCAGTGACGGCCTTGGGTGTGATGTGCGTTGCATTAGCTAAGTAGGTGGCACGCCGTCACATTTCCCGGGCCCGGCACCTGGGGGTGTTTCCGCAGGCTGCGGGACTGAGGTGGTCTGCACCTCCAACGCGACACGGCACGCGGTGCCGTGATGGTCTGTCGGTTCCTACCGCTGCCTCTTCTGACTCTGATCGTAGTTGTCGACAACCGCGAGTAGCATGCTCAACACCAACCTTCGTACCGGATGTTGAGACAAGGTTCATGGCGCCCCCGGGCGTCATGAGCATGGGCGTCCGGAGAGGAGGAAGGCCCGGATGGCCTCCGAAAACGGCTCCCACGAGGAGTCCGGCCAGGCGGGCCAGCGCAAGACCGCGATCGTCGTCGGAACGCGAGCGGCCGAGGCCGCCGGCAAGGTGGTCAACGTGGGCAAGGTTGTTCTGCAGGCGGTTTCGGCCCTTGGTGCCGGGCTCCGCGTGTGGGACTTCCTCACGCGCCACTGGTTCTGAGGACTGTGGACCCCGGCCGGGTGGAGCCGACCGGGGCCACGGTCTGCGATTGGTCCGGTAGCTCCGTCCCGCGCCTACCAAGCACTCTGGGGCGGAGCTACCTTCATGTCGCACGTCTTCCGCGCATGCGAGCACGCACACACCGGGGTGTGATCTCTGCATCACGCCTCCCCGGGGAACTCTGCCATCTTCTCTCGCTCCCGGCGAGAAGCGCCATTACTTGCGTCACGCCTTGGGCCCGCCAACTACCGTGGCGAGCCCCTCCTCGTGCCGCATTCCTGAGCTCACCAACTGCGATCAGCCCTTCCTCGTGCCACATCCAACGCACACTGTGACGCACTTCACACCCGTGAGGATGGGATTCCAACTCCCGTCCGAGTCGGGGGAGTCGGAACCAATGGCCAACGCCTCACATTCTGGCATCAATAAGCACCACTGGCCCCACTCGTCCCCGGCGCGATTCCAGATGCACGTGCACCCGTACATACGCCCGGACCGCTAAATGCCATAAAGCGCCATCTAATCCTCTAAGCCCTCTACGACAGCCTGCCTATACCACCCCCCACTGACACAAGTACTGGCTTCCCGGCCATGTCACGGCGGACAGCCGGAGATCGGACCGTCGGCCTGCAGCGCGTACACCTGGCACGGCAATCGTTGCGGTGCCTGCGGTGTTCATGGTGGGTGCCCCTTCTCGGTGCCGGTGGCGCTGCGGCCCCCGTGGCCCGGCCGGGCCACGGGGGTGGTACCGGGTGCCGCGCCCCCGGGGATCCGTGGTCGCTCCGGGGGCGCGGCGGTCTCAGAGCGCCCTGGCGGGCGGGGGTGCGACCTTGGCGAGGTGGTCCAGGCGCTCGTAGAGGGCGTGGAGCAGGCGGGCCCGGTCCTGGGCGCAGCGCGCGGTGCCGTGCGCGGTGACCGTCAGGCGCCGGGCGGCTTCGGCGAGGGCGCGGGCGGGGTGGCCGGCGGGGAGCTAGTTGGCTGCGCGGCGGGCGTCGGCGGCCGCGGCCCGGGCGGCGCCGGTCAGCTGCAGGGCGATCTGCTGGAGGTCCGCGGGGGCCAGGCCGGGGTCGCCGGCCCACGCGAGGACCGCTTCGGCCAGGTGCTCATGGGCGCTGCGGTCGAGGGCGAGTTCGCCTTCGAGGAGTCCGGCGGGGTCGTGCAGGACCGTATACCTGCGGCTCATCGAGGCCTCTGCTCGTCGCTGCGGCCGGGCCGCCGACTGGCGTCGGTTCGTGCGAGGAAGCGGGCAAGGCCTTGCTGAGCACGGACCTGGAGGGCCGGGGAAGGGACACCGTGACCGGGCGGTTGAAGTCCGCGGCCGTATGGAGTGCGAGTGGCAGGCAGTCGTGAGCCCATGTGCCGTCTCCTTGCTGGAGCGTCGGTTCCCTGACGCTACGGAGGCGACGGCCCGGGCTTCAACGAAATTGCGGGGAATTGCGGAGGTTCACTCCAGGGCGTCGAGCGCGGCCCGGATGAGGGCGCGGGCGGCATCACCGTGGACAGCCATGGATGCCAGGCGGTTGAACGCGCGGGCATAGTCGCCCAGTTCACGCGGCTGCCTCACGGCCAGGAGATGGCGGAGCTGACCGCGTATGGCGTCGGGGGCGGCGGTGCGGTAGCGCAGGACGGACTCTTCCATGAGGACGACGTAGCGGTGTCCGCCCTCGTAGAGGAACCGGGAGCGGGTGATGCGGGCGGCGACCGCTTCGGTGACGTCGTTGGGGGTGCCCTGGAACTCGGTGATCTGCTCCATGAGGGCGGTGGCGAAGCCGGGGGGCTGGAAGAAGCCGGGCGGGACGTTGGAGACGTAGACCCGGCAGACGCGGGTGCGCTCGTGCAGGGTGTTCTCGTCCTGCTGGACCTTGCGCATGCCGGTGCGGTGCAGGCGGCGCCACTCCAGGTTCATGGAGTCGACCGCGCGGGCGGTGGCGATCAGGTCCTCGGCCTGGTCGTCCGCATTGCAGGCCGCGCACCAGGTGCGGATATCCGCATCCGAGGGCGGGGCGTCGCCCTTTTGGATGCGGGTGGTCTTCGCGGGGTGCCAGCCGCACCGGGCGGAGAGTTCCTTCCCGGTGAGGCCGGCATCCTTGCGCAGGTGCTGCAGACGCACCGCGAGCGCCTCGCGGGCTCCTTGGCGCTGGACGATGGGGAGGCAGGCATGGGGGCTGCTCAGGGGCCTAGGCGGTGTACTTCTCGTGCGGGACGCCGCGCTCCCACACCGTCTCGAACGCCGTCGCGCACAGCGCGACCGCGGCTGGGTCGGCGGTGCGTTCCTTCCCGTCCATCGCCCAGTCGCCGGTGCCGGTGAAGTGGTGGAACTGCACGACGCGGCCGTCCAGGAGCCAGAAGTCGTTGCCAGGCAGCGAGATGTCGGAGGCACGGCTGCAGGGCAGCCAGCGCACGTCCTCTCCGGCCTGGAGGTTGAGCGGGGTGATGGCGTGCTCATAGCGGATGTAGTCGGTGACCGGCTCGGAGACGATCCGCGCGCGGCGCATCACCAGGCCGCGAGCGACCGCGTCCTTGACGAGCGGCCCGGATCCAGGTTCGGGACGCCGGTGCGCAGGAAGGTCTCGAAGTCCTCCCGTTCGTCGCCGACCGCGTAGACGTCGCGCATCTCCAGATGCACGGCCGTGTGGTGGGTGTCGGCCAGCAGCTCAGCGAACGTCGCGGTGTCCAGCTGCAGCGCGTTCAGCGGCATCACACGCCTCCCTCAGAATCGACACCGTGCGGGCCGGAATCCGGATCACCCGCTTGTGGGCAGGGATCCCCGCCCTGTGGCCGGGCACCCACTGAGTAGAGCCGATCCGGGTCCTGAGGAGTTCATCAGCCTCCTCACCCTGGAGGACCAGATCCGCGCTCTCCTCTTCCACACACCGTCGGCGATCCCTCGCCTCCGGTGTTCGGGTCGATCCCGACGAACCGTAACGTCATGGCACTCTCCCCTGCGACGTGGTTGCGCATAGTTGCGCGCACAGACCGTCCCGCAGGCCGGGACCGGCGTCAAGAGCCTCTGCCCTGCCGGGGACGCGGTGGCGTCCAGCGGGCTGGGAGCGACTCTGGTCCGTACGGGTGAGCACGGGGCCGCGACGGCGGATTGCGGGCACGCAGGCCTCTAGCGTGCGGCCATGGACTCCACTCCGATGCCCGAGCCGCTGCGGCGGGCGATCCACCACTTGGTCTCCGAGGGCGTGCAGAACTGCCAGGAGGTGCTGTGGTACACCGAACCCGACCAGGCGCACACCTGGAAGCGGTCAGCGCCCCGCACCAGCCGGTGCTCCCCGACGCCTCGATCACCGTCGTGTCCGCAGTGGTACAGGCCTTGGGAGATGAGGGGGCCGACGCCCCATGGTCGTCGGCCCCCTCGTTCAGGCAGTCGCCGCAGCGGTTACGGCTTCCTGAGGCCTATGTACTTGGCGTAGACCCAGCCCTTGGTGCCCTTGTGAGCTCCGGTGAGGATCTTGCCGTAGTACCAGCTGGTGCTCTTGGTGGTGTATTCGCAGTAGTAGTAGAACTTCGTGTACTTGGCCAGGTGCCCCTTCGAGGAGTAGTTGCTGCTGGGGCCGGTGCGCAGGCTGGCGTTGCTCTTGAGTACATCGAAGTCGGTGTTGCTGAAGTTCGAGTTGCACTTTGAGGAGCCGACGGCCCCGGCAGCCGGCGCCATGGCCATCGCGCCACTGGCCAGGACGGCGGTCGCGGCGAGGGTGGTCAACCCTCGCCGGAGTAGAGACTGTCGCAAGACGATTCCCTTTCGGGTACAGAGCGCGGCGCATCAACATTCGTTCCGCACCACACAGTTCATGCTGGTCAGCTCGACCATATCCGTGCGGCATCGGCCGACTGTCGCCAGTGGGCGTACTTCACCTACCCTCCACATAGAAGGGCTCCGAGCCCGTGCCGGGTGAGATTCCGCCGAACCCGCCCGCCGACACACCCGCACCCGCCAGGCGAAGAGCTGGCTGGAGGTCATGCGCCCTCACTCCACCAAGCCCATGCACGCACTTCTCATCCAGTCGATCCCTCACTGACAGCCGCTGAGTCGCCACCACGCCGCACCGGTGGTGGGGCAATGCCTACCCGGGAGTTACCCCTCGATCGTGTGCCGGAGCCCGGTGTGTCGGCCTGAGTAAGCTCCCGCCCGACCGGGAGAGGCATGAGCAGGTGGTGCGCACGACGCTGCCCTGGTCCTCACCGCAGGACGTACCGGCCGACGACGTCGCTCAGATCGGTCGCCTCCTCGCCGGGGCCTCGCGGGTGGTCGCCGACGAGGTGCGCGCCAACGCGGACCGACTCCCCCCCCCGTTATGTTCTTCGTGGTCCTGCAAGAGGGCCGCTGGCCTCCGGGCCCGGTATGACTGTTGCCCCCTGTCGAAGGGATGACCTGGGGGGTG
>NZ_JBIASV010000022.1:0-72108 GCF_042891165.1 Streptomyces sp. NPDC001922 | reverse complement strand
ACCTGGGAGCGCACCGACCGCGTCGACGCGCTGCGCGCCGCCGCCGGTCTGTAACCCGGTTCCGCTTCGCCGTGGGGCGCGGGGCCCGGGGGGGGGGGGCGCGGCGGGGGGGGCCGGGGGGGGGGGCCCCCCCGGCGGGGGGGGGGGGCGGGGGGGGGGCGGGCCCTCCGGGGGGGGCCCCCCGCCGGGGCGGGCCGCGGGCGGGCCCCGGCGGGTCGCGCCCGGGGGCCCGGGGCGCGGGCCCCCCCCCGCCCCGGCGCCCCCCCCCACGGCCGTGTCGTACGGGCCCGGGCCCCGCCGTGCCCGGGCGTGAGCCGGCGCATCCACAGGGTGGCCCCCGTGTCCGAGGGGTCTGGTAGGACTGGGGCTGTGAGCAGCGACAACGGGCAGCCGGAGCAGGAGCCGGCCGACAGCCCCCCGGCGGAGGGCGTGCAGGGGGGCGAGCAGCTCGCGCTCATCCGCGAGACCGTCCGCCGGACCCCGGTGCCCCGGGCCAAGCCGCGCACCTGGCGCGGCGCCGCGCTCGCCGAGGAGTACCCGGTCGCCCGGGTCCTGGTCGACAAGGGGCTGATCCATCTCGACCAGTTCTTCGACTACGCGGTCCCGGCGAAGATGGACGCCGAGGCACGGCCCGGCGCCCGGGTCCGGGTCCGCTTCGGGGCCCGGGTGGTGAAAGGCCGCCGGGAGGGCGGTGAGCTGCACGACGGCTTCATCGTGGAGCGGCTGGCGGAGAGCGACTACCGCGGGCCGCTCGCGCCGATCGCCCAGGTGCTCTCACCCGAGCCGGTGCTCGGCCCCGGTCTGCTGGCGCTCTGCCGGGCCGTGGCCGACCGGTACGCGGGTGCCCTCGCCGACGTCGTTCAACTGGCCGTGCCGCCGCGCCGGGTGCGCCCCGAGGCAGAACCCGCCACCGAGCCGCTGCCGCCGCCCGGTGTGCCCGACCCGGGGAGCTGGGCGCGGTACCCCAGTGGCCCCGGCTACCTCCAGGCCCTGGCGCGCGGCGACGCCCCGCGCGCCGTCTGGACGGCCCTGCCCGGACCGCACTGGCCGGACGAGCTGGCCCGGGCCGCGGCGGCCGCGCTGGCCTCGGGCCGGGGGGCCCTGGTCGTCGTCCCGGACGGCCGGGCCGCCGCCCGGGTGGACGCGGCTCTCACCGCCCTGGCCGGCCCCGGCCGGCATGTCCTGCTGACCGCGGACAGCGGGCCCGAGGAGCGCTACCGCCGCTGGCTCGCGGTGAGCCGGGGGCAGGTGCGGGGCGTCATCGGCACCCGTGCCGCGATGTTCGCGCCCGTCCGGGACCTCGGCCTGGTGGCGATCTGGGACGACGGGGACTCCAGCCACAGCGAGCAGCACGCGCCCCAGCCGCACGCGCGGGAGGTCCTGCTGCTGCGCGCGGCGCACGAGAAGGCGGCCTTCCTGCTCGGCGGGCAGAGCTGCACCGTGGAGGCGGCGCAGCTCGTCGAGACCGGCTGGGCGCTGCCGCTGACCGCGGACCGGGAGCAGGTCCGGGCGGCGGCGCCGCTGATCCGTACGGTCGGCGACGCCGAGCAGGCGCGCGACGAGGCGGCGCGCGCCGCCCGGCTGCCCACCCTCGCCTGGCAGACGGTGCGCGAGGGGCTGCGGACCGGGCCGGTGCTGGTCCAGGTGCCGCGGCGGGGCTATGCGCCCCGGCTGGCCTGTGAGCGCTGCCGGGCCCCTGCCCGATGCGGGCACTGCGCGGGGCCGCTGGAGGCGCACGACCGGGACGCCCTGCAGTGCGGCTGGTGCGGGCGGGCGGCGGAGCGGTGGCACTGCGCCGAGTGCGGGGGAGCGCGGCTGCGGGCGCAGATCGTGGGCGCCCGGCGCACGGCCGAGGAGCTGGGGCGGGCCTTTCCGGCCGTTCCCGTGCGGACCTCCGGCCGCGACCACGTGCTGGACACGGTGCCCGACCGGCCCGCGCTGGTCATCAGCACGCCGGGGGCCGAACCGGTGGCCGAGGCCGGCTACGCCGCCGCGCTGCTGCTGGACGGCTGGGCGATGCTCGGCCGTCCCGACCTGCGGGCCGGTGAGGAGGCCCTGCGCCGCTGGCTCGCTGCCGCGGCCCTGGTCCGGGGGCAGGAAGCGGGGGGCACCGTGGTCGTCGTCGCCGAACCGACACTGCGGCCCGTCCAGGCGCTGGTCCGCTGGGATCCGGCGGGGCACGCGGTGCGGGAGCTGGCCGAGCGTGCCGAGCTGGGCTTCCCGCCGGTCTCCCGGATGGCGGCGGTGTCCGGCCGGCCCGAGGACGTCCAGGGACTGCTGCACATCGCGGAACTCCCCGAGGGGACCGAGGTGTTGGGGCCGGTCCCGCTGCCCGTCGGTGAGCCGGGCCGCCCCCGCCGGCCGGGCGACCCGCCTCCGGGGGAGCAGTGGGAGCGGGTGCTGCTCCGCGTCCGCCCGGGCACTGGTGCGGCGTTGGCGTCGGCCGTGAAGACCGCTCAGGCGGCTCGCGCGGTGCGGCGGGAAGGTGAGCCGGTGCGGATCCGCATCGACCCGCCGGATCTGGGCTGACCGGCCGCGGCGGACCGGTGCCGCTGTTCCGGCGTCGAACCGGTCCGGCACCCCGGCCGGTCCTCCTGTGCCCGGCTCCGGCTCCGCGCTGGGGGAGTGCGGAACTCCGGCCGGTCGGCGCCACGGCAGGCCCTGTCCTTGCGCCGCTTGCCGGTTGGCGCGCTCCGGCCACCGGGGCGCCGTTCCGGAGGCGCGAACGGGGCGGGAGGTGCGGACTGCGGGGCCGTTCGGTGCGCCGGGCCACGGGGCGGACAGCGGCCGGGCGGCCTGGGCTCCGCATCATGTGGCGGCGCCCCTCGTGGTCCGCGAGGAGCGCCGCCACACGACGCGGCGGCCGGGACGGCCGGATGCCGGCGCAGCCAGGGCATGCCGCGCGACGCCGCAGGTCAGCCGTGCCGCGGGCCGGGGAAGGCGCTCGGCCGGGTCTCCTCCCGGACGGACGAGGGCGTCGCCTGGCCGGGGACCGAGCGGGCCGCCGGTACGGAGGGGTGCGACTCCCCGTGGTGCAGGCCGGAGGCCGGGGTGACGGACACCGGCGACGCCTCCGTGGTCCGCACCCCCTCCGGGGGGCGTGCCGACTCGCTGCCGGTGCCGCTCTGCGCCGCCGTGCGGCGCGAACCGTAACGGCGGTGCACCGCCTGCTTCGTCACGCCGAGCGCCGAGCCCACCGCGTCCCACGAGAAGCCGAGCGACCGGTCGAAGTCCACCGCGGCCGTCACCAGCGTCTCGACACTGTCCCGCAGCTCCTGGGCGAGTCGCACGGTGGGGGCGGGGGCCCTGCCGTACACCACGAAGCCGGCGGACGGTCCCGAACGCCGTGGCCGGTAGACATTGCCCAACTGGGCCGTCAGGGTGCGCAGTGCGTCCACCTGCCGGCGGACCCGCTCGATGTCCCGCACCAGCAGGTGCAGGCTGGCCCGGGCTTGGGCGTCGTGCGTTGCGTGGTCGGCCATGAACAAGCCTCTCGAACCGGCGTTGAAAGTGACGGGCCGTAGAAGCGGCCCCATTTCGGTCAAGCTCTCTTGACCAACGCCGGACCTGCCCCCGGGGTCACGCTTGCCGGGGCGCACGCCAGGCGGCCAAGGGGGCGCACGATGGTGCGTACGCCCCCTCCCGGTCCGGCCCATAGACTGGTGCGCTCCGCACCGGCACCGTTCGGTCCCGTCGTTTCCGCGCCCGTTCCTGCCTGAGAGGCTGCAGCACCGATGAAACTCGTGTTCGCCGGCACCCCCGAGGTCGCCGTACCCGCCCTGGACGCCCTGATCGCGTCGGACCGGCACGAGGTCGCGGCCGTCGTCACCCGGCCGGACGCGCCCGCCGGGCGCGGACGGCGGCTGGTGGCCAGCCCGGTCGCCCAGCGGGCCGAGGAGGCGGGCATCGAGGTGCTCAAGCCGGAGAAGCCGCGCGACCCCGCCTTTCTGGCCCGGCTCCGGGAGATCGCCCCCGACTGCTGCCCGGTCGTCGCCTACGGCGCGCTGCTGCCGCTCGCCGCGCTCGAGATCCCCGCGCACGGCTGGGTCAACCTGCACTTCTCCCTGCTGCCCGCCTGGCGCGGTGCCGCGCCCGTCCAGCACGCGCTGCTGGCGGGGGACGAGATGACCGGCGCCACCACCTTCCTCATCGAGGAGGGCCTGGACTCGGGGCCGGTGTACGGCGTGCTCACCGAACACGTCCGGCCCACCGACACCAGCGGTGACCTGCTGACCCGGCTCGCCTTCGCGGGCTCGGGGCTGCTCGCCGCCACGATGGACGGGATCGAGGACGGCACCCTGAAGGCCGTCCCGCAGCCGGCCGAGGGCGTGACCTATGCCCCGAAGATCAACGTCGAGGACGCGGAGCTCGACTGGTCGGCGCCCGCCCTCCGGGTCGACCGGGTCGTCCGGGGCTGCGCGCCGGCCCCCGGGGCGTGGACCCGGTTCCGCGGTGAGCGGCTGAAGGTCATGTCGGTGGCGCTGCTGCCCGACCGCACCGAGCTGGCGCCCGGTGCGCTCGCGGGCAGCAAGAACGCGGTGTACGCGGGCACCGGCTCGCACGCCGTCGAACTGCAGTGGGTCCAGCCGCAGGGCAAGAAGCCGATGCGGGCGGCCGATTGGGCGCGCGGCGTGCGGATCGCCGCGGACGAGCGTCTGGGCGGCTGAGTCCCGCCGTCCGGAGAGGCTCCGGTCGGTGGTCCCGCCGGCGACCGGCCGCCGCGGCGGGGCTGCCGCCCGCGGTGGGGCCGGACCGGTGAGCGCGGCCCGGCAGGAGCCGGACGGAGCCCGCCCGCCGCCCGCTCCCGCCGGGGGCCCGGCCGGGCACCCGGGGCGGCGACGTAGGCTGGTCCCCTCGGCCCGATATCTCCCCCGGAGCACTTTGCCTGTGAACGCCCCGTCACGTCGCCGTCCCGGCAAGCCCTACCGCCGTCCCCAGAAGGACCCCGTGCGCCTCCTCGCGTTCGAGGCACTGCGTGCCGTGGACGAGCGGGACGCCTACGCCAACCTGGTCCTCCCGCCGCTGCTGCGGAAGGCCCGGGAGGACGGCGGCTTCGACGGCCGGGACGCCGCGCTGGCGACCGAGCTGGTCTACGGGACGCTGCGCCGTCAGGGCACCTACGACGCGGTCATCGCAGCCTGCGTGGACCGGCCGCTGCGCGAGGTGGACCCGCCGGTGCTCGACGTGCTCAGCCTCGGGGCGCACCAGCTGCTGGGGACCCGGATCCCCACGCACGCGGCGGTGTCGTCGAGTGTGGAACTGGCCCGGGTCGTGCTCGGCGACGGGCGGGCGAAGTTCGTGAACGCCGTGCTCCGCCGGATCGCCGCCGACGACCTCGACGGCTGGCTGGACCGGGTCGCCCCGCCGTACGACGACGACCCCGAGGACCACCTCGGCATCGTCCACTCCCACCCCCGCTGGATCGTCTCCGCGCTCTGGGACGCGCTCGGCGGTGGCCGGGCCGGGATCGAGGACCTGCTGGAGGCCGACAACGAGCGCCCCGAGGTGACGCTGGTGGCCCGGCCCGGACGCTCCACGACCGAGGAGCTCGTGGCCGCCGTCGGGGAGGACTCCGCGCTGCCCGGGCGCTGGTCCCCGTACGCGGTGCGGCTGGCCGAGGGCGGGGAGCCGGGCGCCCTCGACGCGGTCCGCGACGGGCGGGCCGGAGTGCAGGACGAGGGCAGCCAGCTGGTCGCCGCGGCGCTGGCGCTGGCGCCCCTGGACGGATCCGACGCCCGCTGGCTCGACGGCTGCGCGGGCCCCGGCGGCAAGGCCGCGCTGCTCGGCGCGCTGGCCGCACAGCGGGGCGCCACGCTGCTGGCCGCCGAGAAGCAGCCGCACCGGGCCCGGCTGGTCGAGCGGGCGCTGGCGGGCAACCCGGGGCCGTACCAGGTGATCGCCGCGGATGGCACCCGCCCGCCGTGGCGGGCGGGGACCTTCGACCGGGTGCTGGTGGACGTGCCGTGCACCGGTCTGGGCGCGCTGCGCCGCAGGCCGGAGGCCCGCTGGCGCCGCCGTCCCGAGGACCTCGACGGCTTCGCGCCGCTCCAGCGCGGGCTGCTGCGCGAGGCGCTGGCCGCCGTACGGGTCGGCGGCGTGGTCGGGTACGCCACCTGCTCCCCGCACCTGGCGGAGACCCGCGCCGTGGTCGACGACGTCCTCAAGGGCCGCGGGGGCACCGCGGTGTCCGCGGAGTGGATCGACGCCCGGCCGCTGATGCCCGGGGTGCCCGCCCTGGGCGACGGTCCGGACGTCCAGCTCTGGCCGCATCTGCACGGCACGGACGCGATGTATCTGGCGCTGCTCCGCCGTACGGCCTGATCCGTCGTCATTCCTCGGCCGCCGCCCCGCCTCTGTCGTGGTGTCGGGCGGCGGCGTGCTCACCGTGCCGGAAGGATCCCCGTGACCACGGTCTCCACCATCCGCTCCAGGGCGATGTCGGAGAGCATCCCGGGCAGGGTGAGGTGCTCCAGCAGCACGCCGGTCATGGCCAGATAGAGCACCAGGAAGGTGTCGGCGTCGCCGGGCAGTCCGGCGTCCAGGTGGAAGGCCAGGCTCTCGTCGTAGCCCGCCCGGATGGTGCGGGTCAGCTGTTCCCGGAGGGCCGGCCGGCGGGTGGCCTCCAGGCGCAGTTCCAGCATGGCCAGATAGCCGGTGCGGTCGTCGGTCATCCGTTGCACCAGCCACCGCATCAGCTCGGTCACCAGCTCGCGTGACGGCGCCGGGCGCATCGCCGTCTCGACCGCCGTCGGCTCCGGTGTCATCCGGACGTGGATCCGGGCGCCCGCCTGGGTGAACAGGTCGTCCCGGCTGGCGAAGTAGTTGGATGCCGTGCCGACCGGGACACCGGCCCGGGCGTCGACGGCGCGGAAGGTGAGCCCGCGTGCGCCCTCGTCCGCCAGCACGTCGATCGCCGCGTCGATGAGTGCCGTCCTGCGCTCCGGGTTCCTGACCATGCGTATCTCTCCTCGATCTGCCGTGCGGGAAAAGGGGTTGCTCAACCACTACACATGAAGCACTATAGGTGAAGTGGTTGGTTCGCGGGTCTCCGTGCCACGACCCGCCGCCGCGTCCTCATGCGTCCACGGAAGAAGGCCTCTTTGCGCAAGCTCACCTATTTCGTCGCCTGTTCGATCGACGGCTTCATCGGCGACCCGGGCGGCGACGCCACCTCGATGTTCCGGTTCGTGAACGAGGAGTTCCTGGAGTACCTGAAGGCCGAGTACCCGGAGACCATCTCGGTCGAGGGCCGCCGGGCGCTGGGCCTCCACGATCTGGAGAACCGCGCGTTCGACACGGTCGTCCAGGGGCGCGCCAGCTACCGGATCGCGCTGGACGCCGGCATCACCAGCCCGTACGGCCAGATGCGTGAATACGTGGCGTCCCGGACCCTGAAGGCGTCCCCCGACCCGAACGTGGAGCTCATCTCCGACGATCTGGTCGGCCGCATCCGTGAACTCAAGGCCGAGGGCGCCGGGCTGGGCATCTGGCTCTGCGGGGGCTCGCAGCTCGCGGGCGAACTGCTCGACGAGATCGACGAGCTGGTGATCAAGACCTACCCGCTGGTCTACGGTTCGGGGATGCCCATGTTCGGCGCGGACTTCGGCGCCAGGGAGTTCGCGCTGGAGTCGGTCCGGACCTTCGACAACGGCGTGCTGGTCAGGACGTACAGCAAGGTGCGGTGACCGGGCACCGGGCCCGGCCGGGCGGGCCGGACCGCCCGCAGCGGCGGCCCGTCGCGCTCACGGCACCGGCTGCGCGGGCGGGCTCCCGGCCCGCGGCGGGCCGTCCTCCCGGGCGAGCCGGTGCGGCCACCACATGCGGGGCCCGATGTCCAGGAACAGCGCGGTGACCAGCACCGACCGCACGATGAAGGTGTCCAGCAGGACGCCGACGGCGACGGCGAAGCCGATCTCGGAGAAGCCGGTCAGCGGCAGCGTGCCGAGCGCCGCGAACGTACCGGCGAGGACCAGACCGGCCGAGGTGATCACGGCGCCGGTCGCGGCCAGGGCGGTGAGGGTGCCCCGGCGGGTGCCCTGCCGGAACGACTCCTCGCGCACCCGGGTGGACAGGAAGATGTTGTAGTCGATGCCCAGCGCGACCAGGAACACGAAGACGAAGAGCGGGAACGCCGTGTCCTCGCCCGCGTAGTCGAAGACATGGCGGAAGGCGAGGGCGCTGATGCCGAGCGCGGTGGCGTAGGAGAGCACCACGGTGGCGATCAGGACCAGCGGTGCCACCAGGGCTCTCAGCAGCATCGTCAGGATGATCAGGACCACGAGCAGCACCAGCGGGATCACCACGATGTTGTCGCGGGTCGAGGCCGTGTCGGCGTCCAGCAGGGCGGCCGTGCCGCCGCCGACCTTGGCGTCGGCGCCGGGCACGGCGTGGACCGCGTCCCGGACCCGTTCGACGGTGTCCTTCGCCGCCCCGCTGTCGGCCGGATCCGTCATGGTCGCCTCGAACAGCACCCGGCCCTCGTGCTCGGGCGCGGAGCCCGGAGGGACACCGAGCGACTGCGGCACCACCCCGGGCGTCCCCGCGACCACCCGTCCGACCTCCCGGGCGGCCCCCTGGTCGGCCACGATCAGCAGCGGATCGCCGCTGCCCGCCGGGAAGTACCGCTCGGACACCTGCTGGCCGGTGATGGACTCCTTCGTCTCGGTGAACGCGTCGGCATTGCTGATGCCCGCGGCGCGCAGCCCCAGCATGCCGAAGGAGAGCGCGGCCAGAATGACGGCGGTGGTCACCCAGACGGCCCGCGGCCGGCGGGCGATCCGCCCGCCGATCCGGGCCCAGAAGCCCTGCTCGGTGGGTTCGGCCGAGCCGAAGTGCGGGACCACCGGCCAGAAGATCCACCGGCCCAGGATCACCAGCAGCGCCGGGAACAGCGTCACCATCGCCAGCACCGCGACGAGCACCCCGATGGCGCAGACCGGGCCCAGCCCGCTGGTCGAGTTCATCTCGGCGACGAGCAGTACGAGCATGCCCATGCCGACGGTGGCGCCGCTGGCCAGCACGGCCGGCCCGGCGCGGTGCAGCGCCAGCGCCATCGCCTCGTGGCGGTCCTCGTGCCGGCGCAGCTCCTCCCGGTAGCGGGCGACCAGCAGCAGGGCGTAGTCGGTACCCGCACCGAAGACCAGCACCGTCAGGATGCCCGCGCTCTGCCCGTTCACCGTCAGCCCGGCGTACTCGGCGAGCAGATAGATGATGGCCTGGGCGGTCAGCAGGGCACCGACCACCGACAGCACCGGCACCAGCAGCAGCGTGGGGCTGCGGTAGGTGATCAGCAGCGCCACGATGACCACGCCGAGGGCCGCCACCAGCAGCGTCGAGTCGATGCCCTCGAACGTCTTCGCGAAGTCGGCGGAGGTGCCGGCCGGGCCGGTGATGTACACCTTGAGCCCGTCACCCGAACCGGTCTCGTCCCGGATGGTGTCGACCGCCGCGGACAGCTCGTCCCAGCCCCGCTCGTCCACCGTGACGGGGATCAGGATCAGTGCCGCACGGGGATCCTGCGCGCTGTTGTAGAACGGGCCGCGGGTCTCCGCCCCACGGATTCCGTGCTCGCGGAGCGGTTTGATCTGCTCGGCGTCGTCGGCGATGGTGTGCCGGTCCTGGGCGGTGAGGCCGCCCGGCCGCTCGTAGATCACGACCGCCGGCACCGTCTCCGGCCGGAATTCTCTGGAGATCTGCAGGACCTGGGTGGACTCCGCGCTCCCGGGGAGCCAGGAGGTGGCGTCGTTGTCCTGCGCGCCGCCGAGCTTCTGCGCCAGCGGCGCCAGCGCGAAGATCACCAGGACCCAGACCAGCAGGACCAGCCACTTCGTCCGCCGTCCGCAGACCAGCCAGGCCACACCCCGACGCCGTCCGTCCGACATCAGACCCCCATCGCCGGCGGGCGTCCGTCCGGAGCGCCGCGATCGATCCCGAGGCGGTTCGGCCCGGTGGACCCGGAATGCCGTCCATTCCGGTCAACCGACAGCCGTCGGCCATGGCAGGCTTGTGCCATGGCCGTTCAGATCAACCCCAGTATCCTCTCCGCCGACTTTTCGCGCCTGGCGGAGGAGGCGAAGGCCGTCGACGGTGCCGACTGGCTCCACGTCGACGTCATGGACAACCACTTCGTGCCCAATCTGACGCTCGGCGCCCCCATCGTCGAGTCGCTGGCCCGGTCGACCGACATCCCGCTGGACTGCCACCTCATGATCGAGGAGCCGGACCGCTGGGCGCCCCAGTACGTCGAGGCCGGGGCGGGGTCCGTCACCTTCCACGCCGAGACCGCCGCCGCGCCGGTACGGCTGGCGCGGGAGATCCGGGCCAAGGGGGCACGCGCCTCGATGGCGCTCAAGCCGGCCACCCCGATAGAGCCGTACGAGGATCTGCTCCCCGAGCTGGATATGCTGCTGATCATGACGGTCGAGCCCGGCTTCGGTGGTCAGGCGTTCCTCGACATCATGCTGCCGAAGATCCGCCGCACCCGGGAACTCATCGCCAAGCACGGGCTGGAGCTGTGGCTGCAGGTCGACGGCGGTGTCTCGGCGGCCACCATCGAGCGGTGCGCGGAGGCCGGCGCGGATGTCTTCGTCGCCGGGTCCGCCGTCTACGGCACGGACGACCCGGCCGCCGCCGTACGCTCTCTGCGGGCACAGGCGGAGGAGACCACCGCCGCGGCCGCGTGGGCGTGCAACCACTGAGCGTCCGCTCGGTGAACGCGGGGGGCAAGGGCTGATCGACAACCGCGGCTTCTGACAGGATGAGCAGGAAAGCTCCCGGCACTGGCCGGGAGCGGAGAACAGTGAGGCTAAGGAGATAGCGGTGTCGACGGGCCGGTCAGCCATGCGGATGGGACCCGCGGAGCTGGTGCAGGCGGCGGCCATGGCCCGCCGCTTCTACCTCGAGGGCAAGTCCAAGATCCAGATTGCCGAGGAGTTCGGCGTCAGCCGCTTCAAGGTGGCCCGGGTCCTGGAAACCGCGTTGGAACGCGACCTCGTGCGCATCGAGATCCGGGTGCCCGCGGAACTGGACGCCGAGCGCTCCGACGCGCTCCGCGCCCGCTACGGTCTGCGGCACGCGGTCGTCGTCGAGTCGCCGGCGGATGCCTCGGCCGACGCCGCGGACCCGGAGAACCTCGGCGAGGTCGCCGCCGACCTGCTCGGCGAGCTGGTGACCGAGGGCGACGTCCTCGGCCTCGCCTGGGGCCGTTCCACGATCCACATGGCCGCGGCGCTGAACCGGCTGCCGCCCTGCACGGTCGTCCAGCTCACCGGGGTCTACGACGCGGGCACCGCCGAACGCGGATCGGTCGAGGCCGTCCGCCGCGCCGCGGCCGTCTCCGGCGGCGAGGCGCACCCCATCTACGCGCCGATGCTGCTGCCGGACCCGGCCACAGCCGCCGCACTCCGCGGCCAGACCGGGATCGCCCGCGCCTTCGAGTACTTCGACAAGGTCACCGTCGCCTGCGTCTCCATCGGCTCCTGGGACCCGGGCATCTCCACGGTCTACGACATGCTCAGCGAGGACGAGCGGGAGCACTACGCCTCGCTCGGCGCCGCCGCCGAGATGTCCGCCCACCTCTTCGACTCCGAGGGCCGCCGCATCGGGCGCGACCTGGGGGAGCGCTGCATCACCGTGGAGGCCGACCGGCTGCGCCGCATCCCGGAGGTCGTGGCCATCGCGGGCGGGCAGCGCAAGGCGGCCGCGATCGGCGCCGTCCTGCGTTCCGGGCTGGTCACCAGCCTGGTCACGGACACGGCGGCCGCGGACTTCCTGCTGACCGAGACCGGCCCGGGACCGCGGTCGGCGCTCGACCGGGGCGACCCGGACGACTGAGAACTCTCCCTGCCGGGGATCTGTCGGGAGCGCCGGTGCCGGAATCCGGTTCGTCCGGAGTCCGTTCCGGCGGGGTGCTGAGGCCTGCTGCACCGGCCTTCGGCCTCTCGGCCGGGACGCGTGATGCCGATCATCGCCGACGGGGCGAGCTTCGGGGGCAGTCCACGCCGCAGCGGGAGCGACGAAACGGGTTCGGCGAAGGGATCGCCGAACCCGTGCTTCGTGGAGCTGCGGGATCAGCATGGTCGCTCGGGACAACCGGCGGACCGGCCGGTGCCGGAATCATTCCGGAACCGGCCGGGCCCCTGTGATCACTTGTCGTTCTCGGTGTCGGATTCCGCTGCCTTCGCGGCGGACTCGGCCCGGTCCACGAGCTGGGTGAGCCTGTCCAGTTCGGAGGCGGACGGGGCCGGAGCCGTGGCCGACGGGGTGCTCCGGGAGGAAGTGCCGGCCCTCTCGGCGTCGTCCTGACCGCCCGTCGCGCCGCCGCAGCCAGTGGCCAGCGCGGTGCACAGCACGGCCGCGGTGGTGAGGCGCAGCCGGCCCGTCATGCCCCGGAGCCCTTGCTCCGCGCGGCGCACCACTTCTCGACCTCGGCGAGGTCCTTCTGCCGCTTCTCCAGGGTTTGGACGAGGGACTTGCGGAACGTGAGCTTGTGGTTGAGGAAGGTGGCGATCTCGGTGTTGTCCGCCTTCTTGGCCTTCTCGGCCCGCGCAGTGAGCCGGGCGACCGAGCCGCGGACCTCGGGGCCGCCCTTCAGCCGCCGCAGAACCCGCTCGATCCGCTGCTCGATCCGGGGAGCCCGTTTGCACAGTCGGCGGGCGCCGTTCCGCTTCTTCCCGTGTGCCTGCTGGCCGCGGTGCTTCTTGCCCTGGCCCTGCTGCCTGTGACCCGTCTCCGGCCCGGCGCCCTTCCCCCGGCCGTCCTGGGCCGGTGCGGAGGAGGAGGCCGACGAGGGGGCGGAGCCCGGAGTGCTGCCGTCCGCGATGGCGATGCCCACCGGTCCGAGCAGGGCGGCTGTGGCGCCGAGAGCCACGACGACGCTCTTTCCACGTTGCATGGTGTCTTCCTTCCGTAGGGCCGGGGCCTGTCGAAGAAGGAAGCTAGGCGGGCTCCTTGTGGAAACTCTGTGGCCCGGACTCCCCCTGCTCCGCGGGCAGTCCGGGCCGGGAGAGCCAGTCCCGGCGCAGCAGCAGGGTGGCCGTCGTGTCCCCGTCGTCCCCGCCCGGCCCCGGCATCGTCGGAAGACGGACCTCGATGCGGGCACCCGGCAGTCCGTCCGGCCGGTCCGTCACCGTGACGGTGCCGTGGTGCAGGGCGATCTGCTGCGCGACCAGAGTCAGCCCGAGGCCAGAACCGGGGCTCTCCGGTCGGCGGCGGAACCGTTGGAAGACCTCCTCACGCAGCTCCGGGGGGATGCCCGGCCCCCGGTCGTCCACGGTGAGCACCGCGGCCGGGGTCCCGTCCGGTGACCGTCCGGGGCCCAGGGCCACGTCGATGCGGGCCGGTTCGCCGTCCCGGGTTCCGTGCACCCGCCCGTTGGCCAGCAGGTTGTCGACCACCGAGCGCAGCCCCTGTTCCCAGCCGTGCACCTGCAGCCCCGGGGTGCCGGCCACCGACACCTCGGTTCCGGGGTGGCTGCGGCGCAGACCGGCGGCCGCAGCCTCCACCACCTCGGCGAGGTCCACGGGGCCGAAGTCCTCCGCCTCGACAAGGTCACCGTGCGTCAGCGCCCTGAGCATCACCAACAGCCGCAGCAGCCGCTCGTGTTCCAGCCCGAGGTCGGACAGCACATCGGCTCGGTCGGCGCCCGCCAGATCGGGGTGCTCGGTGAGGATGTCCAGATTGGTCCGCATGCTCATGAGGGGCGTGCGCAGTTCGTGCGCGGCGGCCGCCGCGAACGAACGGGCCGTCTCCAGAGCCTCCGCGGTGCGCGCGGCCTGCTGGTCGTAGCGGGCCAGTACGGTGCGGAGCGTGCCGGCCAGGTCATCGACCTCGGTGATCCCGGTCCGCCGGTGGTCCAGCCGAGCGGCGCTGGTGCGGGGGTCGAGGCCGTTCGTACGGTGCTGCAGGCGACGCAGCGGCCGCGCCGCACCCGAGGCCGCGGCCCAGGCCAGCGCCGCCCCGAGCGGGGCGGCCAGTAGCGCCACGGTCAGCACCCGGCGCCGCACGAGTGCCAGTTCGGCCCGGCTCGTGGTTTCGGGGGAGAACAGCCACAGCGTGCCACGGGCGGCGGGCCTGCCGCGCGATGCCGACGCCGGTACCGACACCGGGATGGAGACGGCCCGCCACCGCTCGCCGTTCCCGCGTACGGTGACCGGCCGTCCGGCTGTCTCCGGGAGCGGTGCGGACGTATCGGGCTGGGGACCGGCGAGCACGGTGCCCTCGGGGCCGGTGAGCCGGATGCCCACATCCAGTGCGGAGCCCAGAAGTCGCCGCTCGCGCTTCTGTTCCACGGCCTCGGGCCGCTGGGCCGCGGTGGCGCGCAGCAGCGCCAGGGCGTCCGGGGTCACGGCCGTTGCGCTGCGCCGCAGCCGTGCGTCCTGCTCAGCGCGCAGGTCGGCCGAGACGAGCTGGAGCAGCAGCCAGCCCGAGGCGAGTACCAGCACGGGCACGGTGATGCCCACCGCGAGGGCGATCCTCGTGGCGAGCCTCATGACGCGCGTCCGCCCGGCGTCGGGGCGTCCTGGCCCTCCCGCAGGACGAAGCCGACGCCGCGCACCGTGTGCAGCATCCGGGGCCGCCCGTCCGCCTCCAGCTTGCGCCGCAGATAGCTGACGAACGTGTCGACGGCGTCCGTCCGCACCTCGAAGTCGTAGCCCCAGACCCGGTCCAGCAACTGGTCACGGGTGAGGACGAGCCCGGCGTTGCGGGCCAGCACCGCCAGCAGCTCGAACTCGCGCCGGGTGAGCCGGAGCGGCGTGCCGTCCAGCAGCGCCTCGTGCGCTTCCGGGCGGATCTCCAGCGCGCCCACCCGTACCCGGTCGGTGGCAGCCGGGGGACGGCGCCGCAGCAGGGCGTGCAGCCGCAGGACCAGCTCCTGCAGGGCGAAGGGCTTGACGAGGTAGTCGTCGCCGCCGGCCTGCAGTCCCGCGACCCGGTCGGAGACCTCGTCGAGGGCCGAGAGCATCAGCACGGGTATGTCGTTGCCGTCCGCGCGCAGCGCGCGGCACACCTCGATCCCACTCAGGTCCGGCATCGAGATGTCCAGGACCACCACGTCGGGGACATCCGCGCGCAGCTCGGCGAGTGCGGCGTGCCCGCCGTCCGCCAGGCTCACGGCGAAGCCGTTGAGCCGCAGCCCGCGCTCCAGGGAACGCCGGATGGCCGCGTCGTCATCGATCACCAGCACCTGGCCGCCACTTGCGGTCCTCATGGGCACACCACCTCCGGCGGCGCATCGTACGTGCCGGGCTTCAGGCCGGGTGGCGGTGCGGCGGAGCTGCAGTCGGACTTCCGGTGGTGTGACCGGCCGGCCGGACAGCGCTCGCGCCCGGCCGGGTCGGTGGCCGCCCGCGCCGTTCCGCGGCCGTCGGGGCCTGTGCGGCATGCGGTCGTGCCGTCGTCACTGTTGCCGTCGTTCGTCATCCCGGTCCTGGTCCCGACCCGAAGCGGGGGCCGGGGTGCGGCTGCCCGGCACATGCTCTCGCCGTGCGCGCGGCGGCCGGGAACTACCGCTGGAACACGCTCGGACCGGCCTCGGTGGCCTGGGGGTCGTTCTGTATGTCCATCGGGCCCGACCAGTCTCGCAGCGGGGGCCGGCCGACGAACCGGCCGAAGAACAGCGCGGCGGCCGTGGCGGCGAGCACCCCGGGCACCATCTCGTAGATGCCGGTCCGCAACGGGCCCAGCAGCGGGTCGATCTGCTTCCACAGCACGACGGTGAGCGCGCCCGTCACGATGCCCGCCATCGCCCCGGCCCGGGTCATCCGGGGCCAGTACAGCGACAGCAGGATCACCGGGCCGAAGGCCGAGCCGAAGCCCGCCCAGGCGTACGCGACGATGTCGAGCACGGCGCCGCCGCTGAGGGCGATGGCGTAGGCGACGACGGCCACGACCACCACCGTGGCCCGGCCCACCAGCAGCAGCGACGCCTCGGAGGCCCGCCGGTTGAAGAACGCCCGGTAGAAGTCCTCGGTGAGCGTGGTCGCGGAGACCAGCAGCTGGCTGTCCGCGGTGGACTTGATCGCGGCGAGCACCGCCACCAGCAGCAGGCCCGCGATCCACGGGTTGACCAGCTGGGCGGTGAGCGCAATGAAGATCGTCTCGGGGTTGTCCAGCGGCTCGTCCAGCGCCGCGATGCCCACCAGCCCGACCAGTGACGCGCCGGCCAGCGTGACGACCACCCAGGTCACCCCGATGCGCCGGGCCCGCGGGATGTCCCGGGTGCTGCGGATGCTCATGAAGCGGACCAGGATGTGGGGCTGCCCGAAGTAGCCGAGCCCCCAGGCCAGCAGCGAGATCACGGCGACCGCGCCGAGCGGTTGGCCGGACGTCCACAGGCCGTCCTCGAAGCCCGCCTTGGCACTCATGTCCAGCAGGGACGGGCTCCGGCCGGCCACCGCGTCACGGACGGCGTCGTAGCCGCCGAGCGCACCGATGGCGATCACCGGCAGGGCGATCGCCGCCAGGCACATCCAGGTGGCCTGCACCGAGTGCGTGACACTCACCGCCCGGAAGCCGCCGAGGAAGGTGTAGGCCACGATCACCACGGCGAAGGTGGTGAGCGCGACTTCGAAACCGCCGCCGAAGATCTCCTCGAACAGCACGCCCCCGGCGAGCAGTCCGCTCGCCACATAGACGGTGAAGAACACCACCACGACGGTCGCCGAGAGGAGACGCAGCATCCGGCTGCCGTCCTCGAACCGCTCCTCCAGATACGCCGACAGGGTCACCGAGTCGGCGGCCCGTTCGGTGTAGGTGCGCAGCCGCGGGGCGACGAGCCGCCAGTTGAGATAGGTGCCGAGGGCCAGGCCGACGGCGATCCAGGTGGCACCGACGCCCGTCGCGTACACGGCCCCGGGCAGCCCCAGGAACAGCCAGCCGGACATGTCGCTGGCCCCCGCGGAGAGAGCGGCCACCGGTGCGGGCAGGCGGCGCCCGCCGAGAGCGAACTCGGAGAAACTGCTCGTCTCCTGGTACGTCCAGATGCCCACCATGACCATGGCGAGGAGGAAGATTCCAAAGGTGAGCATGACCGGTATGGTCAGAGATGTCATCCGGGTTCTCCGTCGTACGGGCGCCGCCGTGTGGATGGATCGGGTTCTCCGGGTGGAGATCTCGCGGACAGTAGAGGCTTCATGGGGCCCGGACAAGAGTTCTGGCCAGTAGCCCGGCGTCCGTGACCGGACCGGGACCCGAGGCCGGAACGGAGCCCTCCGCGGCCCTCCGCCGGACGCTGCAATTGGCGGAAGCCACAGGACCCGGCGAGCGGGCGAGCGGCGCCGCTGGGGGAAGGTACAGAGAACGGTGCGGATGTTCGCCTCGGCCGGGTGCCATCAGCGATGATGGTCGAGGAGCCGCAGCCCGGTCCGCTCCGGATACGGTCCTGACTCCCCACCGGCCAAGCACGTAACATCGCAGGTGAGAGAGTTAGCATGCGTTTCCTCAATGATCAGAAGCCGCCGTACGACCTGACGTACGACGACGTCTTCATGGTGCCGAGCCGCTCCTCCGTGGGGTCCCGCCAGGCCGTGGACCTGTCCGCGCCCGACGGCACCGGGACCACCATTCCGCTCGTGGTCGCCAACATGACCGCGATCGCCGGCCGCCGGATGGCCGAGACCGTCGCCCGGCGCGGCGGGCTCGTGGTGATCCCGCAGGACATCCCGCTCGATGTCGTCACCGACGTCATCGGCTGGGTCAAGCAGCGCCATCACGTGCTGGACACCCCGATCGTGCTCGCTCCGACCGCGACCGTCGCCGACGGCCTGGCCCTGCTCCCCAAGCGGGCGCACGGCGCGGGCGTCGTCGTCGAGGACGGCCGGCCCGTCGGCGTGGTGACCGAGTCGGACCTCACCGGCGTCGACCGCTTCACCCAGCTGTCCGAGGTCATGTCCCGGGAACTGCTGGTACTCGACGCGGACATCGACCCGCGCGAGGCGTTCAACCGTCTCGATGCCGCGCACCGCAAGCTCGCGCCCGCCGTCGACCGGGACGGCCGGCTCGTCGGCATCCTCACCCGCAAGGGCGCGCTCCGGGCCACCCTGTACACCCCGGCCACGGACGCCGACGGCAAGCTGCGGATCGCCGCCGCGGTCGGCGTGAACGGCGATGTCGCCGGGCGTGCCAAGGCGCTGCTCGAGGCCGGGGTGGACACGCTCGTCGTCGACACCGCCCACGGCCACCAGGAGTCGATGATCGCCGCGCTGAAGGCGGTGCGCGGCCTCGACCCGCAGGTGCCGGTCGTGGCGGGCAACGTCGTGGCCGCCGAGGGCGTCCGCGACCTGGTCGCGGCCGGCGCGGACATCGTCAAGGTCGGGGTCGGACCGGGCGCCATGTGCACCACCCGGATGATGACCGGCGTCGGCCGGCCGCAGTTCTCCGCCGTGCTGGAGTGCGCCGCCGAGGCGCGGCGGCTCGGCAAGCACGTCTGGGCGGACGGCGGGGTCCGGCACCCGAGGGACGTCGCGATGGCGCTGGCCGCGGGCGCGTCCAACGTGATGGTCGGTTCCTGGTTCGCCGGGACCTACGAGTCGCCCGGCGACCTCCAGCACACCGCCGACGGCCGCCCGTACAAGGAGAGCTTCGGCATGGCCTCCGCGCGCGCCGTCCGGAACCGCACCAGCGAGGAGTCCTCCTACGACCGGGCGCGCAAGGGCCTGTTCGAGGAGGGCATCTCGACGTCCCGGATGTTCCTGGACCCGGCGCGTCCCGGGGTCGAGGACCTCATCGACTCGATCATCGCCGGCGTCCGCAGCTCCTGCACCTACGCGGGCGCGGACTCGCTGGAGGAGTTCCACGAGCGCGCCGTCGTGGGCGTCCAGAGCGCTGCGGGCTACGCCGAGGGCAAGCCGCTGCACGCCAGCTGGAGCTGACACTCCGTTCCGCTGCCCGAAGGGCGGGTGGCCTGCCGACCGGCAGGCCACCCGCCCTTCGGGCGTCCGTGGGCGGTGTGTCCGGTCCTCCCGCCGCGGGCCGCCGGGCCGGGCGGGGAGGAGACAGCCCCGCCCGACCCGGCGGCACTGCTGCCGGTCGCCGGTCGCCGGCCCGGGACGACGGCCGGTCGTGGCGGAACGTCAGCGCTGGATCGGCAGGGGCGGATCAGTGGACGGCGGCGCCGGTGTCCACCGGACGGTCCGGGGCCGGCAGCCCCGTCATGCCCGGTGGCAGCGCCGCCGTGTGCACGACGCCCAGCCGCTGGGTCGCCCGGGTGAGCGCGACGTACAGGTCGTTCACCCCGAACTCGGCCGGCTCCGCCACGATCACCGTGTCGAACTCCAGCCCCTTGGCCTGCCGCGGGTCGAGCAGGACGACCGGGCTGGTCAGATCGGGCACCGGGCCCGACGACGCGTCCGGCAGGGCGGCCGCCAGCGCGGCGATCCGGTCCGCCGGTGCGATCACGGCGGTCCGTCCCTCGGCGCGGCGCTCCCGCGCCACGGCCTCGGCGGCCGCGCGCGGCAGGTCCTCCGCGTGCACCGCCCAGGGGCGGGCGTCCGTGGACCGGATGGAGCGCGGCGGCTCGAAGGACGGGTCCGCCGCCCGGGCCACCTCGGCCGCGACCTCCATGACCCGGGCGGGCGTACGGTAGTTGACGCCCAGCCGGACGTGCTCCCAGCGGTCACCCACATACGGTGCGAGGATCGCCTCCCAGGACCCGCAGCCACCGGGCTCCGCGGTCTGCGCCGGGTCGCCGACCAGCGTCATCGAACGGGTCGGGCAGCGCCGCATCAGCAGCCGCCACATCATCGCGGACAGCTCCTGTGCCTCGTCGACGATGATGTGGCCGAACGCCCAGGTCCGGTCGGCGGCGGCGCGCTCGGCGGCGCTGCGGTGGTCGGCCTCCTCGTGGCGCTCGGCGAGCCGCTCCGCGTCGACCAGGTCGTGCGCGGCCAGCACCTCCGAGTCCTCGTCGTCGCGGTCCTCGAACTCCTGGGTGCGGGAGCCGTACGACAGGTCGAGCACCCCCTGGGCGTACGCGATCCGCTCCTGCCGCTCCGCCTCGGCCAGCGCCCGCGCCGCGGAGTCGTCCTCGCCCAGCAGCTCCGCCGCCTCGTCGAGCAGCGGGACGTCCGCCGGGGTCCAGGCGCCGCCCGTGCGGCGGATCGCGTCCGCGTCGGCCTCCGGGAGGTGGACCGGATCGGCGAGGAAGTCCGCGACCAGCTGCTGCGGGGTGATCATGGGCCACAGCTCGGCGATGGCGGCCCGGACGCCGGCGCTCGCGGCGATCGCCTTGCCCAGCTGGGCGATGTCGTCCGGACCGAGGAGGTTGGGACCGCCGAAGGGGTCGGCGCCGATCCGCTCGGTCAGCTGCGCCGTCAGTGCGTCGATGACGCGGAACGCGAAGTGCGGGCGGGCGAGATTGTGCGGCAGCCGGGTCGCACGCGCCGCCTCCCGTGCCCGGGACACCAGTTCGGCGTCGAGCCGGAGTTCGCCGTCGTCGTGCTCGATCACGATCTCCGGGTCGGGGAGCAGCTGCCGGTCCGCGACGAAGCGCGCCAGCGCGTCGGCCATCGCGGTGCCGCCCTTCACCGCGGCGGCCCCGGGGGAGTCGGTCCCGGTCGCGGTCACCCCGGGGAACAGCTCACCCGGCGTGGCCATCAGGACGCCCGTCTCGCCGAGCGAGGGCAGCACGGCCGCGATGTAGCCCAGGAACGTCGGGTTGGGGCCGACGACCAGCACGGCGCGCCGGGCCAGCAGCTCCCGGTGCGCGTACAGCAGGAAGGCGGCGCGGTGCAGCGCGACCGCGGTCTTCCCGGTGCCGGGGCCGCCCTCGACGACGAGGGCGCCGTGGTGCGGGGCCCGGATGATCCGGTCCTGCTCGGCCTGGATGGTCTGCACGATGTCCTGCATCCGGCCGGTGCGCGCCGCGCCCAGGGCCGCGAACAGCACGGCGTCGTCGTCGCCCTCGTGTCCGGTGCGCTCGGGGTCGGCGAGGTCCAGGATCTCGTCGTGCAGACCGGTGACCCGCCGCCCTTCGGTGGTGATGTGACGGCGGCGGCGCAGCCCCATCGGGGTGTGCCCGGTGGCGAGGTAGAACGGGCGCGCCACGTCGGCCCGCCAGTCGAGGACGAGCGGGGTGCGGTCCGCGTCGTCGCGCCGGATGCCGATCCGGCCGATGTGGTGGTCCGGGCCGTCACGGAAGGCGAGCCGGCCGAAGCAGAGCCCGTGCTCACCGGAGTTGAAGGCGGCCAGCAGCCCGGACTGCTCGGCCACCAGCACATCGCGCTCGATCCGCGCCTGGAACGTGCTGCCGGTCGGGGCCAGCGCTTCCCGCACCGCCGACTCGGCCCCGTCGCGCAGCTCGGCGAGGCGTTCATGAAGCAGATTCAGGAATTCCTGCTCGTCCTGCAATTCCGCGTTTGACAATTCAGCTCCCGCCCGGATATGATGACTTCATCAAGCTTTTCCATGTCCTTCTGTTCTGAGGGCATGGAATCCCTTAATATCGCAGAGAAAAGCCCCGGCCGTCAAATGCGGTCCGGGGCTTTTGTGGTGGTGGGTGCGGTGCACGGTTCCGCTGTGTCCGGTCGCCGCCAGGCCTTTCGTCCGCGGATTCCGGGATTCCGGGGTTCCGGGGTTCCGACGCCGGTGCATTCGGTGGTCCGCCCGATTTCCGGGGGGCCGGCGACCCGGTGCGCGACCGGCCGCCGGCTGCGGTGCGGAGCGGACGCCCCGGCACGTACTCCTCCGCCGGGTATCTGCGCGTCCTTTCCGCGCCCGTCCCTTCCATGCCGCGCCTTCCGTGCCGCGCCTTCCGTGGCGGACGAGGTATCACACCGGTGGTGCGAAGCCCGCGTTCCGCAGGGCGGTGACGACGGCCGCGGCGAGCCGCGCATGCCCGGCGTCGTTCGGATGCACCCCGTCCACCAGGTGGTCCGGTCCCAGCAGCGGGGCGCCCGGCAGGAGCGCCAGGTGCTTGTCGCCGGCCGCGACGCGTTCGCTCACCGCCGACTCCAGGGAGGCGCGGAGTTCGGACAGCGTGGCCCCGGCGTCGTTCGGCCGGTCCTCGGCCTCGGGGCGGAGCACCGGGGACACCACGAGCAGCGGGGTGTCCGGCCGGTGCTCGCGTACCAGCGCCAGGAAGAGCCGGGTCGTCTCGCGGAGCAGGTCCGGCGAGTGCGGGACGGCGGACCAGCAGTTGGTGCCGAAGGCCAGGGTCAGCACCTCGGCGGGCAGCGCCGCCAGCTGTTCGGCGCAGGCCAACTCGCCGCGGCCCGCGCCCGCGTAGCCGAGGTTGGTGTGGTCCAGCTCCAGGGCCTGGGCGGCCACCGCCGTCCAGGCCAGGGAGGGGCGGCTCGCGAACCAGCCCTCGGTGATCGAGTCGCCGTACACCGCCCAGCGGGGCCGCGGCGGCGCCGGGGCGACCGTTCCGGTGGCCGGGCCCGCGGACGGTCCGGCGGCCGGACGGACGCCGAGCAGCCGGGGGGAGAGGGACTCGGGCAGGTGGAGGGTGAAGGGGCCAGCGCCGCCGGGCAGCGGCACGCGCACGGTCGCGTCCGCGCAGGGACGGGCGGGGAACCGGACGAGCGCCTCGCCGGACCGATGGAGTTCGAAGGCCGGAGCCGGGTCGCGCAGCGCCTCCGCCGGGCCCGGTTCCCCTGCCGTGTACCGCACTTCCACGGCGGTCGCCCCGTCCGCCGTGAACTCCAGCCGGACGCCCGCCGGAATCTGCGCCCGCTCCCAGGTGTCCAGCGGCAGCCGCAGCCGGTCCTCGGGGTCGGCGCGCACCACCCGCCCCTCGTATCGCCAGGGGGCACCCCGGAGGAAGGGTTCCGGGTCGAGCCAGCCGTCGTGCATCGGTCACCGCCGTTCATCGGGTCGGAATGTCACCTCTACCCCGGAACGGCCGTCGGGCACCTGTGGCGCCGGCTCGGCTCCCGGTTCCGGTGCTGCGGTGAACTGCCCCCGGAATGCGGGATTTCCGGCTTCCCCGCGGATGGCGCCGGCCCCGGAAATTCAGTGGCCCGGGCCCCTCCCCGGTGGGACTCTGAGTCGATGGATGATGAATCGACCATCGACGATGCCGCTGTGTCCGCATTCGTGGAGCAGGGTTTTCTGCGGGTGGAGGGGGCGTTCTCCCGCGAGGTCGCCGCGGAGTGCCGGGAGATCATGTGGCGGGACATCGCCGGTGAGCCCGACGATCCGGCGACCTGGAAGGAGCCGGTCGTGCGGCTCGGCTTCTACGGGCAGGAGCCCTTCCGGACCGCCGCCGAATCGCCACGGCTCGGCACCGCCTGCGACACCCTCGCCGGAAAGGGGCGCTGGGCGCCGCGCGGTGTCCTCGGCACCTTCCCGGTGCGGTTCCGCAGCGACGACGAGCCGGGCGACGACGGCTGGCACATCGACGCCAGCTTTCCGGGGGACGACCCGGCCGACTACCTGGCGTACCGGGTGAACGTCTCGTCCAAGGGCCGCTGGCTGCTGATGCTGTTCCTCATGTCCGACGTGGGGGAGGACGACGCGCCCACCCGGATCCGCGTCGGCTCCCATCTGGATGTCGCCGCGCTCCTCGAACCCGCTGGTGAGGCCGGACTGCCGTTCATGGACCTCGCCCAGCGCGCGGTGCCCGCCACCGAACACCGGCCCGTCGCCCTGGCCACCGGCCGTGCCGGCGACGTCTACCTCTGCCACCCGTTCCTGGTGCACGCCGCCCAGGCGCACCGGGGCACCGAGCCGCGCTTCATGGCGCAGCCGCCGCTGGTTCCCCGGCCGGGGGAGGACCCGAGCATCGAACGGGCCGACGGGGACCACTCGCCGGTGGAAGCCGCGATCCGCCGGGGGCTCGGACGCTGACGCGGGGGCGGTGCGCAGCGCCGCGGGGCGCCGGCTCCGGCGGGTGCGCGGACCGGTTCCGCCCCGGCGCAGGCAGGTACGGGGACCGCTCCGGGCGCGGTGGCCCCGCCCCGCGTCCGGCCCGGTGGCCCGGCTGCCCGGTGCCCGGCCGCAAGCGGTCGGCAGACCGTCCGCCCCCGGAAGCGGAAGCTCCGGACGGCTTCGCGAAGAGGGCCGAAACCCGGGCGGAATCGCGCACTCCGGAGGTCTCGCGGCACTGTGTGACGGACCGGACGCGGAGCGGTCGAATTTGCTGATTCATGCGATGACCTGCAACGATTCTCCGTGCGTGCGACCTGGGCGCAACGATGGTGCATGAATGCGCAAGGTTCGTGCATTACGGGGCGGAGTACCCGCCTCATAGGGTCGTGCGCTGTACGTGGAGTGGCGGGGACCGCCTGCTCGGCGGTCTCCTCTCAGCTGCGGGCTCCTCTGCCGTGCCCGCACGGACCCGCCGCTGGGTCGCCGCCGCCTGACCGGCAGCGATGAAGGAGCCACCCCAAGTGTTGGACCACGGTTCAGCCCCAACCGCCGCGGACCGCGACCCGTCGCGGCCGGCGCCCGCAGGCTTCGGTGCCCGCCTCGTGCGACGCAAGCCCGTAGAACGTCTGGTGGCCGAGGGCGGCCAGGGCGAGGGCGGCTCGCTGCGGCGCTCGCTCGGCATGTGGCAGCTGACGATGATCAGCATCGGTGCCACCCTGGGCACCGGCATCTTCGTGGTTCTCGGCGAGGCCGTGCCGAAGGCCGGCCCCGCGGTCACCATCTCCTTCATCATCGCGGGGCTCACCGCGCTGTTCTCGGCGCTCTCCTACGCCGAGCTGGCGGGCACGATCCCGGTCTCCGGCTCCTCGTACTCCTACGCCTACGCCACCCTCGGCGAGCTCGTCGCCTGGGTCTGCGGCTGGTGCCTGATCCTCGAGTACGGGGTGTCCGTCGCGGCCGTGGCCGTCGGCTGGGGCGAGTACCTCAACGAACTGCTCAACGGGACGCTCGGCTTCACCATCCCGGACGCGCTCGCCGCCCCGCCCGGCGACGGCGGCATATTCAACCTGCCCGCGCTGCTCGTGGTGCTGCTCTCCATGGCGTTCCTGCTCGGCGGTGCCCGTGAGTCCGCCCGCGCCAACGCGATCATGGTCGCGGTGAAGATCGCCGCGCTGGTGCTCTTCTGCGCCGTGGCCTTCGCCGGCATCCGGGCCGGTAACTACACCCCCTTCATGCCGCTCGGCATGGCGGGCGTCAGCGCCGCGGGCGCCACGCTCTTCTTCTCCTACATCGGCTTCGACGCCGCCTCCACCGCCGGTGAGGAGGCCAAGGACCCCAAGCGCGACCTGCCGCGCGCGATCATGCTGTCGCTGATCATCGTCACCGCGCTGTACGTCCTGGTCGCCGCGGTCGCCGTCGGCGCCCGTCCGTGGAAGAAGTTCGAGGGCTCCGAGGCCGCCCTCGCCGGGATCATGAACGACGTCACCGGGCAGAGCTTCTGGGGCGTCCTGCTCGCCGCGGGCGCCGTCATCGCCATCGCCAGCGTCGTCCTGACCGTGCTCTACGGCCAGACCCGCATCCTGTTCGCGATGTCCCGGGACGGCCTGGTGCCGAAGGTGTTCTCCAAGGTCAACCCGCGGAGCGGCAACCCGCGCGCGAACACCGTGATCGTCTCGCTGTTCTGCGGCGTGCTCGCCGCCGCCATCCCGCTCGGCCAGCTGGCCGACGCCACCAGCATCGGCACCCTCTTCGCCTTCGCCCTGGTGAACATCGCGGTGATCGTGCTGCGCCGCACCCGGCCGGAGATGGACCGCACCTTCCGGGTGCCGCTGTCCCCGCTGCTGCCGCTGATCGGCTTCGGCTTCTGCGTGTACAACATGTTCAGCCTGGACTCCGTGACCTGGGCGGTCTTCGGAGCGTGGATGGCCGCCGGGCTTGTGTTCTACTTCGGATACGGCATGCGCCGTTCCCGATTGGCCACAGCAGAGAAGTGATCCACCCGCAGTGCGACTGAACGAACTCGACGAACGCATCGTCCACGCCCTCGCCGAGGACGCCCGCCGCAGCTACGCCGACATCGGCGCGGAGGTCGGCCTGTCCGCGCCCGCCGTCAAGCGGCGCGTGGACCGGCTGCGGGAGCAAGGAGCCATCACCGGCTTCACGGTGCGCGTCGACCCGGCCGCGCTCGGCTGGGAGACCGAGGGCTTCATCGAGATCTACTGCCGTCGGAACACCTCGCCCGAGTCGATCCACCGCGGCCTGTCGCGCTACCCGGAGGTGGCGTCCGCGTCGACCGTGACCGGTGACGCGGACGCCATCGTCCAGGTCTTCGCCTCCGACATGCGCCACTTCGAGCGGGTGCTGGAACGCATCGCCGGGGAGCCGTACGTGGAGCGGACCAAGTCGGTGCTCGTCCTCTCCCCGCTGCTGCGCCGCTACAGCTCGGGTTCGCCCGCCTGACCGGCCCCCGGCCGGCCCGGCCCCCGGAATCCTTCCCTCCCCGCGTACGCCGCCGTCCCACGGGATACCCGGCGGGTGTGGTGATCCGCCACGGGAATCCGCCGGGAAGGGGCCGCGTCCGTGTACTTCGTCGACACGCTGAGGACCGAGGGGCTGGGCAACCACAGCTATCTGGCGGGCGGGCACCGGACCGCCGTGGCGGTCGATCCACCGCGTGACATCGACCGGGTGATCGCCGCCGCCGCGCGCCGCGGGGTGCGGATCGGCTGGGTCGCCGAGACCCATGTGCACAACGACTACGTCACCGGCGGGCTGGAGCTCGCTCGCACGACGGGCGCCCGCTACCTGGTGCCCGCGGGGGCCGCGGTGGCGTACGCCCGGGAGCCGGTCGCCGACGGGGACACCGTCGCCGTCGACACGGGGCTGGAGCTGCGCGCGCTGGCGACCCCCGGCCACACGCCGCACCACACCGCGTACGTCCTCTCCGAGGACGGCCGGGCGGTGGCCGCGTTCACCGGCGGCTGTCTGCTCATCGGTGCCGTGGGCCGCACCGACCTGGTCGACCCCCGGCTGACCGAGCAGCTGGCCCGCGCGCAGCACGCCTCCGCGCACCGGCTCGCCGACGAACTGGCCGACGAGGTGCCCGTACTGCCGACCCACGGCTTCGGCAGCTTCTGCTCCTCCTCGCCGGTGACCGGCGACGAGACCACCATCGGTGCCGAACGCCGGCGCAACGCCGCGCTGCGGGAGGACGTGGACGGCTTCGTCACCGCCCTGCTGGCAGGCCTGGACGATGTGCCCGCCTACTACGCCCACATGGGCCCGGCCAACGCGGAAGGGCCTCCTCCGGTCGATCTGACACCGCCGCGGCCGGCCGACGCCGCCCTGATCGCGGACCGGCTGGCCGCCGGGGAGTGGGTGGTCGATCTGCGCAACCGGGTGGCGTTCGCCGACGGCCATGTCGCCGGCACGCTGAACTTCGAGGGCGACGGGCAGCTCGCCACCTATCTGGCCTGGCTGATCCCCTGGGGGAAGCCGGTCACCCTGCTCGCCGAGACGCCGGAGCAGATCGCCGGCGCCCAGCGCGAACTGGTCCGCGTCGGCATCGACCGACCCTCGGCGGCCGCCACCGGCGGGCCCGCCGACTGGCTGCGCGACGGCGAGGCGCCACGGTCCTTCCCCCACGCGGGCTTCGCCGATCTGGCCGCGCTCCGGGCGCGCGGGGCGCAGGACGTGGTGGTCCTCGATGTGCGCCGGGCGTCGGAGCGGGCCGAGGGACGGATCGACGGCGCGGTGCACATCCCCGTCCACGAACTCCACGGCCGCCTGGGCGAGGTGCCGCCGGGAACCGTCTGGGTGCACTGTGCGGGCGGCCTGCGCGCGGCGATCGCCGCCTCCCTGCTGGACGCGGCCGGACGGGACGTGGTCGCCGTCGACGACGGCTTCGACGCGGCGGGGGAGGCGGGCCTGCCGGTTCACCGGACGGCACGGTCCTGATCCGTCGTCCGGGCCTCACCCCCGTCTGTTCCGACGGGCTGCCCGCCCTTGCCTGCCCGGGCTTCCCGGGCCGCCGGATCGCTTCGTTCACCCCCGAGGGAGACCGTTCCGGCGCTCGAACCGGCGGCCCGGCACCCGCTTCGGATGCGGCCTCCCGATCGGGCCCGTCGTGAATGGGGCGAATGCCTACAGAGGTGACGGAGTGGCCCCTGGGGTCGCCGGGGCCGGAGTGACGTTCGTCATTTTGGCCGCCACCAGCGCATATTCCCTGCTCCCCGGCCGGATACGGTGCGGGTCCGGGCACGGTGACCCAGTGATCGCCGAGGCCCGGACCCCCTGCCTCCCGCACCCGTACCAGCCCCCGGGGAGATCATGCGCCGGCGTTCTGGCCAACCGACCATCCGCACGCGGATCGTGACCCTGACCCTGATCCCCACGGCCGCGCTGCTCGGTCTGTGGACGTTCGCCATGGTGACGATGACCGGGGACCTGCGGGCGCTGATCCGTCTGCAGGGGGTGTACGAGCAGTTCGGCACCCCGGTGGACACCGCGGTCGGCCAGATCCAGGTCGAACGGCGGCTGTCCGCCGAGTACCTGGGCGCGCGGAACGGCACCATGCGGATGGCCGATCTGACGAAGCAGCAGCGCCGCACCGACGAGGCCGTGCACGCCATGCGGGCCGCCGTGGGGCACCCGGAGCGGGTGGAGGGGCTCACCGAGCGCCAGCGCTCCTCCCTGAGCGCGATGGTGGACGCCGTGGAGGAGCTGCCCGCGCTCCGCGCGCGGGTGATCGACCGCAAGGTGAGCTGGGACCGCGCCGTCGACGGCTACACCGAGATGGTCGAGCCGACCTTCGCCGTCCAGTCCTCGCTGACCGCGCTCCAGGCCGGACACCTCGCCCGGGAGGCGCAGGTCGTCGTCGAGCTCGTCCGGGTGCGGGAGTTCGTCTCCCGGGAGGACGCCCTCGTGGCGGGGGCGAGGGCCGCCGGACGGTTCGACGCCCGGCAGTACCACGAGCTCACCGCCACCATCGAGGACCGGCGGGTGTTCCAGCGGACCTATGTCCCCGCCCTGCCGGAGGACTCCCGCGCGATGTTCGACGCGTTCGAGCGCAGCCGTTCCTACCGGTCCCTCACCGCCGCCGAGGACACCCTGCTGACGGTGGGCCGCGAGCGCGCCGGAAGGGCCGCCGCCGCCGCATCGTGGCGCACCACCACGGACCGCGCGGTCGACCGCTACATGCTGCTGTGCAGCGACGCCGCCCGGAACTCCGCGGCCCGCGGCCGGGGCTTCGCCGTCGAGGAGCTGCTCCGGGCCGGCGTCGCGGGCGGCGTCGGGCTGGCCGCGGTGGGCCTGTCCCTCTGGCTCTCGGTCCGCACCGGCCGCCGGATCGCCCGCCGCCTCGAGGACCTGCGGGACGCCGCCGACGTGCTGGCGACCCGTCAGCTCCCCGATGTGATGGCCCGGTTGAGCGCCGGTGAGGAGGTCGACGCCGCGGCCGCGGCCCCGCCGCTGTCCTACGGCGACGAGACGGCCGGCAGGGACGAGCTCGGCCAGCTCGGCAGCGCGCTGAACACCGCGCGCCGGGCCGCCGTGGAGGCGGCGGTCAAGCAGGCGAGTCTGCGCAAGGGCGTCTTCGCCGTGCTGCTGAACATCGCCCGGCGCAACCAGGCACTGGTGCACCGGCAGTTGAAGCTCGTCGATACCCTGGAGCGCCGGACCAACGACCCCGATGTGCTTCAGGAGCTCTTCCGTATCGACCATCTGACGACCCGGATGCGACGGCATGCCGAAGGCCTGATCATCCTCTCCGGTGCGGCCCCCGGCCGCCGGTGGCGCAAGCCGGTCCCGGTGGTCGATGTGGTCGGCGCGGCGGCCGGCGAGATCGAGGACTACGCGCGGGTGGTCGTGCCGCCCATGCCGGCGGTGGGCGTCGTCGCCGAGGCCGTGGCCGACGTCGTGCACCTGATCGCGGAACTCATCGAGAACGCCACGGTCTTCTCGCCGCCCCACACCCAGGTGACCATGCGGCTCGGGGACGCCCGGCACGGCGTCGTGCTGGAGATCGACGACCGGGGACTCGGCATGGACCTCGCCGAGCTGGAGGAGGCCAACCGCACCCTGGCGCGGGCCGGTGACTTCGACCCGGCGCAGGCCGAGCGGCTGGGGCTGTACGTGGTCGGCCGGCTCGCGGGCCGGCACGGGATCGGGGTCACCCTCTGCCGGTCCCCGTACGGTGGCACCACGGCCGTGGTGCTGCTGCCGCACACGATCCTCGCCGAGCTGCCCGCGGAGGGCCGGGGCGAGCAGCGGGGCGGCCGGAAGGACACGCCCGCGCAGGGGGCCCGGCCCGTGGCGGGGAACGCCTCGGAGGGCGACCGCACGCCGGGCGGCCCTGCCGCCCTGCCGAAGCAGGCCGACGGGGACGACCGCGCTGTGCCGGAGCCGGCCGACGGGGACGACCGGAGCGATGCGGCACCGGCCGCCGGGCCCGCCGCGGCCGCAGGCCCCGGCGCAGCCGCCGAGCCCGTAGCCGCCGGACCGGCATCCGCCGAGCCCGCACCGGACGCGCCCGCCCCTGCCGGGCCGGTGCCCGCCGAGCCGTCCGGAACGGACGGGCCCGGCGCCGCTCCGGCCGTTGAACACCACAGGCTTCCCCGGCGTATGAAGAGGCCGGAGCCCCTCCCGCAACGCGAGGCACCCGCCGCGGAGGCGTCCACGGACGCCGCCCGGACGACGACCGAGCGGACCGGGAGCGCGGGCTCCGGCAAACTGCCCACCCGGATCCGCCAGGCCAGCCTGGCACCCCAGCTGCGCACCGACACCCGGGCGCAGCCGGGGGGATCCCGGGGGGAGAGCACGACGGAAGGCCGGGGCGGAGAGGACAGCGGCGAAGAGGTCTCACCGGAGGAAATGGGCGCGATTTTCGGCGCCTTCCAGCGCGGACTCAGGCGGGGACGCGACAGTGAACCGCAGCAGCCGGACACCGACCACGGGAGCGAACAATGACAGGCGAGAAGCCGAACACCCCTGCCACGGCAGGTGAATTCGACTGGCTGCTCGACGATCTGGTGGCCCGCACCGACCATGTGCGCCAGGCCGTGCTGCTCTCCTCGGACGGGCTCGCCACCAGCTCCTCCGAGGGGATGCCCACCCAGGACATCGAGCACCTCGCCGCGGTCTGCTCCGGCTTCCACAGCCTCGCCAAGGGCGTGAGCGAACGGTTCGGGGCCGGATCGGTGCGGCAGACCATGGTCATGCTGGAGGACGCGTACCTCTTCGTCACCCAGGCCGGTGACAGCAGCTGCCTGGCGGTGCTCGCCGATGTGCAGACCGATGTGGGGCAGCTCGGGTACGAGATGTCGCTGCTCGTCAAGCGGGCCGGCCGCCACATGACCGCTCCCGCGCGCTCGGCGTCCGAGGCCGCCGGCAGATGACGGAATCCGACGACGGGGCGGCGCACTGGTACGAGGACGAGACCGGGCCCATGGTGCGCCCCTACACCGTGACCCATGGCCGGACCCGTCCCGACACCGACCGTCCCATCGACCTGATGGCACCGATCGCGGCCGTGGAGGGGGCCGAGCCGGAGCAGGCGCTCGACCATGCCCGGACCTCGCTGCTGGAGCTGATCCGGCGCGGTTCCCGCCCGCTCGCCGAGCTCGCCGCCGACGCCGACCTGCCCCTCACCGTCGTCCGGGTCCTGCTGGGCGACCTGGTCGACGCCGGGCTGGTCCGGATCGGCGCGGCCACCACCCCCGCCGAACAGCCCGACGCCGGGCTGCTCCGGGAGGTCGTCGCACGGCTGCGCGAGCTGTAGCACAACGATTCACCGCCAAGGCGCCCCCGCGCGCAATGGATCGTGCGGCAGTGGCAATGGACGTGCCTTGTCCGGCTGTGAACGCGGACCGTACCGTCGATGCGTCACCCCGACAGTCCCGCACGTCCCAGCGAAGAGGTTCCATGGCGCCGCTGCGCATCGCGCTGTTCCAAGGCCCCGGCGGCGTCCCGCACACCCGCGAGGACAGCCTGGCCGCGCTCTCCGACGCCGCCCGGCGGGCGGCCGGGGCCGGTGCCCGGCTGCTGGTCACCTCCGAGCTGTACCTCACCGGGTACGCCGTCGGCGACGCCCTGCCGGACCTCGCCGAGGAGGCCGACGGCCCCTCCGCCCGGCGCGTCGCGGAGATCGCCGCCGAGCACGGGGTGGCCATCGTCTACGGCTACCCTGAGCGCAGTGGCTCCGCCCTGCACAACGCGGCCCAGCTGGTCGGCGCCGACGGCACCCGCCTCGCGAACTACCGCAAGACCCACCTCTTCGGCGACTTCGAGACCGGATCCTTCGTCCCCGGCGACCGGGCGGTCGTCCAGGCGGACCTCGACGGCGTCCGTGTCGGCCTGCTGATCTGCTACGACGTCGAGTTCCCGGAGAACGTCCGGGCGCACGCCCTGGCCGGCACCGAGCTGCTGCTCGTCCCCACCGCGCTGATGCGCCCGTACGAGATCGTGGCGCAGACGGTGCTGCCCACCCGCGCCTGGGAGAGCCAGCTCTACATCGGGTACGCCAACCGCTGCGGCCCCGAGGGCGACTTCGACTTCGCCGGGCTGAGCTGCCTCGCCGCGCCCGACGGGACGGTCCGCGCCCGGGCCGGCGCCTGTGGTGACCTCGTCGTCGCCGACGTCGACCCCGAGCTCCTCAAGGCCTCCCGCGCGGAGAACACCTACCTCAGCGACCGCCGCCCCGAGCTGTACGGCTCGCTCGGCTGACCCGGTCCGCCCCCACCCCCGCCAGCACGTTCCCCCCCCCGCAGTAGGAGAGTCCCGCCGATGACGTCCACGGTGCCCACCGCCGTCCACGACGAGCAGCACGCCGAAGCCCAGGCCGAGCCCCCCATCACCATGTTCGGCCCGGACTTCCCGTACGCCTACGACGACTTCCTGGCCCACCCGGCCGGTCTCGGCTCCATACCGGCGACGGAGCACGGCGCGGAGGTCGCGGTCATCGGCGGCGGCCTGTCCGGCATCATCGCGGCCTACGAGCTGATGAAGATGGGCCTCAAGCCGGTCGTCTACGAGGCGGACCGGATCGGCGGGCGGCTGCGCACGGTCGGCTTCGAGGGCTGCGACGAGAACCTGACGGCCGAGATGGGCGCCATGCGCTTCCCGCCGTCCTCCACCGCCTTCCAGCACTACATCGACCTGGTGGGCCTGGAGACCAAGCCGTTCCCGAACCCGCTGGCCCCGGACACCCCGTCGACCGTCGTCGACCTCAAGGGCGAGTCCCACTACGCCACCTCGGTCGAGGAACTGCCCGAGGTGTACACCCAGGTGATGAACGCCTGGAACGCCTGCCTCGACGAGGGCGCCGACTTCTCGGACATGCAGCGGGCGCTGCGCGAGCGCGACGTCCCGCGGATCCGGGAGATCTGGGCCCGGTTGGTGGAGAAGCTGGACAACCAGACCTTCTACGGCTTCCTCTGCGAGTCGGAGGCCTTCAAGTCCTTCCGGCACCGGGAGATCTTCGGGCAGGTCGGCTTCGGCACCGGCGGCTGGGACACCGACTTCCCCAACTCCATCCTGGAGATCCTGCGCGTCGTCTACACCGGCGCCGACGACGACCACCGCGGCATCGTCGGCGGCAGCCAGCAGCTCCCGCTGCGGCTGTGGGAGCGTGAGCCGGAGAAGATCGTCCACTGGCCGTACGGCACCTCGCTGCAGTCGCTGCACGGCGGGGACCCGCGCCCCGCCGTGACCCGGCTGCACCGCACGTCGGGCAACCGGATCACCGTCACCGACGCCACCGGCGACATCCGCACCTACCGCGCGGCGATCTTCACCGCGCAGAGCTGGATGCTGCTGAGCAAGATCGACTGCGATGACTCGCTCTTCCCCATCGACCACTGGACGGCGGTGGAGCGCACCCACTACATGGAGTCCTCCAAGCTGTTCGTCCCGGTGGACCGGCCGTTCTGGCTGGACAAGGACGAGGACACCGGCCGCGACGTGATGAGCATGACGCTCACCGACCGCATGACCCGCGGCACCTACCTGCTGGACAACGGGCCGGACGAGCCCGCCGTCATCTGCCTCTCCTACACCTGGTGCGACGACAGCCTCAAGTGGCTGCCGCTGAACGCCAATGAGCGGATGGAGGTCATGCTCAAGTCGCTGTCGGAGATCTATCCGAAGGTCGACATCCGCAAGCACATCATCGGCAACCCGGTGACGGTGTCCTGGGAGAACGAGCCCTACTTCATGGGCGCCTTCAAGGCCAACCTGCCCGGCCACTACCGCTACCAGCGGCGGCTGTTCACCCACTTCATGCAGGACCGGCTGCCCGAGGACAAGCGGGGCATCTTCCTGGCGGGCGACGACATCTCCTGGACGGCCGGCTGGGCCGAGGGCGCGGTGCAGACGGCCCTCAACGCGGTCTGGGGCGTGATGCACCACTTCGGCGGGGAGACCGACGCCACCAACCCCGGCCCCGGCGACGTGTACGACGAGATCGCGCCCGTCGAGCTGCCGGAGGACTGACCGGCACCGGCGCCCGTGAACCCGGGCCGCCGCCGCGTGAACGGCGCGGCGGCGGCCCGTATCCATGCCCCGGGGCCGAGCGGGCACGGGGGCTCCGGGCAGCGGGACCGGGCGGGTCAGCGCAGCGGCGTCAGCAGGAAGCGCCCGACCAGGCCCACCCCTTCGTCGATCCGTTCGGTGAACTCCTCGGCCAGCTCGTCCAGATGACGCAGGCTCCACAGCACCCGGGCGGCCGCCCAGGCTCCGGAGCGGGCCCGCTCCAGACTCCACGACCCGGCCAGATGGGTCATCGGGTCGGCGATGTCCAGCAGGTCGGGGCCGGGCATCAGGTCCTCCCGGATCCGCTCCTCCAGGGCCTCCAGCACATCGCCGACCCGTTCGAAGTCCGCTTCCAGTGCCGCCGGTTCGCAGTCCAGCGTGTGGCAGGTGTCGACCACGGCCAGCGCCAGGTCGTGCCCCACATGGGCGTTGATCCCGGCGAGCGCGAACTGCAGCGGGTGCACCCCCGGATGACGGCGGTGCCGGAAGAGCGGCCGCCAGCACGCCGGGGGCCGGAGCCCGGCCGTCTCGGCGTCCACCGCCGCCAGATAGCGGCGGGCGAAGCGGGCCGCCAGCTCCGAGGCGAGGAACGGGGTCCGGAACCAGCCCGTGGACCCGCGCCGGGCGATCTCCTCGGTGACCGTCAGATAGACCCGGTTGAAGACGGCGACGCCGTCCCGCTCCGGCAGCGCCGCGTCCAGCACACGCATCCGCGCGGCGACCTCGTCCAGGGCCGGGGCGGCCCCCTCGGGCGGCGCCGGAGGGACCTCCCCGTCCAGCGCCGGGGCGGAAGGGAAGCGCGTCGTCGTCATGCGCACAGGGTGACAGGACGTACCGGCGGAAACGGCCCTTACGGAACAGTGTGACCGGAACGGCGTAACCGGGGGTATCGTGCGCGCCGGCCTGTGGGTGGGGCCCGCTGTCCGGCCCGGCTCCGGCGCACGTCGGCGCGGAGGTCCCGTGTCCGTCCGCCGGGGCCTCCAGCCCTGCTTCCGGTTCCCCGGGGTGACCCGGGCGGTGCGGTGGCCGGAGTCGCAGACGGGCCCGATGCGGGGGAACGCGCCCGGCTGAATTACCGTGGCTCCGTTTTCGGTCGGATCGACACAGCGCCCGCAGGGGCACGTCAGGAGTTCGCACATGCGCCTCGGAGTGGGTTGGAAGCTGCACGGTGACGGGAGGACTCCCGCCCCGGGCGCGGTGGTCCGTCCCGACGAGCGGCTGTCCTGGGGGCGCACCATAGGCCTCGGTGCCCAGCACGTGGTGGCCATGTTCGGCGCGACCTTCGTGGCACCCGTCCTGATGGGCCTCGACCCGAACCTCGCCGTCATGGTCTCCGGCGTCGCCACGATCTTCTTCCTGCTGGTCACCCGCGGGAGGATCCCCAGCTACCTCGGCAGCAGCCTGTCCTTCGTCGGGGTCGCCGCGATCATCGCGAAGGAGGGCGGCTCCGCCGCCACCCTCACCGGCGCGCTGCTCGTCGTCGGCGCCGTGCTGTTCGCCTGCGGCATGGCCGTACGGGCACTGGGGGCCCGGGTCATCCACGCGGTGCTGCCGCCCGCGGTGACCGGTGCGGTCGTGATGCTGATCGGCTTCAACCTGGCCCCGGTCGCCGCGGGCACCTACTGGCCCACGGACCAGTGGACGGCCCTGGCGACCCTGCTGTTCACCGGCTTCGCCCTGGTCGCGCTCCGCGGCTTCTGGAACCGGATCGCCATCTTCCTGGGGCTGGTCTTCGGCTACGTCCTCTCCTGGGTGCTGGACCGGATCTTCGGGCAGATCAACTCGCCCATCGGCGGCGGCAAGGCCACCGACCACTGGCGGCTCGACCTCGGCGGCGTCGCCCAGGCGGACTGGGTGGGGCTGCCCACCCTGCACGCGCCCAGCTTCGAGGTGTCGGCCGTGCTCGTCGCCCTGCCGGTCGTGATCGCCCTGATAGCCGAGAACGCGGGGCATGTGAAGGCGGTCGCCGAGATGACCGGCGACTCGCTGGACGACCGGATGGGCACGGCCATCGCCGCCGACGGTGCCGCGTCCGTGCTGTCGACCGCGGTCGGCGGCCCCGCGACCACCACCTACGCCGAGAACATCGGCGTGATGGCCGCCTCCCGCGTCTACTCCACGGCCGCCTACTGGGCCGCCGCCCTCTTCGCGATCCTCTTCGGGCTGTGCCCGAAGTTCGGCGCGGTCATCGCGGCCGTGCCCGGGGGCGTGCTCGGCGGCATCACCGTCATCCTCTACGGCATGATCGGCCTGCTCGGCGCCAAGATCTGGATCGAGAGCGGGGTCGACTTCGGCAACCCGCTCAACCTGGTGCCCGTCGCGGCCGGAGTGATCGTGGGCATCGGCAACGTCACCCTGGAGTTCACCGACTCGTTCTCGCTCAGCGGCATCGCGCTCGGCACCATCATCGTCCTCACCGGCTACCACGCCCTGCGGTACTTCGCCCCGGCTCACATGAAGCAGGAGAAGGCCCTGTTCGACGCGGCGGTGCCGGGCGACGAGGAGCCGGAGCGGGTGTAGGACCCTTCAGCCCGCTGCCCCGCTGCCCCGCTGCCCCGCTGCCCCGCTGCCCCGTCGATCCACGCCGATCCGGCGGGGGCGGACGGGCCGGGCAGTGGGGGTGCCCGGTCGAGTGGGCGGGGCGACCTGCCCGTCGCGCCGTGGCCGCGATGGCCGCGGGAGCCCGTACGGATCTACCGTGGAGACATGTCCAGGGACGTCAGGCGGCCGGGCGCAACCCGACCGGGGACGGCCTGTAGCGCGTGCGGGCAGCCCGTCGACACGGTGATCCGCGGACGCCGGAAGGTTCTGGGCGCCTTCGTGCCGGTGTGGGGCCCGGGGCCCTGCCACAACCCCGACTGCGCCCGGAGCGAGCCCCCGCGGTCGGCCGGCCCGGGCCACGGTCCGGACACGGCGGAGGACACCGGGGCAGGGTCGGAGGACACCGGCGCAGGGCCGGACGAGGGGCCACCCGGCCTGCGGACGCCGCCGTCCACACCGGGAACGCCCGCCCCCGGAACGCAGCCGCCCTCGCCCTGATCCGGTGCCGGGTGCCCCGTCTCCGGTAGCCGGGGGACCGGTTCGGCGCCCGGCGGCCCGGACCCCGCCCGCATCACCGCCGTTCGGCAGGTGCCTCCCGGACCGTCGGCGCCGCGCCGCGCCCCTCCGTCCGCAGCACCCCGGCCCCCAGCACCAGCCCGGAGGCCAGCACGGTGACCAGCCCGAACGACACCGTCAGGGAGGTCGCGTCGGCGATCGACCCGATCGCCGACGGGGCGAGCAGGCCCGAGGTGTAGGTGATCGTCGCGACGCCCGCGATGGACTGGCTCGGGGCGGGCCCGCGGCGGCCCGCCGCGGCGAAGGCCAGTGGCACGACGACGGCGATGCCCATCCCGATCAGCGCGAAGCCCCCGAGCGCCATCACCGGGTGGGCGGCCAGGACGACCAGCAGCCCGCCCGCCGTCGCGAGCACCCCGCCGGCCCGTACCGTCCGCACCGGGCCGAACCGCCCCACCACGGCGTCCCCCACCAGCCGGGCCGCCGCCATGGTGCAGGCGAACGCGGTGGTCGAGGCCGCCGCGAGCCCGGCCGAGGTGCCGAGTACGTCCCGCAGATACACCGCCGACCAGTCCAGGCTCGCGCCCTCCGCGAACACCGCGCAGAACCCCACGGCGCCGATGGCCAGCGCCGAGACCGGGGGCAGCGCGAAGCGCGGCGGCGGATGCTCGTCCGGGGCGCTGCGCAGATCGAGCACCCCCTGACAGGCCACGGCCCCGAGTGCGGTGAGCACCACCGCGGCGACGGCCAGATGGGTCCGGGCGTCCACGTCGGTGTGCGCCGCGGCGGTCCCCGCGGCCGAACCGGCCAGGGCGCCGACGCTCCACATGCCGTGCAGCCCCGACATGATGGGCCGGCCGAGCCGCTCCTCGGTCTCCACCCCGAGGGCGTTCATCGCCACATCGGCCATCCCCGCCGTGGCCCCGTAGACGAACAGCGCGCAGCACAGCGCGGGCATCGAGGTGCTCAGCGCGGGCAGGGCCAGGGAGCCGGTCCACAGCGCGAGCAGCCCGCGCAGCGCCGCCCGCGCGCCGAAGCGATGGCTGATCCGCCCCGCCAGCGGCATCGACACCGACGCACCGATCGCGGGCAGGGCCAGCGCGATCCCCAGCTGCCCCGCACCGATGCCGGTGTGCTCCTGGATCCACGGCACCCGGGTGGCGAAGCTCCCGGTCACGGCCCCGTGGACGGCGAAGACCGCGGCGATCGCGAACCGCGCCCGGCGCAGCCGCCACCGCGGCAGGCCGCCGTCGGGGGCTCCGTCCCCCCGGTGCGATGCGCCGAAGCTCTCCATTCGGCTCATCCTCCCCACCGGGCCGGTGCCCAACCACGCCTCCGGTGAGAACGGGGTGGGCACGCCGCCGGGCGGGAACCCCGCCCGGCGGCCGATAATCGAAGACATGGAGGCGCGGCTCGACGACGTCAGCGGCCCCGCCCGGCTGGCCGCTCCCGACGAGGGCATCACACCGGAGGAACTGGCCCTCGCCGCCCGCAATCACGCCATGCCGCTGGAAGCCCTCCGCTACGACGTCACCCCGCCCGGCCTGCACTACGTCCTGGTCCACTACGACATTCCGCATGTGCCGCCGGACCCCTGGACGCTGTCCGTGGAGGGCCATGTCGGGCACGCGCTCGGCTTCGACCCGGCCGATCTGCACGACTACCCGGCCGTCACCCAACGGGTCACCCTGGAGTGCGCCGGCAACGGCCGCGCCCGGCTGGAACCGCGCCCCGTGAGCCAGCCCTGGCTGCTCGGGGCCGTCGGAACCGCCGACTGGACCGGCGTACCGCTGCGGCTGCTGCTCGACGAGGCCGGGGTCCGGCCCGGCGCCGTCGACGTGGTCTTCACCGGCGCCGATCACGGCGTGGAGCGCGGCGTCGAGCAGAACTACCGGCGCAGCCTGCCGCTGGAGGTGGCCACCGGCGACGACCCCGAGGTGCTCGTGGCGTACGCGATGAACGGCGAGCCCCTGCCGCCGCAGCACGGCCACCCGCTGCGCCTGGTCGTCCCCGGCTGGTACGGCATGGCCCACGTGAAGTGGCTGCGCGACATCTTCGTCGCGGACACGCCCTTCACCGGCTACCAGCAGACCGAGGCGTACCGGATCCGTCAGGAGGCCGACGAGCCCGGTGAACCCGTGACCCGGATCGCTCCCCGAGCCCTCCTCGTACCGCCCGGGTTCCCCGACTTCATGTCCCGGGTCCGGGTCGTCCGGCCCGGTGCGGTGCCGCTCGAAGGGCGGGCCTGGTCCGGCCGCGCCCCGGTCACCGCCGTCGAGGTGAGCACCGACGACGGCCGGACCTGGGTCCCCGCCCGGCTGGCGCCCGGCCCCACCCACCGCTGGGCCTGGTGCGGCTGGCACCACACCTGGACGGCGACGCCCGGCCGCCATGTGCTGGCCGTCCGCGCCACCGACGCCGAGGGGCACGGCCAGCCGCTCGAACAGCCCTGGAACCGTGGCGGCTTCGCCAACAACCTGGTGCAACGCGTCCCCGTGGTCTGCCCGGAGGCCACGGAGCGTCCGCCGGAGTGACCGAGTGCACAGGAATCCGGTCTCCTCCCCGGCCCGGGACCATGGCAGACTGGCTCTGTACCAGTGACGTCAGCGCACTCCGGGGTCGGTGAAAGTCCGAACCGGCGGTTACAGTCCGCGACCCGTCCGCATCCAGCGGCCGGTTGACCAGGTGAAATTCCTGGACCGACGGTTAAAGTCCGGATGGGAGGCAGTGCGCGGCGGGCGAAACACCGGTGCGCCGCCGCTCGGCGGAGCCGTTCTCCTGTGGGGGCGGATCCGTGCATCCCGGCCTCGGCGTTCCCGATGTTGCGTTCCGCTGTTGTCATCTCGACAGCCCCGGAGTCCGTGCCCGAAGAGGCAGGAGGACCCGGTGGCCACCGCAGCCCCCGATGAAGTCGCGGCGATGCGCCGTGCCATCGCACTCGCTGCCCGCGGACTCGGCTCCACCAGCCCCAACCCCGTCGTCGGGTGCGTCGTGCTGGACGCCGCCGGACGGACCGTGGGCGAGGGCTGGCACCGGCGGGCCGGCGGCCCGCACGCGGAGGTCGAAGCGCTGCGCGAGGCCGGGGAGCGGGCCCGTGGCGGCACCGCGCTGGTCACTCTGGAGCCCTGCAACCACACCGGCCGCACCGGACCCTGTGCCCGGGCCCTCCTCGACGCCGGGATCGCCCGGGTCGTGTACGCCGTCGCCGACCCCAACCCGGCCGCCACCGGCGGCGCCGCGACACTGGCCGCCGCCGGGGTCGACACCGGGGCCGGGCTGCTCGCCGAGGAGGCCGAGGCGGGCAACCTCGCCTGGCTGACCTCCGTGCGCCGCGGCCGGCCGTTCGTCCGCTGGAAGTACGCCGCCACGCTCGACGGCCGGGTCGCCGCCGCCGACGGCACCAGCCGCTGGATCTCCTCGCCGGAGTCCCGCGCCGACGTCCACCGGCTGCGCGCCCACGCCGACGCCGTGATCGTCGGATCCGGCACCGCGCGCGCCGACGATCCGCAGCTCGGCGCCCGCCTCCGGGACGCCGCGCTGCTGGACTCCGAGGTCACCCAGCCGCTGCGGGTCGTCGTCGACACAGGCGCCACCGCCGTCAAGCCCGGCGCCCGGGTGCTCGACGGCACGGCGCCCACGCTGATCGCCGTGGCCGACGACGCCGACGCCGGGCACCTCGACGGACTCGCCCCCGTGCTCCGGCTGCCACGGGCCGCCGGCCGGGGCCTGAGCATCCCCGCCCTGCTCGCCGCCCTCCACGAGCGCGACGTGCGCTCGGTCCTGCTGGAGGGCGGGCCGACCCTCGCCGGGGCCTTCACCGCCGCGCACGCCGTCGACCAGGTCGTCGGCTACCTCGCTCCGGCCCTGCTCGGCGCCGGGCCCGCGGTCCTCGCCGACGCCGGAATCGGCACCATCGCCCAGGCGTTGCGGCTCGACATCACCGAGACCGCCCGGCTCGGCCCCGACCTGCGCATCACCGCCGTTCCCACCGCCACCGCCATCGCTCCCGAGGAGAACTGACGTGTTCACCGGAATCGTCGAAGAACTGGGTGAGGTCACCGCCGTCGAGCTGCTCGGCGACGCACCGGACGGCGCCGAGGGCGCCGCCGCCCACTCCGCTCGCTTCCGACTGCGCGGCCCCGTCGTCACCGAGGGCGCCAAGCACGGCGACTCGATCGCCGTCAACGGCGTCTGCCTCACCGTCGTCGACACCGCCGACGGCGAGTTCACCGCCGATGTGATGGCGGAGACCCTGAACCGGTCCAGCCTCGGCGCCCTCACCACCGGCTCCCGGGTCAACCTCGAACGGCCCATGGCGCTCGGCGGACGGCTCGGCGGCCACCTCGTCCAGGGACATGTGGACGGCACGGGCACCGTCCTGGAGCGGACGCCCGCCGAGAACTGGGAGATCGTCAAGATCTCGCTCCCGGACGGCCTCGCGCGGTACGTCGTGGAGAAGGGCTCCATCACCGTCGACGGCATCAGCCTCACCGTCGTCGACGCGGGCGGCGACTTCTTCACCGTCAGCCTGATCCCCACCACACTCGCCCTCACCACCCTCGGCATCAAGCAGCCGGGCGACCCGGTCAACCTCGAGGTGGACGTCCTCGCCAAGTACGTCGAGCGGCTGCTCGGCGCGGGCGCCGGCACCGCCGGAGCGGCTGCGGCGATCACTGCGGAGGCCGCGCGGTGAGCGCCGTCGACTGGCTCAACGGCCAGGCCTTCGTGGCCTTCGACCAGAAGGTCATCTGGTCCGACATGATCGGCAACACCATCGGCCTGGCCGCCCTCGCCCTGGGCTGGCGCCGCTCCATCTGGACCTGGCCCGCCCAGCTGCTCTCCGGCGTGATCCTCGTCGCGGCCTATGCGTCCGCGCAGCTCAGCGGCGGCGTCGGTAAGCAGCTGCTGGTCATCGGTGTCGCCGTCTGGGGCTGGACGCAGTGGCGGCGCGGCCGGCGCGACCACGGCGGGGAGGTCGCCGTACGGTTCGCCACCGGGCGCGAGCGGCTGGTCCTCCTCGGCGGGACCGTGGCGGGCACCCTCGCCGTCGGAGGCCTCTTCACCGCCCTCCCCGAACTGTCCTGGAACCCCTGGCCCGACGCGTACATCTTCGTCGGCACCCTCGCGGCGATGGTCGCCCAGGCCCGCGGCCTGGTCGAGTTCTGGTTCGCCTGGGTCCTGGTCGACCTGGTGGGCGTCCCCCTCGCCTTCAGCAGCGGACTGGCCTTCTCCGGCCTGGTCTACGTCGTCTATCTCGTGCTCGTCCTGTGGGGCATGCGCGACTGGTGGCTGCGCTCGCGCGCGAGCCGTGCCACCGCCCTGGAAGGAGCAGCGGCATGACCGCACTGCAGAGCTGGTACGACAGCGAGGACCTGGCCCTCGACCCCGTCGAGCGGGCGATCGCCGACATCGCCGCCGGACGCCCGGTCGTCGTGGTGGACGACGAGGACCGCGAGAACGAGGGCGACCTCGTCGTCGCCGCGGAGAAGGCGACCCCCGAGATCGTCGCCTTCATGATGAGCGAGTGCCGCGGACTGATCTGCGCCCCCATGGAGGGGCCGGACCTGGACCGCCTCGACCTGCCCCAGATGGTGGAGACGAACACCGAGTCGATGGGCACCGCGTTCACCGTCTCCGTCGACGCCACCGCCGCCCACGGCATCTCCACCGGCATCTCCGCCGCCGACCGGGCCACCACGCTGCGGCTGCTCGCCGACGGCGCGGCCACCGCGGACGACTTCGTCCGCCCCGGCCACATCTTCCCGCTCCGCGCCCGGCCCGGCGGGGTGCTCGTCCGCAGCGGGCACACCGAGGCCGGCGTCGACCTCGCCCGGCTCGCCGGCCTGCGCCCGGCCGCCGCGATCGTCGAGATAGCGGCCGAGGACGGCACCATGATGCGGCTGCCGGAACTGGTCCCCTTCGCCCGCAAGCACGGTCTGGCGATCATCTCCATCGAGGACCTGATCACCTACCGCCGCTCGGCCGAGCCCACCGTCCGCCGCGAGGCGGAGACCCGGCTGCCCACCGCCTTCGGCACGTTCCGGGCGCTGGGCTACCGCTCCACGGTCGACGGGGTCGAGCACATCGCCCTCGTCCAGGGCGACCTCGGCGACGGGGAGGACGTCCTGGTCCGGGTGCACTCCGAGTGCCTCACCGGGGACGTCTTCCACTCGCTGCGCTGCGACTGCGGCCCGCAGCTGCACGCCTCGCTGGGCCGGATCACCGACGAGGGCCGGGGCGTGGTCATCTACCTCCGGGGTCACGAGGGCCGCGGCATCGGACTGCTGTCCAAGCTCCGCGCCTACGAACTCCAGGAGCGCGGCCGCGACACCCTGGACGCCAACCTCGAACTCGGGCTGCCGGCCGACGCCCGGGACTACGCCGCCGGCGCGCAGATCCTCGCCGACCTGGGCGTGCGCAGCGTCCGGCTGATGACCAACAACCCCGAGAAGAGCTCGGCCCTCGTCCGGCACGGCCTCCGGGTCACCGGCCGTGAGCCGATGCCCGTCCAGGCGGGCGAGCACAACCTCCGGTACCTGCGCACCAAGCGGGACCGGATGGGACACGAACTGCCGTGGCTGGACGAGGGCGCCTCCCTCGCCCCGCTGGGCGGACACCCGTCCTCCACCTGCGGCAACCAGTGACACACCGCGGTACCCCCGCACCACAACGCAGTACCCGCACGAGAACGCAGCATCCGCACGAGAACGCAGTACCCGCACGAGAACGCAGCACCCGCACGAGAAGACTCCGGTACAGCACCGGACCGACTCCGGTACAGCACCGGACATCAGCACCGAGGAGAGACGTGAGCGGTAAGGGCGCCCCCGAACTGTCCGTGAAGAACTGCGGCGACCTGCGTGTGGCCGTGATCGCGGCGCAGTGGCACGAGAAGGTGATGGACGGCCTCGTCGACGGCGCGCTGCGCGCCCTGCACGAGCTGGGCATCGACGAGCCGACCCTGCTGCGCGTGCCCGGCAGCTTCGAGCTGCCGGTGGTCGCCAAGGTCCTCGCGGACCGCGGCTACGACGCGATCGTCGCGCTCGGGGTGGTCATCCGCGGCGGCACCCCGCACTTCGACTACGTGTGCCAGGGCGTCACCCAGGGCCTCACCCAGGTCTCCGTCGACACCGGTGTCCCCATCGGCTTCGGCGTCCTGACCTGCGACGACGAGGCCCAGGCCCTGGACCGCGCCGGCCTGCAGGGATCGAACGAGGACAAGGGGCACGAGGCGGTCACCGCGGCCGTCGCCACCGCCACCACCCTGCGCACCGTCGCCGAGCCCTGGCGCTGAGGCACCGCACAGGCGGCGGGCGCTGCCCGGCGTCCGGACCCGACCCGGTAAATTGAAGGCACCATGGCGAACAAGACATTCGAGGAGCTCTTCGCCGAGCTCCAGCACAAGGCCGCCACCGGCGACCCCAGCACCTCCCGTACCGCCGAGCTCGTGGCCGCGGGCGTGCACACCATCGGCAAGAAGGTGGTCGAGGAGGCCGCCGAGGTGTGGATGGCCGCCGAGCACGAGGGCGAGGACCGCACCGCGGAGGAGATCTCCCAACTCCTCTACCACCTTCAGGTGATGATGGTCGCCCGGGGCATCTCCCTCGACGACGTATACGCTCATCTCTGAGCAGCGACGGGGGGAGGGGCGTCCGGCCCTTCCCCTCGTGCCGCTTCCCACCGCGACACCACCAGGCACCACCCCCGAACGTGAAGGAAACCGCTCCATGCTGCGCATCGCCGTCCCCAACAAGGGTTCACTGTCCGAGCCTGCGTCGGCGATGCTCCATGAGGCCGGCTACAAGCAGCGCAAGGACCGCCGGGAGCTGGTCCTGGTGGACGCCGACAACGGCGTGGAGTTCTTCTTCCTCCGCCCCCGGGACATCGCCGTCTACGTCGGTTCCGGCCGGCTCGACATCGGCATCACCGGCCGCGACCTGCTGCTGGACTCCGGCGCGGACGCCGAGGAGATCCTCCAGCTCGGCTTCGCCGGCTCCACCTTCCGCTACGCGACCCGGCCGGGCACGGCCAAGGACGTCGCCGACTTCGGCGGCATGACCGTCGCCACCTCGTTCTCCGGGCTGGTCACCCAGCACCTCGCCGAGAACGGCGTCGACGCCTCCGTCGTCCGCCTCGACGGCGCGGTCGAGACCGCCATCCAGCTCGGCGTCGCCGAGATCATCGCGGATGTCGTGGAGACCGGCACCACGCTGCGCAACGCCGGACTGGAGATCATCGGCGAGCCGATCCTGCACTCCGAGGCCGTCGTCATCCGGCGCACCGGCGCCCCGCTCGACGACCCGAAGATCCAGCAGTTCCTCCGCCGCATGCAGGGCGTCCTCGTCGCCCGCCGCTACGTGATGATGGACTACGACATCCGCGTCGAGCACGTGGAGCGGGCCGTGGCCCTCACCCCCGGGCTCGAATCGCCCACCGTCTCCCCGCTGCACCACGAGGGCTGGGTGGCCGTCCGTTCCATGGTCCCGTCCAAGGACGCCCAGCGGATCATGGACGAGCTCTACGAGCTCGGTGCCCGGGCGATTCTCACCACCGGCATCCACGCCTGCCGCCTCTGAGACGTCCTCCTGCCTCCGAGGCGTCCACACGCCTCGGAGGTGTCCGCCCGCTTCCGAGGCGTCCGCGCCACCCGCACCGCCGTCTCCGCCGCACGAGAAAGACCGCCCCCTGTGTCCGCGCCCGCGCCCCTGCCCGAGCTCCCTGTGCTGCCCGTCACGTTCCGGCCCACCCGCACCCGGGTGGTCCTGCTCACCGTGGGCGCGGCACTCTTCGCGGTGCTCGTCGTCGTCGCCCTGCTCCTTCCCGCGCTGACGGCGGGGGAGCGGTCCGTCTTCATGATCACCGGGCTGTTCTTCTTCCTGGTGCTCCTGCTGCTCAGCCGCCCCAAGGTGGTCGCCGCGCCCGACGGGGTGACCGTCGTGAATCTCACCACCACCCGCCGCCTGGAGTGGGCGGAGGTGCTGCGGGTCAACCTCCGCCCCGGCGACCCCTGGGTCCACCTGGACCTGGCGGACGGCACCAGCCTGCCCGCGATGGGCATCCAGCCCGGCATTGCGAAGGCCCAGGCCATCAGCGACGCCCGTACGCTGCGGGCACTGACCGAGGCGTACGGCACCGGGCAGGACGCGGCCTGAACCCGGCGGGCCGGTCCGTCAGTGGACCGGCCCGCGCCCGGGTGCCTTCGCAGGCGAATTCCCAATGATTACTCTGTCTTCTGGCGGCGCGATGGGCGCGCCCCGCCCCGCACCGACCGTGCCGCGCGAATATGCGGGCCGCGGGGCCACCTGCTAACCGAGGAGTGACACCCCCCGGCGATGGACGGATCGTCCTGTAGTACCTGCGCCGCCCCTCCGATGGAGGCGGCGGCATGACCCTCCCTCTTCTGCTGCTCGCTGCGGCATTTGTCCTGATTTTGGCCAACGGTTTCTTCGTCGCCGCCGAATTCGGACTCGTCACCGTGGAACGGCCCGAGGCCGAGCGCGCCGCCGCCGAAGGCGACCGCCGCGCCGGCACGGTGGTGAAGGCCCTGCGCGAGCTCTCCTTCCAGCTCTCCGGCACCCAGCTCGGCATCACCATCACCTCGCTGGTCGTCGGCATGCTGGCCGAACCGGCCCTCGCGGACCTCCTCGCCGGGCCGTTCGCCGCCACCGGCCTCCCTGACGGCGCCGTCCCCGGTGTCGCCGTGGTCGTCGGCATGCTGACCGCGTCCGCGGTCCAGATGGTCGTCGGCGAACTGGTGCCCAAGAACTGGGCGGTCTCCCGGCCGCTCCAGGTGGCCCGGTTCGTGGCCGGCCCGCAGCACGCCTTCTCCCGCTTCTTCCGGCCGGTCATCGCGCTGCTCAACACCGTCGCCAACCGGCTGGTCCGGCTGCTGGGCGTCGAGCCGACCGAGGAGCTGGCGTCCGCCCGCACCCCCGACGAACTCGTCTCCCTCGCCCGGCACTCCGCGCAGGCCGGAGCCCTGGAGCAGGACACCGCCGATCTGTTCGTGCGCACCCTCTCCCTCGGTGAGCTCACCGCGCAGCACGTGATGACCCCGCGGGTGCGGGTCAGCGCCCTGCAGTCCTCGGCCACCGCCGAGGACGTCCTCAACCTCACCCGGGCCACCGGCCTCTCCCGCTTCCCCGTCTACCGGGAACGCCTCGACGAGGTCGTCGGCATGGTCCACCTCAAGAACGCCCTCGCCGTCCCCGCCCACGAGCGGCTGCGCACCCCCGTCGGGCGCATCGCGGTCGCCCCGCTGCTCGTCCCGGAGACCCTGCCGGTGCAGCCGCTGCTGGAGCAGCTCCGCAGTGAGCAGCCGATAGCCGTGGTCGTCGACGAGTACGGCGGCACCGCCGGTGTCGTCACGCTGGAGGACATCGTCGAGGAGCTCGTCGGCGAGGTCCGCGACGAGCACGACGGGGACGACCTCCCCGAACTCGCCGCCGTCCCGTCCGAGGACGCCACCTGGGACGCCGACGGCAGCTGCCGGGTCGACACCCTCCGCCGGATCGGCCTGGAGGCGCCCGAGGGACCGTACGAGACGGTGGCCGGCCTGGTCGCCGATCTGCTGGGCCGGATTCCCGCCCCGGGCGACACCGCCGAGCTGCCCGGCTGGCGGCTGCGGGTGCGGATGGTCGAGCACCACCGCGCCGAGCGGGTCCGTATCGTCCGGCAGGACAGCGGGAAGGCGGACCGGCGATGAGTCTGCTGCAACTTCTCTTCGCGCTGCTGCTCGTGCTGGGGAACGGCTTCTTCGTGGGCGCCGAGTTCGCCCTGGTCTCCGTCCGGCGGAGCCAGATCGACCCGCTCGCCGCGGAAGGCTCCGCCCGCGCCCGCACCGTCATCCAGGGGCTGGAGAGCCTGCCCCAGATGATGGCGGCCGCCCAGTTCGGCATCACCGTCTGCTCGCTGACGCTCGGCGCGGTCGCCGAGCCGACCGTGGCGCACCTGCTGGAGCCGGTGTTCCACGCCGTGCACCTCCCCGAGGGGGTGATCCACCCGCTCGGCTACGCCATCGCGCTCGCCGTCGTGGTCTTCCTCCACCTCGTCATCGGCGAGATGGTGCCGAAGAACCTCGCCATGGCGGCCCCCGAGAAGACCGCGCTGTGGCTGGCTCCGGCCCTGGTGGCCTTCGCCCGGCTCTGCCGTCCGGTCACCGCGTTCTTCGGCGCCTGCGCCCGGGCCGTCCTCCGGGCCTTCGGGGTCGAGCCCAAGGACGAGGTGGAGGCGGTGTTCACCAGCGAACAGCTCGGCCACCTGCTGGAGGACTCCCGCCAGGCGGGGCTGCTCGGCCCGGGGGAGCAGGAGCGGCTCTCCGACGCCCTGGAGCTGGGCAGCCGCCCGGTCACCGAGGTGCTGCTCGACCGAGCGGCGCTCGTCACCGTGGACCCGTCGGCGACGCCGCGGAGCGTCGAGGAACTGACCGTGCGCACCGGCTACTCGCGCTTCCCGGTGGTCGCTCCCGGCGGCGCCTTCATGGGCTACGTGCATGTGAAGGACGTGCTGGAGCTGGAGGAGAACGACCGTGCCGTGCCGCAGCGCGTCTGGCGGCCGATGACCACGCTCCGGGCCGAACTCCCGCTGGACGACGCCCTGACCGTGATGCGCCGGGCGGCCACCCACCTCGCGCAGGTGGCCGACGCCACCGGCCGGGTGCTGGGGCTCGTCGCCCTGGAGGACGTGCTGGAAATGCTCGTCGGCGAGGTCCGGGACCCCGCACACCGCGGCACCCGGCCGGCACCGGCCCGCCCGCAGGGCGCGAGCGCGCCGGAGACGGCGGACGGGCAGCGCGCCGTACCGCGGCCGGAGCAGGTGTCGGGCGGGAAGCTGCCCGGTGACCAGCGGCCCAGCGAGCAGGGGGCGATGGCGCGCTGACCGCGCCGTCCGGTGCCCGGCGTCCGGCCGGGCACCGGACGCCCCTCCGTCCTGATGCGCTGCGTGGTGTGCCGGGGCCGGAGAGCGGAGCGGCGTCGCGAAGTCCCGTACGAGGCACGTTTCCTGCCGGTCGGCCGCCACCGCGTCCGCCGCATGCCTCCCGGCAGCGCGGTGCACCGGGCCGGAGACCGGAGCGAGTCGCGGCCACCGGCGGTGCCGCTCGACGCCGGCGCCGCCCACCGGCGAACGGCTGCCCGTCGGCGAACGGCCGCCAGGCCGTGGCGCGGTGGGCCGAAAAGCGGATGCGGATCGAGAATCCGGTTGGCAGCCTGGGACCATGAACGAACCGCATGCCTCCGCCGACCGCCCCACGCCCTCCGGTACCGCGGACTGGATCACCACGCCCGTCACCGCGGACCTCCTGCGGGGTGCGCTCGACCTGGAGCGGACCGAGCACGGGGTGCTGCCGCACCGGCTGCCCGCCCGGGCCCGCGCCCAGTGCGGTGACAGGCAGCTGGCCCTCGCGGAGTCCCAGCCCTCCGGCGTCCGGCTGGTCTTCCGCACCCGGGCCACCGCGGTCGAGCTGGACACCCTCCGCACCAAACTGGCGTACCAGGGCGCCCCGGACCGCCCGGACGGTGTGTACGACCTGCTCGTCGACGGCAGCCCGGCCGGGCAGGCCGGCACCACCGGCGGCAACGTCCTGCTGCTGGACATGGCCACCGGAGCGGCCGAGAAGCGGCCCGGTCCGGTCGGCACCGTCCGCTTCCCCGCGCTGCCCGACGGGATCAAGAACGTCGAGATCTGGCTGCCCCACAACGAGATCACCGAACTGGTCGCGCTGCGCACCGACGCCCCCGTCGAAGCCGTGCCGGACCACGGCCGCAGCGTCTGGCTGCACCACGGCAGTTCGATCAGCCACGGCTCCAACGCCGCGAGCCCCGCCACGACCTGGCCCGCGCTGGCCGCCTCGCTCGGCGGGGTGGAACTGATCAACCTCGGCCTGGGCGGAAACGGCTTCCTCGACCCGTTCACCGCCCGCGCCCTGCGGGACACCCCCGCGGACCTGATCAGCATCAAGATCGGCATCAACCTGGTCAACCACGATCTGATGCGGATGCGTGCCTTCACTGCCGCGGTGCACGGCTTCCTCGACACCATCCGCGACGGGCATCCCACCACTCCGCTGCTGGTCGTCTCGCCCGTCCTGTGCCCGATCCACGAGGACACCCCCGGGCCCAGCGTCATGGATCTCGGTGAACTCGGCGAGGGCAGGCTCCGGTTCACGGCGGCGGGTGACCCCGCGGAACGCGCCGCGGGGAAGCTGACGCTCACCGCCATCCGGGACGAGCTCGCCCGCATCGTGAAGCAGCGGGCCGCCGACGACCCCAACCTGCACCACCTCGACGGCCGGGACCTCTACGGGGACGCCGACTTCGCCGAACTGCCGCTGCCGGACGGGCTCCACCCGGACGCCGCCACCCACCGCCGGATCGGCGAGCACTTCGCCGCGCTGGCCTTCGGCGCCGGTGGTGCGTTCGCCGGTACCCGGGCCTGAGCTGCCCGCCACCGGAACCGCGCCCGGCGCCCTCGACCGCTGGGCGCGGAGGCCGGGTCGAGGGGCACGTCAGCCGCGCGGCGGTGCCTCCGGCGGCCCGAACCCCGTCGGACCGCGGCCCGACAGCACCTCCCCGTACGCCTGCATCAGGTCCGGCAGCCGGAGCGTGGCGAGGTCCTCGCGGGTCGGCGTGCCGCTGTAGCCGGACAGCCGCAGGTCCCGGTAGGCGCAGCTCTTCTCGTACAGCGTGCGCAGGAAGCGGCCGTTGCCCAGCTCGTCGATCCAGCCCTGGTCGACCACGTGCCCGCTGATGCTGCGCAGTTCCTCGACGGCTTCCTCGTCCCAGCAGTCGCCGTTCTCGGCGGCCAGGACCTCGCCGATCCGGGTCAGCTCCAGCGGCCGGTAGCTGGGGAAGTCGACCCGGGTGGTGAACCGGGAGCCCAGCCCCGGGTTGGTGGTCAGCAGGCGGTCCATGCCCTCCGGGTAGCCCGCGAGTATGACCACCAGGCGGTCGCGGTTGTCCTCGGCACGCTTGAGGAGAACCTGTAAGGCCTCGTCGCCGTAGGCGTCGCCCTTGCTGTAGCCGGTGTTGGAGAGGCTGTACGCCTCGTCGACGAAGAGCACCCCGCCCAGCGCCGAGTCGATCAGCTCATTGGCCTTCACGGCCGTCTGCCCGAGGAACTCGCCGACCAGATCGGCCCGTTGGGCCTCAACCAGATGGTCGCCGCCGAGCAGCCCCAACGCGTAGAAGACCCGGCCGAGGATGCGCGCGACCGTCGTCTTCCCCGTCCCGGACGGGCCGGAGAACACGAAGTGCCGCTTCGGCGGCTGCACGGGCAGGCCCTGACCGGCCCGCAGCCGGGCCATGTGGAGCTGCGCCGACAGCGCCCGGACCTGGCGCTTCACCGGCTCCAGCCCCACCATCCGCTCCAGTTGCCCCAGCGCCTGCTGGAGCAGGACGGGGTCGGGCGGGCCGGTGGGGAGCCGCCCCGGCTTCGGCTGGACCGGCAGGATCACCTTCTCGCGGACACCGTCGGCGTCCACCGGCGCCATCCCGGGGATCAGGTCGTCGGCGTCCGGCGCCGTGGACAGATCGCGGCCGTCGGCGGGGCTGTCCGGGATCAGCAGATCCGGGTCGGTCGTCGCGTCCAGCACATCCTGGCCGATACCGGCGAGCGAGACCGCGGCGAGGTCCCCGGCCTCGTCCAGCCCGTCGCCCTCGGAGATCGCGGCCAGCCGGGCGGCGGTGTCCATGAACGCCGGGTCGACCCGGTGCACGGCCCGGTAGAGCGGCAGGGCCGCGGCGCTGCGGCCGGTCCCCTCGTGCGCCCGGGCCAGCCAGTACCGCAGCTCCTTGCGCTGCGGCTGTTCGCTGCGGCACCGCATCAGGGCCGCCGACAGCAACGGCTCGGCCTGCCCGTACATCTCCAGCCGCACCCGCGCCATGCCGCCGAACAGCCCCGCCTCGATGCCCAGCACCGGGTCGTCCAGCAGCGGCTGGGTGTGCCGTACGAGCTGTTCCCAGTCCTTGACCAGGTAGGCGCGGCAGGCGTGCAGGAAGCGCACCTGGCGGTCGGTGTCCACCGGCGGGCAGCCGGCCAGCGCCCCGTCCAGCTCCGGGACGTGCCGGCCGTCCAGCCAGTGGGATGCGTGCGCCAGCAGCAGATCGCGTGGACTCTCCAGCACCGGCTGTACCCACCAGCCCAGCCAGTACCAGGAGTTGAGCGTCCGCCGGTGGCGGGAGCGCTGCTCCCCGAACCGGTCCCGGTGGAGGTGCATCCGCAGCAGCGCGTTGGTCGTGTCGACCCGCAGGGCGTGCAGGCCCAGCCAGGCGTCGGCCATCCCCGGGTCGATCCGCACCGCCGCCCGGAACTCCTCCTCGGCCTGTGCGTACGCCCCCATCGTGTAGGCGTCGACGGCGCGCAGCCAGGCGAGGTCGGCCGGGGCGTCCGAGCCCTGCTGCATGCCGAAGTCCATCAGGCCCCCCACAACCATGCCCCCGTGGTGTGCCGCCGGGCGTCTGCCGGGCGACTGACGTGCCGAACCGCCGCACTGTGGACGGGAGTTGTCGCATCTCCCGTCCGCATCGTACCTGCGGTATCGCCGTCGGCCGAAGGGTGGCGCGCGTACCGGAGCGGACGCGGAGGGGTGCCGGCGGGTGGGGGAGTGCGCGCCGGATGGTGACCCTGGGTGAGGAGAGGTGCCGGTGGAGTGCCCGAAATGACGTGCCTGTCCGGCCGGGGCAGAACGAAGCCCCCGGTCACGGGGGAACAACCGGGGGCTTCGCGTCTGTGGGGGCTCCCGAAGAAGCCGCACGTTGAAAACGTAAGACCTGTACGGCCCCCGGGTCAAGCCGAGTTGAGGCAGTTGCCCGGAGATCTCCCGTGTCCGCCCGGGCGAGCCACGGCCAGGTGACTACGGAGGGTGAGGGAGTGAACCGTTCATGCGGTCACAGCAGGCCCCGTCCGCACCACATACCCCTCCGCCCCCTGACGCACCAGAAGATCGGCGTACGGCCGCGACGGATCGGCGGAGAAATGCTGCCGCTCCGCCCGGACCCAGCCGTCCCAGAAGGCCGACAGCTCCGGGCCGTCCCGCAGCCTGCCGCGTTCCCAGGAGGTGTGCTCGGGCACCTCCATCCACAGCAGGCACGCCAGGTACGGCCGCAGCGCCCGGCGCCCGGACCCCACTCCTTCGAGGAGCACCACCGGCGCCGGCGCGACGTCCTCCTCACGGGTGAACCGTCGCAGCACCCAGTCGTAGACGCCGTACCGCGCGGTGGCCCCGCCGGACAGTGGCGCCAGGATCTGCTCCCGCACCCGGTCCGTCCAGGCGAACAGCTCCTCATGGGTCGCCAGATCGTCCAGCCGCACCACCGGTGCGCCCCCGAGCGCCGCCGCGAGCCGGCCGGCGAAGGTGCTCTTGCCGGAACCGGCGTGGCCGTCGACCGCGATCAGCCGCACCGGCCCGCAGGACGGGGGCAGCGCACGCAGCCGGGCCGCGGGGGCGTCGAGCCGGCCGGGAGTTCCTGGCGGGGGATGGTCCACATGGCTCACCCTACGGGCCCGTCCGGCCCGCCCCGCCGGGCCCCCGCCCGCGGCCGGACCTCCCCGCGGGCGCGGCGGATCTCCACCCGTACGGGGGCGGCGACGCGCCCCCATCCTCTGGCCGAAGCCTGCCGGGAGCGGCGATAGTTGAAGAGCTGTCGTGCACCTGTAGCCCACCGGATGACGACTGGGGGTCCTCCCGCCATGACCAGACCCACTTCACGCCGCACCCTGCTGACCGCCGCACTGGCGGCCGCCGCCGCCGGGGCCGCCCACCCGGCGCTCGCCGCTCCCGCCGCCCCGCGCGGCACCGCGACCGACACCACCGCGGCCACCGGCGCCGGCTCCCGCCCGGACGCCGCCGGCCCGGCCACCGCTGCGGGGAAGGGGGTGGCCCGGGTGGACTACCACGGCTGGACCACGTACACCGACTGGCGGTCCGGCACCGCCAAGGGCACCCGCGCCGTGGCCGGGTCCCGGCACGGCCTCGTCATCGGCACCCCGGCGGGGCGGACGGAGTACACGGATCCGCACACCGGCAAGAAGACCACCTGGGAGTACGCGACCTGGACCGGCCCGGTCCGCAGGCTCGCCACCCCCGCGAGCGAACTCGTCGCCTCCTGGAACGCCCACGCTCCGGCCGGCACCTGGATCCTGGTCGAACTGCGCGGCACCTACACCGACGGCACCAACACCCCCTGGTACGTCATCGGCCGCTGGGCAAAGGGTGACGGGGACATCCGGCGCACCTCGCTGGACGACCAGACCGACGGCCGGAGCACGGTCTGGACCGACACCCTGTCGATCGACGACACCGCGAGCACCCTGCGCATCGCCTCGTACCGGCTGCGGCTCACCCTCTACCGCAAGCCCGGCACCGGCAGCACACCGAAGGTCTGGCGGCTCGGCGCGATGGCGTCCGACATCCCCGACCGCTTCACCGTGCCCGCCTCCACGCCGGGGGACGGCGCGGGGAAGGAGCTGAGGCTCCCGCGCTACTCCCAGAACATCCACGTCGGGCAGTACCCGGAGTACGACAACGGCGGCGAGGCCTGGTGCAGCCCGACCTCCTCGCAGATGGTCATCGAGTACTGGGGCCGCAAGCCGACCGAGGACGACCTCGCCTGGGTCAAGCCGGAGTACGCGGACCCGCAGGTCTGCCACGCCGCCCGGTACACCTTCGACTACCAGTACGCGGGCTGCGGCAACTGGCCGTTCAACGCCGCCTACGCCGCCACCTACCGCGACATGCAGGGCGTCGTCACCCGGCTCGGCTCCCTCGGCGACGTGGAGAAGCTGATCGGCGCGGGCATCCCCGTCATCACCTCCCAGTCCTTCCTCAAGGAGGAACTGGACGGTGCGGGCTACGGCACGGCGGGCCACCTGATGTGCCTGGCCGGCTTCACGGCAACGGGCGACGTGATCGCCCACGACCCGGCCGGCAGCAGCAACGACGACGTGCGGCGGGTGTACAAGCGGCGGCAGTTCGAGAACATCTGGCTGAGGACCAAGCGGTACAACGCGAACGGCCAGGTCAGGAGCGGTTCCGGCGGTGTCTGCTACCTCTACTGGCCGGCTAAGGCATCACCAACTCAGCACCAGGTACTCGCCGAGTTGGGAATCCGCTGAGCATGTGCTGCCCGAGGGTGGTCTCGATGACCTGACGGCAGCGTTCACTCCCGTCGAGGGGCAGGTGGCCGTAACGGTCCACCGTGATCTTGATCGAGCTGTGGCCCATCCACCGCGACACTTCGTGTATGGACACACTGCGACGGGTCGTCCCGTCGGACGGTGATGTTGTAGCTCGAAATTCCGGCCTACAGCCTGCGCCTCGACAGCGTGACATTGCCAACTCATCGTAGTTGCGATTCATGGTGCAATAAGCGCGGCGATGGGCCCGGACGGTGAGTCCGGGGGATGTCCCATGGCCAAAACGGTCGCCCGTCGTGGCCTGCTCGTCGGCGTGGACCTCGCTGTGGCCGGCGGGGGTGGGACGGCACGTTGCTCAGCTTCGGCGGAGGCTTTCGCCGGTCGTCGTTCTCGACCCACGTTCGTAGGCTGGGAGGCAACGTGCTCGTATCCCCGCGTCACGCACCAGGGTGCGCACCGACCGGCCACCGGTAGGACGAGTCCGAAGGGCGGCGCCGGTACGGCCATGGGGACTCGTCGTCCGAGGCGGGACTCATCGGACGTTGGTGTTTGCCCGTGTGCAGAGGGGCCCGCCCAGTACGTGCCGCTCAGCCGGCCCGGCACGGTCGGGAATCCACCCTCTACAGGGTCATCGCGAACCGATGGGTGCCGTGTTGATCCCCGGAAGTCAACCTCGGCGTGACGACGAGAGTTCGCGCGTCGAGGGAGTGCCCGCGGTGCAAGGAGAGGGTGCCGTCGGTGAATCGGCCCGTGGGGTCGGTTCCGAAAGCGCCTCCTCCATCGAGGTATTCGGTTCCCAGGTCGTCCAGGGCCTCCAGTGACAGGAAAACCGGCGGGCCGGCTTCGGGCACTGGTCCCTCGGGCTCGTGAAGTCACCTGTCAGGTAGTGGCGGTGTGACGTGGTAGGCGAGTTCGATCGATTCCTCCGTCGCTTTGAGGCGTCGGACGACCAGCTCATGCCGACCGTTCAGGACGGTGAAGGCCGTCCCGCTTCCTCTCTTGCTCACGAGTGCTCCTGCGAGGTGTGCATGTCTTCGGCTCCGTCCGATTCTCTGTCGGGCGCGGGCTCAGGGGGACGTAGTACGTGTCGCCCGCTCGTGGTTGTGTGGGGACCTCCTCGGCCAGGGGTTTCATGACCGTGTGCGGGGCGCCGCCGGCGAGTGCCGATCGACCCGGGAGGTGGGGGCGGCCGGCTTCGCCATGTGGAGCGCCGAGGCCGTCGGCAGGCTGTGCCATCGCCATCGCCATCGTGCCTCCGGCGACAGGCTGCGCGTCCTCAAGGTGAGGTGGACCGGTCCGGCACGCAGTCGGCGAATGGCGGAGGCTACGCCCGAGACGACCAGTCCTGCGCAGGCCAGCGTGGCCAGAGAGACCAGATCTGCGCGATGCAAGGTGAGCTCGCCGGCCGTGTTGACAATGAATCCATCGAGGAAGAGCCAGGAGATCACCCCGATCCCTGTCGCGGTGGGAGGCCTGGCCGCCATCGCGACGAGCACGGTGAGGGCGAGAAGGAGGCCCAGCGGCCACGCCGAACGGGGGTCCGCGCCCGTCAGGGCGAGTAGGACGGCCGGCAATGCGGCGGCCACCCCTGCCATCGGCAGCGCCAGGTCCAGGAGCAGTGGGTCACGTCGTGTGGAGCTCATGGGATCGCCTCCTGGCGCGACCACGAGTGGTGCAGCCACGATCAGTGTCCGCCGCTGGCGACATGCTGCTGGGTATCCCCGTGGATATTGACGCGCTGATGATGGCGGGAGCCCGGTCCCTGACGAGCCCTTGATGCCTGATGGCGGCTCGGAAGGCGTTGATCCCGAGCGCGAGTGGTGAGGTGCCCGCCCACTGGGCCGGTGACCGACCCGGGTGGCCGAGGGGCGCTGTCCGTGGCGGTTTCGGTCATGGCACTCGGTTGAAGGAACCTCGCCTGCCCGGAGTGTCTGCTGCGACGCGACGTGCCGGACGCCGTCAAGGAGGCGTCAAGGCCATGGCTGCGACCGTTAGGGAGCTGTCAAGGACGTCATTACTCGCCGGTAGGAGGGGTTTCCTTCCTTGTGGCGTCCGCAATTCCGCGGACCCGGTCTCTGTCCGGAAAAGTCCTAGGAGTGCACGGTGGCCGACGTGGCCTTCGTTGTCACCACGATCGCGGTCTTCGCGCTGGTGGCGCTCATCGCCAAGGGGGTGGCGAAGCTGTGACCGTCGAGAACGTTGTCGGCCTGGTCGTGGCGGTTGCCCTGCTGGGCTATCTCGTCCTCGCCCTCATTTTCCCGGAGAGGTTCTGAGCACGACATGAGCCCTGCCCTCGCCGGTGTGCTCCAACTGCTCGCGCTGATAGCGGCGCTTGCTCTGGCGTACCGCCCTCTTGGCGACTACATGGCCGCGGTGTACAGCTCCGGCAAGCACCTGCGCGTCGAGAAGTGGATCTACCGCGTCATCAGCGCCGATCCGGACACCGAGATGCGGTGGCCCGCGTATCTGCGCGGCGTACTCGCCTTCTCCGCCATCGGCGTCCTCTTCCTGTACCTGCTGCAGCGCGTCCAGGGCGGCCTGCCCGGCTCGCTCGGCTTCGCGTCGATCGATCCGGACCAGGCGTTCAACACCGCCGCGTCCTTCGTCTCCAACACCAACTGGCAGTCGTACTACGGCGAGCAGGCCATGGGCCACGTCGTGCAGACCGGCGGCCTCGCGGTGCAGAACTTCCTCTCCGCCGCCGTGGGGATCGCGGTCGCGGTGGCGCTCGTCCGGGGCTTCGCCCGCTCCCGCACCGGGGAACTCGGCAATTTCTGGGCCGACCTGGTGCGCGGGACCGTCCGCATCCTGATCCCGATCGCGGTGGTCGGCGCGGTCGTCCTGGTCGCGTGCGGCGCGATCCAGAACTTCGCCGGCATCCACGACGTGGGCACGCTCACCGGCGGCACCCAGCAGGTCAACGGCGGTGCGGTGGCCTCCCAGGAGGTCGTCAAGCTGGTGGGCACCAACGGCGGCGGCTACTTCAACGCCAACTCCGCTCATCCCTTCGAGAATCCGACCGGCTTCTCCAACCTCTTTCAGGTCTTCCTCATCCTGCTCGTCCCGTTCGCGCTGACCCGGACCTTCGGGAGGATGGTCGGCAACGTTCGGCAGGGTTACGCGATCCTCGCCACGATGGCCACGATCTGGCTGGCCTTCGCCGGGCTGATGATGTGGACCGAGTTCCACCACGGCGGACCGGCCCTGCAGGCCGCAGGCGGTGCGATGGAAGGCAAGGAGACCCGCTTCGGGGTCGGAGCCTCCTCGATCTTCGCGGTGAGCACCACGCTGACCTCGACCGGTGCGGTGGACTCCTTCCACTCCTCCTTCACCGGGTTCGGCGGCGGCATCACCCTGCTGGGCATGATGCTCGGCGAGATCGCGCCCGGCGGTGTCGGGTCCGGCCTCTACGGCATGCTGATCATGGCCGTCATCGCGGTGTTCATCGCAGGCCTCATGGTCGGCCGCACCCCGGAGTACCTGGGGAAGAAGCTCGGCACGCGCGAGATCAAGCTCGCCGCCTGCTACATCCTCGTCACCCCGGCCCTGGTGCTCTGCTTCACCGCACTGTCGATGGCACTGACCGCGCCGCAGGAGTCGATCTCCAACACGGCCGCGAACGCGGTCGGCCACAGCGGAGCGCACGGCTTCTCCGAGGTGCTCTACGCCTACACCTCCGGCTCCAACAACAACGGTTCCGCCTTCGCCGGGCTGAGCGCCGACACGCCCTGGTACAACACCACGATCGGCCTGGCCATGCTGCTCGGCCGCTTCATTCCGATGGTGTTCGTCCTGGCGCTGGCAGGGTCCCTCGCCGAGCAGAAGCCGGTGCCCGAAACCGCGGGCACCCTCCGGACGGAGAAGCCGCTCTTCGCCGGACTCCTGGTCGGCACGATCATCATCATCACCGGCCTCACCTACTTCCCGGCACTGGCCCTGGGCCCGCTGGCGGAAGGGCTGGCGTCATGACGCACGACACCACGCACGAGGAGCACCGCTCCATGTCCACCGCTCCTCCCACCCCGGCGCCCCATCAGGACACACCGGTCGGTCACGGGCCCGGCCGGGTCGGCGGCGGCCTGTTCGACCCCCGGCAGCTGCTCCGCTCCCTGCCGGACGCGTTCCGCAAGCTCGACCCGCGGGTGATGGCCACCTCCCCGGTGATGTTCGTGGTCGAGATCGGCTCGGTGGTCACCACGGCGCTGGCGATCACCGACCCGTCCGACTGGTTCGGCTGGGTCATCACCGCCTGGCTGTGGCTGACGGTGATCTTCGCCAACCTGGCCGAGGCGGTGGCCGAAGGCCGCGGCAAGGCCCAGGCGGACACCTTGCGCAAGGCCAAGACCGACACCGTCGCCCGCCGCCTCGACGGCACGACCGAGGCGCGGGTGCCGGGCGCCGAACTGCGTATCGGTGATCTCGTCGTGTGCGAGGCCGGCGACACTATCCCCGGCGACGGAGACGTCGTCGAAGGCGTCGCCTCGGTCGACGAGTCGGCCATCACCGGTGAGTCCGCCCCGGTGATCCGGGAGTCCGGTGGTGACCGCAGCGCGGTCACCGGCGGTACGAAGGTGCTCTCCGACCGGATCGTCATCAGGATCACGACCAAGCCGGGCGAGACCTTCATCGACCGGATGATCTCTCTGGTGGAGGGGGCCGCCCGGCAGAAGACGCCCAACGAGATCGCGCTGAACATCCTTCTCGCGTCCCTCACCATCGTCTTCCTCCTCGCGGTGGTCACCCTCCAGCCCTTCGCGATCCATGCCGGGGCCGAACAGTCCCTGATCGTGCTCACCGCGCTGCTGGTCTGCCTGATTCCCACGACGATCGGCGCGCTACTCTCCGCTATCGGAATCGCCGGTATGGACCGGCTTGTTCAGCGCAATGTACTCGCCATGTCCGGCCGGGCGGTCGAGGCCGCCGGCGACGTCTCCACACTTCTGCTGGACAAGACCGGCACCATCACGCTCGGCAACCGCCAGGCCGCCGAGTTCCTGCCGCTCCGGGGCGTCACGGCCGCCGAGCTCGCTGACGCGGCCCAACTCTCCTCCCTCGCCGATGAGACACCCGAGGGCCGCTCGATCGTGGTCCTCGCCAAGGAGAAGTACGGCCTGCGCGAACGGCACCAGGGCGAGCTGGCCCACGCCGAGTGGGTACCCTTCACGGCGCAGACCCGCATGTCCGGTGTGGACGTCGACGGCCACAAGGTCCGCAAGGGCGCCACCGGCTCCGTCATCGCCTGGGTCCAGGAACGCGGCGGGACGGTCGGCGACGACGCCGACGAGAGGGCCAACACCATCTCCGAGGCCGGTGGCACGCCGCTGCTCGTCGCTGTGGAGGATGCCGACGGGCCCCGCGTCCTGGGCGTCATCCACCTCAAGGACGTCGTCAAGGACGGCATGCGGGAACGGTTCGACGAGCTGCGCAACATGGGCATCAGGACCGTCATGATCACGGGCGACAATCCGCTGACCGCCAAGGCGATCGCGGACGAGGCGGGCGTCGACGACTTCCTCGCCGAGGCGACGCCCGAGGACAAGATGGCGCTGATCAAGCGGGAGCAGGCCGGCGGCAAGCTGGTCGCGATGACCGGCGACGGCACGAACGACGCCCCGGCGCTGGCCCAGGCGGATGTCGGGGTGGCCATGAACACCGGTACCTCGGCCGCCAAGGAGGCCGGGAACATGGTGGACCTGGACTCCAACCCGACCAAGCTGATCGAGATCGTGGAGATCGGCAAGCAGCTGCTCATCACCCGCGGAGCACTGACCACCTTCTCCATCGCCAACGATGTGGCGAAGTACTTCGCGATCATTCCCGCAATGTTCGCCGTGGCCTATCCGGGGCTGGACAAGCTCAACATCATGGGTCTGGCCTCTCCGGAGTCCGCGATCCTCTCCGCGGTGATCTTCAACGCCCTGGTCATCATCGCGCTGGTGCCGCTCGCCCTGCGGGGTGTGCGCTACCGGCCGATGAGCGCCGACCGGATGCTCCGCCGCAACCTCGGCATCTACGGCCTGGGCGGCCTGGTGGCGCCCTTCATCGGCATCAAATTCATCGACCTGCTCATCTACCTCGTACCGGGCATCGGGTGACCGCCATGAACAACACCGTCGGCAACACCGCACGGCTGGCCGGGGCAGCGCTGCGCGCCCTTCTCGTACTGACCCTGATCTGCGGAGTCGTCTACCCGCTGCTGATCACCGGTGTGGCCCAGGCCCTGTTCCACGACAAGGCCAACGGGTCAGAGGTGACGAAGGACGGCAAGGTCGTTGGCTCCACGCTCTACGGCCAGCCCTTCGACCTGCCGAAGAAGCACCCCCAGGACGCCGACGAGGCGCCCCGGCCGGACCCGAAGTGGTTCCAGCCCCGGCCCTCCGCCGCGGGCCCGAACACCGTCAACACGCAGTACAGCATCCTGCTGTCCGGCGCCTCCAACCTCGGCGCCGACAGCAAGGTCCTCAAGGACACCGTCACCGAACGCCGCGCGGCCTACGCCGAGTTCAACGGTGTCGAGGAGCGGCAGGTCCCGGTGGACGCCCTCACGGCCTCCGCCTCCGGGGTCGACCCCGACATCTCACCGGAGAACGCCCGACTCCAGGCCGCACGCGTCGCCCGGACCAACCACCTGGACGAAGGCCGGGTCGAACAACTGGTGAAGGACCACACCGACGAGCGCACCGCCGGATTCCTCGGCGAGCCGCATGTCAACGTCCTTCAACTCAATATCGCGCTGAAGGACCTGACCCGGCACTGACTGGCACGACAGCGGGAGTCGGGAACTGCGGGGGCTTCCCCCTCTCTCGCTCCCGCTGTCGGGAGGACCGATCCTCGGCGCTTCTCGCTTCTTGTTCGTGCACAGAGGAAGGCGGAACAGCGATGACCCGGGTACTGGTGGTCGAGGACGAACCACCGATCGTACGAACCCTTGTCATCAATCTGAAGGCAAGACGGTACGAGGTGGACGCTGCCCCTGACGGTGCCACCGCTCTGCTGATTGCCGCGGAGAACCGGCCCGATGTGATTCTGCTCGACCTCGGGTTGCCCGATATGGAGGGAACCGAGGTCATCAAGCGCCTGCGCGGATGGAGCCGGGTTCCGATCCTGGTGGTCTCGGCCCGGCAGACGTCCGACGAGAAGGTGGAAGCCCTCGACGCGGGTGCCGATGACTACATCACGAAGCCCTTTGCGATGGACGAGCTGCTGGCCCGGCTGAGGGCAGCGGTTCGCCGCACCCGTGCGGAGGAGACCGCCGGCGAAACGGCGATGGTGCAAACCGATTCCTTCACCATCGATTTGTCCGCGAAGAAGGTGACCCGGGAGGGCCGTGATGTGCGCCTCACGCCCACGGAATGGCACTTGCTCGAAGTGCTGATCCGAAATCCCGGGAGCCTGGTCAGCCAGAAACAGCTGCTCGGTGAGGTATGGGGTCCCTCCTGTACCACTCAGGGAAATTACCTGCGGGTGTATCTGGCGCAACTGCGGCGCAAGCTGGAGCCGGATCCTTCCTGTCCCCGGCACTTCATCACACATCCGGGTATGGGATATCGCTTCGAGAAATGAATGCTGAAATCTCCGCAGAAAGCGCGGCCGGGGTGATGAGCAGCCCGGCTGTAGAGTCGACGAACAGCATGGATCAGCTTTCTCTGAGGATATGAGGAACATGAGACGCGGCACGCTCAGGATCTATCTAGGTGCGGCACCGGGTGTCGGAAAGACCTACGCCATGCTGTCCGAGGCCCACCGCAGAGTTGAGCGGGGCACCGACTGCGTTGTGGCCTTCGTCGAGCACCACGGTCGGCCGCGCACCGAGGTCATGCTCCACGGTCTCGAACAGGTCCCGCGCTGCGAGCTGGAGTACCGCGATAGCACTTTCACCGAGATGAGTGTGGACGCCGTGCTGGAGCGCCGGCCGTCGGTGGCTCTTGTCGACGAGATGGCGCACACCAACGTTCCCGGTTCCCGCAACGCCAAGCGCTGGCAGGACATCGAGGAATTGCTGGACGCCGGCATCGACGTCATCTCCACCGTCAACATCCAGCATCTGGAGTCGCTGGGCGACGTGGTGGAGACGATCACAGGGGTCCGGCAGCGCGAGACCGTCCCTGACGAGGTGGTGCGCCGGGCCGACCAGATCGAGCTGGTCGACATGTCGCCGCAGGCCCTGCGCCGCCGGATGGCGCACGGCAACATCTACACCTCCGACAAGGTTGACGCGGCGCTGTCGAACTACTTTCGGCCGGGCAACCTCACGGCCCTGCGGGAGCTTGCCCTGCTCTGGACCGCTGACCGGGTCGACGCGTATCTGCAGCAGTACCGCTCCGAGCACGACGTCTCCACCATCTGGGGTTCTCGGGAGCGCATCGTCGTCGGGCTCACCGGCGGCCCCGAAGGCCGAACCCTCATCCGCCGTGCCGCTCGCATGGCCACCAAGGGCGCCGGCGGCGAGGTCATGGCGGTGTACATCTCCCGCAGCGACGGTCTGACCTCCGCATCGCCTCAGGAACTGACGGTCCAGCGCACCCTGGTGGAAGACCTGGGAGGGACGTTCCATCACGTCATCGGGGACGACATCCCCGAGGCCCTGCTCGAGTTCGCCCGCGGAGTGAACGCCACACAGATCGTCCTCGGCTCGAGCCGCCGCAAAGCATGGCAGTACGTGTTCGGGCCGGGTGTCGGTGCAACCGTCGCCCGCGAGTCCGGGCCGGACCTGGATGTCCACATCGTCACCCACGACGAAGTCGCCAAGGGGCGCGGGCTCCCCGTCGCCCGGGGGGCGCGGCTCGGGCGTACCCGCATCGTCGCCGGCTGGCTCGTCGCCCTGGCGGGCCCGCTCCTGCTCGCCCTGCTGCTCAACACCCTCGGCCCGGGGCTCGGTCTCGCCAACGACATGCTGCTGTTCCTGGCGCTGACCGTGGCAGCCGCGCTGCTCGGCGGTCTCCTTCCCGCCCTGGCATCCGCGGCGCTGGGGTCACTGCTGCTGAATTACTTCTTCACGCCGCCTTTGCACCGCTGGACCATCGCCGATCCGAACAACATCGTCGCCATCGTGATCTTCTTCGGGGTTGCCGTTGCGGTGGCATCCGTGGTCGACCTTGCCGCCCGGCGCACTCATCAGGCAGCCCGGCTGCGCGCGGAGTCCGAGATCCTCTCCTTCCTGGCCGGGAGTGTCCTGCGGGGGGACAACAGTCTCGAGGCTCTGCTGGAACGAGTGCGAGAGACGTTCGGAATGGACTCGGTGGCCTTGCTGGAGCGTGCGGGCGATGTTGCTCCGTGGGCTTGCGTGGGCAGTGCCGGCCCGAGGCCCGCGGGGCGCCCCGAGGACGCGGACGCCGACATGCCTGTCGGCGAACACATGGCCCTGGCACTCAACGGTCGGGTTCTTCCCGCTGAGGACCAGCGGGTGCTCGCCGCCTTTGCCGCCCAAGCTGCCGTCGTCCTGGACCGTCAGCGGCTGGTGGGGGAGGCGGAGCGGGCCCGGGAGCTCGACGAGGGGAATCGTATCCGCACCGCCCTGCTTGCCGCTGTCTCCCACGACCTGCGCACTCCGCTGGCCGGGATCAAGGCCGCGGTCACCTCGCTGCGCTCCGACGACGTGGCCTGGTCCGCCGAGGACGAGGCCGAACTGCTCGCCGGAATCGAGGAGGGTGCGGATCGGCTGGACCACCTCGTGGGGAACCTGCTCGACATGTCCCGGCTGCAGACCGGTTCCCTCAGTCCGCTGATCCGTGAGGTCGACCTGGATGAGGTGGTGCCGATGGCGCTCGGTGGTGTGCCCGAGGGGAGCGTGCACCTGGATATCGCGGAGAACCTGCCGATGGTGAACGTCGACCCCGGGCTGCTGGAGCGCAGCGTGGCCAACATCGTGGAGAACGCCGTCAAATACAGCCCCGAGGACTCAAAGGTGCTTGTCTCCGCGAGTGCGATCGGTCTGCGTGTCGAGGTGCGCGTGATGGACCGTGGCCCAGGAGTCCCGGATTCCGGGAAGGACCGTATCTTCGAGCCCTTCCAGCGGTACGGGGACGCGCCGTGCGGCGCCGGAGTCGGGCTCGGTCTTGCCGTGGCTCGGGGCTTCATCGAGGCCATGGGCGGCACGCTCTCCGCTGAGGACACGCCCGGCGGCGGTATGACCATGGTGCTGAGCCTGCGCTCCGCCAAGGGCCGTCCGCCGGTACACCCCGACCTTCCGCCTTCGGCCTCGACCTGACTCCGTGTCCAGTGCCTCCGGCCCTGAGGAGGGGGGACGTCAATGCCTCTCGCGGAACGGGCCCTGAAGAGGTGTTCCTGGCCTGTGCCTGTGGGCACCCGGTGAGAAATTCTGAGCCGGGGCGTTTCCTTCTCCCGTCCGGCGCATGAGATCGTACGTTTCGACCTGTCACGCGAAAGCGCTGCGGTGCCCGATGGGGCACGACGATGGAAGGAGCCCGTCGGCGGTGGGGCCCCACCGCCGACGGGCCGAGCGCAGGCAGGGCGATGCCGGACCGCCTGCGCTCCCACCTCGGGAGCGTGTCAGGCCCGGGTGGGGGAATGTGAGGGTGCGGACGGGGGGAGCCGCCCGCCCCTGGGGACTTCGGGTGTCCCTGACTGTGAATCTAGCGGATGGCAGTATCGGTGGGATCCGGGCCGCCCTTTCCTTTGCGGATTACTGACGGGCTTTCGCTCAGCGGTGCTGAAATGGCGTCGAGATCTCGTGGTCGTGCTCGTTACTGTTCATGAGAGGCGCCACGACGTCAGGTCCTGGTTCCGGATGCTCCGGAACGGGCGACAACACCTTGCGACGGTCGCGATATCAAGGTCGCGTCAGAATTCGTGTCGGCGCATCAAGCGTCCGCTGGGGAGGGCCATCCACAGCACACCGAACATGTGCGACATGGTCATATCTGGTCAGCGCGCGTACTCGCAGACACCTGCCAGGACTGCCGCGCAGAGTTCTCATTTCGTGTCACCTGGATGAGGGGATTCGGCTGCCGCTCCTATGCGCGAAGCGTGCTTCGAGCGGGGTATGGGCAGAAGGCGGCAGGAACGAGACAGTTGAAGACACCGGAGGGGTTCCCTCCACTCGCTCCGCCTCCGGAGCCGGCTGGACACCGACGGTGCTCAAGACGCCGCACCAGCTCCCAGTCGTGATGAAGTCGACCCAGGCTTTCCGGGACCGGATGGGCAGCAGAGGGCGGCTACTGGCAGAGGGCTGTTGCTCGGTCTCGAGCCGGTGGCCGACTGCTTCGTGAGCCCCCTTCAGGTGTCCTGTCCTGCAGCGTGAAGCCCAAACAGCCCCCGCGCCAGGTTCGCTCCGCGCAGGCGGAGTGGGTCCGAGGAGGACCGCAGTGCCGGAACGGGGATGGCCGTGCGGAAGGATGCCGCAGGGGGAGAACGCCTTTCGGCCGGATCACGTCGGGGGCGGTGTGGGCGTCCACGGCGGCGGGGAACACGCAGACGGGCCACGATGTCCATGAGCGCGGCAGAACCGGGGCCACCGATCATGTGCAGCGGTCGCAGCCGGGGCGACAGCCGCAAGCGTCGGTCTCAGGCGCCGATGTGGTTGCAGCCGCAGTGGTGGGCGCGCAGCAGCCCTTGCCCTTCCATGCGTCTCGGCCTTCCTTGACCGCGATGGCGGTGATGACGAGAGCGGCCATCGGGTCGGCCCACGACCAGCCCACGGTGGCGTTGAGGAGCAGGCCGGCCAGGAGGACGGCGGACAGATAGGTGCACAGGAGTGTCTGCTTGGAGTCGGCGACCGCGCTGGCGGAGCCGAGTTCGCGGCCGGCCTTGCGCTGGGCGGCCGACAGGAACGGCATGACGGCCAGGGACAGCGCGGCGATGACGATGCCGGGGACGGAACGTTCGGCCTCACCGGCGCCGGCCAACGTGCGCGCTGCCTCGACGCTGACGTAGGCGGCCAGCGCGAAGAACGACACCGCGATGACCCGCAGGGTGGTCTTCTCCCTCGCCTCGCGCACGGCGTGCTCCCGCGCCGAGAACTGCCAGGCGACGGCCGCCGCGGAGGAGACCTCGATGACCGAGTCCAGCCCGAAGCCGATCAGCGCGGTGGAGGAGGCGATCGTCCCGGCGGTGATCGCGACGATCGCCTCAATGACGTTGTAGGTGATCGTCGCTGCGGCCAGCAGCCGTATCCGTCGAGCCAGGACGTCCCGGCGGGCCGGGCCTATGCCCGTGGATATCCCGGCGGTCATCAGCAGCAGCCCTTGTCGTCAGCGTCCACACAGGCCTTGTCGGCCTCGACAGCCACCACGGCGGTGCGCAGGTCGTCCAGCGCATGGCCGAGACGTTCGTCAGCGAGTTCATAACGGGTGCGGCGGCCGACCGGCACCGCAACGACCAAGCCGCAGTCACGCAGGCACGCCAGGTGATTCGACAGTCTGGTCCGAGAAATCTCCAGGGTGTCGGCGAGATCGGCGGGGTGGGCCGGAGCCTCGCGCAGTGCGAGGAGAATCCGGCAGCGGATGGGGTCGGCGAGGGCGCGGCCGAACCGCGCCAGGACCTCGATGTCAGCAGCGAGAGTCAGCACACCAGCGACAGTACACGAAATCCTGAATCCAAAGATCCGTGAACCATTGATCACTCTGCTGCACTTCTCACTCTTCCGCCGCCTGCGGAGGGCGCGGTGGCGCCCCCGGCCTCCGCAGGCTTCGACGACGCTGCTTCCCGTGCCGGTGCCTTGTCAGGGCAGGTCGGACAGCTGGAACCGCAGTCGGCAGATCACCGCGTCCGTGTCCCGGCGTACCGCGTGGGCGACGACCGCGCCGCGCTGGTTCTGCAGCAAGCGCTGCCACAGCCGGGCGGGTTCGACCTCCGGGATGAGGACGGTGATCCGGGTACCGGGAAGCGTCTCGGACAGCTCCCGGACATAGGCGGTGATGGGCCGGCCGAGCGACCGGTGGGCCGACTCCAGTTGCACCAGGGGGACGCCGGGGTTCCACAGTGCCCAGTCCATCACCAGCGCCTCGGTCCGGGTTCGGTCCTCGGGGTCGGTGTGGCGGACGGTGATCGCGCGCACCTCGTCGCCGAGGGACACGGCGGCAGTCAGTGCCTCACTGGTCAGCCGGCTCAGCGAGGAGACGGGGACAATGACCAGCGAGCGGTCGCGGTGCGGGGTCTCCGGGATGCGGCCGAGGCCGAGGCGCTCCCCGATACGCGTGTACGCACGATGCACGATCTCGAACGTGGCGACCAGCAGCGGCAGTGCGAGAACGATCAGCCAGGCTCCCTCCTGGAACTTGCCGGCTGTGACGACGACGGCGCTGACGCCGGTAAGCAGTGCGCCGACCCCGTTGAGCAGGGCCTTTCCTTTGCATCGACGGCCGCGGACGCGGCGCCAGTGGATGACCATGCCGGTCTGGGCGACGGTGAAGCCGATGAAGACGCCGATCGCGAAGAGGGGGACCAGGGTGTTGGTGTCGCCTCCGGAGAAGACCAGAAGCAGTGCCGAGACGGCGGCCAGGGCCAGAATGCCGTGGCGGTGGACCTGGCGGTCGGCTTTCAGCCCGAAGACGTGCGGCAGATAGTTGTCGCGTGCCAGCAGCTTGAGGAGGACCGGGAGCCCGCCGAAGGAGGTGTTGGCCGACAGTGCCAGCAGCAGCATGGTCGCGAACTGGATGAGGTAGAAGCCCATGTTGTGACCGATGGACGCGTCGGCGAGCTGGGCGAGGACGGTGACGCCTTCGACGGGCTGGAGTCCGAATCGGGAGATCAGGACGGAAAGGCCGATCAGCATCACCCCGAGCAGGGCGCCCAGGGCCACTTCGGCATGCTGCGCTCGCCGGGCCGCGGGTGACCGGAACGACGGTACGGCGTTGGCGATGGCCTCGACCCCGGTCAGTGCCGAACAGCCCGAGGCGAAGGCCTTGAGCAGCAGCAGCGCACCGACGGTGGTGGCGTTGTCGGCGAGGGCCGAGGCGTGACCCGCGGCGGCCTCGGTGGAAGCGGGGCTGTCCCGGAAGAGGCCGACCGTGATGAGGACCAGGATCGAACCTATGAAGACCGCGGTCGGCACGATGAAGGCCCGGGCGGAGTCGACGATCCCGCGGAGATTCACGCCGGTGATCAGGACCAGCACACCGAGGCACAGCCACAGCCGGTCCTCGTAGAGCGCGGGGAAGGCCGAGGTGAGCGCGGCGACTCCGGCCGTGACCGCGACGGCGACATTGAGGACGTAGTCCAGGACGAGGGAGGCGGCCGCGACCAGGCTGGTACGCCGTCCCAGGTGTGCTTTCGCCACCGCGTAGCTGCCGCCGCCGTCCGGGAACGCGGCGATCACCTGACGGTAGGAGGCGACGAGCACGGCCAGCAGAAGGGCGATCGCCACGGTGACGGGGAGCGTGAAACCGAGCCCATAGCCGCCTGCCGAAGCCAGCACCAGGACGATGGCCTCGGGCCCGTAGGCCACGGAGGCCATCGCGTCGAGCGAGAGCGCGGCGAGGCCCGTCACCGCAGTGAGCTTGTGACGGGCGTCGCTATCGGGGGGTTCCTCTGCGTTGGGCGCGGCGCCGGATTCGGTGGCAAGAACGGACATACGAAGACTCCTCCTGTCAAAGGTCAGCCCAGGGTGAGCCCGGATCGCGTCGGCTGCATGCAGCGTTTGCGCGTTCTTGGCGCGAAGCGGAAGGGTCTTAACGTCCTTTTGGCGGATGCCCGGACCCGTGGATATGCGACCAGCGGTTGCCGCGGCGCCGGGTCCACGGAGCGCCACTTCTCGCCTGACTCTGAGGAGCGCACCATGGCCGGGGCCTCACACCCCTTCGGCGGCGGGAAAGGACACCACCATGGTCAGCCCGCCCCCAGGCGTGTCCTCGGGCGAGAGGGTGCCGCCCATCGCCTCGGTGAGCCATGGGCCAGCGCGAGGCCGAGGCCGAGCCCGGCGGAGTTGTCGCGGTCGTCGAGGCGCTGAAAGGTAGTCGGCGCCCAGGGGACACAGGCGAGGCATCGGAGCCGGCCGTGGCGATCAGTCGGTCGGCCGCGGCCTGCGCCTCCTCGGGGGTGCGGCCGTGCAGCAGAACGGTGGCTCCTCGCTTGGCGAGCAGGCGGGCGGTCTCGTAGCCGATGCCGGAGGTGGCGCCGGTGACGAGGAACTGGGAGCACCCCGGCGCCGAGCCGACGGCCCTGATCCCGGAGACCGAAGTCCGCCCGTCTCCGGGCAGCACATCCTTCAGAACCAGCGCGGCTCGGTAGTCGCCCACGCCGTAGACGGGACACCGACGCTGTGATCGACTGCGCTTCGGCATCTCCACAGAGGCCCGCTGACACCTGCTGACGCGCTGTTGTCGGCGGTTTGACGAGTCCTGTACGCCGCCGACAAGAAGATGCCAATTCCCCGGCGCTCAGCGGTGGATGACGAGGAAAGGGCAGTAGTTTCCTGCCTGTTGCGCTGCCGGAGACCTGACTCGCATAACGACGGCCGAGGGGCTCCATGTGGAGGGTCCCGGCAGCGCCACCCACTCCCCAGCCCGCATCCCCGTCCGCCGTGCGGGCAGGGGATGCCCGATCGGTCCGGCGTCACGGGCGGTACGACGGTCCTGTCGGACTCGGTCGTCGTCCGGGTCACCTCCCGCCCCGGCAACAGCTTCGTCGACCGCATGATCCGCTTGGTCGAGGGCGCCTCCCGGCAGAAGACCCCGAACGAGATCGCGCTGAACATCCTGCTGGCCGCGCTCACGGTGATCTTCATCCTCGTGGTCGTCGGCCTGGCACCGATGGCCGCCTACGCGAAGGCGGCCCAGTCGACCACCGTCCTGGTTGCGCTGCTCGTCACCCTGATCCCCACCACCATCGGCGCCCTGCTCTCTGCGATCGGCATCGCCGGCATGGACCGCCTCGTGCAGCGCAACGTCCTGGCCATGTCCGGCCGGGCCGTCGAGGCCGCAGGAGACGTGAACACCCTCCTCCTCGACAAGACCGGCACCATCACCCACGGCAATCGGGAGGCCGCCGCTCTCATCCCGCTGCCGGGCGTCCACCACGGCCAGCTGGCGGAGGCCGCTCAGCTGACCACCTTCTCGATCACCAACGATGTGGCGAAGTACTTCGCCATCATCCCGGCCATGTTCACCGCGGCCCACCCGGGCCTGGAGGGGCTGAACGTCATGGGCCTCCACAGTCCCCAGTCGGCGATCACCTCGGCGATCATCTTCAACGCGCTGATCATCATCGCGCTCATCCCGCTGGCCCTGCGCGGCGTCCGCTACAAACCGGCCTCGGCCCATGGCCTGCTGCGCCGCAACCTTGCCGTCTACGGCGTCGGTGGCCTGATCCTTCCCTTCGTCGGTATCAAGCTCATCGACCTCGTCGTGTCCGCCCTTCCCGGCCTCGGATGAATCTCGTCAGGAGCCTTTCGAGCAGCCGCATGAGTCCTTGAGGCGGCCACCGCGACCGGTTGGATGAATGAGGTGACTCCGGTCAGCGAGGCGACGACCGGACAGCGTGTCCGACACGGCCTGCCCCGCCGACATCGCCGACCGTGAGGCGCCGGCGGCCGCCCCCGTTATGTTCTTCGTGGTCCTGCAAGAGGGCCGCTGGCCTCCGGGCCCGGTATGACTGTTGCCCCCTGTCGAAGGGATGACCTGGGGGGTG
>NZ_JBIASV010000021.1:0-120004 GCF_042891165.1 Streptomyces sp. NPDC001922 | reverse complement strand
TGGGCCCCCAGGGCCCGTAAATATACGTTCCCGGAACCCCCACCCCGGAGGCCCCGGCCCCGGCACTGACTGGCATGCGCCCGCACCCCCGTCAGGCCCGGCCCCGGCACATGTCAACGCTCCCGCACAGCCGTCAGGCCCGGCCCCGGCCGGCGCGGCACCCCGGTGAGGCCTGGCATTGGGCCGGTCGGGCCCGGGCAAGGCTCAGCCCGGACCCGGGCACCCCGTCCGTACCCCGGGCGAGGCCACGACGCCGATGCGCACCGGGTCCCGGCCACGCCGGAACCCCGTACCGGTCCGGCCCGCCGGAACCCCGCGGCACCCGAACCCCGTCCCGCGGAGCGACAACCGCTATGCCCAGAGCTGGCCGTGCAGGTTCTCCACCGCCGCTTCCGTGGACTCGGCCGTGTAGACGCCGGTCGAGAGGTACTTCCAGCCGCCGTCGGCGACCACGAAGACAATGTCCGCCGACTCGCCCGCCTTGACCGCCTTGCGGCCGACGCCGATCGCCGCGTGCAGGGCCGCGCCCGTGGAGACGCCCGCGAAGATGCCTTCCTGCTGGAGCAGTTCGCGGGTGCGCCGCACCGCGTCCTCGGAGCCGACCGAGAAGCGCGTGGTGAGGACGGACGCGTCGTAGAGCTCCGGGACGAAGCCCTCGTCGAGGTTGCGCAGCCCGTACACCAGGTCGTCGTAGCGCGGCTCGGCGGCGACGATGCTGATGCCCGGGACCTTCTCGCGGAGGTAGCGCCCGACGCCCATCAGGGTGCCGGTGGTGCCCAGACCCGCGACGAAGTGGGTGATCGACGGGAGGTCCGCGTAGATCTCCGGGCCGGTGGTCGCGTAGTGGGCGCCCGCGTTGTCCGGGTTGCCGTACTGGTAGAGCATCACCCAGTCGGGGTGCTCGGCGGAGAGCTCCTTGGCGACCCGGACGGCCGTGTTGGAGCCGCCCGCCGCCGGGGAGGGGACGATCTCCGCGCCCCACATGGCGAGCAGCTCGCGGCGCTCGGACGAGGTGTTCTCGGGCATCACGCACACGATGCGGTAGCCCTTGAGCTTGGCGGCCATGGCGAGCGAGATGCCGGTGTTGCCGGAGGTGGGCTCGAGGATGGTGCAGCCGGGGGTCAACCGGCCGTCCTTCTCGGCCTGTTCGATCATGTGGAGGGCCGGCCGGTCCTTGACGGAGCCGGTCGGGTTGCGGTCCTCCAGTTTCGCCCAGATCCGGACGTCCGGGGACGGGGACAGCCGCGGCAGACGGACGAGCGGCGTGTTGCCGACCGCTGCCAGCGGGGAGTCGTACCGCATCAGCGCATGCCGCCCGCGACCGCCGGGAGAACGGTGACGCTGTCGCCGTCGGACAGCGTGGTGGAGATGCCGTCGAGGAAGCGGACGTCCTCGTCGTTGAGGTAGACGTTCACGAAGCGGCGCAGCTCGCCGCCGTCGACCAGCCGCTCGCGGATGCCGGCGTGCCGCGACTCGAGGTCGGCGAAGAGCTCCTCGAGCGTGGCGCCGCTGGCCTCGACCACCTTCTGGCCGTCGGTGTAGCTGCGAAGGATGGTCGGGATGCGGACCTCGATGGCCATGAGTGGGCTCCTGTCGGAATGAAGCGGAGGGCGCGCGGCGTCCTTCGCCGGCGGCAGAGAGTGCTGAGGGCCGGCAGCGCGGTCCTGACGGGGTCAGGCCGGGCGGCGGGCAGCGGTGTGCGGACACATCGCACTGGCGAGGCGGCACAGGTCGACGTGCAGCCGCGCCACGAGCAGCGTGCCCGGCGTCTTCTCGCTCACGTCGTGGACAACCATGGGGTCATCGTATCGATTCCCCGTCCGAGCTCCGAGATCCGATCCCAGGATCCGGACGTCGCTTTGGACACGTCCGGTGGGACCGGCCCGGGACTCAGTATGCCGTGACGATCTTCACGTCCTCTTCCGTGACCTCGCCCTCGACGATGCGGAAGGAGCGGAACTGCACGGGCCCCTCCTCGGCGCCGCTCTCGGCGGTGGAGACGAGGACGTAGTGGGCGCCGGGCTCGCCCGCGTACGAGATGTCCGTGCGGGACGGGTACGCCTCGGTGGCGGTGTGCGAGTGGTAGATCACCACCGGCTCCTCGTCCCGGTCGTCCATCTCCCGGTAGAGCGCGAGCAGGTCGGTCGAGTCGAACTCGTAGAACGTGGGCGACCGGGCCGCGTTGAGCATGGGGACGAAGCGCTCGGGACGGTCGGACCCCTGCGGACCGGCGATCACACCGCACGCCTCGTCGGGGTGGTCGGCGCGGGCGTGCGCCACGATCCGGTCGTGGAGGTCCTGGGTGATGGTGAGCATGGCACGAGGATAAGCAGACGGCCCCCGGAGGAGATCCGGGGGCCGTCCGATGAGACGCGTGCTACTTGGTGCTGTCCACCAGCGGGCGGTCGGCCTGGCCGCCGGGGCCGGGCAGGGTGCCGCGGCTGCGGAGGACCAGCCAGCCGATGCCGAGGACGACGGCCCAGCCGGCGCCGACGTACAGGGAGACCCGGGCCTCGCTGTCGTAGGCGATCAGGCCGGTGACGAAGACCAGGAACAGCAGGGCGACCCAGCTGAACGCGGCACCGCCGGGAGCCGGGAAGGAGGACGCCGCGAGGCGGCCGGCCTTCACCGCGCGCCGGTACAGGATGTGGCTGACGAGGATCATCATCCAGGTCCAGATGCCCGCCGCGGTGGCCACCGAGGTGACGTAGGCGAAGGCCTTCTCCGGGACGACGTAGTTGAGGACGACGCCAATGCCCATGAGGGTGACCGAGAGGGCGATGCCGACGGCCGGGGTCTTGCGGGCGTTGAGCTTGCCGAAGACCTGCGGGGCCTCCTGGTTGGCGGCGAGGTCGCGCAGCATCCGGCCGGTGGAGTACATGCCGGAGTTGCAGGACGACAGGGCGGCGGTCAGCACGACGAAGTTCACGATGCCCGCGGCGAGCGGAATGCCGATCTCGCTGAACGCGTGCACGAAGGGGCTCTCGCCCTCGGAGAACTCGGTCCACTTCACGACGGAGAGGATGACGGTGAGGGCACCGACGTAGAAGACGATGATGCGCCAGGGCAGGGTGTTGATCGCCTTGGGCAGGGTCTTCTCCGGGTTCTCGCTCTCGCCGGCGGTGACGCCCACGAGCTCGACGGCCAGGTAGGCGAACATCACGCCCTGGAGGGTCATCAGGCTGGAGCCGATGCCGTTCGGGAAGATGCCGTGGTGCGACCAGAGGTTGCTGACCGAGGCGGTGTCACCGACCTGCGAGAAGCCGAGGGTGAGCACGCCGAGACCGATCACGATCATGCCGATGATCGCGGTGACCTTGACCATCGAGAACCAGAACTCGACCTCGCCGAAGAGCTTGACCGAGATCAGGTTGACGCCGAACAGCACCACGAGGAAGACCAGGGCGCTGACCCATTGCGGGATCTGCGGGAACCAGAAGTGGATATAGATGGCGGCGGCCGTGAGCTCGGCCATGCCGGTCACGACCCACATCAGCCAGTAGGTCCAGCCGGTCACATAACCGAAGAACGGGCCCAGGAACTCGCGGGCGTACTCCGCGAAGCTGCCGGACACCGGCCGGTAGAGGAGCAGCTCACCGAGCGCTCGCATGATGAAGAAGATGATGACGCCCGCCAGGGCGTACATGAGGATGATGCTGGGTCCGGCCTTGGCGATGTTCGCCCCGGCACCCATGAAGAGGCCGACGCCGATGGCGCCACCAATGGCGATCATCTGGACCTGGCGACTGCCCAGTCCGCGCTCGTAGCCCTCTTCGGAAGCTCCGTTGCCCGCGGTGCCCGCCTCAGCGGTACGGCTCGCGACCTGCTCAGAGGTCATGGATGGTGCGCCTTTCTCCATACCGATCCGGTCTGTCCGGATCGGGGTTCCGATCCCCCCGGATGGAGTCCTGCTACCGACGGTCGGCCGGCTGCGCCCCCGTCTCGCCATGGGTGGCGGCGTAGACGGCAGGTCGTGAAGATTTATCACGCCGATAACACTGAACCGGGCGGTCAGATGTGGCGCACACCACAAGAAGAACCGGACAAAAACGCACCGAACAGCCGAAGATTCCTGGCTGCGGTGATGGGATCGTTATGCGGAATTGAGTGTCTACTGAGCGAACTCGCCGCGACGCACCGCAAACGATCAGCGGAAACGGTCAGGGCAGCAGGGTTTCGACGAGCGACTCCTGGAGCCCGCCGAGCCAGAGGTAGGCCATGACCATCGGCTTGCGCGGATCGGAGTCCGGCAGCCGGTAGAACTCCTCGCCGTCGTCGTCCGAGACCTCCAGCCGGGCACCGATGGCCAGCCGCAGGTCGTTGAGGGCGCCCAGCCACTGCCGGGACTCGTCCGGGCCGAGCTTGAGGACCGCGCCGCCGTCACCGGCCATGGTGAGGGCGTCGAGGGAACGGATGACGGCCAGGGCGTCGTCCCGCTTGCGGGCCCGCAGGTCGTTCTCCGTGTAGCGGCGGAACTCCGCGGAGAGGTCGCGCGCCTCGTCGTCGTCCGGCTTCACGTCCGGGCCGCCGTAGGCGTCCGGGAAGAGCCGGGCCAGGGCCGGGTCCTTCGGCGGTTCGCTGGGCCCCTCGGAGAACAGCGAGGCGAGCGGATCCTCGCCCTCGATCGGCTCGTCGCCGGGGCCGACCAGCTCCAGTAGCTGGACGGCGAGGCTGCGCAGGATGGAGACCTCGACCTCGTCGAGCGCCACGGCCGCGCCCCCGCCGGGTACGGCTTCGAAGAGTCCGGGCATCAGCGGTCCTGCTGGAGAGTCGCCCACAGGCCGTAGCCGTGCATGGCCTGCACGTCGCGTTCCATCTCCTCGCGGGTGCCGCTGGAGACGATCGCCCGCCCCTTGTGGTGCACGTCGAGCATCAGCTTGTGAGCCTTGTCCTTGGAGTAGCCGAAGTACGTCTGGAAGACATACGTCACGTAGCTCATGAGGTTGACCGGGTCGTTGTGCACGAGCGTCACCCACGGGACATCGGGTTCGGGCACCACGTCGGGTGCCTCGCTCGACTCGGGACGCTCGATCTCGACGGGTGCGACGCTCACGCGTCCATGCTGCCACCAGGGGTGGGGCATCGCATAAACCGGCCGCCGGGAGGCCCCCGTTCCGCAGAAATCGTCAGAGTGACGAGTATGGGGGGTAGCATCCCAGCCATGAACACAGCGGACCTGGGGCTGCCGGTGGCCGTGCCGTCGACTGCGCTCTTCACCGATCAGTACGAACTGACGATGCTGCAAGCAGCGCTGAGAGCGGGCACCGCCGACCGCCGCTCCGTCTTCGAGGTCTTCACCCGCCGGCTGCCCGAGGGGCGGCGCTACGGGGTCGTGGCGGGCACCGGCCGGGTGCTGGACGCCGTCGAGAACTTCCGCTTCGACACCGGCGTGCTGGACTTCCTCCGCAGCCGCGGCGTGGTCGACGAGCCGACGCTGGAGTGGCTGGCCGACTTCCGCTTCCGCGGCGACATCCAGGGCTACCCGGAGGGCGAGGTCTACTTCCCCGGGTCGCCGCTGCTGCGGGTCGAGGGCAGCTTCGCCGAGGCCGTACTGCTGGAGACGGTGATCCTCTCGATCCTCAACCACGACTCGGCGGTGGCCGCCGCGGCCTCCCGGATGTCGCTGGCCGCCGGGGTCCGGCAGCTGATCGAGATGGGCGCCCGGCGCACCCACGAGCTGGCCGCGGTCGCCGCCAGCCGCGCCGCGTACATCGGCGGCTTCCACTCCACCTCCGACCTCGCGGCCGGCTTCCGCTACGGCATCCCGACGGTCGGCACCAGCGCCCACGCCTTCACGCTGCTGCACGACAGCGAGCGGGACGCGTTCACCGCCCAGATCGACTCGCTCGGGCGGGGCACGACCCTGCTGGTCGACACCTACGACGTGGCCGAGGCCGTACGGACCGCCGTGGAGCTGGCCGGGCCCGAGCTGGGCGCCGTCCGGATCGACTCGGGCGACCTGCTGCTGGTGGCGCACCGGGTGCGGCAGCAGCTGGACGCCCTCGGCGCCCGGGACACCCGGATCGTCGTCACCAGCGACCTGGACGAGTACGCGATCGCCTCGCTCGCCGCGGCCCCGGTGGACGCCTACGGCGTCGGCACCCAGCTGGTCACCGGCAGCGGCCACCCGACCTGCTCCATGGTCTACAAGCTGGTCGCCCGCGCCGAGTCCACCGATCCGGCGGCCCCGCTGGTCCCGGTCGCCAAGAAGTCGCTGGGCGGGAAGACGTCGGTCGGCGGCCGGAAGTGGGCCGCCCGCCGGGTGGACGCGGACGGCGTGGCGACGGCCGAGGTGGTGGGCACCGGGGAGGTCCCCCCGGAGCTGGCCGGGAACGAGCTGCTGGTGGAGCTGGTCCGGGGCGGCGAGGTGCTCTCCCGCGAGCCGCTGGACACGGTCCGCGACCGGCACGCCCGGGTCCGGGAGACCCTGCCGCTGTCGGCCCGGCAGCTGTCCCGGGGCGAGCCGGTGCTCCCCACGGAGTACCTCTAGGCCCGGGGGCCCGCCGCCACGGGCTCGGGCCGGGCTCACCGGTCCGGTCCCCCCGACGGCGGGCCCCCGGGCCGCGTCCGCTCCCCGTGCGGCGCCCAGGGGGAGCGGACGGCACGAATCCGGGCAGGCCCCGGGACACGCGCCATGGTCAGGGACACCCCACGAGGGCGTCCGGGCCCCCTCCCGCGGGGGCGTCCGAATCTCTACGCTCGGAAGGGCCGGGACTGGCCGGTCGACCGTGCGGTGGCCGGGCGCCGGCCCCGGAGAGGGGCCCGGTCCGCCCCCGCCGTTCACCAGCCGAAGGGCACGCCATGCACCGGGCACTCATCGTCGTCGATGTGCAGAACGACTTCTGCGAAGGCGGCAGCCTCGCGGTCGCCGGCGGCGCCGACATCGCCGCCGCCATCACCGACGCGATCGGAGCGTCGACCGCCGGATACCGCCATGTCGTCGCGTCCCGCGACTTCCACATCGACCCGGGCGGTCACTTCTCCGAGCAGCCCGATTTCGAGCACTCCTGGCCCCCGCACTGCGTGGCGGGCACGGAGGGCAGCGCGTTCCACCCGAACTTCGCCCCGGCCGTCGCCTCGGGCGCGATCGCCGCGATCTTCGACAAGGGCGCGTACGCCTCGGCGTACAGCGGGTTCGAGGGCGTCGACGAGGACGGGACGACCCTGGCCGACTGGCTGCGGGCCCGGCACGTCAGCGAGGTCGACGTGGTCGGCATCGCGACCGACCACTGCGTCCGGGCCACCGCGCTGGACGCGGTCCGGGAGGGCTTCACCACGGGGGTGCTGCTCGATCTGACGGCCGGGGTGGCCCGGCACACCACCGAGCGGGCGCTGCGGGAGTTCCGCGAGGCGGGGGTGGAGCTCACCGGGCGGCCGGTGGTCTGAGGCCCGCAGGGGCCGCGGCCCTCCGCGGCGGCCCCTGCGGCGGCTCTCACGCGGCCGGGACCGGCCTCGGAGGACCGGCCCGTACGAGCGCGGGGCCGCGCAGCGGACCCCGGCCCCACCAGGTGCCGGATACGCAGGCCGGATACCCGGAATCCCGAGACCGGGGCCGACCTCTAGAGCACCAGCGGTGCGGGCACCGCGGGAAAGGCCGGCAGGCGCCGCTCCTCCGGCGCCCGCGGCTCCGGCGCGGCGGGCTGGGCCGGCGGCCGCAGCAGGGTCCGGATCGGGTGCCAGGACTCCGTGTCGTCGTGCGGGGCGGCCCGCCAGACGAGCCCGTCGGGGTGGTGCAGGACGGCCGTGACCTCGTCCGGCGTGGGCGGCGCGATGTTCCCCCGCAGGTAGACCGAGCGCAGCCCGAGATTGCGCAGGCGGGTCAGGGCCCGCGCCCGGTTCGCGGCGTGCACGAGCACCCGGACCCGTACGGCCTCGCCGCAGGCGCCCTCGCCCAGCGGGCGGGGCAGCGACAGCGCGACGACCACGCTGCCGCCCGGAAGCTTGATGAATCCTCCATCTGCCATGCGTTCGAAATCTCCCCCGTGAGTGGTCATGCGTGACGGTCGTGTCAATAAGAAGTTTGCCAGAGCATCTAAACGCGGATCGGCCGCCGCCCGCTAGAGGGCGACGGCCGATACCGTTCTGACCTGCGAAGATAAGGATCTACCGGGTCGAGGGCCCGACCTTCACCGTCATCGTCGACCCATCGCGGGCCTCCTTGACGATCTTGATCTGGGTGTTGGTGTCAGGAACGACCACACCCGCGGTCGGGTTCGAGCGGTACCAGTAGGTCCCCTTGTGATCGTCGAAGACGGAGACGCCCTTCTTCGACTTGATCTTGGTGGCCTTGCCGTCCTTGTGGATCTTGAACCCGTCCGAGGCGTACCGGCTGAAGGGCGAGTCGTACGCCTGGACGCGGTTGCGCAGCAGCGTCCCGTCGGCCCACTTCTCCGGCTTGGCGTGCGAGTCGACCGGCAGGATCAGACCCTTGCCCGGGTGGACGCTGACGTTGTTGTCCGCCTGCGAGGTGTCCCAGAGCGAGACCAGCAGGCCGTTCTGGTACGGGTAGTGCTCCACCCAGTTCGGACGGGCGGTGGCCCAGCCGAAGTTGTACGGGCCGACCTTGAGGGTCTTGTCGTACGACACGTACTGGCGGTTCTCCGCGAGGTAGTACTGCGGGTACTTCTTGGTGAAGGTCTCGCCGATGCGGGAGAAGCCCTTCACGGTCCAGCCGTTGTCGCCGGCCTCGGCGCCGTCGGTGAACAGCGGGGAGCCGTCCGCCACCACGCCGATCTCGTCGGCCGCGAAGCCCTTCTGCGCCGCGCCGCCGTCGGTCTGGTAGCGGAAGCGGAGATCGATCTTCTTGCCCGCGTAGGCGTCCAGCGGGTAGACGACGTCCTTGTAGGCGCCGGAGACACCGGTCAGCGCCGGCTTGTCACCGCCGTCGCGCGGAATGGCCTTGCCGTCCGCCGTGCCGTCCACCGGCGTCCAGTTGGCGCCGCCGTCGGTCGACACCTCGGCGTAGAGGTAGTCGTAGTTCTCCTCGATGTCCCACCAGCCCTTGAGGTTCAGGGCGGCCTTGGACTTGCCCGTCAGGTCGACGGAGCGGGTGAGGGTGTTCTTGAGGTCGTTGCCCATGTCGCTCCACCACTGCTTGGCGCCCTCGGTGGGCTTCGCCACGGTGGTGGTCTCGGACTTGGACGGCAGGTTGACGACGAGCGCCTGCTTGTTGCGGGTGTTGTACTCCGCGACCCCCAGCTTGTGGGTGGACTTCTTCGCCGCCTTGGCCTTGCCGTAGTTCAGCCAGCCCAGCTGCAGCTTGTCCCAGGCGCTCATGTCGCCCGGCAGGTCGCCGATCTCCTTCTTGCCGGTGCCCAGCCAGGAGCCCGAGGACATCAGGGACCAGAAACCGACGGACGACTCGCCCTTGCCCGTGGTGTCGTAGAGGTCCGGCAGACCCAGGTCGTGGCCGTACTCGTGGGCGTAGACCCCGAGGCCGCCGTTCTCCGGCTGCATCGTGTAGTCGCCGACCCAGATGCCGGTGTCACCGATCTGGGTGCCGCCGGACTTGTTGGCCGAGGGGCCGGTCTTGCCCGCGTCCGTGCCGTACGCGTACCAGCGGTGCGCCCACAGCGCGGTCTCGCCCTGGACACCGCCGCCCGCCGACTCGTCCTCGCCCGCGTGCACGAGCTGGAAGTGGTCGATGTAGCCGTCGGGCTCGTTGAAGTTGCCGTCACCGTCGAAGTCGTAACGGTCCCACTTGTCGTACTTGGCGAGCTGCGCCTTGATCTGGGCGGGGGTGCGCCCGGCGGCCTTCTGGTCGGCGGCCCACTGGTTGACACCGTCGCGCACCGCGTCCCAGACGTTGGGGCAGTTGGTGTCACCGCAGTAGTTCGAGCCGTACCGGCCCTCGTTCCACTTGACCTTCACCCAGTCGGAGACCTCGCCGTCGACCGAGTACCGGCCGGAGGATGCCTTCTCGTAGTACTTCTTCAGGGACTGCTTCTTCTTCGCCTTGGAGAAGTAGAGGTCCTGGAAGTGCTTGCGGTCGTAGTCCTTGCGCCAGGCGGTGCTGTTGTCGTCGGCGCGGTCCGGCTTCGCGATCTTGTTGTGCTTCGGGCCGGGCGTGCCGCCGTACTTCTTGACGGCCGGCTTCGGGCCGTCGGCGCCGTCCGGGTCGTACATCGTGGTGCTGTCGACCTTGTTGCCGAACTCCACGAGGATCGTGAAGATCTTGTCGGTCCGCTCCCGGCCCAGCTCGACGTACTTGTTCTTGTCGAGCTTGACGACCTGCGAGGAACCGCGCTTCTCGGCCCGCGCGTCTCCGGCGAGGACCTGCTTGAGCGCTTCCTCGCGCTGAGCCTTCTGCTTCTCGCTGAACGGGCCTTCCAGGTCGTGATCGACCTGCCCCCTCGCCGACGCCGGGTCAAGGCGCTCGACTCCGCCGGTCGGCCGGTCGTCGGCCTGCGCGGCGCCCGCTGACAGAGCTGCTGCTCCGAGCGCGGCGACCGCGGTTGCCAGGGCGGCGGATCTGATGGTCCTCCGGTGGCTGCTCACGTGGCGCTGTCCTCCCCGGGTGTTCCCCCAAAAAAGCTTCTTCTGGGGGGCATTGGACCGGAGTGACGACAGAAAAGACAGATCTTGACTTGGACACGCCATGCACTTACGTTGAACGGTTCTCACCTTCCGGACATCGGACGCATGTCCGCCGGGTGAACGCCGCAACCCCCGGACACCCGGCCCCACCTCGGGCAACGTGGTTCCGGCAGGCGGAAGGAACAGGCGCGTCCGTCTCGCCTGTTGAAATACGGAATGACTCCGTGCGCCCCCTGTGCACCGGCACCGTGTGTAAGGTCACGCTTAGTACCGGATCCGCTCGGGCAGACAGCAACTGGAGTGACAGGACGGCGCGAGCTCGGCGTCCGCCCCGGGCCCAGCGACCGGTGACTCCGCCAACCCCGACACTGTCCCGAGGACGGAACTCCGCGATGCCGCGTCCGACTCTCGCCCAGCTCGCCTACGGTTCGGCCACCGTCGTCTTCGCGACCCTGGCCATGCTGCTGCTCTTCCGGACCGGTTCGGGGCTGGGGGTGACCCTCGTCGCCGTCGCGGGCCTGGCCCTCGGCCTGCTGGTGGCCACGACCGTCGCGGCGCCCCGCCGCTCCGCCCGGCCCGCGGCCCAGCCGCCCGCCGACCGCGCCATGGGCTCCGCCGTCCCGGCCGTCACGCACCGGGCCCGGGTCCCCCGGCCGCGGCACCACCCGAAGGCGGGCTCCCGGCTGGAGGGCCACTCGGTCCGCCGCTGAGAGATGGGGCACCGGCTCGGCTGACGCCCGCCTCCCGTGGCCGGGCACAGCGGGAACAGGGCCCGGGTGACGCCCACTTCCGGCGCAGACGGCCGGAACAGGGCCCGGGTGACGCTGACTTCCGGGACCGGCACGGCCGGAACAGGGCTCGGGTACGAGCCCGTTTCCCGGCCGGGGCTCAGGTGACCGCCACCACCACGGTCTTGGCCGCCTTGTCGTGCAGACACTGCTGGTACGGCTTGTCCCAGGTGCAGTTCAGCACGTTGATCAGCCAGAAGATGAAGCCGCAGCAGGGCACGAACTCGGGCAGCGTGTAGACGGCGGCGCGGATCCAGCCGGCCGATCCGGCCGGGATCCCTCCGTTGTCCAGCAGGGCGACCCGGATGTTCATGAGCTTCTTGCCCACGGTCTGGCCGGAGTTGCTCAGCATCAGCCCCTCGTAGATGAAGTACACGAGCATGACCGTGCCCTGGACGGTGGCCGATCGGCCGGTGTCGTCGGGGTCCGTGGGGTCGTAGCCGCCGACGATCAAGGACATGATCACGCCGACCGGGATGGCGATGAGCAGCCCGTCGATGATCCGGGCGAGCAGCCGCCTGCCGCGGTTGGCGAGCGGGGGCATTCCGGCGAGCGGATCGACGCCGGAGCCCGAACCGTAGGGATCGCCGCCCTGGGGCCCGCCGCCGTACGGACCACCGCCGTAGGGTCTGCCGCCGCCCGGGGCGCCCCTGTACGGGCCGCCGCCCCCTCCGACGTACGGGCCGCCGGCGCCGCCGGGCGGAGGGGGTGGCGGGGAACCACCACCCCACGCACCGCCGGCCCCGTCCGCGGGCGGGGGCTGCGGCCCCTTCCGGAACGGGTCGTCGTCCGGCGGCTCGCCGGACCCCGGCGACGGCTGATCGCTGCTCATGGCCCCCAGTCGACCCCGGCCGCGGAGGCTCCGCAGCCCGGAACGAGCCGTTCGGGGGAACGGTCGGGGACCGGTCGGCTCAGGGCTCCGTGCGCCGTGCCCGCCCGGGCCGTGGCCCGGCACGGCACCGCGCCGCGTTGCCGGACAGCCCGGGTGGCCCCGTGACCGGAACTCTCCGGCGCCCGCACGGCACCGGCCCCCGCACGGCACCGGACCGGCGACCGCACGGGGCGCCCACAACGCCGGAACTCCTCAGTCCTGTCCGCCGGTTCCGGCCACGAACGTGCGGGCCGCCTTGTCGTGCCAGCACTGCCGCCACGGCCGGTCGAAGAGGCACCAGAGCACATTGACGATCCCGACGGCCAGGACGCCGAACAGGCCGTAGAGCAGCCAGCGGCGCAGGGCGGCGCCGAAGGACGGGGTGTCGTGGGTCTCGATGTCCAGCACCTGCACCCCGCAGAGCCGCTTGCCCACGGTGCGGCCCCACTTGGCCACCGGCAGCGCCTCGTAGAGCACGCCCGCGACGAGCAGCACGCCCAGGACCGCGCCGAAGTACCCGGCCGTGGTGCCGTCGACCAGCCAGACGGTCACCGTCTCGCCGGTCAGCCGGGCCTTCTCCAGCTTGTCGTCGATGTGGCCGAGGGCGAGGGAGATCAGCGGAACGGCGGCGGCGGCCACCGCGCCGCCGAGGAGGACCGTGTCGATCAGCCGGGCCGCGAACCGGCGGCCGAGCGCGGCCGGACGGACCGACGCCTGGGCCTGGGCGGCCCGGAGGAAGGGGTCGTCGACCGGCGGCCGCCACGGGATGACGCCCTCGGCGCCGCCCTGGCCCGCACCGCCGTGCCCCGCACCGCCCTGGCCCTGCGCCGCGCCCGCGGCGGCCTGGTCCGGGGTGGCGAGCCGGTGCACCTGCTGCGCCCAGGACGGCTGCCCGCCGCCGGGGCCCTGGGTGACCGGCGACTGCGGGGCGGCGGGCCCGGGCCCCGGCGCCTGCTGCTGCGCCGGGACGGACGGCTGATGCGGCGTCGGGGCGGCGGGCGTGGCCGCCGGGGTCTGCTGCGGGGGCACCTGGGCCGAGGGCGCCCGGTCCGGCTGGGCGGCGGCGGCCTGGCCGGTGGGCGACGGGGCCTCCGGGCCCGGCTGGGGCGGGATCGCGTCGATCCGCTCCCGCGCGGCACCGGGCCGGGCGGCGCGGATGGTCAGGGTGCCGTCCTTGCGGTCCGCGCCGGACGACGCGCCCCGCTCGCCGGCGTCGGCGCGCAGGGTCATCGTGCCGTCGTGCCGGTCCCGCCCCGCCGGTCCGGAACCGGTGCGCGCGCCCAGCTGCACGGTCGCCGACGGGCCCTGACGGTCCGTGGTCCCGGCCGCCGCTCCCCCGTCCGCCTCCGGGGACCGGTCCGACGGCTCGTTCCGGCCGGCGGAACCGGCCTGGGCGTCCGCCGGCCGCTCCGGGTCCTGGGGCGGGCCGAACGCGCCGGAGACGGGCCGGCCGACGGCCTGCGCGGCACCTCCGGCCCCCACGCCTCCGGCCCCCGCACCTCCGGCAGCGGCACCGGGGCCGTCGCCGACGGAGGGCGCCGCACCGTGCGCACCGGGGGTGTCCGCGGATTCCGCGCCCCAGGAGATGCGGCGCTCCTGCTCCGCGCTGAACCCGGTCTGCCGGGAGGCGTCCGCCTGCCAGGCGGAGGCGGGCTCGCTGCGGGAGCCCTGGCCGGCCGGCGGTGACGTCCCGTCCGGGCCGCCGGAGCCGCTCTCCGGCAGGGAGCCGGCGGAGGACGCCGCCAGGGCCGGGTCCTCGTCGAGGAACACCGGGCCGGACTCCTCCATCGACGTGCTCAGGTCCCCCGGGAAAGCGGCCGGGGCGGGCGCGGCGGCGGCCGGTGCCCCGGGCGTCTCCTCGCCCTCCTTCGGCGCTGGCCGGCTGGTGCCCGGCACCCAGGACGAGCCGTTCCAGTACCGGATGTAGCTGGGAATGGACGGGTCCGGGTAGTACCCGGGGCTGGGGCTGCCGTCGGCGGATCCTGAGGTTGGCGCGCTCATTGACCGTGTCCCGTCGTTCTGCTCGTCCGTGCTGTGCGGTTGGGGCAGGAGCAGTGTGCCGCACACGCGCGGTGTGGGTGTAGCGCGCTCCGCCGCTGCCCGGAGGCGCGCGGGGGCCGGAACGCAGTGTCCACACATACCAGACCCGTCCGTCCGGCGCTCCAATCCCCGGTTACCGCCACGACGGCCGGGCGCGGCCGGGAGAATCCGTGGGCGTGCCCGCGGAACCACCGCCAACGCAGGGACCCCTGCGTCGCGTGTCCGGGGTACGCGCTCCGCGCCGCTCCCGCCGGGGAGGCACATCGGGGGAGAAGCGGGGCACGAGAACGGAGCCGGGCGGGCCGTCCGCGGTACCACCCGGTCACCGCCGGCGTCCGCCCGGCACGTGTTCCGGCGGGTTCCGCGAAGTCGCGTCATGAATGCCGAGGTGCGGTGTCTCACCGTGTGCGGGCCCGTCGCGAGGGCCGCCGCCCCAGGAAAGGACGACGTCATGCACACCGTGGTGGAACGAGAGTTGGAGCTCGACCTGGTCCTGTCACCCGAGCGCAGCATTCCGGTACCGGCCCGGCTGATCTACCGGACGGACGATCCGTATGCCGTGCGCATCACCTTCCACATCGGCTCGGACTCCCCCGTCACCTGGACGTTCGCCCGGGATCTGCTGATCGAGGGGGTGTTCCGGCTCTCCGGCGAGGGCGATGTGCGGGTCTGGCCGACGAAGATCGACGGCCGGAGCGTCGTCTGCATGATGCTGTCCTCCCCCGACGGTGACGCGCTGCTGGAGGCCCCGGCCGGTGCGGTGTCGGCGTGGCTGGAACGGACCCTGCGCCTGGTGCCGCCCGCGGCGGAGGGCGAGCGGCTGGCCATCGACGACGAACTGGAGGCCCTGCTGGCCCCGGTGGTCCCGGAGGAGGCCCGGCTGCGGGAGTCCCGGCCCGCCGACGAGCCGCCGGAGACGCCCGCGGGGGCCTGAGCGGGGGACGGCGCGGGGGCCGGGCAGCAGGTCCGGAAGGGGGACGAGGAGAGACGGAACCGGGGGAAGCAACCGGGGGTGAGGTCGGGGATCGGGGTCGGGGTCGGGGTCGGGGTCGGGGTCGGGGATCGGGGGTACGGCCGAGGGTGCGGCCGTGAGGGCACAGGCGGGCCCCGGGGAAGAGGGGGTGGTCCGGGCCGGGCGGTGCGTCGGGGGAAGCGGTGCGTCGGAAGAAGCGGTGCGTCAGAAGAGCTTGCCCGGGTTGAGCAGGCCGAGCGGGTCGAAGGTGTTCTTGATGCCCCGCTGGAGCTCCAGGCCGACCGGGCCGATCTCCCGGGCGAGCCACTCCTTCTTCAGCACGCCGACGCCGTGCTCGCCGGTGATCGTGCCGCCGAGTTCGAGGCCGAGGGCCATGATCGCGTCGAACGACTCCCGGGCGCGCCGCGACTCGTCCGGGTCGGCGGAGTCGAAGCAGACGACGGGGTGGGTGTTGCCGTCGCCCGCGTGGGCGCAGACGCCGACCGTCAGGCCGTACCGGTCGCCGATCGCCGCGGTGCCCTCCAGCATCTCCGCGAGCCGGGACCGGGGCACGCAGACGTCGTCGATCATGGTGGCGGTGCCGACCCGCTCCAGGGCGGTGAGGGCCAGGCGCCGGGCCTGGAGGAGGAGTTCGGACTCGGCGGTGTCGTCGGCCGGCACGACCTCGGTGGCCCCGGCCTCCTCGCAGATCTTCCCGACCGCCGCCAGCTCGCTCGACGGATCGGGGGTGTCGAAGGCGGCGAGCAGCAGCGTCTCGGTGGTCTCCGGCAGTCCCATGCCGGCCATCGCGTTGACCGCGCGGAGCGTGGTGCGGTCCATGAGTTCGAGGAGGGAGGGGACGTGGCCGTCGGCCATGATGCGGCAGACGGCCTCGCAGGCGGCGGCCGTGCTGGGGAATTCGGCAGCGAGGGCGAGCTGCGGCGGCGGGGTGGGCTTCAGGGCGAGCACGGCCCGGACGACGATGCCGAGGCTGCCCTCGGAGCCGACGAACAGCCGCGTCAGGTCGTAGCCGGCGACGCCCTTGGCGGTGCGACGGCCGGTGCTCAGCAGCCGCCCGTCGGCGAGGACGACCTCGAGGCCGAGCACGTACTCGGCGGTGACCCCGTACTTCACGCAGCACAGGCCGCCGGACGCGGTGCCGATGTTGCCGCCGATGGTGCACTGTTCCCAACTGCTCGGGTCCGGCGGGTAGTAGAGGCCGTGCTCGGCGACGGCCCGGGAGAGCGCGGCGTTGACCACGCCGGGCTCGACGACCGCGGTCCGGTCGACGGGGTTGATCTCCAGGATCCGGTCCATCTTGACCAGGGAGAGCACGATGCAGCCCTCGGAGGCGTTGGCCCCGCCGGACAGCCCGGTGCGCGCCCCCTGGGGGACGACGGGGACGCGCAGGGCGGTGGCGGTGCGCATCACGTGCTGGACCTGCTCGACACTGCGGGGCAGGACGACGACGGCGGGGACGCCCGCGTCGCAGAAGGACGCCATGTCGTTGCGGTAGGCGGCGGTGACGTCGGGGTCGGTCAGCAGCGCTTCGTCGGGGAGGCCGTCCCGGAGCAGATCCATCAGCTGGTCCATGAGGTCCAGCGTCGCATTTGCGTGCTCCGCTGGGAAGATCGACACCTCCCGGCGACGGGCGGGATCCGGACCGGACGGGCCGGCCCCCCGGGGCTGGGACCGCAACCGGAACCGGACGGGGGCGGGGGCGTGCGCTGTGCCCGGTCCGTTTCCGGTGCTCCTGGAAGCGGTGGCACCGCTTCCAGGAGCGGTCGGGGGGCCGGATGCCTCGGCTCAGGGGCCGCGCTCAAGGGCCCGAACTCAGGGGCTCGGATTCAGGGGCCCGAACCGCGGGGCCCGGGCTCAGGGGCCCGAACCGCGGGGCCCGGGCTCAGGGCCCCGGGCTCAGCGGCGCCGGGTCCGGCTCCGGGGCCTCCTTGTAGTAGAGGGAGTACTTCCGGCCGCCGACCGGCCCCGAGGCGTACCCCATGCACAGCCGCGGCCGGGGAGTGTGCAGCACCGCCAGGCCCTCCGGCTCGCGCGCCAGCAGCACGTCGACGGACCGGGTCCGCAGCTCCTGGATGACTCCCCCGCTGCTCAGGTCCATGCAGTACAGGCGGCCGTTGATGCCGACCTCCTCGGAGTCCGGGTCGTCGGGGTCCCGGAAGGCGCCGATCACCTGGTAGGCGTAGTCGCCGTACAGCGTCATGCCCTGGAACGGGAGGCCGAGCTCGGCGCCCGGCTGGGGGAAGTCGACGATCGGGCGGTAGCTGCCGCGCCGGAAGAGGTCGAAGTCGTAGACGGCGAAGCGCACCCCGTCGTCCCGGCGGTAGCGCAGCAGCAGCCGCCGGCCGTGCAGGTCGATGGCGGCCGAGTTGCTGATGGAGCCGGGCTGCGGGCGGTGGATGGTGACCCCGGGGTCGGAGCAGTGCAGGATCGTGTCCTCGGCGTAGCGGTAGCGGCCGATGCCGCGGGCGTGCCCGGTCTCGGGGTCGGCGTCGCACTCGGTCCACAGCGCGAACCGGCCGCTCCCGAGCGGCTCGACGCCCATCGCGCTGCCGTGCCCGAAGCCCTTGAGGTACATGTGGCCCAGCACGTCGCCGTCCATGGAGAGCCGGTTGAGGCACAGGTCCCCGGACCGGGTCCGCTCGGCGTGGGTGTACGCGCGGGGCTCGCCCGGCAGCTGGACGCCGCCGCGGATCACCTGGAGGGCGTAGATGTGCTGGTTGTCCTCGTCGAAGGCGAAGGACTGGAGCACCGTCGTCTGCTGCAGCCGCTTCTCGTGGATCCAGCGGGTGGCGGCCCCGCTCAGGTCGAACGGCCGGTCGGGGGCGGTCGGCACGGCGCCGCGGACGGGCCGTCCGGTGGCGGACGGCCCGCCGAGCGGCGCGGTGCCGGTCCCGGGGGCCGCGTACGCCGGTGACGCCCCGAGCGCGGACGCCACCACCGCGCCGCCGCCGAGCCGGAGCACGGACCTGCGGGTGGGCCGAAGTGGTGATGAGTCTTCCTCTCGCATCGGAACACTGTCGGAGGTACCGGGACGCGGCCGGAACGAAGGCGGACGGCGGGCCGCGAAGTTCATCCGTACGGGGTCCGTTCCGCCCGGCGTCCGTGTCACGGGGTGGGTACCACGGGGTGGGTGCCACAGCGGGGGCGTCCCCCGGGGAAGGCCGACGCACCGCGGCCCCACGGGTCAGGTTCCGTGGGGCCGCTGGGGCCACCCCCGCGCGAGCGGGGGCGTGCGGGCGGTCCAGGGGCCTGTCGTTCGGATCGGCCCCAGCGCCGCCGGGCGGGTCACAGGTTGCCGCGCTTCTCCTGCTCCCGCTCGATCGCCTCGAACAGCGCCTTGAAGTTGCCCTTGCCGAAGCCCATGGAACCGTGCCGCTCGATCATCTCGAAGAAGACGGTGGGGCGGTCCTGAACGGGCTTGGTGAAGATCTGCAACAGGTAGCCGTCCTCGTCGCGGTCGGCGAGGATCTTCAGCTCACGCAGCGTCTCCAGCGGCACCCGGGTGTCACCGACCCACTCGCCGAGGGTGTCGTAGTAGGAGTCGGGGGTGTCGAGGAACTGCACCCCGGCCGCCCGCATGGCCCGTACGGTCGCCACGATGTCGTTGGTGGCCAGCGCGATGTGCTGGACGCCCGGGCCGCCGTAGAACTCCAGGTACTCGTCGATCTGCGACTTCTTCTTCGCCACGGCGGGCTCGTTGAGCGGGAACTTCACCTTGCGGGTGCCGTCCGCCACGACCTTCGACATGAGCGCGGAGTACTCGGTGGCGATGTCGTCGCCCACGAACTCCTTCATATTGGTGAAGCCCATGACCTTGTTGTAGAAGCCGACCCACTCGTCCATCCGGCCGAGCTCGACATTGCCGACGCAGTGGTCGATGGCCTGGAAGCGGCGGGGGCCGGGCTCGACGATCGGCTCGGCCGCGACATAGCCGGGCAGGTACGGGCCCCGGTAGTCACCGCGCTCCACCAGGGTGTGGCGGGTCTTGCCGTAGGTGGCGATGGCGGCGAGGACGACGGTGCCGTGCTCGTCCTTCACCTCGTGCGGCTCGTCCAGGCCGGTGGCGCCGTGCTCCACCGCGTAGGCGTAGGCGGCGCGGGCGTCCGGCACCTCGATCGCCAGGTCGATCACGCCGTCGCCGTGCGCGGCGACATGCTCGGCGAGGAACCGCCCGTGGTCGGACACCGGCTTGATGACAGAGGTGAAGACGAACCGGGCGCCACCGGACTCCAGCACGTAACTGGCGGTCTCCCGGCTGCCGTTCTCCGGGCCGGAATACGCCACGCGCTTCATGCCGAACGCCGTGGAGTAGTAGTGGGCGGCCTGCTTGGCGTTGCCGACCGCGAAGACGACCGCGTCCATCCCCTTCACCGGGAAGGGGTCGGCCTGGCGTGCGCCCTCTTCGGTCGATCCGGCAGGGCGGTGATCGATGGTCTCAGTCATATGCGCAGGCTCCCTCCGAACCACAAGGTGCGCAATAGTTGGGGATTCCACTGCACACTGTGTACAGCCGAACCAGGGGTACGCCGGTCGGTCTGTACAGGATGACCATCGGGAGGCGTGACGCATGGGGATCGACGGGCTGGACGGACGGCTGATCGAGCTGCTCGCGGTGGAGCCCCGCATCGGCGTCCTGGAGGCGTCCCGCCGGCTCGGCGTGGCCCGGGGCACGGTTCAGGCCAGGCTGGACCGGCTTCAGGCCAATGGAGTGATCCGCGGCTTCGGGCCGGAGGTGGACCCGGCGGCCCTGGGCTATCCGGTGACGGCCTTCGCCACCCTGGAGATCAAGCAGGGGCAAGGGGCCGACGTGCGGTCCCACTTGGCGACCGTTCCGGAGGTGCTGGAGCTGCACACCACCACCGGCCACGGCGACATGCTCTGCCGGCTGGTGGCGCGCTCCAATGCCGACCTACAACGTGTCATCGACCGGGTTGTGGGCTTTGATGGCATCGTGCGAGCCTCGACTGCCATCGTGATGGAGAACCCGGTACCGCTACGGATCATCCCGCTGGTGCGCCAGGCGTCGGAGGACCGCCCCTGAGCCGAGCAGGACGGAGGGCCCGGATGTGAGCTTCTGGGAGTACCTCGGAAACCGCCACGAGCAACTGCTGGTGGACGCGTACCAGCACGCCAGCGCGGTGTTCCAGTGCATGGTGCTCGCCACGCTGATCGGAGTGCTGATCGGTGTGCTGACCTACAACTCCGAGTGGGCCGGGAACCTCGCCATCACCTCCACGGCGACCGTCCTCACCGTGCCCTCGCTGGCCATGATCGGCCTGCTGGTGCCGGTCGTCGGCCTGGGCGTCGCCCCGACCGTCATCGCGCTCACCCTGTACGGGCTGCTGCCGGTGGTGCGCAACTGCATCGTCGGGCTGCGCGGCGTCGACCCGTCGCTGGTGGAGGCGGCCCGGGGCATCGGCATGTCCCGCACCGCCCGGCTCCTCCGGGTCGAACTCCCGCTGGCCTGGCCGCCCATCCTCACCGGCATCCGGGTGGCGACGCAGATGCTGATGGGCATCGCCGCCATCGCCGCGTTCGCCTCCGGCCCGGGGCTGGGGAACCTGATCTTCCGTGGCATCTCCAGCCTGGGCAGCGCCAACGCGCTCAACGAGGTGCTGTCCGGGACGCTCGGGATCGTCGTTCTCGCCCTGCTCTTCGACGCCGCGTACGTCCTCATCGGACGTCTCACCATCTCGAGGGGAATCCGTGCCTGAACCCGCGGTCACCGGTGCCACGATCGAGCTGGAACAGCTCACCAAGCGCTATCCGGGAGGTTCGGTCCCCGCGGTCGACGGCGTCGATCTGCACATCAACGCCGGGGAGATCGTGATCCTGGTCGGCCCGTCCGGCTGCGGCAAGAGCACCCTGCTGAAGATGATCAACCGGCTGATCGAGCCGACGTCCGGCCGGATCCGGATCGGCGGGGAGGACGTCACGGGCATCGACCCGGTACGGCTGCGCCGCACGATCGGGTACGCCATCCAGGCGTCGGGGCTGTTCCCGCACATGACGGTGGCCGAGAACATCGCGCTCGTCCCGCGCATGGTGGGCTGGCCGAAGGCCAAGGTGAAGGACCGCGTCGAGGAGATGCTCGACCTGGTCGGCCTCGACCCCGGCGAGTTCCGCGGCCGCTATCCGCGCCGGCTCTCCGGCGGCCAGCAGCAGCGGGTCGGGGTGGCCCGGGCGCTGGCGGCGGATCCGCCGGTGCTGCTGATGGACGAGCCGTTCGGCGCGGTCGACCCCATCACCCGCGACCACCTCCAGGACGAGCTGATCCGGCTCCAGCACGAACTGCACAAGACGATCGTCTTCGTCACCCATGACTTCGACGAGGCGATCAAGCTGGGCGACCGGATCGCGGTGCTGCGCGAGCAGTCGCACATCGCCCAGTTCGACACCCCGGAGGCGATCCTCACCAACCCGGCCGACGACTTCGTCTCCGGCTTCGTCGGTGCCGGCGCGGCACTCAAACGGCTCAACCTCACCCGGGTGCGGGACGTGGAGATCGCCGACTTCCCCACCGTCACGGTCGACGACCCGCTGGACACCATCCTCGAGCGGCTCCAGTCGAGCAACACCAACGAACTGTTGCTGCTGGACCAGCGGGGACGCCCGTACAAGTGGCTGCGTCGCGGCGACCTGCTGCGCGCCCAGGGCTCGCTGGCCCGCGCCGGTGCGCTGATCCAGGACACGGTGACCCGGGACGCGACCCTCCACGACGCCCTGGAGGCGGTGCTGGTGGACAGCAGCGGCCGGGTCGCGGTCACCGGGCGGCGCGGCGAGTACGCCGGGGTGGTCGACATGGAGACGCTGCTCAACACGGTGCACGAGATGCTGGAGGCGGACCGGCTGGCGGCGACGGAACCGCCGGACGAGCGGCGGGAGTCGGAGGCGGAACGTTCCGGCAGCAGGGGTTCGGGGGTCGGCGGTTCCGGTGCCGCGGAGCCCGGTGCCGGGGGCCCGGGGGCCGGGGGAACGGGAGTCGGGGCACCGGGGCCCGGGAGCGCGCCGTCCGCCGGACCCGGACGCCACGGCGGCGGGGGCAGCGGGGGCAGCGGCGGTTCACCGGCCGGGGAACCGGGTGCCGGTGCCGCCGGGCCACGGGCCGAAGCCCCCGGCCGGGAGGTCGGCGGGTCCGTCACCCCGCCGGAGGATCCGTCGTGAGCCCGGGGACCACCGCACCGGCCGCCCGGGACGAGATCGAGACCGGAATGGTCGGCCAGGACCGGGTCCCGTCCCGGCTCACCTGGCAGAAGCTGGTGATCATCCCGGCGTTCGTGGTCGTCGCCGTCGGCGCCACCGCGCTCTGGCTGAGCAATGTCCACCTGGACTCGATCGCCCGGAACTCCCTGAGCCTGGAGATCGTCCGCACCGCGCTCTGGCAGCAGATCAAGCTGGTCGCGATCTCCACGTTCTTCGTACTGATCATCGCGATTCCGCTGGGGATCGCCCTGACCCGCGGGGCGCTGCGCCGGGCCTCGCCGGTGGTGACCGCGCTCGCCAACATCGGCCAGGCGACCCCGGCCCTCGGCCTGTTGGCGCTGCTGGTGATCTGGCTCGGGATCGGTCAGCGGTCGGCGCTGATCGGCATCATCATCTACGCGATCCTGCCGGTCCTCAGCAACACCATGGCCGGGCTGCACGCCATCGACCCGACGCTCGTGGACGCGGCGCGCGGCATCGGGATGTCACCGCTGGGCGTCCTGACGCGGGTCGAACTGCCGCTGGCCGTCCCCCTGATCCTGGCCGGGGTGCGTACCGCCCTGGTGCTCAACGTCGGCACCGCGACGCTCGCCACGTTCGGCGGGGGCGGCGGCCTCGGCGACCTGATCGCGGCCGGCATCACCAATCAGCGGATGCCGGTGCTGGTGCTGGGCTCGGTGCTGACCGTGGCGCTGGCGCTGATGGTGGACTGGCTGGCCAACCTCGCCGAGGTCCTGCTGCGGCCGCGCGGCCTGGAGGTGGGGTGAGGATGCGCCGGACGAGGACGACGCGCCGGGTGAGGACGCGCCTCGCGACGACCGCGGTGGCCGGCGGCTGCGCGCTGCTGCTGGCCGCCGCGACGCTCTCCGGGTGCGGACTGACCAGCGGCAGCCCGCTGGTGGACGATGTGCGGCCCGGCTCGGTGGGTCAGGGGCGTCCGCTGGAGGGGGCCAGGCTGACCGTCACCTCCAAGCAGTTCACCGAGCAGATCATCCTGGGCCAGATGATGGGCCTGGCCTTCAAGGCGGCGGGCGCGGAGGTGCTCGACCGCACCAACATCCAGGGGTCGATCGGTGCCCGGGAGGCGGTCAAGTCGGGCGCGGCGGACGGGATGTACGAGTACACCGGCACCGCGTGGATCACCTACCTCGGCCACACCGCGCCGATCGTGGACCCGTACCGGCAGTGGGTGACCGTCCGCGACGAGGACCGGAAGAACGGCATCACCTGGCTGCCGCCCGCGCCGCTCGACAACACCTACGCGCTGGCCGCCAACCCGGCGAACGCCAAGAAGTACCGCCTCCGGACGCTGTCCGACGTGGCGCGGCTGACGAAGACCGACCCGGGGGCGGCCACGCTGTGCGTGGAGAGCGAGTTCGCGGTCCGCGACGACGGGCTGCCGGGCCTGCAGAAGAAGTACGGCTTCACGATCCCGCCCGGGAACATCAAGAAGATGGACAGCGGCATCGTCTACACCCAGGTCTCGAAGGGCGCGGCGTGCACCCTGGGCGAGGTCTTCACCACCGACGGCCGCATCCCGGAACTCGACCTGACGGTGCTGGAGGACAACAAGCACTTCTTCCCCAACTACAACGCGGCGCCGGAGATCAACACGGACGCCTTCCGGAAGCACCCGGAGATCGCCGACGTCCTCGACCCGATCAGCAAGCGGCTGACGACCCGGGTCGCCCAGCAGCTGAACGCGAAGGTCGACGTGGGCGGCGAGGACCCGCACGACGTGGCGCTGGACTGGCTGGTGCAGGAAGGGTTCATCAAGGAGGGGTGAGGACCCGCACCCGGCGTCGGGCCGGCAGCGCACGGCCCGTCCGGCTGGGGTGAGTCAGCAGCTCGGGACCCGGCCGCCGGTGTTCAAGGCCTTCAGCGAGTCGAGGGCGCCGTCGAGCGTGGTGACCGGGATCAGGCGGAGCCCCTTCGGCAGCCCGGACTTCGCGTCGGAGCACTCCGCCTTCGGGACCAGGAAGACGGTCGCGCCGTCCCGCCGGGCCGCCTGGGTCTTGAGCGGTACGCCGCCGACCGCGCCCACCGTGCCGTCCTCGGTGATCGTGCCGGTCCCCGCGACCGTACGGCCGCCGGTGAGGTCGCCGCCCCGGCCGTCGCCGTCGAGCTTGTCGATGATGCCGAGGGAGAACAGCAGCCCCGCGCTCGGCCCGCCGACGTCCGCGAGCCGCAGGGTGACCTTGACGTCGTCGGGCGAACGGTGGAGCCGGTGCAGCGCGGCGTCGGTGGCGGAGCCCTGGGACTTCCGCATCTCCTGCACGTTGTGCTTCTCGATCTGCTGGGTGCTCTCACCGACCGGGTAGACCGCTTCGCGCGGCAGCACCTCCCGGTCCGTGTCGAACCAGCCGTCGACCACGTCCCCCAGGCCGATCTGCGCGTCCGGGCCCGTCGCGGCGATCGTCGTCATCCGCAGCTGCCCCGCCGTCTTCCGGGTCTCGGCACCCGAAATGGTGATCACCGGCTTGCCCTTGTTGCTGCCGAGCACATCCGCCGTCATGCCCGGCTGCGCGATCGAGAAGGGCAGCGGGGCGAACGCGGCCACGGCGAACAGCGCGGTCACGGGCAGGGCGCAGACAGCGAGGAGCCGGGAGCGGGGAGAGACGGCTGGCATGGGAACGAATCTAGTTCACCGGGGGCGCGGACGTCGCAGGGGGCGGCCCCCGGCCCGGCGACGGCGGAGCGGCCGACATGCGGGGTGGACGGACGCTGCGAGCCTGCGGCCGGGGCCGCAGGCCTGGACCTGGGTCTGGGCCTGGGTCTGGGCCGCCCCCGGTCAGCGCAGCGCCTCCGACACCTCCCGGGCCGCCTCCATCACCCGCGGGCCGACCCGTTCCGGTACGGAGTCGGCGAGCATGACCACGCCCACGCTGCCCTCCACGCCCGTCACCCCCAGCAGGGGGGCGGCGGCGCCGCTCGCGCCCGCCTCCAGTTCGCCGTGGGTGAGCTCGAAGCCGGGGTCGGTGCCCGGGTTCCGCCGGGCGGCGAGGATCGCCCGGCCCGCGGCTCCGCGGTCCAGCGCGTGCCGGAATCCGGCCCGGTAGGCCACGTGGTAGTCGGTCCAGGTCGGCTCGACGACGGCGACGGCCAGGGCCTCGGTGCCGTCGACGAGGGTGAGGTGAGCGGTGGCCCCGATGTCCTCCGCGAGCGAGCGCAGCGCGGGCAGCGCGGCCTCCCGCACCAGGGGATGCACCTGGCGCCCCAGCCGCAGCACCCCCAGCCCGACCCGGGCGCGCCCGCCGAGGTCCCGGCGGACGAGGGCGTGCTGCTCGAGGGTGGCGAGCAGTCGGTAGACGACGGTCCGGTTGACCCCGAGCTTGTTGGACAGCTCGGTCACGGTCAGCCCGTGGTCGGTATCGGCCAGCAGCTTGAGGACCCGCAGTCCCCGGTCGAGCGTTTGAGACGTCTCCGCGGTCACGACGCCCCCTCCTCGTCTGAGTGACGGGCGACGCTCTCCCGCGGTGGGTGGCCCTGCCGGTCCCAGCGGCAGCGCACGGAGAGGCCGCCGGTCGCATGGCACCGGCTGCGCTCCGCGGCGGCGTTGCCACGGGGCGTGTGGGGTAGACCGGAACGCTAGCGAGCGGTCCCGCTGAGCGGAAGAGTCCGTCCAGAATCCGGGCATATCACGGTCGGTTTACGCGCATTGCGGACCGCTCCGGACAGGGAATCGGGCCCGAGGCCGACCGCTGAGCGCCTGGTGACGACCGGTCGGAGCAGCCGCTTCCGCGCCGCCGGTCACCCCTCCGGGGCGTCCGGGACTCCCCCGCCCCGCGGATTCGGTCACCGCCACAACCTCTGGACACCGGCCGGCCGTCGGCCGGCGGAGCCGCGGTCGGCCCCCGGCTCACGGGCGGCCGACGCCTCGACAGCAACGCCCGACGACTGGCGACCGACGACCGCCCCTCGCCGCACCCCCGACCGCCGACCAGCGACCAGCAGCCGTCAGCCGTCAGCCGTCAGCCGTCAGCCGTCAGCCGCACCTCACCGCATCCGCGTGGCCCACTCCTGGACCTTCTTGATCCGTTCCCGGATCTGCCCCGCCGTCGCCTCCGCGCTCGGCGGCCCGCCGCACACCCGGCGCAGCTCGGTGTGGATCACGCCGTGCGGCTTGCCGCTCTGGTGCACATAGGCGCCGACCAGGTTGTTCAGCTGCTTGCGGAGCTCCAGCATCTCCTTGTGGCTGACGATCGGCCGCCGCTCCGCCGGGAGCTCCAGCAGATCGGCTTCCTCGTCGGGCTTCTTCCGGCTGTGCTGGATCTGCCGGGCCTGCCGCTTCTGCAGCAGCATCTGCACCTGATCGGGTTCGAGAAGGCCCGGAATGCCCAGGTAGTCCTGTTCCTCCTCGCTGCCCGGGTGAGCCTGCATCCCGAACTCGGCGCCGTCGTACAGCACCCGGTCGAAGACCGCGTCCGACTCCAGCGCCTCGAAGGGCAGCGCGTCCTGCTCGCCGGTGTCCTCGTCCTGCTGCTTCTCGGCCTCGGCGAGTTCCTTCTCGGACTCCGCGTACGGGTCCTCCTCGCCCTCCTTCTTCGGCTTGTCCAGGACGTGGTCGCGCTCGACCTCCATCTCGTTGGCGAAACCGAGCAGCATCGGGATGGTGGGCAGGAAGACGGACGCCGTCTCACCGCGCCGCCGGGACCGCACGAAACGGCCCACCGCCTGGGCGAAGAAGAGCGGTGTGGAGATGGTCGTGGCGTAGACGCCGACCGCCAGCCGCGGCACGTCCACCCCTTCCGACACCATCCGGACCGCGACCATCCACCGGTCCTCGGACGCGCTGAAGTCGTCGATGCGCTGCGAGGCGCCGCTGTCGTCGGAGAGGACGACGGTCGGCCCCTTGCCGGTGATCTCGCGGATCAGCTTCGCGTAGGCGCGCGCCGAGTCCTGGTCGGACGCGATGACCAGCCCGCCCGCGTCCGGGATCGCCTTGCGGACCTCGCCGAGCCGCTGGTCCGCGGCCTTCAGCACATTCGGCATCCAGTCGCCGCGCGGGTCCAGGGCGGTGCGCCACGCCTGGGACACCGCGTCCTTGGTCATCGGCTCGCCGAGCCGGGCCGCGACCTCGTCGCCCGCCTTCGTCCGCCAGCGCATGTTGCCGCTGTAGGAGAGGAAGATGACCGGGCGGACGACGCCGTCGCCGAGCGCGTTGCCGTAGCCGTAGGTGTAGTCGGCGGAGGAGCGGCGGATGCCGTCGTTCCCCTCCTCGTACTGCACGAACGGGATCGGGTTGGTGTCGGACCGGAACGGCGTGCCGGTGAGCGCCAGCCGCCGGGTCGCCGGGTCGAACGCCTCGAGGCACGCCTCGCCCCAGGACTTGGAGTCACCGGCGTGGTGGATCTCGTCCAGGATGACCAGCGTCTTGCGCTGTTCGCAGCGGTTGCGGTGCAGCATGGGCCGCACACCGACGCCCGCGTAGGTCACCGCGACGCCGTGGTACTCGCGGCCCAGCGGCCCCGCGCTGTACTCCGGGTCGAGCTTGATGCCTATCCGGGCTGCCGCCTCCGCCCACTGCTTCTTCAGATGCTCGGTCGGCGCGACCACGGTCACCTGCTGCACGACGTGGTGGTGCAGCAGCCAGGAGGCGAGGGTCAGCGCGAACGTGGTCTTGCCCGCGCCGGGTGTCGCCACCGCGAGGAAGTCCCGCGGCTGCTTCTCGATGTACTGGTCCATCGCGCCCTGCTGCCAGGCACGCAGCTTGTTGGCCGTACCCCAGGGGGCGCGGCCGGGGAAGGCGGGCGAGAGGTGGTGGTTGGCGGTGGTGGTAGTCACGGTCTCCGTCGGGCTGGCTCGGCGATCGGGAACCGCGTCAGCCTACCGGTGCCGAGGGCGCGCTCCGCGGGTGCGCCCCTCAGCTGCCCCGGGGTGGGATCCAGCTCACATCCGCTTCTGTCGGTCCCGGCCGGAACGCGTCCCGAAAAGCCTCCGGAAGCCGCGGGAAACGGCCGGAAGCCGCCGCCGCGCGTTCCGCATCCGCCACGGCCACGGCCACGGCCACGGCCACGACGAGGATCGGAGAACGCCCGGGACCGGCCCCGCGCTCCCGCCGGCGGCGATGAGGGCCACCGGCCCGGCTCAGCCCGCCCGTTCGGGCGCGGGCCGCAGCCGAGTGGTGATGTACGCGCCGATCAGGGCAACCGCCGCCATCGCCAGATACACGGCGGCGAACGCCGCGGGGCGGCCCGCACCGGCGCCGGCCGCCCCGGACACCGCATGCGCCCCCGTGGCGAGCGAACCCCCGCCCAGCCCGACGAAGACCACACCACTGAGCCCGACCAGGGTGATCGACCCCAGCGCGTCGGACACCTGGAGGGAGGCGGAGTTGCTGCCCGCCTCCTCCGGGCGGGACAGTTCCAGCAGCAGCACGCTCGCGTTGGAGATCGTCAGGCCCATGCCGAAGCCGCCAGCCATCCAGCAGACGGCCACCGTCCAGGCCGGCACCGATTCGGCGAGGGCGAGCGCGCAACCGGCGATGGAGAGGGCCATCAGCGTCGTGCCCAGCGTCATGAGCCGCTCCCGGTGGGGCTCCATCCGGCTCCTGGACTGGACGTACGAGCCGAGCGCCCAGGTGAGCCCACCGCCGGTGAGGGAGAGCCCGGCCTGGGTGGGCGTCAGTCCGCGCTGGGTGACGAGCATGAGCGGAACGAACGTTTCCGCACCGAGGAAGGACCCGGCGGCCACCCCGCGCAGCAGGATCACGGCGGGCAGCCCGCGGGCTGCCCGGAACGTACCGCGCGGCAGCAGCCGGCGGATGGTGGGGACGACGAGCAGCAGCCCGGCGGCCGCCGCAGCCACCGCGGCCGGGCCCACCCCGCCGGACGGCACGGCCTGCGCCGCGTACTGCAGCAGACCGGCGCCCGCCGCGACGGCGAGGGCGAAGAGGATCCGGCGGCGGTCCATGGCCGGGGTGCGGTCCCCGGCGGGGAGCCCCCGCAGGGCGGGCAGCATCACGGCGAGCGGCAGCAGGATCAGCGCCGGAATGGCGAGGAACACCCAGCGCCAGCCGAACTGTTCGGTGACGGTACCGGCGACGAGGGGGCCGACGATGACGGGCAGCACCCAGGCGGCGCTGAACGAGGCCAGCACGGCCGGGCGCAGCCGCTCAGGGTAGGCCCGGCCCACCACCACGTACAGGGCGACGATCACCAGCCCGCCCCCGGCCCCCTGGACGCAGCGGCCCGCGACCAGGATCCACATGGCCTGCGCCGCACCGGCCAGCACCAGCCCGGTGCCGAAGGCCGCGATCCCGGTGAACAGCGGGACGAGCGGTCCCCGGCGGTCGCACCACTCGCCGGACAGGACCATGGTGAAGAGGCTGGCGGTGAAGTAGCCGGAGAAGGCGTACGCGTAGAGGGCGATGCCGTCCAGGGCGTGGGCGGCGACGGGCAGGGCCGTGTTGAGCGCGCTGGCCTCGAAGGCGATCAGCGAGACCACGGAAATGATGCCCAGGGTGAGCGCCCGGAAGCGCCTCCCGAGGACGGTCTCGTCCGGCGCGGGGCCGCCGGCCGGGGCGGTACTTCCCTCCGGGACGGGACTTCTGTCCGCCGCCCCGGAACCGGGAACGCCGGTGCCCTCGGGGGCACCGGCGGTATCGGCGGTATCGGCCACTGTGTCGTCCCCCTGGTCGAATGCGGTCATTGCGCCAGCGTAGGAGCGCCCTGACGGTCCGACACCTGCCGCGGGACGGTGATCGGGTCGGACTTCGGTCCTAGGCCACGAGGTGGCCGAGGCAGGAGGCCGCGGTGACCGCGGCAGGAGGTCGCGGTGACCAAGGGAAGAGGTCGCCGTGGCCAAGGAAAGAGGTCGCCGCGACCAAGGGAGGAGCCGCAGCCCGTGGCGAGTCCGCGGAAGCCCCCTCCGGCCGCGGCCCGTCCCTCCGTACCGGGCCGCGGCCGTGGCCGTAGGCGCGCCGTCCGCCCGCGCGCACCGGTCCCTGGGGTGGTCGTCGGGTGGTTCCGCCCGCCTTCAGGTGGTGAGCAGCACCCCCGCGTACGACACCCCCGCCACCACCACCCAGGAGCACAGGCCGAGCGCGGCGACCCGGCCTCCGGTCCGGGCCAGCGTGGGCAGGTGGACCGCGCTGCCCAGCGCGAACAGCGCGGTGGCCAGCAGGAGTTCCTGGGCGATCTGCGCCGCGTCGAGCACGGAGACCGGCACTCCCCCGGTGCTGCGCAGGGCCACCATCGCCAGGAAGCCCAGCACGAACAGCGGCACCAGCGCCGGACGGCGTCCCTCCGTGCGGCCCGCCGCCTTGCCGCGCCGCCGGATGTGCACGGCCACGCCGGCCACGAGCGGCGCGAGCATGGCCACCCGCATCAGCTTGACCAGGACCGCCTCCCCCAGGGCCCCGGGGCCGGCGGTCTGTGCGGTCGCCACGACCTGCCCGACGTCGTGCACTCCCGCGCCGACCCAGCGGCCGAACTGCGGATCGCTCAGCCCGAGCGGGTACTGGAGCAGCGGCAGCACGGCGATGGCGAGCGTGCCGCAGAGCGTCACCAGGGCCACGGAGGTCGCGACGTCCTCCTTGTCGCTGTCGGACACCTCGCTCACCGCGCCGATGGCCGACGCGCCGCAGATCGAGTAGCCGGTGGCCACCAGCAGCGGCTGGTCGCCCCGCAGGCCCATCCGGCGGCCGAGCCACAGAGTGCCGAAGAAGGTGGCGGCCACCACGGCGAGGACCATCACCACGGTCGCCCAGCCCAGCCCCAGCACGTCGTTCAGGCTCAGCTTGAGGCCCAGCAGCACGATGCCGAGCCGCATCAGGCGCTTCCCCGCCAGCGACAGCCCCGGCTTGGCCACGCCGCGCACCAGCCCGCGCAGCCCGGGCAGATGGGCGGCGGCGATGCCCAGCACGATCGCCGCGGTCAGCAGCGGCACGGCAGGCACCAGCCGGTGGACGGCCCAGGCCGCCGCCGTGCCGAGACAGGCGACCGCCAGCCCGGTGACCTTGGGATGCGCGGCGACGGTCGCGACGGGAGCCGGACCCGGACCGGCAGTGGGGCGTTCCCTGAGGAGTGCCACTACTGGTCGTCCTCCGGGAGGTCGTAGACCCGGCGGACGCTGGTGCCCAGCCGGCTGATGTCCGCGCCGTAGACGTGGATCGAGATCGCCAGGTCCGTCGCGCCGTTCCACACCCGGTGGATGTCGCCGGGCGGCGCGAAGCCGCACACCTCGCCCTGCGGGTTCACCACGTCCTGGATGGGGACCAGCCGCGCCGACGTGCCGTCGGGCACCAGCCGGTAGCGGCGCTCGCACTCCTCGCCCTCGTGCACTCCGGCGACGCACCAGGCCACATGGTCGTGGATGCAGGTGCGCTGCCCGGGCAACCAGACGAGCCCGACGACCGAGAAGCTGCCGTCCGGCTCGGCGTGCAGCAGATGCTGGCGGTAGGTCTCGGGGTCGCTCTGCCGCTGCTCCTCGGTGAGCAGGTCGGGAGCCCCCATGTGCGGCCGCAGCGCCTCGGAGACGAGGTGGGCCGTCAACTCGGGGGACAGACCGCGCCCGACGGCCTCCCGCACGTCCTCCACGAGTCGGTGCAGCCGGGCCGTGCCGCGAACGGGGACGGCGGCGGTGCGGTCGGTGGCCGGTGTCCGGACCGTGGAGGTGGTCCGGCCGGTGGTCGTCCGGTCGGTGGCGGTGCGGGCAGCGGTCGCAGGGGTCATACACGCAGCGTCGGGCCGCCCGACCCATCACGTCCAACGACGATTTATACGCCTGACCCCAACGTCTGCTTATAACGGGCTCAGCAGCCGACGCGCGCCTCCGCCACCGCCTTGAGCTGGTCGAGGACCAGGGCGGTGGCCGGAATCCGCAGATGCTCGCGGAGCACGTACGCCGACACCTGGCGGCGGGTGTGCGGCTCCACCGCGCGCCCCGTCACCTTGGTGTGGCAGAGGAACGACAGCACCAGCGCCGGCATCATCGCGACGCCCACCCCGGCCGCGACCAGGCTCTGCACCACCAGGTTGTCGTCGGTGGTGAACGCGATGTCCGGGGCGAACCCCTCCTCCGCGCACGCGTGCAGGAAGTTGGCGCGGCAGCGCAGGCAGCCCGCGATCCAGCGCTCGTCCCGCAGGTCCGCCAGATGCACCGCCTTGCGGCGGGCCAGCGGATGGCCGGCCGGCAGCAGCACCGTCAGCAGGTCCTCCATCAGCGGGACCTCGACCAGGTCCTCCGGCACGTCGTCGTGCAGGCCGGGGTAGCTGAACGCCAGCGTGATGTCGCACTCGCCGCGCACCAACTGCCGCAGCGAATCCGGCGGTTCCCCCTCCAGCAGCTCCACCCGCACCCCGGGATGCTCCGCGGAGAGCCGCGCCATGGCCTCCGGTATCAGCGTGGCGCTGGCGCTGGGGAACGCACAGACCCGCACCCGCCCCGAACGCAGCCGGGTGATGGCGTTCATCTGCTCCTGAGCCGCGGAGATGCTCTCCAGGATGACGCCGGCGTGCCGGGCCATCGCCTCACCGGCCTCGGTCAGCCGCACGCCCCGGCCCGCGCGGGTGAACAGCGGGGTGCCCACCGAGCGCTCCAGCGCCTTCATCTGCTGGGTGATGGCGGGCTGGGTGTAACCGAGAGAACGAGCCGCCGCGGAGTACGACCCCGTCCTGACCACTTCGTGAAACGTCTTGATGTGCCGCGATTCGAACACGCAGGAATCATAAGCGGATTTTGGGATCGCAGAAGAATCCGCATCCGACGCTTTTCAGCCGCCTCACCGTCCGGGGCCGGGGACACGGGCCGGCGACACCCCACCCGGATGCCCCCGCATCCGGACGTACGCCGTCGCAGATCGGGCACCCTGATGCCTATGCCGCACTTCCGCTCGTACGACGACACCGAACTCTCCTACCGGGTGCTCGACGCCCGCGACGGCACGGCCGCGCCCCCGCTGGTCTGCCTGGCCGGCGGGCCGGCCCGGGACGCCGCCTACCTCGGGAGCCTCGGCGGACTCGACGGCCACCGGCCGCTCGTCCTGCCCGACGCCCGCGGCACCGGTGACTCCCCCGCCGCGTCCGACGCCTCCGACTACGCCTTCCCGCGCCTCGCCGAGGACGTGGAGGCCCTGCGCGAACACCTCGGGCTGGAACGGTTCGCCCTGCTCGCCCACGACGCGGGCACGGCCACGGCCCAGGCGTACGCCGCCGCCCACGGAGAGCGCCTCAGCCACCTGATCCTGCTCAACCCCGGCGCCCGGCTGCAGGGCGAACTCCCCGACGACGCCCGGGAGATCTTCGAGTCCCGGCGGGACGAACCCTGGTGGCCGGATGCCGCCGCCGCGCTGCGGCAGCTCGCCGAGGTCTCCGACCTCGACGAGGTGCGCGAGCTGCTGCTGCGGGTCGCGCCCATGGCGTACGCGCGCTGGGACGAGGCCCAGCAGTCGCACGCCCACGCGGAGGCCGGGCAGCTGAACCCGGTCCCCCGGGCCGGCTTCTGGCAGGGCGTCGACGAGTCCGCCCGCCGCGCCCTGCTCGCCCGCCTGTCCGAACCGGACTGCCCGGTCCTGGTGGTGACGGGCGCACTGGACGCCGTGACCGGCCTGCGCGCGGGCGAACTGGTCGCGGACTCCTTCCGGCACGCCACCCTGCGCGTCCTCCCCGGCGTGGGCCACTACCCCTGGGTGGACGAACCGGAGACGCTGCGCCCCTTGGTGGAGGAGTTCCTCACGACGCCACGGGCGTGAAGCCGGGGGTGGGTACCGGGGAGGCCGCAGGGGGCCGCCGGACAGGGGCCGGACCGGGGTGTCGGACGCCCCTGCCGGGCCGACTGTGAACGGCATATGGCAGTCGTATGGCACCGTGCACCGAACCGTTGAGCGCCCCACTCCGGCGCCGTACGGTCGTTATCAACAGCCCGGCACGGCCGTGTGCCCGAGTGGTTCAGGGACTCGCCTGCAAAGCGAGTTACGCGGGTTCGATTCCCGCCACGGCCTCTCCCGCCCGATCACAGGCGAGCATGGGGCGGTCCCGACAGGGCCGCCCCATCGCTGTCCAGGGCCGAGAACCACCTGTGTGGCGTGGAGCGTCCCCCGCGAGCGCTTCGGACCCCAGACCGTTCGGACCAGGCTTCCTCCTCACGGCAGGAAGAGTTTGGTGACATCACGTTCCGTACGGGGTCGGACCACCTTCGGCGGCTCCACGGTGTACCCCAGAAGGCGGAGAGTTTCGGCAGCCTCTTCCGGTGCGTCCCGCACAGCCGACTTCATCTGCATCAGCCGCCAGTCCACGAGGTGCTCCTCGACCACCGCCCGCCAGCCCGGACGGGTATCGATCGAGAACTCCCTCTCCAGGAAGAGCAGAACGTCCTCCAGCGACGGACGCATGCGATGTCCGCCCACCGGAAGATGCATTTCCGCCAGGCGAGGCAGCTTGTCCCGCTTCATCGCGAACCCGGGCCTGCCCGAGTCGGCCAAGCGCAGCAGGTACGCCATCTCGTCACGGTGCGCGTGCACTTGGATGTGAGCGCCGGGCGGGTCCGTCCACGTTCGCTCGTACTCGAACCGCAGCAGCGGCTCGGACCCCTTCTCGTAGAAGAGGTGCAGGTTGGCCTTGTCCGTCGCCAGGAAGGTGCTGGAGCCGTCCCAACAGCAGTAGTAGCAGGCCATGAGGCTGAGCCTCGGCTGTCCGCCGATGGTGATGGGGATGCGGTGCACCCGCTCGGTATCGGATATCGGCGAGACGCGGATGCGCGAGCCTGCATTCACGGCGTGGAACTGCGGGGAATCCTCGCCGAGGACTCCCCGGGTCAACGCGGTGAGCTTGTTGGCGAACTCGGCCGCCAAGTCATCGAGGGCGAAGGCCCCTTCAGCAGTCACCCGCCAGAAGGTAGTCGATGCCCTCGATGGTGTGCCAAACCTCCAGCTCGGCCATGCTCAGGCTGTAGGTCTCCGCACGCTCCCGAAGCTCCTCGTAGTCCATGTTCACCTCGGCGAGGAGCGCCGCGCGCTGGTCCCGTAGCTCCGTCGGAGTCCGGTGAATCACTGTCGGCATACTGCGCTCCCCACTGTCGATGAGGCCCAGTGAACCAGGCCCCACTGACAACGATGCGGCAAGGACCGGGGATTGTCACCCGGGTGGGTCACCTACCAGTCTTCCCGCGTAGACACCGAGCAGTCGGGTGGCGCGCGGAAAAGGCGCACGCCGCCCCTGATGACGCGCGACTACTGCGGCGCCGCCGCCACCGCCGCCTGCGGGCGGATCGGGAGGCGGTTCACCGGGCGGCCGGTGGCCGCGCGGACCGCCGCCGCCACCGCGGCCGGGGCCGTGACCACCGGTACCGCGCTCGCGGCCTTCGCTCCGAACGGCGCCACCACGTCCCGCTCCTCGATCAGTTCGACGATCCGGATCTCGGGGGCGTCCAGCGAGGTCGGGAGGGCGTAGCCGGTGAGGTCCGGGTGGCGGACGACACCGCGCGAGGTGCGCAGATTCTCGGTCAGCGCCGCGCCCACGCCCTGGGTGATGCCCGCCTCGATCCGGGCCGCCAGCTGACGCGGGTTGAGCACCCGGCCGACGTCCTGGGCCACGGCCATCTCCACGACGCGCACCGAGCCCAGCTCGATGTCCACGTCCACCACGGCCCGGACGGCGGCGAAGGCCATGCCGACGAACGCGTCGCCCTGGCCCGTCTCGTCCAGCGGCTCGGTCGGGTGCGGGCGGCACTGCGCGGTGGCCCACAGCTCCTTGCCGTCCAGCGTCTCCGCGACCGTGGTGCTGAGCACCCCGTCGTAGGAAGTGATCTTGCCGTCGGCGATGGTCAGGAGCTCGGTGGACATGCCGAACTTGTGGGCCAGCGGCTGCAGCAGCTGGGTACGGACCATCTTCGCCGCACGCTCGACCGCGCCGCCCGACACCCAGGTGTGCCGGCCGTGGCAGGCCGGGCCGGCCGGCGGCTGGTCGGTGTCGACGGAGGCGACGTGCACCTCCTCGATGCCCAGCACCTCCTGGACGATCTGACGGGCGAGGGTGGTGAAGCCCTGTCCGGTCTCGACGGCCGCGCAGATCACGGTCGCCTCACCGCCGTTGACCTTGACCGTCGCGGTGGAGACCTCGTCGGTCCCCTCCGCGCCCAGCATGTGCACCATGCCCAGGGCGTAGCCGACGCCGCGCCGCACCGCGCCCGGCTCGCCCGCGCCCTCGGGGCCGCCCGGCAGCAGCCAGTCCTCCTCGGGGGCGTCCTTGGGCAGGGCGGGCAGCTCGGCGTCCCGTACCGCTTCGAGGAGTTCGGCCACCGGGGCGGGGCAGGTCACGGTCTGGCCGGTGGGCAGCAGGTCGCCGGTGGCCAGGACGTTCCGGAGCCGCAGCTCGACGGGGTCCATGCCGAGCTTGGCGGCGAGCTTGTCCATCTGGCCCTCGTACGCGGCGCACACCTGCAGGGCGCCCTCGCCGCGGACGTGGCCGGAGGGCGGGTTGTTGGTGCGCACGGCCCAGCCCTCGACGAACGCGTGCGGCACCACGTACGGGCCGGCCGCGAAGGCGACCGCCGCGGCCAGCGATTCGGACGAGTCGTCGGCGTAGGCGCCCGCGTCGAGCAGGATCTGGGCCTCCACCTTGACGAGCCGGCCGTCGGCGTCGGCGTGGTGGCGGTAGCGCAGCAGCGTGGGGTGCCGGTGGGCGTGGCCGAGGAAGGACTCCTCGCGGGTCGCGGCGAGCTTCACCGGGCGGCCGGTGCGCAGCGCGAGCAGCCCCAGCGGCAGTTGCATGCCCGGGTCCTCGCGGTCGCCCATCGCGCCCGGCACACCGGTGACGACGACCTTCACCCGGTCCCGGTCGAGTCCGAAGCAGGCGGCGGCGAGGTCGCGGTCGGTGTGCGGGTCGGTGGAGGCGGTGTAGATCTCCACGCCGCCGTCCGGGCGCGGCACCGCGAGCCCGGCCTCGGCGCCGATCGGCGCCGGGTCCTGACGCCCGATCCGGTACAGGCCCTCGACGACGACCTCCCCGTTCACGTCCGGGTCGCCGTAGCGCAGCGGGATGTGCCGGACCAGGTTGCCGTCGGGGTGCAGCGGTTCGGCGGAGAACGCCCGCTCCGGGTCGGTGACCGGCTCCAGGACCTCGTACTCGACGGCGATGGCCGCGGCGGCCAGGCGCGCGGTGTCGGGGTGGTCGGCGGCGACGGCGGCGATCGGCTCGCCGTGGTGCCGGACCAGGTCCTTGGCGAAGACCGGCCGGTCGGCGATCTTCCGGCCGTGGCAGGCGTCGCCGGGCACGTCCTCGTGGGTGACGACGGCGTGCACGCCCGGCATCTCCGCGGCGCCCGAGGTGTCGATGGCGACGATGCGGGCGTGCGGGTGCGGGGACCGGAGCACAGCGGCCCACAGCAGGCCCTCGGCCCACAGGTCGGCCGCGTACGGGAAGGTGCCCGCGGTCTTGGCGAGCGCGTCGGCGGGCGGGAGGGACGCTCCGATGCCGTGCGCCGGGAGTTCGGGCGGCACCGGGGTGCCGCCGGCCGGTGTCGCGGTGGCCGCGTCGGGACCGGTCATCACGCTGCCTTTCCGCTGCCGCTGAAGGTCTGCTGGGGGCGGGCCGCCGTGCCGGGCGGAGCGGTGGGGTCACCGGCCGCGGCGTGCGCGGGCCGGGTGGCCCCGGGGGCCGGGCTCCGCAGGCGGGCGCGCGGGGGGATCACGCGGGTCCTCCCGTCGAGGGATCGGTGGCCCCTCCGTACGGGCCCGTCTGGTGGGGGATGCGGGTGGTGTCGGCCTGCGGGCCGGGCGGGGTGCCGTCCGGGGCCTCGTCGGCCGGGCCGGCGGCCTCCGCCGCCTCGATCCGGTTCTCGACGACCTCGCGGACCGCGTCCAGGACGCCCCGGTAGCCGGAGCAGCGGCACAGGTTGCCGCAGATCGCCTGCCGGGTCTCCAGCTCGGTCGGCGCGTGGTTGCCCTCGAGCAGGTCGTGCACGGTCATGGCCAGGCCGGGCACGCAGAAGCCGCACTGCACGGCGCCCTTGGCGGCGAGCGCGCGCTGCACGTCGGAGGCCGCGCCGTCGGTGGCCAGCCCCTCGACGGTGCGGATCTCGCAGCCCGCGGCGGTCGCGGCGGGCACCAGGCAGGAGGCGACCAGCCGGCCGTCCACCTGCACGGAGCACGCCCCGCACTCGCCCTGCGAGCAGCCGTCCTTGGCCCCGGCGAGGCCGAGCCGCTCCCGCAGGACGTAGAGCAGCGACTCGCCGATCCAGGCCTCGGTGACGGGCCGGTCGGTGCCGTTGACCGTCAACAGGTAGGAGGCGTACGGGTGTTCGCTGTGCGGGTCGTACGCCGCGGGCTCGTCCTGCGGTGCCGCGTCGGGTCCGGCGGCGTCCGGAGCGGCCGGGTGGGCCGGGTCGCCCGGCTCCCCCGCTCCGGCCGGGCCGTCAGCGGCGGCCACGGAGTCACCGCCGGGAGCCGGCGCGCCGCCGGGAGCGGTTGCGCCGCCGGGGACCGGCGCGCCGTCGACCGGCGTCGCGTCGGAGACCGGACCGGCGTCGGAGACCGGAGCGGCACCGGGAAGCCGGGTGCCGTCGGGCACGGTGTCGCCCGGACCGGCCGGAGCGGGCCCGGCGGCCGGGTTCGCGGATCCGTGGCCCGGAGCGGCGCCCTCGGCGTCGTGGTCCCCCGCCGCGGGGGTGCCGGCGGCGGTCCCGGCGTCCGTCGGCCGTGCGGCCGGTTCGCCGGCGGCAGCCGCCTCGTGGGTGGAGTCCGGGGCGTGGGTGTCCGGGGCGTGGGTGTCCGCGGCATGGGCGTCCGCAGGGTGGGCGTCCGCGGCCTGAGGCGAGTCCGGGGCGTGCGTGGGTTCCGGGTCGTGACCGGCGACCGGAGCGTGACCGGCAGCCGGAGCGTGACCGGCCGGGTCGTGCCCGGGAGCCGGGGCGTCCGACCGCGGGGCGGCGTCGGCGTGCTCCGGGTGCTCCGGGGCGGGCCGGTGGCCGCCGCCGGCGTCCGGCCACGGGGCCCCGGCCGGCAGACCGCCGCCATACGAGCCGCTGGAGGGCACGTCGGTGCCGAACCCGTCGCGCGGGCCCGGCAGTTCGACCTGCGGGGCGGCCGGCCAGGCGTCACCCGCCCGGGGCTCCGGCGGCCTCGGGCCGGCCGGCGCGCCGGTGCCGGGCACCGCGGGGGCCGTGCCGCGCGCTTCCCAGTAGGCGCTGCCGTGGTCGTCGTACGGACGGCCGCCGTCGTCCGGGGAACCGGGTGCGTGCGGCCCGGGGGCCGGCCCGTCCGCGGTCACGCCGTCGGGACGGTAGGCGCCCGGGGCATCCCGGTCCGCCGGGTCCGCGTCCCGGGGGACGGTCCAGTGGCCGGTGTCCCGGCCGGCGGTGTTCCAGTGCCCGGCGGAGCCGTCCGGCGCCCCGGGGTGCTGCTCGGGAGGAGCGGGGTGCTGCCCGGGGGAAGCGGCGCCCGGGTGCGGCGACCCGTGCTGCTCCTGGGGTGCGTAGTGCCACGGGGCGTCCGGCGCGGGGGCGGTGCCGTCGCGCTCCGCGTCCCACCGGGTGCCGCTCGCGGCCCCGTGAACCTGCCACTGGCCGGTGCCGCCCGCTCCGCCGGAGTCCCGGAGCAGGTACTCGCCGGACTCGTCCGGGATGTCGTCGGCGGCCGGGGGGACCGTCCACGGACCGGCGGGGCCCTCGGCGTTCGGACCGGTCCAGCCGGTGTCGTGCGCGGCGCCGTACGAGGGCCGCTCCTCGCCGGGCGCGGGCCAGTGGGTCTCCGGCGCCGGATGGTGCGGCGCGGCGCCGTCGCCGAACGGCATCGTCCACTGCCCGGCGCCCGGGTCGGCGGGCGGCGCCGGGTGCGCGGGCGCGCCGGAGTCACCGCCGGCGGTCCCGGGCGTTATCGGCGGGGGGACGTAGCCGTGGCCGGGCGCCGCCAGCGGGTCGCTGCCGGGAGGCATCGCGACCATGTCGAGGAGGCCCTCCGGCAGTTGCACGAACGCCGTGGCCTCGATGTCGTACTCGCCCTGCGGCAGCGGCTGCCAGCCCTGCTGCGGGTCGGGGTCGTGCGGCTGCCCCGGCTGCCGCTGCTCCTCGGAACTCATGCGAGAGCCCTCCCCAGTGCTCGGCGGGCCAGTGCCGCCACCGTACGACGCAGATGCAGCACTCCCGGCGGCAGCGCAGGGGGGTCCGAGCCGTCCGCCGCCGGGGGCGGGTCGGGGATGCAGGCCGCGGCGACGTACTCGCCGAACGCCGTGCAGGCCTCGGGCGCCAGCGCGCGGTCGCCGTCCCAGTCGATGAGTCCGGCGACCCAGCGCTCGGCCTCCAGCGGGCGCAGCGGCATCGGGGCGACCGCGCCCACCGCGCAGCGCACCCCGCGGCGGGCGGGGTCCAGCACCACGGCGACGGAGGCGGTGGCCCGGCCCGGCCCGGTGCGGCCGGTCGCCTTGAGGAAGGTCTGCGGGGCGTGCAGCAGCGGCACCCGGACGAAGCCGACGAGTTCGGCGGGGCCGAGCATCTCCATCCCGGCGAGCAGATGGCTGACCGGGATCTCCCGCCGCGCGCGCTCCGGCCCCGCGATGATCAGCGTGGCTTCGAGGGCCGCGAGCACGGGCAGGGCGTCACCGGTCGGGGCGGCGGAGACGATGTTGCCGCCGAGGGTTCCGGCGTTGCGGATCTGCGGCGGACCGGCGGCGCGGGCCGCGGCGGCCAGCCCCGGGATCAGCGCCGCGAAGTCCGGGCGGCCCATGCGGGCGTGGGTGAGTCCGGCGCCGAGCAGGGCGTGTCCGTCCTGGTACTGCCAGCCGCGGATCTCGCTGATCCGGCCGAGGCCGACCAGGGCCGCGGGGCGCAGCAGACCGGAGTTGACGGCCGCCATGAGGTCGGTGCCGCCCGCGACGGGTACGGCGGCGGGCATGGCGGACAGCGCCGCGACGGCCTCGTCCAGCGAGACCGGCAACGTCACCGTCTGCGCCGCATGCGGTGCGTGCGTGGTCAACCCAGCTGCCCCTTCCCGGTGTCCCGCCTGTTCGCCGTACGGTACGTGCTCACAGCCCGGACGTGGCAACTCTGGCACATGTTCACCGGTCCCCGACGCGAGGGTCCGCGAAGGGCGGTTCCGCACCGACCCGACCAATGGTCCGTTTTCTTCCCCTGTCACCCGTGCGTGCGCATTGCCATCTTCGGGGAACCTTGTACGAATTCCTCCGCGGCGGAGACAACGGTCCCAGGGGTCCGGCGCACGGACGGCCACCTTCCGCTCCGGCTCACACGATCGGGGGCGCCCCCTCGATCGGGCGTCCGAGCACCGCGTCACGGCCGTGCGGGACCGCCCACCGGGAGCGCGGCCGGGGGAACGGGTGCGCCGGGCCCGGGGCGCCAAGTCGCCCACGGCGCAGGCCCCCACCGCCGCGCGGCGCGGCGCCGGGTGAAACCGGCCCGGCCCGGCGTGGCCCAGCGGCGGAAGACGGAACCCGAGAACGGGGCCCGGAACCCCCGCCCGCCCGAGCGCCGTTCACCGCCGGAGCCCGCCCGCGGACCACGGCCGGCCCGGTCACGGGGCGACGGCGCCCCGGTACCGACGGGAGGCCCCGCCGGGAGCGCGGACGGCCCCCGGGCGCGCCTCAGCGCGCACCCGGGGGCCGTGGAAGCCCAGTTGCGTCCCGGCGTCCGCCGGGCGGGCGGCCGTTACTTCTTGTCGCCGCCCTTGCCGCCCTTGTCCTTGTCGCCGCCGGCGCCCATGGACTCGTAGATCTCCTTGCACATCGGGCACACCGGGTACTTCTTGGGGTCGCGCCCCGGGACCCAGACCTTGCCGCAGAGTGCGACGACGGGCGTGCCTTCCAGCGCGCTCGCCATGATCTTTTCCTTCTGGACGTAATGGGCGAAGCGCTCGTGGTCGCCGTCACCGCTCGACACCTGCGGCGTCGGCTCCACGAGGGTGCCGGTCCCTGCCCCGCGCTCGGGCTCAAGAGTGCTCATATCGGCAAGGGTACTCAACGCGGCCCTGCTCAGTTGAGGCTCGGGTCGTCGGGGTAGGTCGCCACCATCGCGAGCTCGTTGCGCTGCCGCCGCAGCACCGCCCGCCACAACTGCTCGGGGTCCGGCGAGGACACGTCACCGGGCTCCGACTCCACCACGTACCAGGCGCCGTCGACCAGCTCCTCCTCCAGCTGGCCGGGCCCCCAGCCCGCGTAACCGGCGAAGATCCGCAGCGAGCCGACGGCCGCCGCCAGCAGCTCCGGGGGCGCCTCCAGGTCGACCAGCCCGATCGCCCCGTGCACCCGCCGCCAGCCCAGCGGCCCCTCCCCCACGACCGCTCCGGCCTCGCCGGGCACCACGGCCACGCCGAGCGCCGAGTCCAGCGACACCGGACCGCCCTGGAAGACCACACCGGGCTCCCCGGCCAGCTCGGCCCAGGACTCCAGGATGTCGCCGACCCCCACCGGTGTCGGCCGGTTCAGGACGACCCCCAGCGACCCCTCGTCGTCGTGGTCGAGGAGCAGCACCACCGCGCGGTCGAAGTTCGGGTCGGCCAGCGCCGGTGTCGCCACCAGCAGCCGTCCTGTGAGGGAGGACACCTCGGTCATGAGCACATGATCCCGCACGTTCGCCCCGCGCGGGGAGTCAACCGGGCTACGTGGCTGATGGCAGCACGGGGCGTACGGCGGCAGCGGGGGCGCGCCCGGTGACCCAGCGGCGCGAGTGGTGGACGGAGCGTGCTGTCACACGTTCATGACGTGACCGTGGCGTTCCCGCCCTTACGGGACAGGGCCACTCGGCCCTTACCATTTCCCTTTGGCCACTGCCCAACTCCAGGAACGCGAGATCCATGACCGGCACCGACGATGTCCTGCTTGTCCACGGCGGCACCCCGCTCGAGGGCGAGATCCGTGTCCGCGGCGCGAAGAACCTCGTGCCGAAGGCCATGGTCGCCGCACTGTTGGGAAGCGAGCCCAGTCGGCTGCGCAATGTGCCCGACATCCGCGACGTCCGCGTCGTCCGCGGGCTGCTCCAGCTGCACGGCGTGACCGTCCGGCCGGGTGACGAGTCCGGCGAGCTGATCCTCGACCCGTCCCGGGTGGAGAGCGCCAATGTCGCCGACATCGACGCCCACGCCGGCTCCTCCCGCATCCCGATCCTCTTCTGCGGCCCGCTGCTGCACCGGCTCGGCCACGCCTTCATCCCGGGCCTGGGCGGCTGCGACATCGGCGGCCGTCCGGTCGACTTCCACTTCGACGTGCTGCGCCAGTTCGGCGCGGTCATCGAGAAGCGGGCGGACGGCCAGTACCTGGAGGCCCCGCAGCGGCTGCGCGGCACCAAGATCCGGCTGCCGTACCCGTCGGTCGGCTCGACCGAGCAGGTGCTGCTGACGGCCGTGCTGGCCGAGGGCGTCACCGAGCTGTCGAACGCCGCCGTGGAGCCGGAGATCGAGGACCTGATCTGCGTCCTGCAGAAAATGGGCGCGATCATCTCCATGGACACCGACCGGACCATCCGGATCACCGGTGTCGACAAGCTCGGCGGCTACAACCACCGCGCGCTCCCGGACCGCCTGGAGGCGGCCTCCTGGGCGAGCGCGGCGCTGGCCACCGAGGGCAACATCTACGTGCGCGGCGCGCAGCAGCGCTCGATGATGACCTTCCTCAACACCTTCCGGAAGGTCGGCGGCGCCTTCGAGATCGGCGACGAGGGCATCCGCTTCTGGCACCCGGGCGGCCCGCTGAACGCGATCGCGCTGGAGACCGACGTCCACCCCGGTTTCCAGACCGACTGGCAGCAGCCGCTGGTCGTCGCCCTGACCCAGGCGTCCGGGCTCTCCATCGTCCACGAGACGGTGTACGAGTCGCGGCTGGGCTTCACCTCCGCCCTGAACCAGATGGGCGCGCACATCCAGCTCTACCGCGAGTGCCTGGGCGGCTCCGCCTGCCGCTTCGGGCAGCGGAACTTCCTGCACTCGGCGGTCGTCTCCGGCCCGACCCGGCTCCAGGGCTCCGACCTGGTCATCCCGGACCTCCGCGGCGGCTTCTCGTACCTGATCGCGGCGCTGGCGGCGCAGGGCACCTCCCGGGTGCACGGCATCGACCTGATCAACCGCGGCTACGAGAACTTCATGAGCAAGCTGGTGGAGCTGGGCGCGAAGGTCGAGCTCCCGGGCGGCTCCACGGGCGCCTGAGCCCGCCGTCCGGCTGCCGGGCCGCCCTCGGGCGCCCACGGCAGCCGGACGGGGCCCAGGGCCGTGATCAGGGCCCCTGGCGCCGGTGACCGGCGGCGGGCCCCGCCGGGCCCGCACCGGCCCGGCGCCGCGGCCCGACGGCACGGCCCCGCACGCACGACGAAGGGCGGCCACCCCGGAAGGGGTGGCCGCCCTCTGCGTTGTCTGCGTGGCCTTACTTGCCCTTGGCGGCTTCCTTGAGCTTGGAGCCCGCGGAGACCTTCACGCTGTAACCGGCCGGGATCTGGATCGGGTCGCCGGTCTGCGGGTTACGCGCGGTGCGAGCGGCACGGTGGGTGCGCTCGAAAGTCAGGAAGCCGGGGATGGTGACCTTCTCGTCGCCCTTGGAGACGACCTCACCGATGGTCTCGGCGAGGGCGGCCAGGACGGCGTCCGCGTCCTTGCGGGTCACCTCGGCGCGCTCGGAAAGAGCGGCCACCAGCTCACTGCGGTTCATAGTTACTCCCGTGTTCATCTTGCCAATGAGGCGTGAGATCGAAGCCGATGCTGCCAGGGCCCTCGGACAGTCCCCGGACCCGGGTCTGAAGCCAGACCCTCGCGCCCGCGATACGCATCCTGCCCCCACCTGAGGCGGGAAAGCCAATCCGGCACCCTCGAGAGTCACACGGAAAGCGCCACTGCCTCACTTTGTGACGCTCCGTCCACTCCCGGCAGCGCACCGCAGGGCATCGCTTCAGGGTGTGCGACCCTTTTCTGCCCCCGTCACCCTATGGGGGCCACGGCGGCCCGGAGTCACGCGACGCGCCGTGCCCGGGCCTGCCGGACGCGGCCTACTGCTCCCCGGTGGCCCCGGTCACGGCCGGTTCCGACGCCTTGGCGGCGTCCCGGACGGCACCCGCGACCGCGCCCGCGACCTTGTCGTTGAAGACGCTGGGGATGATGTAGTTCGGGTTGATCTCGTCCTCGGTGACCACATCGGCGAGCGCCGCGGCGGCCGCCAGCATCATCTCGGTGTTCACCGTGCGTGACTGCGCGTCGAGCAGGCCGCGGAAGACGCCCGGGAAGACGAGCACATTGTTGATCTGGTTGGGGAAGTCGCTGCGGCCGGTGGCGACCACCGCGGCGGTCTGCCGGGCCACGGCCGGGTCCACCTCGGGGTCCGGGTTGGCGAGCGCGAAGACGATCGCGTCGTCCGCCATCGCGGCGACGTCCTCGCCCGCGAGCACGTTCGGCGCCGAGACGCCGATGAAGACGTCCGCACCGGCCACGGCCTCCTTCAGGGTGCCGGTGACGCCCTCGGGGTTGGTGTTGTCGGCGATCCAGCGCAGCGGGGACTCCGGGTCGGCGGAGACCAGGTCGGGGCGCCCGGCGTGCACGACGCCGTGGATGTCGGCGACCACCGCGTGCCGCACTCCGGCGGCGATCAGCAGTTTGAGGATGGCCGTGCCCGCGGCGCCGGCGCCGGACATCACGACCCGCACGTCGCCGATGGCCTTGTCGACCACCCGGAGCGCGTTGGTGAGCGCGGCGAGCACGACGATGGCCGTGCCGTGCTGGTCGTCGTGGAAGACCGGGATGTCGAGGGCCTCGCGCAGCCGGGCCTCGATCTCGAAGCAGCGCGGCGCGGAGATGTCCTCCAGGTTGATGCCCGCGAAGCCGGGGGCGATGGCCTTGACGATCTCGACGATGGCGTCGGTGTCCTGGGTGTCCAGGCAGAGCGGCCAGGCGTCGATCCCGGCGAAGCGCTTGAAGAGGGCGGCCTTGCCCTCCATCACCGGCAGGGCGGCCTTGGGGCCGATGTTGCCCAGGCCCAGGACCGCCGAGCCGTCGGTGACGACGGCGACGGAGTTGCGCTTGATGGTGAGGCGGCGCGCGTCCTCGGGGTTCTCGGCGATGGCCATGCACACCCGGGCGACCCCCGGGGTGTAGACCATGGAGAGGTCGTCACGGTTGCGAATGGGATGCTTGGACGCCATCTCGATCTTGCCACCGAGGTGCATCAGGAAGGTACGGTCGGAGACCTTGCCCAGGTGGACGCCCTCGATGCCGCGCAGCTTCTCGACGATCTCGTCGGCGTGCGCGGTGGAGGTCGCGCCGACGGTGACGTCGATCCGCAGCGTCTCGTGGCCGGAAGCGGTGACGTCGAGACCGATCACCGAGCCCCCGGAGGACTCCACGGCCGTGGTGAGCTGGCTGACGGCCGTGCCGCTCGCCGGCACCTCCAGCCGGACGGTCATCGAGTAGGAGACGCTGGGCGCCGTTGCCATGGCGGACTTCCTCTGCTTTCCCTTGTTTCGCGTGACGCGCGACCACAGGGATACCGGGACGCGCCGTACGATCGTCGCACCTACCAGCCGGTACACGGTAACCAGCCATGACGCCCCGAGCCCCGTACAGCGGGCCGGGAGACGCCGGCCGCGCCGGGCCTCACCGGCGTGCGCACCCGCATCGGGCGCCCCCCGCACAGCACTTCGGGCGCCCCTCCGCGGAGGAGGAGCGCCCGAAGTGCGAACGAAGGTGGCACCGGCCCGCCATGCTCGCCTCGCGGCAAGTGGTCGCTCGAAGCGACTATGGTTGGGCCCGGGGGCTTGGATCGGGCCGGTGCCACACTCAGGCTAACAAAGAGCCCCGGAAAGTCATTCCTGGGCGGCCAGTTGGTCCGAAATCGACCCCGATCAGCCGACGTCAGTCCCGCAGCAGATCCGGCACCCCGTCCGCGTCCGGGGCGTCCCGTTCGCCGGAGAGCACCGTCAGCCGCTGGGTGGCCCGGGTCAGCGCCACGTACAGCACCCGCAGGCCGGCCGGGGACTCGTCCGCGATCTCCGCGGGCGAGACGACGACCGTGGCGTCGTACTCCAGGCCCTTCGCCTCCAGGCTGCCCAGGGGCACGACCCGTTCGCCGAGGCCCGCCAGCCACTGCCGGGCCTCCTCGCGCCGGTCCATGGCGACGACCACGCCGACGGTGCCGTCCACCTCGCCGAGCAGGCGTTCCGCCTCCTCGCGGACGGCCGCTCCGAGGGCGTCGGTCGCCGCGGTGACGTCCGTACCGGTGCCGTCCGGCTCGGTGACCTGCTCCGCCGTGCCGTTCACCGACGCGCCGCCCACCCTCGCGCCGCTCACCACTGCGCCGTTCGCCGCGACGGCGAAGCGGGGCACGGTGCCGGTGGAGCGGACCGCCGCCGGGGACTCCATGCCCGGCATGGCCAGGGCCAGCACCTTGGCCGCGACCTCCGCGATCTCCGCCGGGTTCCGGTAGTTGACGGTCAGGGTGAACCGGCGGCGCGGCCGGGGGCCGAGCGCCTCGTCCCGCGCCTCGGCGGCCTCGTCCGGATCGGACCAGGAGCTCTGCGCGGGGTCGCCTACGACCGTCCAGGTGGCGTGCCGGCCGCGGCGGCCCACGAGCCGCCACTGCATGGGGGTGAGGTCCTGCGCCTCGTCGACGATGACGTGGGCGTAGTCCGTCCGCTCCTCCTCCAGCCGCTCGGTGCGGCTGCGGCGGCCGGCGGTGCGGTCGGCGAAGGTGGTGACCTCGTCCAGGCCGGTGAGCTGGTCGAGCGGGTCGGCCTCCCGCTTGCGGGGGCGGGCCGGCGCGCCGAGCAGGGTGTGCAGTTCGTCCAGCAGCGCCACGTCGTGCACGGAGAGCGGTCCCCGGCCCTCCGGGTCCAGCCGCCGCAGGGAGCGCGCCAGCCGGCGGGCCTCGCGCTGGTTCAGCACCCGGCGCGACCAGCGGGCGAGCCGCCGCTCGTCGGCCATCGCGGCGAGCACCCGGCGCGGGGTCAGCTCGGGCCACCAGGCGTCCAGGAAGTCGATGAAGTACGGCTCACCCGTGATGTCGTCGTCGAACGCCTGCCGGGCCTCGGCCGCCAGCTCCGGATCGCTGTACCGGCGGCCCGCGCCGGACTTCGCCCAGAGGGCGTCCAGCACCAGCCGGCGGGCCCGCGGGCGCAGCAGGTTGACGGGCGCGGTGCCGCCGAGCGCGGTCCGGCGGATGTGCTGGAGGTCCTCCGGGCCGAGCTCGACGCGGCCGCCGAAGGCGACCACCCGGAGCTGCTCGGGGACGTCCGGCGGTGCGGTGCCGTCCGTGCCGGGGCGCGGCAGTTCCAGGGCGCCGCGGACCGCCTTGCGGAGGACCTTGACCATCCGGGAGGAGCCCTTGATCCGGGCCACCGCCGGTTCGTCGTACGTGGTGGCCTCGGCCCCGTCGACGAGTGAGCCCACCGCGCGGATCGCGACCTGGCCCTCCTCGCCGAGCGACGGCAGCACGCCCTCGGTGTAGGCGACCAGCAGCGGGGTGGGGCTGACCACGAGGATGCCCCCGGCGTACCGGCGGCGGTCCTGGTAGAGGAGGTACGCGGCGCGGTGCAGCGCCACCGCGGTCTTGCCGGTGCCGGGGCCGCCGCCGACCTCGGTGACGGAGGCGGCGGGGGCCCGGATCACCTCGTCCTGCTCGGCCTGGATGGAGGAGACGATGTCCCGCATGGCGTGGCTGCGGGCCCGGCCGAGCGCCGCCATCAGCGCGCCGTCGCCCACCACGGGCAGTTCCCCGCCGTCGAGCGTGGCGGTCAGTTCGGGTCTGAGCAGGTCGTCCTCGACGCCGAGCACCCGGCGGCCCTTGCTCCGGATCACCCGGCGGCGCACCACGCGGCCGGGGGCCTTGGGCGTCGAGCGGTAGAAGGGCGCCGCGGCGGGCGCGCGCCAGTCGATGACCAGCGGGGAGTAGTCGGCGTCGAGCACCCCGAGCCGGCCGATGTGCAGGGTCTCGGCGATGTCGCCGTACGACCCGGCCCCGTCGGTGCGCACGGCGTCCTCGGAGGGCTCCACCGAGGTGTAGGCGCCGTCCGGGCCGCGCTTGCCGTCCTTGCCCAGCAGCAGGTCGATCCGGCCGAAGAGGAAGTCCTCGAATTCGCTGTTCAGCCGGTTGAGGTGGACGCCGGCGCGGAACACCTGCGCGTCGCGCTCGGCGAGCGCCCCGGGCGTGCCGACCTGGCCGCGGCGAGCGGCGTCGTCCATCAGGAACTCGGCTTCGTGGATCTTCTCCTCGAGGCGCCGGTACACCTGGTCCAGATGTTCCTGCTCGACCCCGATCTCGCGGTCCCGAACCGAATCGACTGCGGCATCCTGCGCGGCCACCCGGATCCCCCTTCTGACGTGCTGGGCAGCCGTCAACCGTACGCCACGGGCGCGTGCGGCGCACGCCTGCCCGTCCGGGGCCGGGAGGGGGAGAGCGGAGCGGAAGGGCCCGGTCAGCGGGGTACGCCGGGGAGCGGCCGGGCGGGAACGCCGGAGCGGGCCGCGCGGGCAGCCGGACGGCTGCGGACGCGGCCCGCCGGGGTGCGATCAGGCGTTGATCGAGACGAGGCGCTTGCCCGAGAAGGTCCGGACCTCGAAGTGGTCGATGTCGTCGCGGGACATCGCGGCGCCGCCGTGGACGTACAGCGGCTTCTTGCCTGCCTCGTGCTTGCTGCCCGGGATGCCGTAACCCCATCGGGGGACGCTCCAGGACGTGATGACCTCTTCCTCGCCGCTCTTGGACACGGCGATGAGGTTGCACCGCTCGGGGCCCTTCACGTTCTTCAGCTCCAGAACCGTGTGGGTGCCCCAGGCCTTCTTCTCGGTGCCGACCGTGGCAGCGATCTTGGTGCCGGGGTCGGTCCCGTTGACCTTGTCGGTCATGTGGTTGAAGAACGCGTCCTCCGCCGGGCTGGTGGAGTGCGCGTGCGGCAGGGCGACGTTGGAGCCGGTGTTCTCCGCGGTCACCGCCGTGGCGATCACCGGCCCGCCGATGATCAGCGCGGCGGCCGCCGCGACCAGGTACAGGCCGCGGCGCCGGCGCTGGGTGCGCCGCACGGCCACCTCGTCGACCAGCCGGTCCAGCAATTGCGGCGTCGGCTTGGCGTGGAGGGTCGCGGGATCGGGCACCGCGGAGGGAGTCTCGGCAAGCTTGGCGAGCAGCGGTTCGAGACCCATGAACTCGTCGAGCTGCTGTGCGCAGGGCTCGCAGTAGGCCAGGTGGTCCTCGAATCGGGCCGCATCCGCAGCGTCCAGCACGCCGAGCGCGTAGGCACCGACGGCCTCGTGCTCTGAATGGCGCTCGTACGCTGTCATGCCGTCACTCCTCGTTCCTCGAGCGCGAGCTTCATGGAGCGCAGCGCGTAGAAAACACGGGATCTCACGGTCCCGCTGGGTATGCCGAGTTTTTCTGCCGCTTCATTGACGGTCCGACCCTTGAAGTATGTCTCGACGAGCGCTTCCCTATGCGCGTCACTGAGGTCACCCAAGGCATCCGAGAGCGTCATGAGTGACAGAGCCTTGTCAATCTCATCCTCCGCGGGCATGAGTTCCAGAGGTGACGGGTCGACCTCCTGCGGGCGCGCCTGACGGCTGCGGTGCCCGTCGATGACGATGCGCCGCGCGACGGTCACGAGCCACGGCCGCACCGAGCCGGTGGCCCGGTTCAGCTGGTCCGCGTTCCGCCATGCCCGTACCAGGGTTTCCTGGACGACGTCCTCCGCGCGGTGGCGGTCACCCGCGACCAAGCGGAGGACGTAGGCGAGCAACGGACCTGCGTGCTCACGGTAGAGAGCCCGCATGAGCTCCTCGTCCGGCACGGGGGTGCCGGCTCGGGGCTTCTCGGCCCTATGGCGCGTTCTTGAAGGACGATGTTCGACCACGGCCGCATCCTTGCGCACCCGAACCTCCTGGTCGAGTCCCAGTTTTGGAGAAAGACTGGGAACGGTCATTGACGGAAGTCACGAAGTGGGGCGGGGGTCCGCAGCCCTCGTCTGCGGCGGACCCCCGCCCGTCCTCGGAACCACTGGCGTGGGGGAACGGTCAGTGGCCCGAGGAGTTTCCGGAATCTCCGCCGCTCCGGCCCGAGTCCGGGAGACCGTCGTCGCGGACCGCCGTGCGGCGGGAGGCGGCAACGGCGGGGGCGGACACCGCGTGCGGTCGGGCGCGGTTGGAGTGGCGCATGGGTGTTTCCCCCAAGGATCTGGTGGACGCGGGCTTTTCGCTGCTTCCCCCATGAGTACGCGCGGGGCTCTCGATCGACTCAACGCCGCGACAAAAAGTTTGTGAATCGCTCCGCGGACGGCGGGCGATACGAGGGCTGCGGGCCGGCGGTTCACGGCCCGCGGCATGACGCGTCTCACACTCGGAAATTCCCCGGGGCGCGGGAAGGAATCCGCTTCATTTCCGCAGAGTCGACACAGCGGACACATTCCGCATCGCGGAGGAATCACCAGGAACGGCCGGGGCGGTGAAGTCCGTTGGGGCGCGGCCCTGACGTTTCAGGGTTCGCTGTTGGTCACCGCGGGACTTCTCTTGGCTGCTGATGGACCGATGGTGACCGCCGGCGGATCACTGGTGGCGCGGGCCGATGACCGGGCGGTCCGGAGCGGGCCCGGAGAGGTCCGGAATCGAACCCCCCGTAACGGGGTACCCCGACCGGGCCCTCCCGCCATGGGGACAGCGGCCTCGCGCCCCGGAGGGCGGGAGGCCGTGCCGACCGCGCCTACGCGTCCCCGTACTTGGTGTCCGCCGCCGGGTCGAGCGCCAGCCGGTAGCCCCGCTTGACCACGGTCTGGATGAGCTTCGGCGCGCCCAGCGCCGTCCGCAGCCGGGCCATCGCCGTCTCCACCGCGTGCTCGTCCCGGCCCGCCCCGGGCAGCGCCCGCAGCAGGTCCGCCCGCGACACCACCCAGCCGGGCCGCCGGGCCAGCGACCGCAGCAGCGCCATGCCGGCGGGCGGTACCGGCCGCAGCTCGCCGTCCACCAGCACCGCGTGCCCGCGGATCTCCACCCGGCGGCCGCCGACGACCAACGGCCGCACCCGACCGGGAAGTTCGGCGCAGAGCAGCTGGACGAGCGGCCCGAGCCGGAAGCGTTCGGGCTGTTCGGTGGGGATGTCGTGGGCCTGGAGCGGCAGCGCGGTCACCGGCCCGACGCAGGCGGGGAGCACATCGTGGCGCAGGGCCTCGACCAGCTCCGTCAGCAGTCCGCGCTCCCGCGCCCGGTCCAGCAGGGAGGCCGCCGCGGGTGCGCTGGTGAACGTCACCGCGTCCAGGGAGCGGTGCACCGTGGCGTCGAGCAGCCGGTCCAGCGGGCCGATGTCCTCCGGCGGCATCCAGCGGTAGACGGGCACGCCGACCACCTCGGCGCCGCCGGCCCGCAGCGCCTCGATGAAGCCCGGCAGCGGCTCCCCGTGCAGTTGCAGCGCGATCCGGCGCCCCTCGACGCCCTGCTCCAGCAGCCGGTCGAGGACCTCGGCCATCGACTCCGAGGCGGGGGACCACTCCTCCGTGAGCCCCGCGGCCCGGATCGCGCCCTTCACCTTGGGCCCGCGGGCGAGCAGTTCCACCCCGCGCAGCCGCTCCAGGAGGGCGTCGCCGAGGCCCCAGCCGTCCGCGGCCTCGATCCAGCCGCGGAAGCCGATGGCGGTGGTCGCGACCACCACGTCCGGGGCGCTGTCGAGCAATTCCTTGGTGGCGGAGAGGAGTTCGGTGTCGTCGGGCAGTGGAACGATGCGCAGCGCCGGCGCGTGCATCACCTCGGCGCCGCGGCGCTGGAGCAGCGCGCCCAGTTCCTCGGCGCGCCGGGCGGCCGTGACGCCGACGGTGAATCCGGCGAGGGGCGGCGGAGCGCTGGCCCGCTCCGCCGCTTCTGTCTTCTCCTGCATGGCTCTCGTCCCGCTTCGCAGTGGTGGTGCGTGTGCGCCGGCGGGCCGTCCCGGGCCCGCCCGGCTCTTCCGGGTCCTCGGATCCTGTCAACCGGCAGTGACGGGCGCGGTACTCCTGTGTTACCCCCCTGTTACGGCGCCCACCGCCCCGGCAGGGCGCGGACCGGCTCTCAGACCTCAGCGTAGGCGGGCTCGGACCGCGTCCGCTCGGCCGTCCGGGCCGTCGGCGCCGGGCGCCGGAGGTATACCGCCCAGGTCACGACGGAGCACAGCGCGTAGCAGGCGAGGAAGGAGCAGAACGCCGGGGTGCCGCTGCCCGTGGCCTGGAAGGACTGGCGGAAGGCGAGGTTGATGCCGAGGCCGCCGAGCGCGCCGGCCGCGCCGATCAGCCCCATCGCGGCGCCGGAGAGCCGCCGCCCGTACGCCGCGGCCTCCTCCCCCGCCAGTCCGCGGGCGACCGCCTTCGCCTGGAAGATGCCGGGGATCATCTTGTAGGTGGAGCCGTTGCCGAGCCCGGACAGGACGAACAGGGCGATGAACCCGGCGAGGAACACCGGCAGCGACCGCGTCACCGAGGCCTGGACGACCACCAGGGTCGCGGCGGCCATCGCGGCGAAGTTCCACAGGGTCACCCGGGCGCCGCCGATCCGGTCGGCGAGCCGGCCGCCGACGGGGCGGATCAGGGAGCCCAGCAGCGGTCCGATGAAGGTGAGGGAGGCGGCCTGGAGCGGGGTGCGGTCGAACTGGTTCTGCAGGACCAGGCCGAACGCGAAGCTGTAGCCGATGAACGAGCCGAAGGTGCCGAGGTAGAGCAGCGCCATGATCCAGGTGTGGGCGTCCCGGGCCGCTTCCCGGGCGGCCCCGGTGTCGTTCCGCACCGGCGCGAGGTTGTCCATCCGCAGGGCCGCCAGCACCGCCGCGATCACGATCAGCGGGATGTAGACGGCCAGCACCAGCCGGGGGCGGCCGGCCCCGGCCACGCCGATGACCAGCAGGCCGACGAGCTGGATGACCGGGACGCCGATGTTGCCGCCGCCCGCGTTGAGCCCGAGCGCCCAGCCCTTCTTCCGCAGCGGGTAGAAGGAGTTGATGTTGGTCATGGAGGAGGCGAAGTTGCCGCCGCCGACCCCGGTCAGCGCCGCCACCACCAGGAAGGTGGTGTACGAGGTGCCGGGGTGCATCACGGTCGCCGCGGCGGCCGTGGGCAGCAGCAGGAGCAGGGCGCTGACGACCGTCCAGTTGCGGCCGCCGAACCGGGCCACGGCGAAGGTGTACGGGATCCGGAGCACCGCGCCGACCAGGGTGGGCACTGCCACCAGGAAGAACTTCCCGGCCGGGTCGACCCCGTACTCCGGGCCCATGAAGAGCACCATCACCGACCACAGGCTCCAGACGGAGAAGCCGATGTGCTCGGAGAGGACCGAGAACGCCAGGTTGCGTCCGGCGATCCGTTTGCCCTGCCGTTCCCAGAAGGCGGTGTCCTCCGGGTCCCACTGCTCGATCCAGCGGCCTCCCTTACGGGCTGTGGTGCTCGGAGCGGTCATCACGCCTCCACGGGTGTCGGGCCTGAGGGGGCCTTGCACTATGAGCGTCCGATGGGTCGCGTGGTCCGGTGCCGTGCATCGCAAGGCGCCGGAGAGTCCTGGTAGCGGAGCTACCAGGGCTGTTCGGCAACGCGGCGAGGTGCGGTGCCGGGCCGCGCGACCCGGGCGGTCAAAGTGCAAGGCCCCCTTAGCGGCAGCCATCACCGCCCGACGGTAGGGAGGCCGCGTTTCAGCGCCGTGGCGACAGGTGACGCGGACGAAACCTTGCTCTCACCCGCCGCCCGGCGGTGCTGTGAGTGCCCCCGTACGCGCCCGGCCCGCCCGGCGCCGGCCGCCGCCGCTGGGCCACAGCCGCACCCGGCGCCCGGCCGCCAGGTCCTCCGCCCAGCCGAAGCCCAGCACGAGCAGCGCGATCAGCGGCCAGGCCAGCAGGAACATCAGCGCGGTGTCGGCGCTCTCCAGCAATGCGGACCAACCCGGGCTGTCGGCCAGCCAGGGCACGTCCCACAGCAGATCGAGCAGCGGCACGGTCGCCATGATCGCGACCTCGTGCCAGAGGTAGATCGTCACCGCCCGGTTGTTGGCCAGCGTGACCGGCTTGTCCAGCCGCCCCAGCCGGCCCGGCAGTTCCCGCCAGGACGGGGCGACGCTCAGCAGCAGCGCGCAGAATCCGAACGACCACAGGGCCTGGGCCGGCGGGATGTCGTTGAGGTCCAGGCCGTCCTCGCCCGGGTGCCCCGTGGCCCACCACAGCCCGAGCGCCATGAACACCGGTGCCAGCGACGGGACGAGATACGCCGGGATCCGCCGGAGCAGCCCGTCGTGGTGCGCGAAGCCGAGGATCCAGCAGGAGCCGTAGACCACGAAGTCGGTCACCGCCTCGCCGGTGGCGCCAGGGATCTCCACCAGCCCGGTGCCGAGCAGCGCGGTCAGCCCGAGCGGGGCGAGCAGCGTGGGCCAGGGCAGCCGCCGGAACGCCCGCAGCAGCAGCGGTGACAGCACCACGAACCAGAAGTAGGCCCGCAGATACCAGAGCGGCCCCGCGGCCTGCGACGCCCAGCCGTCCTCCAGGAGGCCGTCCGGGCTGCCGAGGTGCCAGGGGTAGGGCGGGGTGCCGACCGGGACGATCCAGCAGAGGACGCGCAGCCACCCCCAGCTCCCCTCCCCCTTCTCCGGATGCCAGCCGGCCAGGAACATGGCGCCGAGCGCCAGCGCGCCGAACAGCCAAAGCGGCGGCAGCAGGCGCCGGAGCCGGCCCCGCAGGACGCCGAGCGCCGGACGCTCCAGCGAACGGGCCATCAGCGAGCCGGCCAGCGCGAACATCACGCCCATGGACGGGAACGCCAGCGTCAGCCAGGCCCATTCGAAGGTGTGGTAGCCGACGACCCGGACGAGTGCCAGGGCGCGCAGCAGGTCCAGATAGCGGTCCCGGCCGGGCCGGCCGCCGGGCGCGGCTGGCGCGGCGGCCGCGGCGGAGCTGCCGGTGCCGGCCCGGTGCCGCGCGGCGGCCCCGGCGGAACGGACGGTCATCCGACGCACTCCTTCTCCGGGGCGCCGGTGGCGCGCGGCGCCGCCCCGGTCACCGGTGCGCCCACGGCCCCGGTGCGGCGCAGCTTCTGCCAGCGGAGCCGGCCGCCGGTGAGCGCGGTGATCCAGGACTGGAGCAGCACCACGTACATGAGCTGGCGGTAGAGGATCTGCTGGAGCGGCAGCGAGACCAGATGGGTCTTCTTCTCGCCGTCCAGCCGGAAGGCGTAGGCCGCGCACACCGCCTGGACGGCGAGCACCCCGAGCCAGGCCAGCACGGTCTTCCCGGTGGGGCCGAAGATCAGGCCGTACGCGAGGAAGACGTCGATCAGCGGGGCGAGCAGCGGCGCGAGCACCATGAACAGCGAGACCAGCGGCAGCCCGACCCGGCCGAACCGGCCGGACGGACCCGACTCGACCAGCGCCCGGCGGTGCTTCCAGATCGCCTGCATGGTGCCGTAGCACCAGCGGTAGCGCTGTGACCAGAGCTGCTGGACCGTCTCGGGCGCCTCGGTCCAGGCGCGGGCCTTCTCGGCGTAGACCACCCGCCAGCCGTCCCGGTGCAGGGCCATGGTGATGTCGGTGTCCTCGGCGAGCGTGTCCTCGCTCATCCCGCCGACCCGCTCCAGGGCGTCGCGGCGGAAGGCGCCGACCGCTCCCGGAATGGTGGGCATGCACCGCAGCACGTCGTACATCCGGCGGTCCAGGTTGAAGCCCATCACGTACTCGATGTGCTGCCAGGCGCCGATGAGGGTGTCCCGGTTGCCGACCTTGGCGTTCCCCGCGACCGCGCCGACCCGCGGATCGCCGAAGGGCTGCACCAGCTCGCGGACGGTCGACTCCTCGAAGACCGTGTCGCCGTCCATCATCACCACGATGGCGTGGGAGGCGTGGGCGATGCCGTTGTTGAGGGCGGCGGGCTTGCCGGCGTTCCGCTGCCGCACGACCCGCACGCCGGGCAGACCGAGCCCGTCGACGATGTCGGCCGTGCCGTCCGCGGAACCGTCGTCGATCACGATGATCTCCACCGGGTGGTCCCCGGCCACCAGCGAACGCACGGTGTTGGTGATGCACTTGGCCTCGTTGTACGCCGGGACCAGCACGGTGACCGGCTCGGTGACCGGCGGCCCCCAGCGGAAGCGGCGCCGGCGCACCTTCCGGGCGTGCGCCCAGGAGAGCACCAGCATCAGCCCGAAGCGGAGGAACACCAGGGCGCCGACCACGGCGAGCAGCACGGCCAGGGTGTCCGTGGTGTCCTCGGACAGCTCCACCGCGAGGACGAACGCCTTGCCCTTCCACAGCTCGGCGCCGGTGACGGGGGTGTGCGCGCTGGGCGCCTTCAGGGCCCGGGTCAGCGTCGGGAACGTGTAGCCGCGGTCCGTGAGTTCGGGGATGATCCGGTCGAGCGCGGCCAGGGTCTGGGAGCGGTCGCCGCCGGAGTCGTGCAGCAGGACGACCGCCCCGGCGCCGCGCTTCTCGGGCAGGGCGTTCCGGACGATCGCGTCGACGCCGGGACGGGCCCAGTCCTCGCTGTCGGTGTCGATGAAGGCGCTGATGTAGCCGCGGCTGCCGATGTAGCGGGTCACCGGCCAGGACTTGTCGTCCAGGGCGTCGGCGGTCGCCGAGTACGGGGGCCGGAAGAGCGAGGTGCGGATCCCGGCGGCCCCGGCCAGCGCGAGCTGGTTCTGGGTCAGCTGCCAGTCGACGCCGGAGCGCGACTGGTACGAGAGGTCGGGGTGGTTGAAGGTGTGCAGGCCCACCTCGTGCCCCTCGGCCACGATCCGCCGCACCAGTTCGGGGTAGCGGGCCGCCATCGTGCCGGTGACGAAGAAGACGGCGTGCGCCCGCTGCTTCTTCAGCCGGTCGAGGATCCGCGGCGTCCACACCGGGTCGGGCCCGTCGTCGAAGGTCAGCACGGCCTTCCGGTCCGGGATCCGGTGGCTGACGGGCCGGCCCTCGCCGCGGGCGTCGAGCACCGGCCCGCCGTTCAGGATCCGCTCCGGGACCTCCCCGGAGGGCGCGGCGGACCGCACCCGGTGGTCGGCGAGGATCTCGCTGTGGACGTAGCCGCGGAGCATCAGCATGGCGAGCAGCGCCACGAGGAAGGTGAGCGGCAGCAGGTGCCGCATCGGCAGCCTGCGGCGCCGGGTGCGCCCGCGCGGGGACCTCATGAGGTGCCGCCCTCGGGGGCCGGCTGGGAGCTCTCGGGGGCCGGGGAACTGGTCGCGGGCTCGGGCGTCGCGGACGCCGACTCCGCGGGTACGGGGCCCGGTCCGGCGCCCGGGTCGGGTGCGGGTCCCGGCTCGGTGGCGGGGTCGGGGTCCCGGTCCGGGGCCGGCTCGGTGACCGGCCGGGGCGCCGGGGTGACCTGCGCACCGGCGGTGCCGGCCGTGGCGCCTTCGCCCGTGCGCGGCGCGGCCTTCTTCCTGTCGCGCCGGCGCTCCGCGGCGGACGCCCGCCGGCCCGGCCGGCCGGACTCGGAGGCGTCCGGCCCGGCGGTGGCACCCGCGCCGGCCACACCGGTGGCGGGGCCCGGAACACCGCGCTCCGCCGCGGCGCCCTTCTCGGGCGACGTCACCACCGCGTCCCGCGGCTTGTCGTCGTCGGCGCCCGGGATCAGCAGCCAGGGGGCACCGGCGTTGCCGCCGAGCAGCGAGTAGACCAGCACGGCCGCGTACCCGGCGCAGCCCGCGCCCAGGATCCAGCCGATGCGCCGGAGTTTGCGCCGGCGCCGGCCGCTGCTGTCGACGAACACCGGCCCGCCGTCCTCGTCCGCACCGCTGCCCGGGGGCCCGCCGAGGGACACCTCCGGCAGCTGCCGGGTCGGCTCGTCGTCGTCCAGGCCGGTGTAGTCGGCCAAGTCGGCCAGGGGTGCCGGGCCGGCGCCCGGGGCCACGGCACTCCGAAGAAGGGCAGGGTCTCGTAAGTTGTCCACTGGTGTACGCACATCCCGGGGTGCAGAGGCCGATCGAGGTGCGCACGCGACGTCTCCGGGCATCTGCCGTCGAGCCCGGTCTCCCCACCCGGCCCGAGGCGCCCCCCTACCGCATTGCGCCCGGACGAGGAACGTAGCGCACACCGGGGACACACCGGCGCACGCCCCTCTTAACGGTCAGAGTCGGTCATTTCTCCGCCAGCCATGGACACTCCGGTGCTACTTCCTGATGGGCGCCATCAGTGTCCCGTCGACATCGGGCAGCCAGGAACCATCGGGACGCTCCAGCCACCGCCCGGCCTCCCCCAGCGTCCGCACCGCCTCGCGCAGCACGTCCAGCCCCGGGTGACGCAGCCCGCGGCGCCACACCATGGAGACCGCGGACAGCGGCACCGGATCCACCAGCGGACGGCGCACCGCCCAGGGCATGTCGACGAACTCCACGCTGGCCAGCACCGGCCGCCCCAGCTTCTCCATCACCCGGGCGAACTCGTCCTTGCCCTCGATCGGCGGCAGCGGGGGCAGCGTGGCGATCCGGCGCCCGGCGAAGAGCAGGTCCGCGAGCCCGGTCCACTCGGCGGTCGCCGGGTTGCCCGCGCCGGTGTAGACGGACTCCCCGGCGAGCGCCGCCAGCGGCACGGCCGGCAGCGCGGCGAGCGGATGCTCCGCCGGCAGCACCACCGTCATCGGCTCGTACCGCACCGGGCAGTGGTCCAGCCGGGCGAGGACGGCCGGGGCCAGCCCCGCCACCCGGCCGAACGACACATCGAGCCGGCCCGCGAGCACGTCCTCCGCCGCGCCGGTGAGACCGCTGTGGAAGCGGGCGAAGAACTCGGTCCCGGGCGCGGCGCTGCGCGCCTCGGCGAGGACCCGGTGCGCGGTGGCGTACGGCGAGCCGACATCGACCAGCAGCGGGCGCCCGCCCCCGTCGGCGCAGGCGGCCACCAGCTCGTCCTGCGCCGCCAGCACCCGGCGGGCGTACGGCAGCAGCCGCTGCCCGTCCGCCGTCAGCTCGACGCTGCGCGTCGTACGGAGGAAGAGCGTGACCCCCAACTCCCGCTCCAGCCGCCCGATGTCCCGGCTCAGCGCCTGCTGGGCGACGAACAGCCGGGCGGCGGCCCGGGTGAAGTGCAGCTCACCGGCGACGGTGACGAAGGCCCGCAGCAGCCGCGGTGCGATGTCTCGGGACACCCGGCCAGTCAACAACACGGATGCGTGAATGGCCACTGATCAGGTGTTGGACCAACACCCTTCCGGACGGCGACCGTTGAGCCATGCCCCACTCCTCCGCCCCGCCCCTGCTGACCGTGGTCGGCGACACCCTGGTCGCCGCCGACCGCCGGATGCCGCCGCCCGCCCGCCGCCGCGGCCCGCTGGCCCCCTACCGCCGGATCTTCGCCGCGCCCGGCGCGGTCGCCTTCACCCTGGCCGGCGCCCTGGCCCGGCTCCCGATGTCCATGCTCGGCGTCGCCACCGTGCTGCTGATCGCCCTGGAGCGCGACTCGTACGCGCTGGCCGGAGCGGTGTCGGCCACCGGGGTGGCGGTCACCGCCGGCACCGCCCCGCTGCTCGGCCGGCTGGTGGACCGGCACGGGCAGGCCCGGGTGGCCGTACCGGCGGTCCTGGTGTTCGCCACCGGGACGGCCTGCCTGCTGCTCTGTGTGCACTACGGCGCGCCCGACTGGGCCCTGCTGCTGAGCTGCGCCGGCTCCTCCGGCGCCCCGGGCATCGGGGCCATGACCCGGGCCCGCTGGACTCACCTGCACCGGGACAGCCCCGCACTCCGGCACGTGGCCGGCTCCTTCGAGCAGGTCCTCGACGAGCTGTGCTTCATGACCGGCCCGGTGCTGGCCATGCTGCTGTGCACCCTGGTCGCCCCGGAGGCAGGGCTGCTGACGGCGGCGGTTCTGCTCACCGCGGGCACCCTGCTGTTCGCCGCCCAGCGCGCCACCGAACCCCCGGTCCACCCGCGGCCCCACGGCCGGTCGGCGGGGCCCCTGCGGGTCCCGGGCCTCGGGGTGCTGCTGGCCGTCCTCCTGGCGACCGGCGCCCTCTTCGGCTCGATGGAGGTGGCGACGATCGCCGCCGTGGACGCGCTGGGCGGCACCGCCCCGAGCAGCGCCGTCCTGGCGCTCCAGGCGGCCGGCTCCGCCGCGGCCGGCCTGGTCTTCGGCGCGCTGCGGCTCCGGGCCGCCTCGGCGGGGCGCCTCGTCACCGGTGTCGCCGCCATGGCGCTCGGGGTACTGCCCCTCACCGCGGCCGACGTCCTGCCGGCGCTGGCGGCGGGGCTGTTCCTCGCGGGGACGGCGACCGCGCCGACGATGGTCACCGGCATGGCGCTGGTCCAGCAGCTGATGCCGGAGGCCCGGCTCAACGAGGGCATGACCACGGCGTACACCGCGCTGCTGGTGGGCATCGCGGCCGGCGCCGCCGCGGGAGGCCGGACCGTGGAACACCTCGGCCCCGGCGCGGGCTACTGGGTCCCGGCACTGGCCGGAGCCCTGGCCCTGACGATCGCCGCGGCCGGGGCGGGGCGGCTCCGGCGGGGCCTGCGCCACTCCCCGGGCAGCCCGCCCGAGGCCCCGTGAGCGCCCCGAGCGTCCCGTGGACACCGACCGATGATGTCCCGTGGAACGCCGAAGGCCCCGCTGAGAACAGCGGGGCCTTCGGCGCACATGGGATGAGTGGAGATGGCGGGAATCGAACCCGCGTCCAACGGTGCGGAAACAGGGCTTCTCCGAGCGCAGTCCGCTGCGATTTTCTCGGCCCCGGAGATCACGCGGACAAGTCTCCGACGGGCTCAGTCACTGTTTGATTTCCCACTCGGCCCCGTGACCGGGCCTAGTGGTTTAGTTCCCTAGCTGATGCCAGGATCCGGGTCGGGAACAGCCCCGGGCTGACAAGTTCACCGGTCGCTACTTAGGCAGCGAGGGCGAACTGAGTGCGCTTGTTATCGGCACTTATTGGTTGCGACATATGGTTTACGAGATCATTGCCGCTTCCTCGGCTCGCTTCCCCTGCTTCGACAGCCGCTGTCGAAACCGATCATCCCCATGTTGATTTTTCAATCTGCGGCGCCGGGCGTGTGCCCGTGCTGCTTGCGCCATCGTACGGGATCAACGCGGACCGGTGCCAGCGTATTCCCGGCCTGTCAAGGACACCCCGGCCCACGGGCCGTACGCCCCGGCGCCGGACGGGTGAGCCACCCGCGGCCGGGGCCCGGACCGTGCGGCCCGGCGGATCAGCCCTGCTGCCGCCGCTTCACCGCCGAGATCGCCCGGTCCGCCTCGCGCCGGTCCTGCTTCTCGCGCAGCGCCTGCCGCTTGTCGTACTCCTTCTTGCCCTTGGCCAGGGCCACCTCGACCTTGGCCCGGCCGTCCTTGAAGTACAGCGCCAGCGGGACGAGCGTGTGCCCGGTCTCCTGGGACTTGCTCTCCAGCTTGTCGATCTCCGCGCGGTGCAGCAGCAGCTTCCGCCTGCGCCGCGCGCTGTGGTTGGTCCACGTCCCCTGGCTGTACTCGGGGATGTGGACGTTGTGCAGCCACGCCTCGCCGCCGTCGAGCTGCGCGAAGCCGTCCACCAGGGAGGCACGCCCCTGCCGCAGCGACTTCACCTCGGTGCCGGTCAGCACGAGACCGCACTCGTAGGTGTCGATGATGGTGTAGTCGTGCCGCGCCTTCTTGTTCTGCGCGATCAGCTTGCGCCCCGTCTCTTTAGCCATAGCCCGGCCATTCTCGCACTATGCCCCGCCTCCGAGGCCACTCAATACTGTGCGGGCCCGGCCCTCGGCGCCCCCGCGCACGGCCAGATCGGGAGTGATGCCGCGGCCGTCCACCAGGCGTCCGGCGGGGGTGCGGTAGTGGCCGACGGTCAGCTCGGCGACCGAGCCGTCCGGCAGCTCGCTCGGCATCTGCACCGAACCCTTGCCGAACGTCCGGGAGCCCACGACCACCGCCCTGCCCCGGTCCTGGAGCGCGCCGGCCAGCAGCTCGGCGGCGCTCATGGTGCCGCCGTCGACGAGCACCACCAGCGGCCGTCCGGTGTCGCCGCCCTGCCGCGCGTAGAGGGCCTGCTGCTCGCCCCGGAGGTCGTAGGTGGCCACCAGCCCGCCGTCGAGGAATGCGGACGCGGCGGTGACGGCCTCGGTGACCAGACCGCCGGAGTTGCCGCGCAGATCGAGCAGGATGCGGTCGCCCCCGGGGGCCTCGCGCACCGCGCGGCGCACCTGCTCCCCGGTGCCCCGGGTGAACGAGCCGACCGTGATCCGCGTGGTGCGGTCCGCCGCCCACCGGCGGGCGGTGACGGTCTCGGCGGCCAGCCGCTCCCGGTGCAGCGGCTCCTGCCAGGCGTGCCCGCCGCGCTCCAGGCCGAGCTCGACCGGCGTGCCCGCGCGGGCCGGCCCGCCGCCGCCCCCGGCGCCGCGCAGCCGGGCCACCACATCGGTGACGGGCTGCCCGGTGATGGTGCGGCCGTCGATCGTCCGGAGCCGGTCACCGGCCCGGACGCCGGCGTGACCAGCGGGCCCCCCGGGCTGCACCCGGGCCACCTCGATCCGGCCGCCGTGGCCGCCGCGCACCCAGATGCCGACGCCGACGTAACTGCCGTCGAGGGCCTGCCGCACGTCTTCGTACTCGCGGGCGGTGTAGACGGCGCCCCAGCGGTCACCGCTGCGGCTGACGACCTCCTCGGCGGCCTGCGAACCGGACTTGCCGTCCGCCACCGCCTCGGCGGCGGCCCGGGCGACCTCGGCGCGGTCGGCGGCGCGGGCCACCGAACGGGCGGGCAGCCGGGCGGCGTTCGCCGTCCCGCCGTCCCAGAGACCGGAAGCGGCCCCCGCGGCGACGACGCACCCGAAGACCAATGTCAGGGCCGCCCCGCGGCGGACGCTGCGGGGCCGGAGGAACGTACACGGGCCCGACATGCGGGTGAGTCTAGGACACCGAAGGGCGCCGTACGGCCAATCGCCCGTACGGCGCCCCGGGTACAGATCACACCTTGAGGTACTTGCGCAAGGCGAAGAAAGCCGCAAGTGCGGGCATCAGCAGCCCGGTGGCGAGCACCAGCGGCAGCTTGGCGAGGACCGCGTCCCAGCCGATGAAGTTGATCAGCTGCATCTTGTCCGCGAGCGCCAGGCCGTGGTCGATGAGGAAGTAGCGGCCGACCAGCAGGATCGCGCAGGCACCGGTGGCGCCCAGCAGACCGGCGAACGCCGCCTCCATGATGAACGGCATCTGGATGTAGAAGCTCGACGCCCCGACCAGCCGCATGATGCCGGTCTCCCGGCGCCGGCTGAACGCCGACACCCGCACCGTGTTGACGATCAGCATCAGCGCGACGACCAGCATCAGCGCCATGACGCCGAGGGCCGCGTACTTCATGCCGTCGAGCAGGTTGAAGAGGTTCTGCAGCAGGTTCTTCTGGTCCTGGACCTGCTGCACACCCGGCCGGCTGGAGAAGGCGCTGGAGATGACCTGGTACTTCTCCGGGTCCTTCAGCTTGACCCGGTAGGACTCCTGCATCTGGTCCGGCGTGAGGGAGCTGGCGAGCGGCGAGTCGCCGAACTGCTCCTTGTAGTGCTTGTACGCCTGGTCACTGCTCTCGAACTGCACCGTGTCGACGACCGGCAGCTTCTTCAGATCCGCGCGGATCTGCTGCTTCTGGTCCTCGGTGACCGCGCCCTTGGCGCAGTTCGGGTCGCTCTGCGCGTCGTTCTTGTTGCAGAGGAAGATCGAGACGTTGACCTTGTCGTACCAGAAGCCCTTCATCGTGCTCACTTGGTCCCGCATGAGCAGGGACCCGCCGAAGAGGGCGAGCGACAGGGCGACGGAGACGATGACCGCGAAGGTCATCGTGAGGTTGCGACGGAGACCGACGCTGATCTCCGACAGGACGAACTGGGCGCGCATGATGTCCTTTCAGGGGGGCGGCCGCGGCTACGGGGCTCAGGATCAGTGCTGGTAGCCGTAGACACCGCGCGACTGGTCGCGCACCAGTCGGCCCTTTTCGAGCTCGATGACGCGCTTGCGCATCTGGTCGACGATCTGCTGGTCGTGCGTGGCCATCACGACCGTGGTGCCGGTCCGGTTGATCCGGTCCAGCAGCTTCATGATGCCCACCGAGGTCTGCGGGTCCAGGTTTCCCGTCGGCTCGTCGGCGATCAGCAGCATCGGGCGGTTGACGAACGCCCGCGCGATGGCCACGCGCTGCTGCTCACCACCGGACAGCTCGCCCGGCATCCGGTCGTCCTTGCCGCCGAGCCCCACGAGGTCCAGGACCTCGGGGACGGTCTTGCGGATCTGGCCCCGCGGCTTGCCGATCACCTCGAGGGCGAAGGCGACGTTCTCGCCGACCGTCTTGTTGGGGAGCAGCCGGAAGTCCTGGAACACGGTGCCCAACTGGCGGCGCATCTGCGGCACCTTCCAGTTGGAGAGCCGGCCCAGGTCCTTGCCCAGCACGTGCACCGCGCCGTGGCTGGCCCGCTCCTCGCGCAGCAGCAGCCGCAGGAAGGTGGACTTGCCGGAGCCCGAGGACCCCACGAGGAAGACGAACTCGCCCTTCTCGATCTCGAGCGAGACATCGCGGAGAGCAGGGCGCGTCTGCTTGGCGTAGGTCTTGGAGACGTTGTCGAATCGGATCACGGATGCACCAGGGTCGACCTGTAGAGGGGACACGGGACGCCGTAGCGCGGCTCCCGTCGGTGAGCGTGACCATACGCGAAGCGGGAGGGGCCGTGCAGACGTCGGTCGGCCGTTGCGCGCCGATTCACGACACTATTCAGGACAAAGAACGCATTGGCCGCAGACTTCCCGCCCACGACCGGGTCACGGAATCCTGCGAGGCGCGCCGAATCGTGGTGGAGCTGGCACAGTGGTAGGGGGAACCGGAGTGTTTCCCCCTGCGTTGGCCACAGTGAGGAGGAGATCGCATGACATGCGACCGTCTGGTGTGCGCCAACTGCGCGGCCCCGGTCAGTGAGGGCCGTTGCCCCGTCTGCCGGGCGAGCCGCGAGCGGCTTCAGCAGCAGGGACCGTTCGGCGGGCTCTCCCCGGCGGCACTGCTGGCCCTGCTGGTGGCCCTGATCGCCGTCGCCGTGCTGGCACCCGTGCTGGCCCAGCAGGGCGCCTGAGCCCTGCCCGGTCCGCCCCGGCCGTGATGCCGCGCGGCCCGGATCCGTCCCGGCCACGATTCCGTGCGCCCGGGCGCCGCGTCGGCGTGTCGGCGGGCCGGTGCGTGCCCTGAGCCCCGGGCTCCGGCGGCATACGCCCTGAGCTCCGGACCCCGGTGGCATGCCCGCCTCCGCGTCCGCGCCGAGCCACTCCGTACGCCTGTCACCCCGTGCGCCTGTCACCCCGTACGTCTGCCGTCCCGTACGGCTGTCACCCCGTCCGGCTCAGCCTCCTCCGGGGCCTCACAGAACCCCGGAACCGCCCCGCAGAGGCCCTCCACGGCCGTCTGAACGCCCGCGGGCCCGGACCGGGACCCTCCGGCGCCGTCGCGGCCCCGGAAACGCCGCAGGGCCCCGTCCCGCCGGATGGTGTTCCGGCGGGACGGGGCCCGGTGCGCGTCAGGCCGTGGATCAGGCCGCAGCGGCGCCGCCGCCACGGGTGATCAGGCGCGGCAGCATGCGGAAGCCGATGCCGCCCGCGATCATGGTCGCGGCGCCGATCAGCAGGAACGCGGTCTCGGAGGCACCGGTCTCGGCGAGCTCCTCCTTGGCCTCACCCTGCTGGACGGGCTGCGAACCGACGCTGTCGGTGTCAGTGCCGGTCCCGGTGCCCGCACCGGTGTCGGTGCCCGGGTTGTTGCCGCCACCGCCGGTGCCGTTGCCGTTGCCGGCACCGCCCGTGCCGTCGGTCGGGTCCTCGGTCGGGTCCGTGGGCTCACCGGTCGGGTCGGTCGGGTCGGTCGGGTCCTCGGTGGGCTCCGTCGGCTCACCGGTCGGGTCCGTCGGGTCCGTGGGCTCGCCGGTCGGGTCGGTCGGGTCCGTGGGCTCACCCGTCGGGTCCGTCGGGCCGCCGGTCGGGTCCCCCGTGGGGTCGCCGGTCGGCTCACCCGTCGGGATACCGGTCGGGTCGCCCGTCGGAATGCCCGTCGGGTCACCCGTCGGCTCCTCGCCGATGTCGATTCCGGCGTGCACGCCCTTCTTGCCCGCGTGCGCGCCGACGCCGATACCGCCGACCTCGACGTCCACGCCCACGGCCTGAGCGGCGCCGGCAGCGGTCAGCGACGCACCGGCGGCGATCACCGCGCCGGCCGCGATCCGCGCCACGCGCAGCCGCATCTTCTTGGTCATGTGCTTGCTACCCCCAGTAGCTGATGTGTCAGTGAGCAGCCCTGCGTCGGGCAGCGGCAGCATGGGGGGAGAAAAGAAACAGGCGGGACAAACCGCCCCCGCCCCCGATCGCACGCGCCTCAGTCATGGGCATGCCGCGCGTCAGCTTTCCCACTTTTCACATCAGCGTCAAGGGCATTCCGCACGCATTGTCGACTATGCAGCGAATGCCCGCCGTTAAAGTCGGCCGACTGTGACGAAAAAGGCAACCGCCACTCGGAGAGCGGCAGTTGCCTCGGGAACCTTTCGGCTCAAGGTTCTTGCACTGTGAGCACCCGATGAGATCGAGCGGGCACAGCGCGAGAACCCCTTTACTTCTCCTGCTGCTTGCGCCAGCGGATGCCGGCCTCGAGGAAGCCGTCGATCTCGCCGTCGAGCACCGACTGCGGGTTGCCGACCTCGAACTCCGTCCGGAGGTCCTTGACCATCTGGTACGGGTGCAGGACGTACGAACGCATCTGGTTGCCCCAGGAGTTGCCGCCGTCGCCCTTCAGCGCGTCCATCTTCGCCTGCTCCTCCTGGCGGCGCCGCTCGAGCAGCTTGGCCTGGAGGACGTTCATCGCGGTCGCCTTGTTCTGGATCTGCGAGCGCTCGTTCTGACAGGAGACGACGATGCCGGTCGGGATGTGCGTCAGCCGCACCGCGGAGTCGGTGGTGTTGACGCCCTGACCGCCCGGACCGGAGGAGCGGTACACGTCGACGCGCAGCTCCGACTCGTCGATCTCGATGTGGTCGGTCTGCTCGACGACCGGGAGGACCTCGACGCCCGCGAAGGACGTCTGACGGCGGCCCTGGTTGTCGAACGGCGAGATGCGGACGAGGCGGTGGGTGCCCTGCTCCACGGAGAGGGTGCCGTACGCGTACGGGGCCTGGACGGCGAAGGTGGTCGACTTGATGCCGGCCTCCTCCGCGTAGGAGGTCTCGTAGACATCGGTCTTGTAGCCGTGCCGCTCGGCCCAGCGCAGGTACATCCGCTGCAGCTGCTCGGCGAAGTCGGCGGCGTCGACGCCGCCCGCCTCGGCCCGGATGTTGACGACCGCCTCGCGGGAGTCGTACTCACCGGACAGGAGGGTGCGGACCTCCATCTCCTCGACCGCCTTGCGCACGGCGACGAGCTCGGACTCGGCCTCGGCGCGGGCGTCCGCGTCGTCCTCGGCGTCGGCGAGCTCGAAGAGAACCTCGAGATCGTCGATCCGGCCGCGCAGCTCCTCGGCACGGCGCAGGTGCCCCTGGAGATAGGAGAGCTTGCTGGTGACCTTCTGGGCGTTCTCCGGGTCGTCCCACAGGGAGGGGGCCGCCGCCTGCTCCTCGAGCACGGCGATGTCGGCCCTCATCGTGTCGAGGTCCAGGACGGCCTCGATCGACCCCATGGTCGAGGAGAGGGACTTCAGCTCTTCGGATACATCGACGACTGCCACGGGTCCAGCCTAACGGCTGTGACGCGGAGCTCTGCCCGTGATGCTCCGGCACTGGACCTCACGGAAAAACACCCCACAATGGGTGATACGCGAGCAATGGCTCCGTTGACACGGCCCACAGAGCACGAAGGAGGGTCGACATGACCGAACCGCACGAGGACGGGTCCACCGCCCTGCCGAAGCACCTGAACCTGCGCACGGGTGCCGAGGGGCCGGTGGACCCCGAAGACCTCGTCAAGCTGAGCGGCCGCGATGTGACACCCGAGCGGATCGAGCGGGCCCGGCGGCTCCTCGACGAGAAGGGGGCCGCGGCCGTCGAGCGGTACCTCCCCTGACCCCCTGACCCCCTGAACCCGCGGAATCCGCGCCGTCCGGGCCCTGCCCGAGCCCGGGGGCCGGGACGGGTGCGACTCCTTCCGGGACCGGCGCCTTTCCCGGCAGGGTGACCGCCGACTCCCGGGGATGCGTCGCCCCTGGTGGGGCCGGTGCCCGCGGTCACCGCCGGGCCGTGCTTCCGCACCGCCGCCGCGGGTCCGCGGCGGCGGGCAGCGGGCTGCCGGAGCGGTCCTCGGCAGCGGAGCGCTCAGGGGGCCGAGGAGGCGCCGTCCGGACGCTCCACGCCCGGCGGCTTGGCGTCGCCCTCGTCCTCACCCGCCGCGAGCCAGCCGCCCAGCCCGGCCGCGGCGACGAGCCCCAGCGCGACGGCGCCGAGCCTGATCCGGCGGCGGCGCACCGCCTCGGAGGCGGCACGGCTGCGGGCCGAGCCCGGGCGCCGCTCCCCCGCGGCCCGGGGGAACCGCGCGGTGCCGTGCGCCCCGCCCGCGAGCTCGTCCGCGCTGGGCACCCGCATGCTGGTGTGGGTGTCCCGGTTGGAGTCCCGCGCGGCCCCGTGCACCAGGGGGACAGCGCCCCGGCGGGGCGCTTCCGCACCGTCCTGCGGGCGGTGGGGCTGCTCGTCGTGGACCGGATCGGGATCCTCGGCCCCGGAGTCCGGCTCGTCCACGTCCAGCGGGGGCATCCCGGCCAGGTCGGGCAGCAGCTCCCGCAGCCGCCCGGCGAGTTCCGCCGCGCGCAGCCGGGAGGCGGGGGACTTGGCGAGGCACTGCACGAGGAGCTGCCACAGCTCGTCGGGGATGCCCGGCAGCGGCGCCACGGTCTCCGTCACATGGCGGCGGAGGATCGCGCCGGGGTAGCCGCCGCCGAACGGGGTGAATCCGGCGAGCAGTTCGTAGAGGACCGTCGCCAGGGCGTAGATGTCGACGGAGGCGCGGGGCGGCAGGCCCTCGACGATCTCCGGGGCGAGGTAGTCGGGCGTGCCGATGATCTTCGTCGCCCTGGTCCGGCTGGGCGCGTCGACGAGCCGGGCGATGCCGAAGTCGGTGAGCAGCGCCGGGTGGGTGCCGCCGGGGCCGACCGGGCCCTGCACGTCCAGCAGGACGTTCTCCGGCTTCACGTCGCGGTGGACGATCCCGGCGGAGTGCGCCGCGGTGAGGCCGTCGGCCACGTCCGCGGCGATGGCGACCGCCGTCTCGGGGGCCAGGCGCCGGTCGCGGTCGAGCCGGGTGCGCAGGTCGGTGCCGCGCACGAGGTCCATCACGAGGGCGAGGTCATTGCCGTCCACGACGAGGTCGCGGACGCCGACGACCCGGGGGTGGGAGAGGCTGAGCAGGGCGGTGCGCTCCTGCACGAAGCGCCCGACGAGCTCCTGGTCCGAGGCGAGGTCCTCCCGCAGGAGCTTGATGGCGACGGGCCCTTCGGGGCCCTCGCCCAGCCACACCGTGCCGGCGGATCCCCGGCCCAGGACCTGGTGGGCGGTGTACCGGCTGCCGATCTTCCGTGCCAAGACTGCTCCGACGTGTCGTGCCCCGAGGTCTCCGGGGCTGGCGTTGGCGACAAAGCTACGCGGACACCGGGGTGTTGGGTGCCCCGGATGACGGCAACCGTCGCTTCTGAGCGGGAAATCACCCCTCAGGAGTCGACAAATCTCCAGACCGGTGGATGGATCGCGAAGAAATCTCCCGGAAATGGCGCCACGGGGTCCGGAAATGCCGAACACCGGTACGCGACGGGCGCGTACCGGTGCCGGGACGAATGCCTACCGGGAGACGAATGCCGACCGGGAAGGGGCGGGGCGGAAAATCACTGTCCGCCGGAGCCGGAGGATTTGCTGATCTCCGACACCCAGTCCTTGACGCTGTTGAACCAGTCGCCGGCCGCGTTCCAGAAGCTCTTTCCGTCCGCGATCCAGTCCTGGAGCGGGGTGAGTTCCCAGATCAGCCAGGCACCCACGACGAGCATCAGGATGCTGAACAGGCAGCCCTTGAGGCAGCCCAGCCCGGGAATCCGCATCGGATTGGCGCTGCGGCGCGGCTCCCTGCGCTGCGGCTCCGGCGCGGGCGGGGGTGGCGGGGTGCGCCGCTCGGGGCGGCGCTCCCGGCGGCGCGGCTGCTGCTGGGGCTGCTGCGGCGGGTAGGGCGCCTGGGCCGGGCCGCGGCCCTGCTGCTGCCCGTACTGCTGCTGCCCCTGCTGCGGGCCGCCGTACTGCCCCGGCGGGGGCGCCGCGGGGCGGCGCGGCGGACGGCGGCGCAGCGGGTCCTCGCTCGGGTCCAGGTACTGGACCTGGGTCTGCTCGTTGCGGTCCCGGGCGGCGGCCATCTGGCCCTGCCACGGGTGCGGGCCGTCCTGGACGGGCGGCATGGCCTGGGTGGGGTCCGCGTTCGGACCGCCGGGGCCGGCGCCGTGCCGCAGGGCCTGGGTGGGGTCGGCGTTCGGGCCGGTGGAGGGCAGCACGCTGGTGGCGGCGGCCGGGTCGTAGGAGCCCGCGCCGGAGGGCAGCACCTGGGTGGGGTCCGCGTCGCCGGAGGCCCCGGCGCCCGAGTCGGGCACCGGCGCGGGGGCCGGGTCGGGGGCCAGCAGCGCGGCCACGCCGAGGGCGGCCTCGGCCTGGGCGGCGGTGGCGTGCACGCCCACGCCGTCGGCGACGACCCGCAGGCCGCGCGCGAGGTTCTCGGCGCTCGGCCGCTCGTCGGGGTTCTTGCGCAGACAGCGCTCGATGACCGTCCACAGCGGTTCGGGCACCGTGCTCGGGCGGCGCGGCTCCTCGCTCAGGTGCCGGTGGAGCACCTCCAGCGCGGTGGAGCCGGCGAACGGCGGACGGCCGGTGACCAGCTCGTACAGCACGATGCCGGCGCCGTAGATGTCGACGGCGGAGGTCTGCGGGCGGCCCTCGGCCGACTCCGGCGCGACGTAGGCGGGCGTGCCGACGAACTCCTGGGTGCGGGTCAGTCCGGGCGAGTCCGCCAGCCGGGCGATGCCGAAGTCGGTGAGCATCGGGTGCAGCTCGCCGCCCGCGTCCGTGAGCAGGACGTTGGCGGGCTTGAGGTCCCGGTGCACGACGCCGTCGCTGTGGCTGGCCGCCAGCGCGTCGGCGATCTGCGCGGTGAGCAGCGCGGCCGCCACCGGCGAGAACGGGCCGTTCTCCCGCAGATAGCGGTGCAGGTCGGGGCCGTCGATCAGGTCCATGACCAGGGCCAGCAGATCGCCCTCGACGACCAGGTCCCTGGTCCGCACGATGTTGCGGTGGGTGAGCCGCAGCAGCACGGACCGCTCGCGCAGGAAGCGCATCACGATGTCCGGGTCGCCGGCCAGCTCCTCCTTGAGGACCTTGATCGCGACGGTCTCGCCCGGCTGGCCGGGAACGGCCGCCTCGGCGCCGGCCGCCTCTCGCTGGCTCGCCCGCCAGACGGTGCCCGTGGCTCCGCGTCCGAGCGGCTCCTCGAGCAGGTACTTGCTGCCTACCGGCCGCACGTCTGCGCTCCCTGATCGTGGTCCAAGTTGCGGGGCCGCCCGACGGCTCGGCGACCCGTTCGACCCACTGTAATGCCGCCGTACGGTATGCCGACCGGTTACGGCGACCCGGGGTCGACTGGAAGACGCACGTTCCGGGCAGATGGTTGCCGAGCGGACGGCGCCAACCGGAATTTCTCCCCCCGGCGGGCGGGTGCGACACCGTAACGCGAGCCACAGCGGCACATTTGCGCCGTAGCCCGGCCAATCAAGATCGATTGTCGCCGGTCCCGGCGCGAAGTGCCGGTGGCAGGTGCGAGGATGCACCGAGCACGGAAGCGGTGGGCAACCCGGTCCCGTCCGCCGTGTGACCTGTACGTGCTGAGGTGCCTGTGCGCGGCGGGGGAGCCGGCCTCCCCGGTCGCGCGCGCCGGGCAGAAGGGACCGTTGACGGCGATGCAGATTCGGCTGACCGTCCTCGGACCGCGCGGCGGCCACGCCGCGCGGGTCTGCGACGTGCTCGTCACGGCCCCTCCCGGCACCGCGCTCGCCGCGGTGGCGAGCGGGCTCGCGGCCGCGGTCGCCGCCTCCTCCGGCGCCACTCCCCCGGCACCGGGCCGCCGCGACGGGTCCGCCGCCGCGGCCGGCGCCACCGGGGCGGGCTCCTCGCGGGCCGGGGGCGAGAGCGCGCCGGACTCCTCCGGCTCGGGCCCGGTCGTGCTGTACGTGGGCGCCGAGCGGCTCGACGCCCAGCGCTGCGCCCTCGGCGAGCCGCCGCTGACCGACGGCGCGGTGCTCTCCCTGGGCGGCCCCGCCGAGCCCGAGCGGCACCCCGGCGGGCCCCCGGTGCTGCCGTCCGGCGCACCCGCCCAGCTCCATGTGGTCGCGGGGCCCGACGCGGGCGGCGTCCATCTGCTGCACGGCGGGCAGATCCGGATCGGGCGGTCGGCCGACGCGGACGTGCCCCTGGACGACCCGGACGTCTCCCGGCTGCACTGCGCGGTCACCGTCGCGGACGACGGCCGGGTCACCGTGGCCGACCTGAACTCGACGAACGGCACCGCGCTGGACGGCGAGCCGGTGGGCGGCGCCCCGGCCCCGGTCCGGCCCGGGGCGCTGCTCCGGCTGGGCGAGTCGGCGCTGCGGCTGGTCGCCGCCCCCGGCCCGGCCGTCGGCGCGCCCGCGGCTCCGGCCGGTACACCGGTGCCCGGCGCTCTGCAGGCCCGGCCGGACGGCGAGGGCCATCTGCGGGTCGCCGTGGGCGCGGCAGCGGAGGGCGTGGACGGGCGGGACCCCGTTGGACCGGTGACCCGGTCCGGGGGCGACGCACCGCAGGCCGGGGACGGCGGCGGCACCGTCGCGGGCTGGGGCTACGCGGAGTCGATGGTCACCCGTCCCGGCACGGCCGCGGGCGGCCCGTATCCCGCCTCCGCCACCCGGCCGGGAGAGCAGGACTCCGCCGCGACCCACCCCGGGCGGCACTCTCTCGCCGGCCCCGGGCCGGAGGGCGCCCCGCGCCAGGTCCGGCGGGTGCGCGGCATAGGGGCCTGGGCCCGGCGGCTGGCCGGAGCACGGGCCGATGCCGGTGCGGTTCCCGGCGCCGAGCCGCCGCAGACCCGCCCGGTGGTGGACACCGCCGCCGAGGAGGCCGCGGCGAAGCGGTGGCCCGACCCGTCCGAGGTACTGCTGACGGCCCTCGGCCCCGGCCCCCGGCTGTGGGAGCGCGGCCCGGGGCACCCGGACACCCTGGTGGTCCGCCTCGGCACCGCCGACCGGCCCGGCGCCCCCGCCGCCCCGGTCACCCTCGGACTGCGGCAGACCGGCTCGCTGGGGCTGGCCGGGCCGCGGGCGCGGCTGACCGGGCTCGCCCGCTCCGTGGTGGCGCAGCTGGCCGCCCTGCACCCGCCGGGCGACCTGGAGATCGTCCTCATCAGCACCGACCGGGAGCGCCCGGCGGCGGAGCGGCTGGCGGAGTGGGGCTGGCTGGGCTGGCTGCCGCAGGTCCGCCCGGCGCACGGCCAGGACTGCCGGCTGCTGCTGGCCCACGACCGGGACCAGGCCGCGGCGCGCACCGGTGAACTGGTGCGGCGGCTGGACGACGGACCGCTGGGGCCCAGTTGGATCACCGCGGACCGCGCGGCGATCGCGGAGGCGGCCGGGGAGTACGACGGCCCGTACACCCTGGTGATCGTCGACGGCGATCCGGGCTCGGCCGCGCTGCGCGGGACGACGGCGCGGCTGGCCGCGGGCGGGCCGGCGGCCGGTATCCACGTGCTGTGTCTGGCCGAGACCCCCGCGGCGTCACCCGCGTCCCCGCTCTCCGTGACGCTGGACATGGCGCGGGAGGCGTCGGCGCCGTTCTCCGAGTGCGGGGCCGCCGCGCTGCTCAGCGGCGATGTCGCCACCGCGCTGCGGGTGATGCACCTGGGCCCGGCGGGCCCGGTGAACAACGGTGTGGTGGCGACCGTGGACGCGGTGTCCGCCGCCTGGGCGGAGCGCTTCGCCCGTGCGCTGGCCCCGCTGCGGGCCGCGGACACCGGCGGCGACGGGCCCCGGCGGGTGGCGGCGCCACTGCCCCGGACCGCACGGCTGCTGGACGAGCTGGGGCTGGCCCGCGCCACCCCGGCCTCGCTGATGGCCCGGTGGGCCGCGGCGGCGGACACCGGACCCGCCGAGGGCGGCCGGGTCTGCGCGGTGCTGGGCGCCGGGCCGCACGGGCCGCTGTCCGTGGACCCGGCTGCCGACGGCCCTCATCTGCTGGTGGAGGGCGGTCCGGGCAGCGGCAAGACGGAGCTGCTGCGCTCGATGGCCGCCTCGCTGGCCGCCGCCGACCGGCCGGACCGGGTGGCACTGGTCCTCGTCGACGGCGGCGGTGCCGAGCGCGGCGAGGGGCTGCGGGTCTGCACCGAACTGCCGCACGTCTCCACGTATCTGGCGGCGGCGGACCCGGTCCGGATGCGGGCCTTCGCCCAGGCCCTGGGCACCGAGCTCAAGCGCCGGGCCGAGCTGATCGGCGACGGCGACTTCACCGACTGGCACACCCGGCGGGCGGTGGCGGACCGGATGGTCGCGCCGCGGCGGCCCCGGGACCCGGACCCGGTGGCCGACCGGCACGGGGACCTGGAGTCCGCGCCCAGCGGGACGCTCAAGCTGCGCGCCCGCGGCGGCGGTTCGGCGACGGGCGCCGGCCCGGCCGGCGCGGGCCTGACGGCGGACGCGCCGGCGGGCGAGGAACCCCCGGCGCTGCCGCGGCTCGTGGTGCTCGTGGACGACTACGACGAGCTGGTGGCCCCGGGGCTGGGCAGCCCGGGGCGGCCCGCGGCCGGTTCGGTGGTGCGTGCCCTGGAGGCGGTGGCCCGGGAGGGCGCCCGGCTCGGGGTGCATCTGATCGCGGCGACCGGCCGTCCGGACCGCACGGCGGAGACCGCCGCGGCCCAACAGGCGGGCCTGCGCATCGCGCTGGAGATCCTGCCCGCCGAGGGGCCGGGGCCGGCCCGTCCGGAGGCCGGGGGCGACGCCGGGGAGCCGGCACCGGGCCGCGGCCGGCTGCTGTTCGCCGACGGTTCGGTCGCCCCGTTCCAGGCGGGACGGGTGACGGGCCGCATTCCCCGGACCGCGACGCTGCGGCCGACGGTGGTGCCCCTGGAGTGGGAGCGGATGGGCGATCCGCCGACCCGGCGGCCGGTGCGGGAACTGGGCAACGGTCCGACGGATCTGGCCCTGCTGGCCAGCGCCCTCCACCGGGCGGCCCAGTCGGCGCAGGCTCCGGCGGCACCACCGCTGCTGTCAACGTGACCCGGCCCTGCGCACATCACGCATTGATGCCCTGTCACATCCTGGTCACGATGGGCCACTTGACGCCCCACGCGGTATTGCGGGGGTTCGCGTTCCGGGCGTAGGACTGAGCCACGGGACGCACGGAGCACCTACGGCCGCCGTCTGCGGGGTCCGCGCAACGGTGGGCCCCCGTGGCCCGGCCCAGGGGAGACGGGGCAGGTCATGCGCACAACTCTTCGCTCGGCACACACCACTCGCACCGCACTGGCGATCCTCACCGCGAGCGCCCTCGCCCTCACGGCCGCCGGGTGCGGCGACGACGGCGACAGCTCGTCCGGGGGCCCGGGGAAGGGCGGCTCGAAGGCCTCCACCGTCCGGCTCCCCCACCTGGACGGAGAGAAACTCCAGGTCGCAGCCGTGTGGACCGGCGCCGAGCAGAAGAACTTCACCGCCGTCCTGGACGAGTTCGAGAAGCGCACCGGCGCCCGGGTCGGCTTCGTACCGACCGGCGACAGCATCTCCACCTTCCTCGGGACGAAGATCGAGGGCGGGGAACCGCCGGACGTCGCGATGCTCCCGCAGGTGGGCGCGCTCCAGCAGTTCGCCGACAAGGGCTGGCTGAAACCGCTGGGCGGCCCGGCCGAGGCCCAGCTCCACAAGAACTTCTCCCGCGGCTGGCAGGACCTCGGCGCCCACGACGGCACGCAGTACGGCGTCTACTTCAAGGCCGCCAACAAGTCCCTGGTCTGGTACAACACCACGGCCTTCGAGAACGCGGGGGTCTCCGAGCCCAAGACCTGGAAGGAGTTCCTCGCCGCGGCCCGTACCATCTCCGACTCCGGGGTGCCGCCGGTCTCCGTCGGCGGGGCGGACGGCTGGACGCTCACCGACTGGTTCGAGAACGTCTACCTCTCCCAGGCGGGCCCCGAGAAGTACGACCGGCTCGCCCGGCACGACCTCCCGTGGACCGACCCGTCCGTGAAGCGGGCGCTGACCACGCTCGGCGAACTCTTCGGCGACCGGACGCTGATCGCGGGCGGCTCGGCACGGGCGCTGCAGACCGAGTTCCCCAAGTCCGTCACGCAGACCTTCACCGGGGGCGACGCCCCGGGGGCCGCGATGGTCTTCGAGGGGGACTTCGTCGCCGCCAGCATCGCCACCGACACCGACGCGAAGGTGGGCAAGGACGCCAAGGTCTTCCCGTTCCCGGCCGTGGGCGGTTCCTCCCCCGTGGTCAGCGCCGGCGACGTGGCGGTGGCGCTCAAGGGCGGCAAGGGCGCGCAGGCGCTGCTCACCTTCCTGGCCTCCACCGACGCGGCCGCGATCTGGGCGAAGGCCGGCGGCTACCTCTCGCCGAACCGGAAGCTCGACCCCGGGGTGTACCCGAACGCCGTGCAGCGGGACATCGCGAAGGCCCTGATCTCGGCGGGCGACGCCTTCCGGTTCGACATGTCCGACCAGGCACCGGCGTCCTTCGGCGGCACCAAGGGCGCGGGCGAGTGGAAGGCGCTCCAGGACTTCCTGAAGAACCCGAAGGATGTCGCGGGCGCCCAGCGGAAGCTGGAGGCGGCCGCCGCCAAGGCGTTCCGGAACTGACGGGCCGCCGGCCATGACGACCGCGACCGCGGAGGGCACGGCCGCACCGGGCACACCGCCCCCCGCCCGCTCCGGACCGCCCCGCGGCAGCGGGACCAAGGGCACCCGGCCGTGGGTGGCCGTCTGCTTCCTGCTGCCCGCGCTGGTGCTGCTGGGCGCGCTGGTGGTCTACCCGATCGGGTACTCCCTGGTGCGCAGCTTCCTCGACGCCGACGGCTCCGGATTCGTCGGACTGGACAACTTCGCCGAGGTGTTCACCGACCCCGACAGCCTCACCGCGGTCCGGAACAACCTGATCTGGGTGGTCGTCGCCCCGGCCGTCTCCACCGCGCTCGGCCTGATCTACGCCGTGCTGACGGAGCGGATCCGCTGGGGCACCGCGTTCAAGCTGGTCGTCTTCATGCCGATGGCGATCTCGATGCTGGCGGCGGGGATCATCTTCCGGCTGGTGTACGAGCAGGACCCGGACCGCGGGGTGGCCAACGCCGTCTGGGTGGGGGTGCACGACACCTTCACCGAGTCCGCCGCCTACCCCGGCGCCCGTCCGGGGCCGCGCACGGAGCTGCGGCCCTCCGGCGGCGGGTCGTTCACCAGCGCCTCGCCGCTGGCGGACGGGGTGCCCGCGGACGTGCCGCTGGTCGGCGTGCCCGCGGCGAAGCTGCCGTCCGGCGCCGCCGCCGCGCGGCCCGCACCCCGCGAGGCCGGGAAGATCACCGGCACGGTGTGGCTGGACTTCACCAAAGGCGGGGGCGACCGGCCCCGGGTGATCGACCCGGGTGAGAAGGCGCTGGCCGGGATCCGGGTCGAGGCGGTCCGGGACGGCCGTGTCGTCGCCTCGGCCGAGGCCGCCGCCGACGGCACGTACGCACTGCCCGCGGACCGGGCCACCGGGGCCCTGCTGCGGCTGCCGGCCGGGAACTTCGCCGAGCCGTACCACGGCGTGGACTGGCTCGGCCCGTCCCTGGTCACCCCGGCGATCATCGGCGCGTACGTGTGGATGTGGGCGGGGTTCGCCATGGTGCTGATCGCCGCGGGCCTCGCCGGGGTGCCCCGGGAGCTGCTGGAGGCGGCCCGGGTCGACGGGGCCGGTGAGTGGCAGGTGTTCCGGCGGGTCACGGTGCCGCTGCTCGCACCGGTGCTGGCGGTGGTGCTGGTCACCCTGATGATCAATGTGCTGAAGATCTTCGACCTGGTCTATGTGATCGCGCCCGGGGCGACCCAGTCCGACGCCAATGTGCTGGCCCTCCAGCTGTACCTGTCGTCCTTCGGGAGCGACGCCGACCAGGGCGTGGGCAGCGCCATCGCCGTGCTGCTGCTTCTGCTGGTGGTGCCGGTGATGATCCTCAACATCCGCCGGATCCGGAGGGAGCGCCGCCGATGACCACGACCACGGACGCGGCACCGGTACGCCCGTCCCGCACGGTGGGGAAGGCCCGGCCGTCGGCCGTGTCCCGGCTCGCGGCCCGCGCCGGGGGCGGGCTGACGCAGGTGCTGCTGATCCTGGTCGCGCTGTTCTGGCTGATGCCGACGCTCGGGCTGCTGATCTCCTCGCTGCGCGACGGCTCCGACATCGCCGGCTCCGGGTGGTGGACGGTGTTCGGCGCGCCCGCTCAACTGACCGTCGACAACTACGCCGAGCTGCTGGGCAACGGCGCGATCACCGAGTCGCTGCTGACCACGGTGCTCATCACCGTCCCGTCCACGGTCCTCGTCGTCGTCATCGGCTCGCTGGCCGGATACGCCTTCGCCTGGCTGGACTTCCCGGGCCGGGACGGGTGGTTCCTGCTGGTGGTGGGCCTGTTGGTGGTGCCCGTCCAGGTGGCGCTGCTGCCCGTCGCCAAGCTCTTCAACAGCCTGGGGATCTTCCAGACGACGGCGGGGGTGGTGGTCTTCCACACCGCGTTCGGGCTGCCGTTCGCCGTCTTCCTGCTGCGGAACTTCTTCGCCGAGATCCCGCGCGAGCTGCTGGAGGCGGCGCGGCTGGACGGGGCGGGCGAGGTCCGGCTGTTCACCCGCGTGGTGCTGCCGCTCGGCGGGCCCGCCATCGCCTCGCTCGGCATCTTCCAGTTCCTGTGGGTCTGGAACGACATGCTGGTCGCCCTGATCTTCGCGGACAGCGGCTCACCGCCGGTCACGGTCGCCCTCCAGCAGCAGGTGCGCCAGTTCGGCAACAACATCGACGTCCTGGCGCCGGGGGCGTTCGTCTCGATGGTGATTCCGCTCGTGGTGTTCTTCGCCTTCCAGCGGCAGTTCGTCACCGGGGTCATGGCGGGCGCGGTGAAGTAGGCCGGGGGCGGTGGCCCTCGCGGGCGGTCCGTGGGCGGCCGGCGGTGTCCGTGGGCAGCGGACCGCGGTGTGCGGGCGGCGGCCCGCCCCGTCAGCCGTACGCGGGAACCGGTCAGTCGTGCACGAAGAGATGGACACTGCCGCCGTGCAGCCGGGCCACGCCCTCCCGGTGGAACCGGGTCGCCAGCACGTCCTGCTTGACCCGCTCCACCTCCGCCCGGAACACCCTCCGCTGGTCGGAGTCCTCCCGGTCCAGCAGCCACACCCGGTCGGCCCGCGACAGCAGCTCCCGGACGCGGCCGGGCGGCAGTTCGGTGCCGTACAGCGTGCCGGAGCGCCCCGGGGGCGCCTCCAGCGCCACATCGCGCAGCCCGGCGAACGCCTCCGGGTAGGCGATGGCCGCCTTCCGCCGGGTCCCGGCCAGGAAGACCACCGCGTCGCCCGGCTTCGCCCGGGCCTGCACCGCCTGCGCGATCGGCCGCAGGTCGTCCATCCGGCTCTCCCCGGAACGCACCTGGTTCTGGGCGGCCAGCTGCCCGCCCAGAACCATCGACACCACCAGCGCCCCCGCCAGCGGCAGCGACCCCCGCCACGGCACCCGGGCGGCCAGCCGGTCGGCACCGGCCGCCACCAGCAGCGACAGCCCCGGCAGCGCGTAGAGCACGTACCGCAGGTCGTACAGCGGATACAGCTGGGACACCGCGATCAGCAGGACGGGCGGGACGACCAGCAGCGGCAGCGCCACCGTGATCAGGGTGGGCGGGGCGGCGGCGAACGACGGGCGGCGGGGCAGGAACAGGGCGGCCGCCGCCAGCGGCAGGGTCAGGCACGCGGCCCCGCCGGACGGCCCGGCGAACGCCCGCACCAGATGGACCACCTCGTCCCAGCCGGGCCGGGTGATCCAGGCGATCGCCTCCACCTGACCGCCCGCCACCCACAGCAGCGGTGCCAGCACCACCACCGTGCCGCCCGCCGCCATGCCCCACAGGCGCCAGGTCCGGGGAGCGCTGCGGGCCATCAGCAGCGTCACGGCGTGCGCGGCGAGCAGCAGCACGGCGAGGGCGTGCAGCACCACGGTCAGCGCCACGACCCCGGCGTACGCCTGCCACCAGCGGCGGTCCGTGCTCCGGCAGCCGCACGCCAGGAGGTAGGTGGCAGTGGTCGCACCGGCCACCACCAGGGCGTACGACCGGCCCTCCTGGGCGTACAGGCTCACCACCGGCACCACCGCGAACAGGGTGCCCGCGATCAGCCCCACCCGGGGCCCGGCGAGCTTGGCGCCGGTCGCCGCGACGGCCGCCGCCGCCCAGCTCATCGCCAGCACCGAGGGCAGCCGCAGCATCACCTCGTCGGCGCGCACCGCCAGCAGCAGGTGCATGCCGAAGTAGTAGAGCCCGTGCACGGCGTCGAGGTTCTGCAGCAGGTGCCAGAGCTCGGCCGGGGTGCGCCGGGCGGCCGTCCAGGTGGCGGCCTCGTCGCCCCAGAGCCCGCGCCGGTTCAGGCCCCAGAGCCCCAGGACCGCCATGGTGACGGCCGGGATCAGCAGGGTCGCGACCGGGGTGCGGCGTGCCAGGACGGGCCGGAAGGGGATCCTGACCTCGGTTGTGACCATCGACGAGCTCCTGTTCTTCGCACGGTCCCGTCTTTGGTTCGGCAGCAAACGGCCCCCGCTTGATCCCCCGCACGGCGTCGGCCCGGCTCACCGGGGCGGCCGGTCCCGTCACCCGGTTCGCCGCTCCCGGCTCGGAGAACGCCGCCCCCGGGGCTGAAATGGAGGGGTGGCCCCCATGGCAGCAGCACAGACGGCTCCGATACCGTCCGCGGCGCAGGTCAGCGTCATCGTGATCGGCTACAACGACGCCGGGCACATCGCGGACGCGGTGCTGTCCGCCCTCCGACAAGGGGCCGGTGTCGCCGAGGTCGTGGCGGTCGACGACGGCTCCACCGACGACACCGCCCGGGTCCTGGCCGGCCTGGCACGCCGCTACCGGCGCGTCCGCGTGGTGCGCCGCCGCGGCAACAGCGGCGGCTGCGGCACCCCGCGCAACGACGGTCTGCGGCGTGCCACCGCCCGGTACGTGATGTTCCTGGACAGCGACGACGTGCTGCTGCCGGGCGCGGTGGACGCCCTGCTCGCGGCCGCCGCCCGGCACCACGCCCCCGTGGTGGCGGGCGCCTGTGTCCGCCGTGAGCTGCCCGGACGCCGCGAAGTCCGCTGGCAGCAGTCGCTGTTCCGTACGGAGGCGGTGCACGGCTCCCCCGCCGAACTGCCCCGGCTGGTCCGCGACACCCTGTGCGTGAACAAGCTCTACGCCCGCGCCTTTCTGCAAGGGCACGGCATCACGTTCCCCGAGGGGGCGTTCCGCTACGAGGACTTCGTCTTCACCGCCCGGGTGCTGGCCGCCGCCCCGCGGATCGCGATCGTCCCCGACGCCGTCTACGGCTGGCAGGTACGCCGTTCGGCGGAACGGCCGTCGATCTCCCTGGACCGCAACGGCCCGGACAACTGGCGCAGCCGGCTGGCGGCGCACCGCCGGTCCGTGGAGATCTTCGAGGAGGCCGGGCAGAAGCGGCTGGCGCACGCCGCCCGGGTGAAGTTCCTCGACTACGACCTGCGGATGTACCTGCGCGAGCTGGGCGGGCACAGCTCCGCGCACCGGGAGGCCTGGTGGCAGCTCACCCGCGCGTACCTCGCCGGCTTCGACGCCGCCGAGCTGACGGCCGCCCGCGCCCCCGCCCGCTGGATCGCCCGGGTCCTGCTGGCGGCGGATCACCCGAGGGACCTGCGACGGCTGATCGAACTGGCCGACCGGCCGGCCCGGCTGCTGCCGCCCTACGCACGGGCCGGCGGCCGGCCCGTCTGGGCCGTGGACCTGCCCGGGGTGCTGCTGGACGGGATCGACACCAAACCGCTGCGCCGGCTGCCGGTGACCGTCGAGGCGGAGCCGGTCGTGGGCGCCCGGACCCGGCTGCTGCGGATCCGGGTGCACGAGATCTACGGGCGGCTCGCGGCTGCGGGACCGCGGACGGTCGACATCGAGCTGCGGCACCGCGAGGACGGCGCGACCGGGCTGGCCCGCGACGCCGTCCTCACCCCGGAGGCGGGCCGGGGTGAGGACGGCGTCCCGGGGGAGGGCGTCTCCTCCTGGTCGGCCGAGGTCCTGCTGGATCTCGACGCGCTGGCCGTCCGGACCCGCGGCTCCCCGCCGGACGTCTGGGACCTGCGGGTCCGGCTGCACTGCGCCGACGGGTCCTCGCTGTCCACCGGCGTCCGGGCCGCCGGGCCGGGGCTGCGGCGGACGGCCGTGCCGAGCCGAGGCCACGGGGTGCTGCTGGTCCAGCCGTACGCCACCACGGGCGGTTCGCTGGCCCTCCGGATCGCGCCGGGGCCCCGGGCGGCGGTCGCAGTGGTCACCCGGAGGCTGCGACGGGCGACCCGTCGGCGGTGAGGTGTGCGGGGACGGGCGCGCCCGCGGCCGGCCGGGGGCGCGGGGCGCGGGCACCCGGCGGTTTCGATCGCACCCGGAGGTGAGCCGCGCGGCGCGCGCCGGCCGTGACGGTGACGGGCGCGGTGACGGTGACGGTGACGGCAGAGGCGTACGGTCAGCCTCCCCCGGCCTGCCAGGCGCTCAGCGCCCAGCACTCAGCGCTCCAGAAAGGCGAACAGCTCCTCCCAGCGCCGCACGACCTCCTCGGTCGAGAACCGCCGCACCCGTTCCCGCGCCAGCTCGCCCATCCGGTCCCGCAGCTCCCGGTCGGACATCAGGGTGTCCAGGCGGCGGGCGAGTTCGCCGGTGTTGCCCGGGGCGGCGAGGAGCCCGTCCTCGCCGTCCCGGATGATCTCGCGGACACCCGGCGCGCAGTCGAACGCCGCACACGGCACCGCCGCCGCCATCGCCTCCATCAGCGCGAGCGGCAACCCCTCGCCGCGCGAGGACTGGACGAAGACCGAACCAGCGCGCAGCGCCCCCGGCACGTCGCCGGTCCGCCCCCGCCACTCCACCGACCCGTCCAGGCCCAGCGCGGTGCACTGCGCGCGCAGCATCTCCTCGTCCTCCCCGGCGCCGTAGATGTGCAGGGTCCAGTCGGGGTGCCGCGGCGCGACCTCGGCCCAGGTGTCGAGGAGCATGTCGATGCCCTTCTGGTCGGTCAGCCGGCCCATGCTCGTCACCACCTTCGCGGTGCGGGGCGAGGGCTCGTCGGGCATGAACGGCAGCGGGTTCGGCATGAATCCGGTGTTGTCGAGCCCCTGCCGGATCCACAGGTCGGCGTCCTCCTGGGTGAGGACCAGCATCCGGTCGACGTCCCGGTAGAACCGCTGCACCCGGCGGAAGCGCGAGCTGTCGCGCGAGTATGCGTACGACTCGTGGCTCATCCCGATGACCGTCGCCCCGGCGGTGTCGGCGAGCGTCACCCACTCCATGGCCCAGACCTGGGTGACGATGACGACCGCGCCGGGCCCGGCGGCCCGGAACAGCGCGCTCAGCTTCTCCGCCTGCTCCCGCATCCCGGCCTCGCGGGCGCCGCGGCGCCGGCGTTCGACGGGGTTGAACCGGCTGCCGAACGTGACCGGCCGGACCTTGGGCGGCGGGGCGTCGTAGAGGGTCAGCACGGGGTACGCCGGCTCGCCGCCGAGGCTCTGCCGCTCCTCGGCGGGACCGATGCCGACCACCTGCACCCGGTGCCCGCGCGCGGCGAACAGCCGGGCCATCTGGTGCGACCAGCTGGTGACCCCGCCCAGCTCGTCCACGCTGTTGGAGACGAAGAAGATGTCCCGCCCGGTGGCGTCGGGGCCGGGGCGGGGGCCGGCCCCGCCCGCCACGGCAGGCTTTCCGGCGGACTCGGGGACACCGGAGGCATCGGGGACACCGGGCATCCCGGAGACCTCGGAAGTGCCCGGGAGTACCGGGGCCTCGGCGGGCATCCGCTGCTCGTTCATGTGCCGCTCCGCGGGGTGAAGAACCGGTTCACGATGGTGCGGGCGGCGTCGCCGCGGTCGTACTCGCCGTACTCCGCGACGAACCGGCGCCGGGCCTCCGCGTATTCGGTGTCGGCGGACTTCAGCGCGGCGACCGCCGCGAAGAGGGCCTCCTCGGTCCGCACCACCGGGCCCGGGGCCTGTTCCAGCAGGTCGAAATAGGTGCCGCGGCTCTCCCCGGCGTACTCGTCCCAGTCGTGGACGTAGAACAGCATCGGCCGGTCGAGGAGCGCGTAGTCGAAGAGCACCGAGGAGTAGTCCGTGATCAGCCCGTCCGCGAGCATCAGCAGCGGCGTGATGTCGTGGTGGCCCGTCACGTCGAGGACGGTGCCGCGCACCGACGGCGGCAGCACGACATGGTTCAGATAGTGCGAGCGGATCAGCAGGGTGCAGCGGTCACCGAAGCGCCGGGCGAACTCCTCGACGTCGAAGGGCAGCTCGAAGGCGCGGACCCGCCCGCCCGGACCGCTGCGGAAGGTCGGCGCGAACAGCAGCACCTGACGGCCCTCGGGGATGCCCAGTTCGGCGGCGAGCGGACCGCGCTCCCGCACCCCGGTGGTCTCCTCCCGGGCGCGGGCCGCGACGAGCGGGTCGTTGCGCGGATAGCCGGTGCGCAGCAGCACCTCGTCCTTGAGCCGGTAGGCGCGGGCGAGGGTGCGCACATCGTGCTCGGAGCGGATCAGGAAGTGGTCGAAGCGGTCCAGCACCCGCTGGTACCCCTCCTGGCCGGAGCGGTTGAGCAGCTTGTAGCGGGGCTCGTCGAAGCCCATCCGCTTGAGCGCCGACCCGTGCCAGGTCTGGATGTACGTGGTCTCCGGCCGCTTGGTGAGCTTCAGCGGGAATCCCTGGTTGTCGATCCAGAACTCCGCCTGGGCCAGGGCCCGCAGATAGGGCCAGCTCCACCGGCGCACCAGGGTGGCGTCGGTGGGGAAACCTTCCGGCTGCCGCCCCGTCCAGGACCAGACGGGCTCGAAGTCCACGCCCTGCCGGCGCATTTCCTCGTAGATGGCCCGGGGACTGTCGCTGTACTGCTTGCCGAGGTGGCTCTCGAAGACCACCAGCCCCTTGCGCACCGGCAGGACGCGCAGCGCCCGGTGGTACGTACGGATCTTGGTCTCCCCGGAGTGGAGCCCGCGCTTGGCCTTGCGGGCCCGGCGCACGGTGGACTTGACGAGCCCTCCGGCGGGCCCGGTGACAGCGGCGTCCACGGCCTCGCGGGCCCGGATCGCCGCCCGCCCCTGTGCGGCCAGCCGGAACGCCAGGTGTCCGCGCCGGGAGATCTCGGGCTCCAGCCGGTCGGCGACGAGCCGGGTGAGCCGGGGGCGCACCCGCAGCGGGCGCGCCTGGTCGAGCGCGAGACCGCCCACGCTGAGCCGGGTGCGCAGCCGCTCGCCGTCGACGTCCAGGAGGAGCCGGACGTCCCACACCGCGTCGATCACGCCCAGCGGACGCAGCCGCCGCGCGAGGTCCACCTCGGCGGTCCAGTCCAGGGAGTCGCCGTGCCGGCGCAGCGTTCGGAGCGGGAAGTGGAAGGTCTGCAGGCTGCGCCGGCGGGCCCGGAACTCCAGCCGCCCCCGCACCCGGGATCCGGGCCCGATGCGGCCGAGCGGATTGACCACGCTGCCGGCGAGCCGCACGGTGCCGCGCCCGTCGTCGGCGTATCCGGTGAGCCGGTTGCGCAGGAACATCCGCCCGAGCGGAATGCCGTGGTAGTCGGCGTCGGTGACATCGAGGACCCTGCGGCCCTCCGGGTCGTCGAGGTGCTCGGCGCACCAGTAGACCCGCCCGTCCCGCTCGGTGAGCGGCGAGGAGATCTTGTCGCGGTTCATCAGGGTGTCCGCGGCGGGCAGCAGGTTGTCCCAGTCCTCCCGGACGAGGAGGTAGGCGCAGATGGCCTGGATCGGCTGGACCTCGTCGTACGCCGCCGGGTCGAGAGCGGCCAGGTAGGAGCCGGCCAGCTCGGCGAACCGGTGGCGGTACTCCTCGTCCAGCAGCGGCAGGTCGCGCAGATGCAGGACCAGGTCGTGCTTGAGGAACTTCACGTCCTTGTGGAACTTCAGCTCCGGCAGCCGCCGCTGCTCCAGCAGGGTGTCGATCCGGCGGTGGATCTCCATCCGGTGCGCGAAGTTGGCGATCTCGTGCCGGCGGTTGCTGATGGACTTCGCGCCGGTCCTCTCGACGACGTTCCAGAAGTAGACCCGGTTGGGGATCAGCGCGATGCGCTCCGCGGCGAGATAGGCCTGGGCGGAGAAGAGCAGGTCCTCGTAGTGGATCCCCACCGGGAACAACAGGTTCCGCTCCAGCAGGAAGTCCCGGCGGTAGCACTTGTTGGTCGACAGGGTGTCGAAGATCAGCAGGTCGGGAAGTTCGGAGACGGACTCCAGGGTGCGGGTCTCCTGGTAGATCCAGGGGTACCAGTCCTCGCGCTTGCCGTGCCGGTTGTCGACGTGCACCCGGACACAGCGGCCCGAGACGAGATCGGCTCCGGTGCTCTCGGCCGCCGCGAGCAGGTTGCGGCAGGCGTTCCGCTCCAGTTCGTCGTCGCTGTCCAGGAACATCACGTACCGGCCGCGGGCCTCGCCGATGCCGTGGTTGCGCGGGGCGCCGCAGCCGCCGCTGTTGGCGGGCAGCCGGAACGCCCGCACCTGCCCCGGACGCTCGGCGGCGAGCTCCTGGGCGACGGCGTACGAGTCGTCCTCGCTGCAGTCGTCGACGATCACGACCTCGACGGCGCGGAGCGTCTGGGCCAGGACCGAACGAACGGCGGTGGGGAGCCGGGCGGCGTCGTTGTAGACGATCACGACCACCGAGACGTCGGGGGCCGGGCGCTCCGGACCGACGGGGCTCTCGGGGCTCTCGGGGCTCTCCACCGGGCTTTCGCGGCTCTCCCGGCTCTTGCGGCCTTCGCGCTTCTCCCGGCCTTCGCGGCCCTTGCGGCTCTTGCCGCTGTCGGCCGCGGGCTCCACCGCGTGCACGGGACCCCGGTGCAGCTCCGAATTCTCCGGCCCTGCCGAATTCATAGGCCCTCCAGGCAACCCGAAGCGTTCCGCCGACATCATAGAAATTACCGGGAATGGCCGTTGTCGGCCCCACAAAAGGTGGCAAATGCCATGGGCCCGGTCGGGTGAAGGTGTGACACCGGAGGCACGGTGGCACCGGAGAGGCACGGTTCATGGTCGGTCGCGACACCCGCTTCCACGAGCGGCGGACGCTCCCCGGCACCCGGTCGGCCGGTCCCCGGAGCGCCGAGGCGAGGGCTGAGGGCCGGGGCACGGGGACGCGGAACGTCCGGCCGCTGCCGCCCAGGCCGCCCGGATCCCCGCCACGACCGGCGGCACGACCGGCACCACGACCGACAGCGCAGTCGGCCCGGCGACCGGCGGCACAAGAGGCACCGGGACCGGCGACAGCGAGCTGATCCGGCCACACGTCCAGCGAGCCCTTCCCGCCCCGCGGCTTCCTTCCACCGCTGCGCGTCGTGCCGTTCGCCCCTCCGCTCTGCGCCGCCTCCCCCGCGTGCCACAGCTCTCCCGCCGCTCCGGCCTCTCTCCTGCTCCGGCTCACCTCCTTGCTCCGGCTTCCTCCTGCTCAGCCTCCTGGGCTGTTCCGCACCTCGAAAGCGAACACCGATGCCTGCGATACCCCGCCGTCTGCTCCGCAGCGCGCTCACCCTGGCGCTCGTCGGAACCGTGGCCTCCTGCTCCACCCCTCTCGCCCGTGGCACGGCGGACGTCCGGGAGCCGGCCGCCGGCCGCGCCCGTGCGGCGGGCACGGCCGCCGACCAGCGGATCAGGACAGCGGAATCGGTCCTCCAGGTCGTCGCCCACCCGGACGACGACCTGTACTTCATGAACCCGGACCTGAGCCAGTCGCTGCGCTCCGGGAACGCCCTGGCCACCGTCTATCTGACGGCCGGCGAGTCCAACGGGGTCAACGCCTCCGCGGAGGAGGCACGCCGGAAACAGCCGCCCGCGGACCGGGCGAAGTTCGCCAAGGCCCGGCAGAACGGCATCCGGGCCGCCTACGCCCGCATGGCCACCGGGGACCCGGCGAGCCCCTGGCGGCGCGAGGTCGTGCCGACCGACGGCGGTGGGGAGGCCGAGCTCGACACCCTCCGGGCGCACCCGAAGATCCGTCTCGTCTGGCTGCAGCTGCACGAGGCGGAGAGCATAGGACGCGACCGGCCGCACAGCCTGCGCGGTCTCTGGGACGGCCGGGTACCGGCCCTCAACTCCCTCCTCGCCTCCGGCAGCGTCGTCTCCGAGGACTTCGCCTACTCCAGGGAACAGCTGGTCAGCACCCTCACCGGGCTGCTGGAACGCTTCCGGCCGACGTATGTGCGGATGCAGGACCCGACCCCCGACAGCAAGCGGAGCGGCATCGGCTGGACCGACCACCAGGACCACATGTACGGCGCCCGGTTCCTGCAGCGGGCGCTCGCCCGGTACAGCGGGGAACCGGACCGGCCCCCGGTCGGCACCCAGGTGTACCTCGGCTACCTCAACGGCTCGCTGCCCCACACCCTGGACCGCACGGCCCTGCGGGCCAAGCTCGACGCCATCCGGACGTACGGCTGGACCGACGGCCGCGACTGCCGCGACGCCGCGGGCTGCGGCGACCTGAAGGTCGGCGCCCGCCCCCTGGGCTTCAACTGGGCCCAGAGCATCCGCTACCACCGCGGTGAGAGCACCAGTTGGCTCCAGCCGCAGCGGAACGGCGCGCTGCGGGCGTTCGGCACCCTCGACGGGCGGCTCGCCGTGTGGAGCCAGCGGGGCCGCGGCTCGGCCCAGTGGTCCGGCCCGGACCTGCTGCCCGGTGCGGGCATCGACGACGGTGTGACGACCCTGCGGCTGCGCGACGGCCGGATCGCGGTCTTCGCCACCCGTACGCTGCTCGGCACCGGACCGGCGGACTACCGGCGCGAACTGGTGACCACCGCGCAGACTGTGCCGGGCGGCCGGTTCGGCCCCTGGGAGTCGCTCGGCGCCCCCGACCCCGACCCCGTCGCCAGCTGGCAGCTCGGCGCGCCCGGCGTCACCCTGGACGGCTCCGGCCGCGCGACCATCTACCTGCGCAACGGTGCCCACGGCCTCAGCTCCCGCACCCGGAACGCCGACGGCTCCTGGCAGCCCTGGACGGACCTGGGCGGCACCGGACTGCTCGGCAACCTGGCGGTCGCCACGGACCGGAAGGGCCGCATGCACGTACTGGCCGCCACCCCCGCCTCCGTCCTGGCCTGGTCACAGCCCCGGCGCGGCGCGGTCATGGGTGCCCCGGAGCCGACCGGACTGCCCGCCACCACCGGTCCGCTGACCGCCCATCCGGAGGCCACCGGGGTCCGGCTCTACTTCCGCCGCCCCGGCTCCGCCGACCTGCTCACCGCCCACTCGCCGTCGGCCCCGTCCTCGGCGTCCTCTTCGGACTCGCCCCGCGCAGGCCGTGCCGTCGGGATCTCCCGCAAGACCTGGCGGACGGAACCCGCCGACCTGGGCGGCATCGCCGGCTTCGGCCCCGTCGAGGTGACGCCCCAGGGGTCCGGCGTCCTGCTCACGGCCCGGGACGACCGGGGCACGGTCAGCGCCGCCCGGTACGCACCGGCCGGCAGCGCGAAGGGCCGAGCCGGTACGGGCGGTTCCACGGCGGGCGGCTCGGCGGCGGAACGTTCCGCCGCGGGACGTCCGGGGGGCGGGGGTGCGACCGCGGGCCGCTCGGCCGCGCGACGTGCCGCGGCAGGCCGGCCCCGGGCTCTGGACTGGGAGCCCGGACGCTTCCTCTTCAGCGGCGCCCCGGCCGGCGCCCGGTCCGGCACGGGCGGCCCGGCGGTGGCCGCGATCGGCCTCGACGGCCGGCTCTACTGGACCCGCACCGGCCGCACCCCCGACCTCACCCCCTGGCGCCCCGCCACCGGCCGGCACTGACCCACCCGGCCCGGGAGCCACGACACACGGGAGGGGCGCCCGGACCAGGTCCGGGCGCCCCTCCGCCGTTCCATCCCGCGACGTCCTCCCCCGCACCGCGTCCTCCGCTGCGCGCGACCGCAGGGAGACCGGGACCAGTGCGGGGAGTCCGCCTCCTACTGGTGCGTGCGGAGCAGCGTCCGCATCGTGCGCATCGCCACCGAGAGGTTGGCCAGGTCGAAGTCGTCCGAGTTCTGGATCTCCTCCAGGGTCGTCCGGGCACGGCCCAGCAGCGCGGCGTTCTTCTGCTCCCATGCGCCGAACCGCTGCTCCGGGGTGGAGCTGCCGTTGCCCGCAGCGAGCACATCCGCGGTCAGTGCGGCGTGCGCCGCGTACAGGTCCTCGCGGATGGCGGCCCGCGCCATCGACTGCCAGCGGTCGGCGCGCGGCAGCTCGATGATCCGGTCCATCAGCTGGCTGACCCGCAGCCGGTCCGCCAGGTCGTAGTAGACCTCGGCGACGTCCAGCGGCGCCTTGCCGGTGCGGTCCGCGATCGCGACGATGTCGAGCGTCGGGAAGGCGGAGGAGAAACCGGCGACGCGCTGCGCCAGCTCGCCCGGCACCCCGGACTCGGTCAGCTCGTCGAAGATCGCCTGGTACCACTCCAGGTCGGACCCCTTGAGCAGCTTGGGCAGCTCGGCCCAGACGCTCTGCACCCGCTCACTGAAGAACTCGACGTTCTCGGCGAGCAGCAGCGGCTGCGGACGGTTGTTGAGCAGCCAGCGCGTGCCCCGCTCGACCAGCCGCCGCGCGTGCAGCCGGATACGGGTCTGCACATCCGCCGGAACCCGGTTGTCGAGCCCCTCGACCTCGTCCCAGACCTGGCCCAGCTCGAAGATCGCGCGAGCCGCGGTCTGGGCGCGCACCACCTCTTCGGTCGAGGCGCCGGTCTCCTCCCGCATCCGGTGCAGGAAGGTCGTACCGGAGCTGTTGACCGTGTCATTCACCAGGACCGTGGTCACGATCTCCCGGCGCAGCGCGTGGTTGTCGATGTGTTCGAGGAACCGTTCGTTCAGCGCCTTCGGGAAGTAGGCGTGCAACAGCTGCGTCAGGTACGGGTCGTCCGGCAGATCAGTGGTGATCAGCTCCTCGGCGACCGTGATCTTGAGGTAGGCGAGCAGGACCGCGAGCTCCGGCTGCGTCAGCCCGCGCCCGGAGCTCAGCCGCTCCCGGATCTGCCGGTCGCTGGGCAGGGCCTCCAGGTCACGGTCGAGGCGGCCGTCCCGCTCCAGCCGGCGCATGAAGCGCTGGTGGGCGTGGAGCAGACTGGGCGCCTGCGACACGGCGTTGGCCAGGGCGACGTTCTGCGCGTAGTTGTTGCGCAGCACCAGCGCACCGACCTCGTCGGTCATCTCCGCCAGCAGCTTGTTGCGCTGCTTGACGGTCATGTCGCCGTCCTCGACGACCTTGTTCAGCAGGATCTTGATGTTCACCTCGTGGTCGGAGGTGTCCACACCGGCGCTGTTGTCGATCGCGTCGGTGTTGATCTTGCCGCCCCTGCCGTCGGGGCCACCGGACAGGGAGAACTCGATCCGGCCGCGCTGGGTCAGGCCCAGGTTGCCGCCCTCGCCGACGACCTTGACCCGCAGGTCCTGGCCGTCCACCCGGATGGCGTCGTTGGCCTTGTCGCCGGCGTCCGCGTGGGACTCCGTCGACGCCTTGACGTACGTCCCGATGCCGCCGTTCCACAGCAGGTCGACCGGGGCGTGGAGGATCGCCTTCATCAGGTCCGCCGGGGTCATCTTGGTGACCCGCGCCTCGATCCCGAGCGCCGCCCGGATCTGCGCGTTGATCGGGATGGCCTTCGCGGAACGCGGGTGGATGCCGCCGCCCTGCGAGAGCAGTTCGGTGTTGTAGTCCGCCCAGGAGCTGCGCGGCAGCTCGAACAGCCGGCGCCGCTCGGCATAGGAGACGGCCGCGTCCGGGTTCGGGTCGATGAAGATGTGCCGGTGGTCGAAGGCGGCGACCAGCCGGATGTGCTCGGAGAGGAGCATGCCGTTGCCGAACACGTCACCCGACATGTCGCCGACGCCGACGACCGTGAAGTCCTCGGTCTGGCTGTCGTGGCCCAGCTCCCGGAAGTGCCGCTTGACCGACTCCCAGGCACCGCGGGCGGTGATGCCCATGCCCTTGTGGTCGTAGCCCGCCGAACCGCCGGAGGCGAACGCGTCGCCGAGCCAGAAGCCATAGGCGATGGCGACCTCGTTGGCGATGTCGGAGAACGTCGCGGTGCCCTTGTCGGCGGCGACGACCAGGTAGGTGTCGTCCTCGTCGTGCCGCACGACGTCCCGGGGGTGCACGACCTCGCCGCCGACCAGGTTGTCGGTGATGTCGAGCAGACCGGAGATGAACGTCTTGTAGCAGGCGATGCCCTCGGCCATCCAGGCGTCGCGGTCCACCGACGGATCCGGCAGGCGCTTGCCGACGAAGCCGCCCTTGGCACCGACCGGCACGATCACGGTGTTCTTGACCATCTGCGCCTTGACCAGGCCGAGGATCTCCGTGCGGAAGTCCTCCCGCCGGTCGGACCAGCGCAGACCACCGCGGGCGACCTTGCCGAAGCGGAGGTGGACGCCCTCGACGCGGGGCGAGTAGACCCAGATCTCGTACGCCGGGCGGGGCGCGGGCAGGTCCGGAATCGCCTGCGGATCGAGCTTCAGCGAGAGGTAGCTGTGCGGCTTGCCCGTCTTGTCGCCCAGCTGGAAGTAGTTGGTGCGCAGGGTCGCCTTGATGACGGTGAGGAAGGAGCGCAGGATGCGGTCCTCGTCCAGGCTCGCCACCTGGTCCAGTGCCGCGTCCAGCTCCTCCAGCAGCGCGTCGGTGAGCTCCAGGCCCGCCCGCTGCCGCTCCGGCGACATCCGCGCCTCGAAGAGGTTCACCAGCAGCCGCGTGGTGTGGACGTTGGTACGGAGGGTGTCCTCCATGTAGTCCTGGCTGAAGGTGGAACCGGCCTGCCGCAGGTACTTCGCGTAGGCCCGCAGCACCATGGCCTGCCGCCAGGTGAGCCCGGCCCTCAGCACCAGCTGGTTGAAGTTGTCGTTCTCGGCCTCACCGTTCCAGACGGCTGCGAACGCGTCCTGGAAGCGCTCACGGGCGTCGTCGGCGAGGTAGTCGCCGCCGTTCTGGGTCGGCGCGGGAAGCTGCAGCCCGAAGTCGTAGATCCAGGCGGAGCTGCGGTCGGCGCAGCGCAGCTCGTACGGCCGCTCGTCCACGACCTCGACGCCGAGCCCGTTGAGCACCGGCAGCACGGCGGAGAGCGAGACCTGCTCACCGCTCCGGTAGATCTTGAAGCGCCGCTCCCCGGGGCCCGCGCCGACGGGCTCGTACAGGCTGAGCTCGAAGTCGCGCTCGCCGCCGGCCGGGGTGAGCTGTTCCAGGTGCTGGAGGTCGGAGACCGCGCCGCGCGGCGTGTGGTCCGCCTTGAAGCCCTCCTCGAAGGCATTGGCGTAGCGCCGCATCAGCTCGGCGGCGCGCTCCTCGCCCACCTCGGCGTTGAGCGCCTCGGCGAAGCCGTCCTCCCAGGAGCGGGCGGCCTCGGCGAGCCGGATCTCGATGCGCTCGATGTCGGCCTCGGTCAGGTCCGGCAGCACGGTGCCCGGCTCGACCCGGACGACGAAGTGCAGCCGGGAGAGGACCGACTCGGTGTTCCAGGCCGTGAAGTCGACGCTGGAGCCGCCCAGCTCGTCCTTGAGGATGTTGGTCAGCTTGTGCCGGACGGTGGTGTTGAAGCGGTCCCGCGGCAGGTAGACCAGCGCGGAGTAGTAGCGCCCGTACTCCTCCTGGCGCAGGAACAGCCGGAGCCGCCGGCGTTCCTGGAGGTAGAGGACGTTGATGACGATCTCGCGGAGCTTGTCGACCGGGGTCTGGAACAGCTCGTCGCGCGGGTAGGTCTCGAGGATCTGGAGCAGGTCGCGCCCGTCGTGGCTGTCCGGGGAGAAGCCGGCCGTCGCCAGCACCTCGGAGACCTTGCGGCGCACCACCGGGACCCGCCGGACGGACTCGGTGTACGCGGCCGAGGAGAACAGCCCGAGGAAGCGGCGCTCCCCGACGACATTGCCCTGCTCGTCGAACTTCTTGACGCCGACGTAGTCGAGGTACGAGGGGCGGTGCACCGTGGCGCGGCTGTTGGCCTTGGTCAGCACCAGCAGCTTGTGCTCACGCGCCTTGGCCCGGGCGTCGGCCGGCAGCCGGTTGAAGGACGGGGAGACCGGGTGGCCCTCGCTGCCCTTGTGGGACGGGTCCGAACGCAGGATGCCGAGCCCGGTGCCCGGGATGGCGGTGAGCACGTCCTCCTGGGAGCCGTCCGTCGCCTCGCTCGTCAGCTGGTACTCGCGGTAGCCGAGGAAGGTGAAGTGATCGTCGGAGAGCCAGCGCAGCAGCTCACGGGCCTCTTCGACATCCTGCTCCGGCAGGTCGTCGGCGCGCGGCTCGTCCGGCAGCCCCTCCGCGATCCGCAGGGCGGCCTCACGCATCTTCTCCCAGTCCTCGACGGCCTCGCGGACGTCGGAGAGGACCCGGAGCAGATCGGCGGTCATCTGCTTGAGATCGGCGCGGTCGGTCTCGCGGTCGGTCTCGACGTGGATCCACGACTCGGTGGACGCGTCGTGCGGCCGCTCGCGGGTGGCGCGGTCGGAGTGGACGTCGCCACTGCTGTCGAGAACCTCGATCAGCTTCCCGGTGACGTCGCGGCGGACGACCATCTGCGGGTGGATCACCACATGGATGCCGCGGCCCTGGCGGGACAGCTCATTGGTGACCGAGTCGACGAGGAAGGGCATGTCGTCGGTCACGACCTCGACGACGGAGTGGGTGCAGGTCCAGCCGTTCTCCTCGACGGTCGGGGTGTGCACCCGGACGTTCGCGGTGCCCTGGGGGCGGTTCTCCGCGAGCCGGTAGTGGGAGAGCGCGGCACCCAGCAGGTCCACCGGGTCGCGGCCTGCGAGGTCCTCGGGAGCCGTGTGGAGGTAGTAGCGCTGGAGGTACGCCGTGAGGGCCTCCGGGGTGAGGCCCTGAACCGGTTGTTGACTCCCGGCCGGGCTGTTCTCAGCTACCCGGGCAGCCCTTTCGAGCAGCTCGGCCTTGGCTTCGTCCAGCTTGGTCTGCATGTCCTCTGGCTCCTGTCGCGCGCCGTTGCGTGACGTTGGTTGCGGAAACCGGCATCACGTCGCGACGCGGGATGTCCGCTCGGTGTCGACGGTATGCCTTGATGAAAGGTGAACGGGCCGGAAGGGGCGATTCTCGTCGTGTGGCCCCGGCCCGAGGGATCAGCGACCGCCCGGGCACGGTGGCACACCGGGCTCATGACAGAGGCTTCGCTGCCCCTGCGAAGGCCCCTCCACCCCGTTGCGGGGGGAGGAGGGCATATCGCGCTGATCACGGGACAAGGCTATCGCCCTTCCCCAGGGAGCCGTCATGGGCCGTTTGTGTACAAAACCTGGACTGGAAGTTTGACGTTCCGGACAGCGACGTGGGCCCTCTTGGCAAACCCACCGTCGCCGTGCAGGTTGGGCCTCGGGGGGAACGAAACGGACAGCCCGGAGGTGGGAGCCATGGCGGCCAAGATCCTGATCGTGACCGGTGACGCGGCGGAGTCCCTGGAGGTGCTCTACCCGTACCAGCGGCTTCGCGAGGAGGGCTACGAGGTTCACATCGCGGCTCCCAGCCGCAAGAGGCTGCGCTTCGTGGTGCACGACTTCGAGGAGGGCTTCGACACCTACACCGAGAAGCCCGGCTACACCTGGCCCGCCGACCTGGCCTTCTCCGAGGTGGAGCCGAGCCAGTACGTGGCGCTGGTGATCCCCGGCGGACGGGCACCGGAGTACCTGCGCAACGACCCGGAGCTGCGGAAGGTCCTCAAGGCGTTCTTCGACTCCGACAGGCCCGTGGCCCAGATCTGCCACGGGCCGCTGCTCACGGCGGCCGTCGACGGGCTCAGCGGACGGCGCGTGACCTCCTATCCGGCCCTGGAGCTGGACATGCAGATGGCGGGTGCCTCCTTCCAGGACGCGGAGGCGGTGGTCGACGGGACGCTGGTCTCCGCCCGGGCCTGGCCGGACCACCCGGCGTGGATGCGCGAGTTCCTGGCCGTGCTCCGGACGAAGGCCCCCCTGTCCTCCTGAGGCTCTCCGCCCCGCCCGCACGAACGGCCCGGACACCGGCGGACGGGCTGCCGCCCGGGCCCGCGCGGGCCTGCGCGCCTCGGCTCCGGCGGGTCTCCGCACCGCCGGTGCCCCACTCACGCCCCTGCTCAGCCGTACAGATCCTCTGCCGCCTCGACGGCCTCCGACAGGCTGTCGACCACCGGAACACCGGCCGTCTCCAGACTGGCCCGGCTGTGCGAGCCTCCCGTGTACAGCACCGCCCTGGCCCCCACGTGCGCCGCCGCGATCGCGTCGTCGACCGCATCTCCGATCACCACGATCCGCTGCCGGACAGCACCGTCCAGGGCGGCGAGGTGCCGCTCCATGTGCTGCGCCTTGCCGGTGTGCGACGGTCCGATCCGGCCGTCCACCCGGAGGAAGAGCTGCTCGATGCCGTGGGTGCGCACGATCGGTATCAGTTCCTCGTGCGGCGCCAGTGAACACAGCGACTGCGTGAGCCCGGCGGCCTGCCGGTCGGCCAGCAGCTGCTCGGCGCCCTCGGTGAGGGCCGCGCTCTCCGCCCGGGACCAGTAGTGCCGGTGGAAGGCCTCGTCCATGACCTCCCACTCCTCCGTGGTGGGCACCCGCCCCATCAGCCGCTCGTAGAACCGCGGCACCGGAACGCAGTAGAGGTCCCGGTAGCGGGCGAGGGTGATCGGCGGCAGACCGATCTCGGCGAACGAGGCGTTCGTCGCCGCGATGACCGCGTCGATGTCGTGGAACAGCGTCCCGTTCCAGTCCCAGACGATGTGCGTCCCGTGTTTCCCCATGCTCAGAACGGTACCCAGTCGGTACGACACCGCAGTCCGGCAGCGGCCGGTCCGGGCCCGGCACCGGCTCCGGTCCGGTGGAGCCAGTGGCTGTCCGGCCGGTCAGCCGAGAAGCGTGGGGATCTCCTGGACCGCGTACCAGAGCAGCTCGTGGTCCTCGGCTCCGTCCACGGTGAACTGCGCGTCGTCGTCCCCCAGGTCCGCCGCGCCCAGCGCCGCGGCAGCGGCGGTCACGTCCCGCTCCGCGTCGGAGGAGTCGAGGTGCACCGCGGCGGCCTTGGCCAGGGCGACCGGCCGGGCGATGCGGACGGCGCCGAGCGCCGACGGGTCCAGGCCGCGGTCCGGGTCGGCGACGGCGGCACCGTCCGGGACGTCCACGGCCACCACGACCCGGCGGCGCGGAGCCTGCGGATCCGTGGCGAGCTGCCGGAGCGAGGCCTGGGCGGCCCGGCTGAGCGCCGCGTACTCCAGCTCCTCGATGTCGTCGGAGACGTACCACTCGCGCAGTGCCGGTGTCACCGCGAAGGCATCCAGCGGGCCGGGCCCCAGCTCGCCCGCCTTCTGCGCCGCAGCGAGACCGGGGAGGGTCATGGGGACGTAGACGCGCATGGCTGTCGCTTTCGTGAGGGCGCTGGAGCGGTGAGCGAGGGGAACGCCCCGCCAGCATACGGGCGATGGTCCCCCTTCGGGGTGCACGGGGCGCCCCCGGCCCGGCCGCGACGCGCCCCGAACGCGGCATTCCGCCCCCTGTCACGCCCCGCGGCGGACCGGCTTTTCTCCGGCGCCCACGGCCGCCGACGTGCGGCGGCGTGTGGCACCGCGGCCCCCGACGAGCCCCTCGTCACCCGGATAGGTGAATCCGATCGGCGCGGCCCGGCCGGCGCCTCCGTCCTTGCAGGGCGTCCAGCGGGCCGGTTAGAAGTTCTCGCATCGAAGCTACCGCCCGGTATGCGCACCGGGCCGATGCCGCGGGGGCACGCATGGATCACCACAGGAACAGGACCTCGGCTCGCAGGACCGACCGCCGGACCGCCGACGGCACGCCCGCCGGGGAGCGGAACGCCGGAAGCAGGACCGCCGGAGGCCAGGGCCCCGGGCGTCGCCGCACCGCCGGGAGCGTTCCTCCGGGGCGCCGGGACTCACGCCGGCCCGGCGCCGCGGGCGCGGCACCCTGGGCGGCCCTGCGGCGGCGGGAGCGGGAACGGCAGCCCCGGTACTGGTTCGCCGACCGGCTGCTGCTGACCCTGAGCGGGCAGAAGCCCGTCCACTGGATGCTGGGGCACACCCTGGGCGGCGCGTACGACCAGTTGGTGCTGCTGGCCCCGCTGGCCCCGCTGCGGCCGTCCGGTCCCGCGTCGCCCGGGTCGCCCGGTCCGGGGTCGCCCGGTCCGGCGCCGTACGTCGGCCGGTGCGACGAATACCGTCCGGAGCCGGGTGTCATCGAGGCGTTCGCGCGGATCGTGTACGGGGACCGCGTCCGGGCGCTGGCCTTCCGGCTGGAACAGGGCCCCGACGACCGCTGGCGCTGCTCCGCCGTGGAACTCGGCCTGCCCGCGCCGACGACATGACCGAACCGGCGGACGTGGACCGGACCGGCGACGTGACCGGACCGGCGACATGCCGATTCCGGCGGCGTGACCCTCCACTCCGGCCGCCGGGCAGGACCGGCTCCGCTCCGCCCGCGCGGTGTCCCGCCCCGGGCGCCGGAACGCCCCGGAACCCCACACCCCAGCAGCCTCAGCAGCTCCGGCAGCTCCGGCCCCGGCCCCGGAACGGGCACCGGCACCGGCACCGGCACCGGCACCGGCACCGGAACGGGCGAAAGGGCCGGGGCGGAACACCGTGCGGTGCTCTGCCCCGGCCCGTTCGTCGGTCCGAGCCGCGACTGCTGCGTGCGGCTACTTCTTGCGGCGGCGGCCGGCGGCCTTCTGCGCCTTGCGGCGCTCGGCGCGGGTCATGCCGTCCGCCTCGGAGCGCGGCGGGCCGTCGTCGCCGACCAGGTCGCCCTCGACGATGTCGCCCTCGCCGTCCACCTTCGGGGCGGTGAAGTGCAGCCGGTCGGGACGCTGCGGCGCCTCGAGCCCCTTGGCGCGGATCTCGGGACGACCGACGGCAGCGGCCGGAACGGCGTCCTCCGGCTCCTTCTCGAGCGTGGCCTTCGCCTCGGCGTCCGTGACGGGAACCTCCTCGACCTGCTGCTCGACCTGGACCTCCAGGTTGAACAGGTAGCCGACCGACTCCTCCTTGATGCCCTCCATCATGGCCGTGAACATGTCGAAGCCCTCGCGCTGGTACTCGACCAGCGGGTCCTTCTGGGCCATGGCGCGGAGGCCGATGCCCTCCTGGAGGTAGTCCATCTCGTAGAGGTGCTCGCGCCACTTGCGGTCCAGCACCGAGAGGACCACACGCCGCTCCAGCTCACGCATGATCTCCGAGCCGAGCTCCTTCTCCCGCGCGTCGTACTGCTCGTGGACGTCGTCCTTGATCGACTCCGCGATGAACTCGGAGGTGATCCCGGCCCGGTCCCCGGCCGCGTCCTCCAGCTCCTCGACGGTGACCTTCACCGGGTAGAGCTGCTTGAACGCGCCCCACAGCCGGTCGAGGTCCCACTCCTCGGCGAAGCCCTCGACGGTCTCCGCCTGGATGTACGCGTCGATGGTGTCGTCCATGAAGTGCCGGACCTGCTCGTGCAGGTCCTCGCCCTCCAGGACGCGGCGCCGCTCGCCGTAGATGACCTCACGCTGCCGGTTGAGGACCTCGTCGTACTTCAGGACGTTCTTGCGCGTCTCGAAGTTCTGCTGCTCGACCTGCGACTGCGCGGAGGCGATGGCCTTGGTGACCATCCGGTTCTCGATCGGCACGTCGTCCGGGACGTTCGCCATCGCCATGACGCGCTCGACCATCTGCGCCTTGAACAGCCGCATCAGGTCGTCGCCCAGCGACAGGTAGAAGCGGGACTCGCCCGGGTCGCCCTGACGGCCGGAACGACCCCGCAGCTGGTTGTCGATACGCCGGGACTCGTGGCGCTCGGTGCCCAGCACGTAGAGCCCGCCGAGGTCCTTGACCTCGTCGTGCTCGGTCTTGACCGCGGCCTCGGCCTTCTCCAGGGCCGCGGGCAGCGCGGCGGCCCACTCCTCGGGGTGGTCCACCGGGTCGAGACCGCGCTGGCGCAGCTCCGCCTCGGCCAGGTCGTCCGGGTTGCCGCCGAGCTTGATGTCGGTACCGCGGCCGGCCATGTTGGTGGCCACGGTGACCGCGCCGCGGCGGCCCGCCTGCGCGACGATCGTCGCTTCCCGGTCGTGCTGCTTGGCGTTGAGCACCTCGTGCGGCACACCGCGCTTGGCCAGCTGGTTCGACAGGTACTCGGACTTCTCGACCGAGGTGGTGCCGACCAGGACCGGCTGGCCCTTCTTGTGCTTCTCGGCGATGTCCTCGACCACGGCCGCGAACTTCGCGGGCTCGGTGCGGTAGATCAGGTCGGACTGGTCGATCCGCTGGACGTCGCGGTGGGTCGGGATCGGCACCACGCCGAGCTTGTAGATCTGGTGGAACTCCGCGGCCTCGGTCATGGCCGTACCGGTCATGCCGGAGAGCTTGTTGTAGAGGCGGAAGAAGTTCTGCAGGGTGATCGTGGCGAGGGTCTGGTTCTCGTCCTTGATGTCCACCCCTTCCTTCGCCTCGATCGCCTGGTGCATGCCCTCGTTGTAGCGGCGGCCCGCGAGAATACGGCCGGTGTGCTCATCAACGATCATGACTTCGCCGTCCATGACGACGTAGTCCTTGTCCTTCTTGAAGAGCTCCTTGGCCTTGATCGCGTTGTTGAGGTAGCCGACGAGCGGCGTGTTCACCGACTCGTAGAGGTTGTCGATGCCCAGCCAGTCCTCGACCTTGCTCACGCCGGACTCGTGGATGGCGACCGTGCGCTTCTTCTCGTCGACCTCGTAGTCGCCGGTCTCGTCCAGCCCCTTCTGGAGGTTCGCCGCCTCGCCCTTGGTCAGCCGGGTGACGAGCTTGGCGAAGTCGCCGTACCACTTCGTCGCCTGGTCGGCGGGGCCGGAGATGATCAGCGGGGTACGCGCCTCGTCGACGAGGATCGAGTCGACCTCGTCGACGATGGCGAAGTTGTGGCCGCGCTGCACCAGTTCGTCCTTCGACCACGCCATGTTGTCGCGCAGGTAGTCGAAGCCGAACTCGTTGTTGGTGCCGTAGGTGATGTCGCAGGCGTACATGTCGCGGCGCTGCGCGGGCGTCATGTTGGCCAGGATGCAGCCGACCTCGAGTCCGAGGAACTTGTGCACCCGGCCCATCCACTCCGAGTCGCGCTCGGCCAGGTAGTCGTTCACCGTGATCAGGTGCACGCCCTCGCCGGACAGCGCGTTGAGGTAGGCGGGGAGGGTACCGACGAGGGTCTTGCCCTCACCGGTACGCATCTCGGCGACGTAGCCGAGGTGGAGCGCGGCGCCACCCATCAGCTGAACGTCGTAGTGGCGCTGTCCGAGGACACGCTTGGCCGCCTCGCGGACGGTCGCGAACGCCTCGGGGAGCAGGTCGTCCAGGCTCTCACCGTCGGCATACCGCTGCTTGTACTCGTCGGTGAGTGCCCGCAGCTCGGCGTCGGAGAGGTTGACGAAGTCCTCTTCGATGGAGTTGACCTGGCCCGCGATGCGGTGCAGCTTGCGCAGGATCTTGCCTTCGCCTGCACGCATGAGCTTGTTGAAGACGGACACGTAGGTTGGTCTCCTTGCCGGTCGGGCCTGGCACGGTTCATGTGCGCGGGCACGGCAGGGGCAGGCCCCGCCGCAACGGCCATCGTAAGTCAGGACCCCGCCGCGCCGGGAGGTCCGTCTGCTGGAAGGGCCGGTGTCACCCGTAAGGAGAACGTACGAGCGCCCCGGAAGGTGCCCCGGAACCGCCCCACGACCGCTCCGGCGCCCGACGGTGGCCCGGCGCGAGGCGGGCACGCTCCGGCGCGCGGCCCGCTTCCGGTGACTCCGGGGCCGCTCCCTCCCGTGTGCCGATCAGTGATCATCCATGCGACCTGGTGGTCCCTTGGCCGTGGGGGATCCCCGGGCTGCGGTCGCGAGGGCCGTCCCGCACCGGTGCGCGGACGCCGCGGGCAGGGGGTCTGCCGTCCCGGCAGCACTGTCAGTGGCGGCATCTAGGGTGCGGCCCATGACCACGTTGCCGAGGCCGGCCATCGAACTCTCCGCCGACGACGCACGGCGGATCGCCCTGCGCGCCCAGGGACTCCTGGGCGCCCCGGACCGCCGGGCCGGGGTGCGGGGAGTGCTGCGTCATCTGGGCGCGATACAGCTGGACACGATCTCGGTGCTGGCCAGATCCCATGAGTTGGTGCCGTATGCGCGGCTCGGCGCGGTGGGCCGCCCCGCCGTCGAGGCGGCGTACTGGACGGACACCCACTCCTTCGAATACTGGTCGCACGCGGCGTGCATCCTGCCGATCGAGGAGTGGCCGCTCTTCGCCTTCCGCCGCCGGGCCCGCCGGGCGAAGGGCCACCGCTGGCATGTGCTGGAGGACTCGGAGCGCTCGTGCGCGGCGGTGCGGGACCGGTTGAAGGCCGACGGCCCGCTGACCGCAACGGAGTTGGGCGGCGCCAAGAACGGCGGCCCCTGGTACGACTGGTCCGAGACGAAGATCGCCGTCGAGTGGCTGCTCGACACCGGCGAGGTCGTCTGCACCGAGCGGCGGGGCTGGAAGCGGGTCTACGACCTCGCGGAACGCGCCGTACCGGACCGGCTGCTCCACGACGACCTCGACGATTCCACGTGCATCCGCCGCCTGGTCGAGCAGGCGGGAGCCGCGATGGGAGTCGCCACACGGGCCGACCTGGCCGACTACCACCGGCTCAAGGGCGAGCAGGTGGATGCCGTGATCGCCGACTCGCGGCTCGTCCCCGTACGGGTGGAGGGCTGGGGGCGGCCGGCGAACGGCACCGGCGCCGGCCGGTCCGTCCCGCGGGGAGCGGGCGAGGCATGGGCCGATCCGGCGGCGCTCGCGGACGCGGCCCGGCGGAACAGGCACCGGACCACCCTGCTCTCCCCGTTCGACTCCCTGATCTGGGACCGGAGGCGCACGGAGCGGATCTTCGGCTTCACCCACCGGCTGGAGGCGTACGTGCCGAAGCCGAAGCGGGTGCACGGCTACTTCGCCATGCCGCTGCTGTCCGGCGGACGGCTGCTGGGCCGGGTGGATCCCGCCCGGGAGGGGGCCACGCTGGTGGCACGGCAGCTGTCGCTCCAGGGACGCGGGGCGGTACGGCCGATGGCGGAGGCGCTGCGGGAGGCAGCCGCGTGGGTGGGCTGCGAGGACGTACGGGTCGAGCGGATCATGCAGCCGGAGCTGTCGGCGCCGCTCACCGAAGCACTGAGCCGCTGAGCTGCTGAGCTGCTGGGTTGCAGAGTCGGGGTTCTGCCGAGTCCGGGCCTCCAGTGAGCCGGGGCCCTGCCGTGTCCGGTCCGGGGCCCGCCGGCGAGGGCCCCGAGAAACGGCACCGGGGCGCCACTGCCGTGCCGCGATCCCGGCGTGCTCCCCGGTCACGCCCTACCTGATTTCGAGGATCTTCTCCCGCATCGCGTACACGACCGCCTCCATCCGGGAGTGCAGCTGGAGCTTCTCCAGGATGTTCCGGACGTGGTTCTTCACCGTGTTCTCGCTGATGAACAACTCCTTCGCGATGTCACGGTTGTTCATGCCCGTCGCGACGAGTTTGAGCACCTCGAGTTCACGGTCGGTCAGCCGGGGCGCGGGCACCAGGCGCCGCTCATCGGTGCGCTGGATCATCGACTTGAACTCGGTCAGCAGCTTGGAGGCCATGGACGGACTGATCTGCGACTGGCCGTCGGCGACCGCGCGAATGGCGGTGGCGACCTCGTCGGTGGAGATCTCCTTGAGCAGATAGCCGGTGGCCCCCGCCTTGATCGCGTCGTAGAGATCGGCCTCCTCGTCGCTGATCGTCAGCATGATGATCTTCGCGCTGGGGGCCACCTCCTTGATGGAGGTACAGGCCTCGATACCGCCCCGCTTGGGCATCCGTACGTCCATCAGCACGATGTCGGGCAGCAGGTCGGCCGCCTTCTCCACCGCCTCGGCGCCGTCCCCTGCCTCGCCGATGACCTGGATGTCCTCCTCCTGGGCGAGGACGATCTCCAGACCACGGCGGAAGAGGGCGTGGTCGTCCACCACGAGGACCCGGATGGGCTCCTTGCGTGCCCCCTCCGTGTCCGCACCCGCCCCGACGACTCCCTGGCCGTCCTCGTCGGAACCGGGCCCGAAGCTGTGCGCCATCGTTCCTCCCCCTGAAGGCCGTGGCCTTGGTTGCGTGCCCTGCCGCCAACCGCACTCCGTGGAACACGGGTTGGCCGCGGTCGTCATGATTTCATGCCCGGTCGGCAGTGGGGCGCTCCCGTGGGCGCACAGTGATGCCCCCGGGGGCGCACAGGCGCTCCCGGGGGCATCGAGTCGTGTGGTGCGTCGGCCTGCCGTCAGCCGCCGAGTGCCCCGCCGGCGCCGTGCGGTGCCTCGGCGACCAGCGGGTCGTGCTCCAGATGAATGACGCCGTAGTCGTAGGCGTGACGCCGGTAGACCACGCTCGGCTGCTTGGTTTCGGAGTCGACGAAGAGGTAGAAGTCGTGCCCGACCAGCTCCATTTCGTAGAGCGCCTGGTCGAGGCTCATCGGTGCCGCGGCGTGGGTCTTCTCACGGACGACCAGCGGGCCTTCGCCCTGTACCTCCAGCGAGCCCATCCTCGTCGTGGGCACGCCTTCCTCGACGTTCGCGGTCGGCGTCTCGCCGTTGAGGGCTGCGGCGAGGGGGGCGGTGGCGGCTGCGACGCTCATCGGCGTCCGGCCGCCGCCGCGGTGTACGCGGCGCTTGTCGGCCTGCTTGCGCAACTGGGCTTCGAGCCTGTTCGTCGCCGCGTCGAGTGCGGCGTACGGGTCGGCGGCCGAAGCCTCCGCCCGGATCACGGGGCCGCGCGACACCAGCGTGATCTCCACGCGGTCGGCGCGGTCGGCCTGACGGGGATTGTGTTCCTTGGACACCTCGACGTCGAGGCTGATCACCTTGCCGTCGAGCTTCTGGATCTTGTCCAGCTTCAGCTTCTCGGCCACGTGCTTACGGAAGCGCTCGGGCACCTCGGTCTTGCGGCCCTTGACGACGATGTCCACGCAGAACTCCGTTCCCGGATCGCCCCGCCCGGAGGCGGAGCACATCCCTCTTGCCTGGGGCCGGCGGGTTCCCCGCAACGGGAGGAACCGTCGGCACTGCGTCTGCTGCACCGCCACGAAGCCGGGGCGTCGTCCGGAGTCGCGGCGCTGCGACTTTCACCTCCTCCTCCCCAGTCGGCAGGGTTTCACCCCATCGACTTCAGGGACGGCGGAAAAGTCCCTAAGCACGCTCGTCCGAAGTATGAAGCACGCTTGTCCGACATATAAGGCATAGCCTCCGCCATTCCTCACACCGAACATAGCTCCACCCGACAGTTGTCGGCACCCCCTACCGGCGCGTACCTCGGTTCCGGAGTCATTCCGCTCTCACCCCTGCAACGCTGGGCGTTCTCCGCCAGTTCCACCACAGGACCCACACCCTCCGGACACTCCGGGCGAACGGTCCACGACGCTCCCCGGCCGGCGGTCCGAGGCGCACCCGTCGGAAGCCCGTGCGGCGGGAGGCGCACCGGCGAGGGCTCCCTCGGCCGCGCACCGGGAGGCCGCGCCGACGAGGGGCGCTCTGCCCCGGGATGGGCAGCAGGCAGCGGGTCAGCACGCTCCGAGCGGGCCGGCGACCACCGCTGCCGCCACCACCCGGCCGCCCGCCTCCGCCACCGCTTCGGCTGCCGCCGCCAGCGACGCCCCCGTCGTCATCAGGTCGTCCACCAGGACCGCAGGAGCGGCCCGGAGCAGCCTGGCGGACCCGCCCGCGACCATCAGGGCGCCCGCGAGATTCGCGCGGCGCTGCGGGCCGGTGAGCCCCGCCTGGTCGGCCACCGTGCGCCGTTGCCGGAGCAGCGCCAGCACCCGCGCGGGGCGGCGCTCGCGCCGCAGCTCACACGCTGCCGCGAAGGCGATCCGGCGGGTCGGGTCGTGGCCGCGGGCCGCCACGGCACGCCGGGCCGAGGGCACCGGAACGATCAGCAGCCCCCTGCCGTCCGGCGGTCCGCATCCGGCCCGGATCGCCCCGGCGAGGGCACCGCCCAGCGGCCGTGCCAGCCCCAGGGCGCCCCTCTCCTTGTGGGCGAGCAGCACGGCCCGCACCTCGTCCGCGTACACCGCCGCAGCATGGACCGGCGGCAGCCCCGCCGGGACCGGCGTGGGGCGCACTCTGCGTGACCGACGGCCGCTCAGAGCCGACCGGCACCGGTCGCACAGCACCACCCGTGGATGTCCGCAGCCCGCGCAGCCGACCGGCAGCACCAGCCCCGAGATCTCCGCCCACCATCCCCGCATGGCTCCACGGTGACCGGTCGGGCCCGACCGCACCAGCCCTGTGGACAACCCGGCCGCCCCTCTCCTCGGGGCCGCCGGCCGGTGCACCGCACAGGCTCCGCCGCCGACCGTGCCCAGGCCCGTCGACGAGGTCGACGAGGTCGGCAAGGTGGGCAGGGTGAGCGAGGCGGACACCTGCGCGCGCGTGTCCCCGGCGTCCCCCGACCGTCAGTCACGGCCCCTGGCCTGCGGGGATCGGTGCCGGCCCGTGGGGATCACTCCGACATCCCTGAACCGCTCCGACCTTCGGAGACATCCCCGACCAGCGGGGATCGCCCTGTGACCTGCGGAGGTCACGCAGCCCGACCGGGGCAGGACCGCAGCACGGCAGGACGGGGGTCGCCCCGGCCGGGACAGGCGCCCGGCCGGGGGCGGAGAGGGATGCCCGTCAACCCGGATAGACCGGCGCGGAACCCTTCCGGGTGACCAGCTTCCAGTTGGCGTCCAGCGGCAGCCGGACGATCCCGTCACTCGAATGGGCCATCAGCGGCTTGTTCTTGTCCTCGGAGGCCGCGACGGCCCGGACGTCGTTGATGCCGGGCAGCGTCGGAGTGTTGGAGGACGAACCGTCGGTCTCCACGTACTGCAGCTGCTGGACACCTCCGGCCTCCGTGCCGACCACGACCAGCCGACTGCTGCCGGCCCAGGACGCGGCCTTCACGTGCTGCAGCTGCGGTGCCACCGAACGCAGGTCTCTCACCAGGAGCGACACCTCGCCCCCGCGGGTCTCGGTCCGCTCGACGCGCCCCAGCTCCAGCGAGGTGTGCCCGTCCCGGGTGACCAGCAGGGCGATGCGCACGCCGTCCGAGGAGACCCGCAGGCCCTCGATCCGTCCGTCGCCGAGCGCGGGCACCTCGACCTCCTCGGGCTTTCCGGTCCCGGCGGACAGCCGCAGCAGGCGCGGGCGGTCCGGGTCACGGTCGGCGACCCACAGATTGCCGTTCCCGTCCCAGCTGGGCGCCGTCAGGGCGTCCCGCTCGCGCTTGGCCGAGCTGTGCAGCCTCGCCTCGCCCTGCTCGGCCCCCGAGCTCATGGGCGCCACGTACAGCGACCGGCCGTCCAGGGAGACCCCCGCCGCGAAACGCTCGCTGCGGTCGACGCCCACCGCCCCCAGCTGGACCGAACCGTCCCCGAACGGTCCCTCCACCCGGCTCGGCTCGTCGCTGCCGTCGGACAAGCTCGCCAGCCGGTGCTCGGAGTCGACGAAGTACTGGTGCTCGGAGTGGGTCCTGAGGCCCGCCGGTGCGTAGGCGGCGGCCTCGCCCGGCTTCAGCACGCACAGCTCGCTGCCGTCCTTGCGGGCCAGCTCCACTCTGCTGATCTTCGCCGACGCCTGGTCCTGGACGGTGTACAGCAGCTGCGCCGCCATCCGGTCGCACTGCGGTGCCGCGACCCGCGCCGCCCGGTCGTTGAGCCGGACCCGCAGACCGTTCGAATCGTCCAGGGACAGCGTGTCGTCCACCACCGCCGTGCCGCGCGGGAAGGTGGTACCGACGACCCGGCTCAGCCACTGGGTGGGGCCCTGGAGCAGCGCGTTCACCGTCGAGGTCAGCGGATCTATCCGGCGGCGCAGATACACCGGATCGGCGACCAGCACCTCCTTCTGCGCCCCTGCCGCCTTCTCGTCCGGATCGGTCCGCGCGAAGTAGTACTTGTTGACCGACCGGTAGATCCGCTCGAAGTCCGCCTTGCCCAGCACCAAGCCGTCCGGCGGGACGTCGATGCGCCATTCGCCGCCCACCTTCGTGAGGTGGATCGTCGTCCGGTAGGCGCCCCCGCCCGGGGTGTACGCCTGCTTCTGGTCGACGGTGGCGACCTGCTTGCCGGAGAGCTCGGCCGTCGCGCCCTCGCCGCGGGCGGCCTGCTCCCCGGCGGGCACGTCCGTACGCGGGATCGGCCCGTCCTGGAGCACCGTGGTCCTGGAGAAGGGCTTCCAGTTCTTCGACGCCTCCTTGGTGAGGTAGAGGCGCGCGGTCTTGAAGTCCACCTCGTCGCTCGTCGTCGCCTCGAGGAAGCCCTTGACGATCTCGTTCGGCTGCTCGCCCGACCGGGGCGGCACCCCGAACACGCGCACCTGCGCGTCGGCGTCCGCCCGCTGCGAGGCGTCGACCCGGTGGACCTCACCGCTGTCCGGCATGGACGCGCAGCCCGTTGCCACCAGAGCTCCGCAGCCGAGCAGGGCGAAGGCCCGCAGGGGGCGCCATCGACGGTTGGTGTGCCGGTCAGAGCCCACGAGGCCCGCCCTCCCGCTCGGGTCGGTTGTCCTGCTGCATCGGTCGCTGCGCGCCACCCGGCGGCGCGGATCCGTCCGGTGCGCCCCCTCCCCGGGGCACCACCCGTGCGCCGTTCCCGGGCAGCGCGGCCGGATCGGCGGTGGGGGCTGCCGGGGTCCGCGGCTGGGAAGGGACGGGGGGCGTCCGCCCCGGGCCGCCGTTCGGCAGGCCCGCGTCGTTCAGCCCGCGGTTGCGCCGGGAGTCCTCCGGCTCCAGCGGAATCGGCGAGCCGCGCAGGGCGTCACCCGCCGTACGGGGCAGGGTCAGCCGGAACTGCGAACCGCCACCGGGCTCACCCCACGCCTGCAGCCACCCGCCGTGCAACCGGGCGTCCTCGACCGCGATGGAGAGCCCGAGACCGGTGCCTCCGGTGGTGCGCGCCCGCGCCGGGTCCGCCCGCCAGAAGCGGTTGAAGACCCGGGTCGCCTCACCGGGCTTCAGACCCACGCCGTAGTCCCGCACGGCGACCGCCACGGCGCCTCCCGCCGCGGCGAGCCGCACCACCACGTCACGGCCCTCGCCGTGCTCGACCGCGTTGACGACCAGGTTGCGCACCACCCGCTCCACGCGCCGGGCGTCCGCCTCGACCATCACGGGCCGCTCGTCGCCGCGCACCACGATCCGGCCGCCCTTGCGCTCGGCGAGCGGCTCGGCCCCTTCGATGACGCGCTGGACGATGTCCCGCAGGTCCACCGGGGCCGCCTCCAGGGCGGCCGCGCCGGCATCGAACCGGCTGATCTCCAGCAGGTCCGAGAGCAGCGACTCGAACCGGTCGAGCTGGCCGCGCAGCAGTTCCGCGGACCGCTTGGTCGCCGGGTCGAAGTCGTCCCGCACCTCGTGGATGACATCCGCGGCCATCCGCACCGTCGTCAGCGGCGTCCGCAGCTCGTGCGAGACGTCGGAGACGAAGCGACGCTGCATCCGGGACAGCTCCTCCAGCTGCTGGATCTTGATCTGGAGGTTCTGCGCCATCTTGTTGAAGGCCTCGCCGAGCCGGGCGATGTCGTCCTCCCCGGTGACCTTCATCCGCTCCTGCAGACGGCCCGCCGCGAGCCGCTCGGAGATCCCCGCCGCCATCCGTACGGGGGTGACGACCTGCCGCACCACCAGCCAGGCGATGGCACCGAGCAGCACCACGACGAAGACCCCTGCGGTGGCGAGCGTCCCCTTCACCAGGCTCAGGGACTTCTCCTCCTGGGTGAACGGGAAGAGGTAGTACAGCTGGTACGGGTGACCGTTGACGTCGTTCAGCTGCTTGCCGATGGCCAGCGCGGGCTCTCCGCCGTCACCGGCGCCACGGAAGATGCGGGTGTGCTGCTCGTAGGTACCGGGCTCCGCGTCGAGGGAGCGCCGCAGCTCCTCCGGCACACTCCGCTCCGGGTCCACCACACCGGATGCGCGCGGGGCACGGGTGCCACGGCTGTCGTCCACGAACGGCTGCTCGGTGTCGGAGCTGAGCGCCATCACCGTGTACACGCCCTGCCCGCCACTGCCGAGCTGCTGCACGAGGTCGGTCAGCCACTCGCTGGAGTTCTGCGCCGCCCGGCTGCCGACCGGTCCGCCGTTCTGGCCCCGTCCGTCCGTGTCGGCCTTCTCCCGGGCCACGTTGAATCCGCCCGCGGCCTGGCTCTGCGCCGCTCCCTGCTTGGCGTCCTGGAGCCCGTTGCGGACCTGGCCGATGACGACCACGCCGAGCAGCAGCACCACGCCGAGCGACATCAGCAGGGTCGTGGCGACGACCCGCAGCTGGATGTTGCGCCGCCAGAGCCGCACCGCCGGCAGCAGCGGCCTGCGGACCCAGCGCACCAGGAGCCGCAGCACCGGGTGCACCGGGCCGCCCGGTGCACCGTCCTGCAGGAGGTTGCCGCCCTGCCAGAAGCGTTCGAACACGGAAATCCGGCCCACCGGGGGGACGGGCCGCCCCTCACGCACGTCCTCCGGGGACCCGGTCCCCGGAACTCCGGACTCCGGAGCGGCGCCGTTCCCGGACATGTCAGCCCGGTCCGGCCTTGTAGCCGACACCGCGCACGGTCACCACGATCTCCGGACGCTCGGGGTCCTTCTCGACCTTCGAGCGCAGCCGCTGCACATGCACGTTGACCAGCCGGGTGTCCGCCGCGTGCCGGTAGCCCCAGACCTGCTCCAGCAGCACCTCGCGGGTGAAGACCTGCCAGGGCTTCCGGGCGAGCGCCACGAGAAGATCGAACTCCAGCGGCGTCAGCGCGATCGACTGGCCGTTCCGCTTCACCGAGTGGCCGGCGACGTCGATCACCAGGTCCCCGATGGCGAGCTGCTCCGGCGCAGGCTCCTCGGACCGGCGCAGCCGTGCCCGGATCCGTGCGACGAGTTCCTTGGGCTTGAACGGCTTGACGATGTAGTCGTCCGCGCCGGACTCCAGTCCGACCACCACGTCGACCGTGTCGCTCTTCGCGGTCAGCATGACGATCGGCACGCCGGACTCGGCACGGATGAGCCGGCAGACCTCGATGCCGTCCCTGCCGGGCAGCATCAGATCGAGCAGCACCAGGTCCGGCTTGGCCTCGCGGAAGGCGGCAAGCGCCTTGTCCCCGTCGGAAACGAACGACGGTTCAAAGCCTTCGCCGCGCAGCACGATGCCGAGCATCTCTGCCAGTGCGGTGTCGTCGTCGACGACCAGGACGCGTCCTTTCATAATCGACATCATCCCATTAGCTAATCGTTACCTGGCGTGACCTGGCGCACAGCTCGGCGAGCCCCGCTTCCGTGACCGGGGAAACCACCCCGCGCTCCGTGACGATCGCGGACACCAACTCCGGTGGCGTGACGTCGAATGCGGGGTTGTACGCCGTCGTCCCGAGCGGCGCCACCGGTATCCCGTTACCCGCCTCCGAAGTCGCACCCGAAACACCCGGAGGTGTGATCTCCGTCACCTCATGGCCGGGTCGCTGCTCCACCTCTATCGCCGTCCCGTCCGGGGTGCCGAGGTCCACCGTCGTGATCGGGGCGACCACGATGAACGGCACATGGTGGTAGCGGGCCAGCACGGCGAGCGGGTAGCTGCCCACCTTGTTCGCGACGGAGCCGTCGGCCGCGATCCGGTCGGCGCCGATGAGCACGGCATCCACCTCACCGGCGGCCAGGAGCGAACCCGCGGCATTGTCCGTGAGCAGGGTGTACGCCATCCCGCTGCGCGCCGCCTCGTAGGCGGTCAGCCGGGCGCCCTGCAGCAGCGGCCGGGTCTCGTCGACCCACAGCCGCCGCAGCTCACCGGCCCGGTGGGAGGCCCGCGCCACCGCGAACGCGGTGCCGTTGCCGCCGGACACCAGCGCGCCCGTGTTGCAGTGCGTGAGGAGGCGGTGCCCGCCACCCGGCACCAGCTCCTTGAGGAGCGCCAGCCCGTGCTCCGCCATCCGCTCGCTCGCCTCGGCGTCCTCCCGGTGGAGGGCCCGGGCCTCGGCGAGCACCGCCGCGGCGGCTCCCTCGCGGTCCCGCCCCTCCTCGAGAGCTCTCCGGTGGGCCTGCGCGGCCCGGCGTACCCCGTAGCTCAGGTTGACCGCCGTCGGGCGGGCGTGGGCCAGCAGCTCCGCCGCCTCGTCCACGTCGTAGCCGCGCACCGCGGCCAGCGCCACCCCGTAGGCCCCGGCGATGCCGAGCAGCGGGGCCCCGCGCACGGCGAGCGTCCGTATCGCCTCCACCAGCGCCGGCACATCGGTGCAGACGAGCTCGACCTCCTCCGCGGGAAGCCGCGTCTGGTCGAGGAGCACCACGACGGGCCCCTCGGGCGGCTCGTCCCAGCGCAGAGCGGGAACAGCGGGTGGTGCAGCAACTACGGGAGGTACCGCGTCCTGATCAGCCATCCGCCCAGTCTGCCCCGTCCGGCAGGGGTATTTGAAGGTGCACGCCGGGTACAGGGCACGGTACGAACTCGGGGGCACCGTGGCACGATGGCAGCGAACCGGCCGTTGCTGTGCTCGACCCAGGGGGCATCCCCCTGCCGCATGAGCCCAGTCGAGACCGCGGACGGGCACCGTGAAGGAGCGATGATGAACGACTCTCCGGGCTGGGCTTCGCCCGGATCCTCCCCCTCCGACGAGCCGGCCCGGAGCGGCTCCGGCAACCGGCCCGACGCAGAGGGTCAGGGCCCATCGGCTCCCGAGGACCGCGGCGCACCTCCGGTGAACTGGTCCCAGCAGCAACCGCCCCCCGGCCAGTGGACCGCGCCGGCCCCGCCCGGCGCCGCGCCGGGCACCGGCGGCGCTCCCGGCTGGGGCAGCCCGAGCCACGGAGGCCCGCAACCCGGCTGGAACTCCGGCTGGGCCCAGCCCCCCGCCGCGGCCAAGCCCGGCATCATCCCGCTGCGCCCGCTCGGTGTCGGCGAGATCCTCGACGGCGCGGTCTCCACCATGCGCGCGCACTGGCGGACTGTCCTCGGCATCTCCCTGGTCGTCGCCGTCGTGACGCAGACCGCGTCCACACTGACGACCGGCCTCTGGTTCCGCGGCTCGGGCAGCCTCCAAGGGCTGGAGAAGAACCCGAACCCGACGTTCGACGAGACGCTGGACGCCGTCGGCGGCACCCTCGCCGGCAGTGGCGTCACCTGGCTGATCAGCGTGCTCGGCACGATCATCGCCACCGCGATGCTCACCATGGTCGTCAGCCGCGCCGTCCTCGGGCGGTCCGTGTCCACCGGCGACGCCTGGCGCAGCGCCCGCGGCCAGCTGCCCCGGCTCTTCGGCCTGCTCTTCCTGCTGCCGCTGCTCGTCGCCGCCGTGGCGGCCTTGGCGTTGGCCCCCGGTCTCATCCTCGCCGTCGGCGGAAGCCGGGCCGCCGCAGCCGCGTTCATGGTGCTCGGCGCCTTCGCGGCCCTGGCGGGAGCGGTCTGGATCTGGATCCGCTACAGCCTCGCCGCCCCCGCTCTCATCCTCGAACGGCAAGGGGTGATCGCCTCGATGCGCCGCTCCGCGAAGCTCGTCCGCGGTGCCTGGTGGCGCATCTTCGGCATCCAGCTGCTCACCCTGGTCCTGATCTTCTGTGTCGGCGCAGCCATCGAGATCGTCACCAGCATCATCGCCATGATCGTCGGCGGCGAGGGCGCCATGGACTGGCTGACCGGGGAGAACACCACCACCAGCTGGACCTTCCTGATCGTCGTCGGCATCGGCTCGGTGATCAGCTCGACCATCACCTTCCCGATCAGCGCCGGAGTCACGGCCCTCCTCTACATGGACCAGCGCATCCGGCGCGAGGCGCTCGACCTGGAGCTGATCCGCGCCGCCGGAACTCCCGAGAACGGCCCTCAGCAACAGCCCCCGGCTGCCCAGGCGCACAACGCCACGCCGGGGGGCTGATGCGGTGATCGCGACGGGGGGCATGACCGCGGCCCGACTGCTGACCGGCCGCGGAGACGACGACGTACCGGTGACGATCCCGCGCGCCCCGGCCCGGGAAGCAGCCGAGCGGGAACTCTCCGACCCCAGGTACCAGGAGCACGAGCCAGGCCTGTTCCAACGGGCCCTGGACTGGTTCTGGGACCGGCTCGGCGACCTGCTCTCCGCCGCCTCCGGGGCCTCCCCCGGCGGGACGGTGGGCCTGGTCGTGATCATCCTTGCCGTCGTCCTCCTCGTGGTCGCCCTGAGGCTGCGCCTCGGCCCGCTGCGCCGCACCCCCACCGACGCCGGCGCGCTCTTCGACGAGCGGCCCCGCACGGCGGCCGACCATCGCGCCGCCGCCGAGCGCCACGCCGCCGACCAGGCATGGGACCAGGCGGTCCAGGAGAGCATGCGCGCTCTCGTCCGGTCCCTGGAGGAACGCGCTCTGCTCCTGCCGCGCCCCGGCAGGACCGCCGACGAAGCAGCCGCCGAGGCCGGACAGGCCCTGCCCGGCCACGAGGAACGCCTGCACGCCGCGGCCCGTGACTTCGACGACGTCACATACGGCGGCCGCCGCGCCACCGCGGACACATACGAGCGCCTGCGCAGCCTCGATCTCGAGCTCCAGCGGACCAGGCCCCGGCTCGACGTCCCCACCGGGGGCACCGGATGACCGAGACCACCGGCCCCTCCACCGCGGCCTCCCCAACTGCGGCCTCCCCCACGGCCCGACAGCTGTGGACGCGGTCCCGCGGCCTGCTGATCGCCCTCACCATCCTCGTCGTCGCCGGCATCGCGCTCGCCGCCGTACGCTCCGGCGAGCAGCACGGCCGGCTCGACCCCCGATCCGCGGACCGCTTCGGCAGCCGGGCCGTCGCCCAGCTCCTCGCCGAACGGGGCGTCACGACACAGGTCGTGACCACCACCCAGGAGGCCCTGGCCGCAGCGGGACCCCGCACCACCGTCCTGGTGAGCGACCCCGACCGTCTCACCCGGCGTCAGCAGACCAGACTGCACAACGCCCTGGCCGACTCGACCGGCCGCACCGTGCTCCTCGCCCCCGGTGACGACCCAGCCGACACCTTCGCCCCCGGCGTACGGGCCGCCGCCCGCACCGACGTGACGATCCGTCCCCCCGACTGTTCGTTCGCCGCCGCCGAACGCGCCGGTGACGCCGAACTGGGCGGCATCCGCTACGACTCGTCCGCCCCGGGGACCGACGCCTGCTACCCCAGCCGCGGACTGCCGACCCTGCTCCGGATCCCCGGAGCGAACGGCAGCGACACAGTCCTCCTCGGGACGCCGGACATCCTCTACAACGACCGCCTGGCGAAGCGGGGCAATGCCTCGCTCGCCCTGCAGCTCCTCGGCTCGCAGCCCCATCTCGTCTGGTACCTCCCCTCCGTTGGAGACAGCGCGGCCGGTGGAAACGACCGCAGCTTCCTCGACCTCGTCCCAGCGGGCTGGACGTGGGCATTCCTCCAGCTCGCCATCGCGGCGGCCCTCGCCGCACTCTGGCGTGCCCGCCGGCTCGGCCCCCTGGTGACCGAACCTCTGCCGGTCACCGTGCACGCCTCGGAGGCAACCGAGGGCCGCGCCCGCCTCTACCGGCAAGCCGACGCCCGCGACCGCGCAGCCGATGCCCTCCGCTCCGCGGCACGCTCCCGACTCGCCCCGCTCGTGGGTGTCCCGGCCGCCCGGGCCCATGACCCGGAACTGCTGCTCCCCGCAGTCACCGGGCATCTGACCGACCACTCGACGGACGCCGCCACTCTGCTCTTCGGCCCTCCGCCCCCGGACGACCGGGCGCTCGTCCGCCTCCCCGAGGACCTCGACGCCCTGGAACGCCGCATCACGTCCGGCACCGGGCAGGAGCCCCACTCCGCACCAACCCCGGCTGAAGCAACGCCCCCTACTGAAAGGGACCGCACTCCGTGACCGCCCCGACCGCCGACAGCGCCCGCTCCGCCCTGGAGTCCCTGAGAACAGAGATCGCCAAGGCCGTGGTCGGCCAGGACCCCGCTGTGACCGGACTGGTCGTCGCCCTGCTGTGCCGCGGCCACGTGCTGTTGGAGGGCGTCCCCGGAGTCGCGAAGACACTGCTCGTGCGGGCCCTCGCCGCCTCGCTCGAACTCGACACCAAGCGTGTTCAGTTCACCCCCGACCTCATGCCCAGCGATGTCACCGGTTCCCTGGTCTACGACGCACGCACCGCGGAGTTCTCCTTCCAGCCGGGGCCGGTCTTCACCAACCTCCTCCTCGCGGACGAAATCAACCGCACGCCACCGAAGACCCAGGCGTCCCTCCTCGAAGCCATGGAGGAGCGCCAGGTATCGGTCGACGGCACACCCCGTCCCCTGCCCGACCCCTTCCTCGTCGCTGCCACACAGAACCCGGTCGAGTACGAAGGCACCTATCCGCTCCCCGAGGCCCAGCTCGACCGGTTCCTGCTCAAACTGACCGTGCCGCTCCCGTCCCGCCAGGACGAGATCGACGTGCTCACCCGGCATGCCGAAGGATTCAGCCCCCGTGACCTCGAAGGGGCCGGCCTGCGCCCCGCGGCAGGGCCCGCCGATCTGGAGGCCGCCCGCGATGCCGTCGCCCGGACGACCGTGTCCCCCGAGATCACCGGCTATGTCGTCGATATCTGCCGTGCCACTCGTGAATCCCCCTCGCTCTCCCTGGGCGTGTCCCCCCGCGGGGCCACGGCCCTGCTGGCCACCTCACGCGCATGGGCATGGCTCACCGGCCGCGACTACGTCATCCCTGACGATGTGAAGGCTCTCGCTCTCCCCACACTCCGCCACCGGATCCAACTGCGACCGGAAGCCGAGATGGAAGGCGTCACCGCGGACTCCGTGATCACCGCGGTCCTCGCCAACGTCCCCGTGCCCCGCTGACCGACGGAAGCGGATCCATGGCCCTCACCGGACGCACCGCCCTGATCGCCGCCCTCGGCGCCCTTCTCACCGGTCTTCTGCTCCCCGACTGGACCGGCATCGTCGCCATCAATGCCCTGCTGACATTGGCAATTCTGTGCGACCTCGCACTCGCCGCGCCAGTACGAACGCTCCAGTTCACCCGAACCGGTGACACATCAGTTCGACTCGGTGAACAGGCCCAGGTGCATCTGACCGCTGCCAACCCGTCCGCCCGGCCGCTGCGCGCCCAGCTGCGCGACGCCTGGCCCCCCAGTTGCCGGCAGACCGGCACCATCGACGGCACAGCATCCCGGCATCGGCTGAGCATCCCGCCCGGCGAGCGACGCCGGGTGACCACGGTCCTCCGGCCCAGCAGGCGTGGGGACCAGGCTTCCGCGCGGGTGACCATCCGCTCCTTCGGCCCCCTGGGGCTGGCCGCACGACAGGGGCACCACCGGGTCCCGTGGACGGTTCGCGTGCTGCCGCCCTTCACCAGCCGCAAGCACCTGCCGTCCAAGCTGGCGCGCCTCCGGGAGCTCGACGGTCGCACCAGCGTCCTCACCCGCGGCGAGGGCACCGAGTTCGACAGCCTCCGCGAGTACGTCCCCGGCGACGACACCCGGTCCATCGACTGGCGGGCCACGGCCCGTCGGTCCTCGGTCGCCGTCCGCACCTGGCGCCCCGAACGTGACCGACGCATCCTGCTCGTCCTCGACACCGGACGGACCTCGGCTGGGCGGGTGGGCGACGCGCCGCGGCTGGACGCCGCCATGGACGCGGCGCTGCTGCTGGCCACCCTGGCCACACGGGCGGGAGACCGCGTCGATCTGCTCGCATACGACCGTCGCATCCGGGCGTCGCTCCAGGGGCGCGCGGCCGGCGATCTGCTCCCGGCTCTGGTCAACGTCCTGGCCCCCCTCGAACCGGAGCTGGTGGAAACCGACGCGCGAGGGCTCGCGGCCACCGTGCTCCGGGTGGCGCCCCGTCGGTCCCTGATCGTTCTGATCACCGGCCTCGATGCCGCCCCTGTCGAAGAAGGACTGCTGCCCGTCCTCCCTCAGCTCACGCACCGCCACCCGGTCCTGCTGGCCTCGGTGGCCGATCCCCGTATCGAGGAGATGGCAGCAGCGCGCGGCTCGCTGGACGGTGTGTACGAGGCCGCCGCGGGGGCGCATGCCCAGTCCGAGCGCCGTCGCACCGCGGAACGCCTCGCCCGGCACGGCGTGCGCGTCGTGGATGCCACCCCCGAGGAGCTGCCCTCCGCCCTCGCGGACGCCTATCTCGCTCTCAAGGCCGCCGGCCGCCTCTGACCAGAGCATCCCGTACCACCCGTGCGGCCCGGCCGGTGTGCATCGCCGGCTCATGCATGTGCCGCTTCGACTGCGATGAGTCAGACTTCCGGCCGCCTCATTTGCCGCTGAGCAGAGGGCGGCCTTCCTGCTGTGGCGCCCCGAGCTGCAGTCACAGGTGCAGCCGGCCGAGGCAGGCCTCCGACTGAGCCCGGCCTTCACTCATGGAGGGCAGACGGAGCGGCACGGGCGGTTGGCCTCCAGCGTCTCCGCGTCGGCCGGACGGCGCTCCACCCCAGCCGGCTAGTGGGTACGCCGTCAGCTCATGTTTCGCACGCAGGGCCTTGAGCATCCGAATACGGAAAACTCCCCGGAAACACAAAAAAGTCGTGGTGCCCGGCACCCATAAATGTCCCGGGACCACGCCGATAAAAAATTTTTTTTGGGGGGGTGCA
>NZ_JBIASV010000020.1:0-121644 GCF_042891165.1 Streptomyces sp. NPDC001922 | reverse complement strand
CAGCGCATCTGGACCGACTACGCCAACGACGTCGCGTAGCGGCACCGGGCCGGGCCCGCACCGACGCCGGAAGGGCGCGGGGCCCCGGGGGGGGGCGGCCCGTCCGCTAGTGCGCGGGGCGGGGGTTGGCCCCCTGTAGGTGGGGGGGGGGGGCGGCCCCGGGGGCGGGGGGGGGGGGGGGGGGGGGGGGGGGGGGGGCGGGGGGGGGGGGGGGGGGGGCCCCCCCCCGGGGGGGGCGGGGGGGCGGGGGGCCCCCCCCCCCCCCCCCCCGCCGCGGTGGTGGTGGTCGTGGTGGTCGTGGTGGTCGTGGTTGCGGAGGTGACTGTGCCGGTCCGCAGCCGTTACGCGGCCGCCCGCACCGGGGCCGCCGTGGACTCCAGGGCCAGCTCCATGACCTGACGGACATCGGAGACGGGGTGGACGTCCAGCTTCTCCAGGATCTCGGCGGGCACCTCGTCGAGGTCGGCCTCGTTCCGCTTGGGGATCACCACGGTGGTGACGCCCGCCCGGTGCGCGGCCAACAGCTTCTGCTTCACGCCGCCGATGGGCAACACCCGTCCGGTCAGCGACACCTCGCCGGTCATCGCCACGTCGTCGCGGACCCGGCGGCCGGACAGCAGCGAGGCGAGCGCGGTGGTCATGGTGATGCCCGCGCTCGGCCCGTCCTTGGGCACGGCACCGGCCGGGACGTGCAGGTGCACGCCCCGCTCCTTCAGGTCGCCGACGGGGAATTCCAGCTCCGCACCGTGCGAGCGCAGGAAGGAGAGCGCGATCTGCGCCGACTCCTTCATGACGTCGCCGAGCTGCCCGGTCAGCGTCAGTCCGCTGCCCCCGGTCTCCGGGTCGGCGAGCGAGGCCTCGACGAAGAGGACGTCGCCGCCCGCCCCGGTCACCGCGAGTCCGGTCGCCACACCCGGCACCGCGGTGCGCCGCTCGCCCGGGTCCTGGGCGGACTCCGGCACGTGGTGCGGGCGTCCGACGAGCGGCCGCAGGCCGTCCGGGCCGACGGTCAGCGGCAGTTCCTGCTCGCCGAGCTCGTGCCGGGCCGCGACCTTGCGCAGCAGCCGGGCGACGGCCCGCTCCAGGTTCCGCACGCCCGCCTCGCGGGTGTACTCCCCCGCCAGCCGGCGCAGCGCCTCGTCCTCCAGGACCACCTCGCCGGGCTCCAGGCCCGCCCGCTCCAGCTGGCGCGGGAGCAGGTGGTCGCGGGCGATGACGACCTTCTCGTCCTCGGTGTAGCCGTCCAGCCGGACCAGTTCCATCCGGTCGAGCAGCGCCTCCGGGATCGCCTCCAGGACGTTGGCGGTGGCCAGGAAGACGACGTCCGACAGGTCGAGCTCGACCTCCAGGTAGTGGTCCCGGAAGGTGTGGTTCTGGGCCGGGTCGAGGACTTCGAGCAGGGCGGCGGCCGGGTCGCCCCGGAAGTCGGACCCCACCTTGTCGATCTCGTCGAGCAGCACCACCGGGTTCATGGACCCGGCCTCCTTCACGGCGCGGACGATCCGGCCGGGCAGCGCGCCGACGTAGGTGCGCCGGTGGCCGCGGATCTCCGCCTCGTCCCGGACGCCGCCGAGCGCGACGCGGACGAACTTCCGGCCCATCGCGCGGGCGACACTTTCCCCGAGCGAGGTCTTTCCGACGCCGGGAGGCCCGACGAGGGCGAGGACGGCACCGCCGCGGCGGCCGCCGACGACGCCCAGCCCGCGGTCGGTGCGCCGCTTGCGCACGGCCAGGTACTCGGTGATGCGCTCCTTCACATCGTCGAGGCCGGCGTGGTCGGCGTCGAGGACGGCCTTGGCGCCGGGTATGTCGTACGCGTCCTCGGTCCGCTCGTTCCACGGCAGTTCCAGCACGGTGTCGAGCCAGGTGCGGATCCAGCTGCCCTCGGGGCTCTGGTCGGAGGACCGCTCCAGCTTGTCGACCTCCTTGAGGGCCGCTTCGCGCACCTTCTCCGGGAGGTCGGCGGCCTCGACCCGGGCCCGGTAGTCGTCGGACTCGTCGTCCGGGTCGCCGCTCAGCTCGGAGAGCTCCTTGCGGACGGCCTCCAGCTGACGCCGCAGCAGGAACTCCCGCTGCTGCCTGTCGACGCCCTCCTGGACGTCCTTGGCGATGGACTCGGCGACGTCCTGCTCGGCGAGGTGCTCGCCGAGCCAGCCGACGGCCAGCCGGAGGCGGGCCACCGGGTCGGTGGTCTCCAGCAGCTGCACCCGCTGCTGCACGGTGAGGAACGGCGAGTAGCCGGCGTTGTCGGCGAGCTGGGACACGTCGTCGATCTGCTGCACCCGGTCCACGACCTGCCAGGCGCCGCGCTTGCGCAGCCAGCTGGTGGCGAGGGCCTTGTACTCCTTCATCAGCTCGGTGACGGAGCCCGGCAGCCCCTCGCCGTCGGGGCCGGTGGGGGTGACCTCCTCGACCCGGGTGCCCTCGATCCAGAGGGCGGCGCCGGGCCCGGTGGTCCCGGCCCCCACGCGCACCCGGCCGACGCCGCGGATGAGCGCGCCGGGGTCGCCGTCGGAGAGCCGGCCGACCTGTTCGACGGCGCCGAGGGTGCCGATCCCGGCATAGGTGCCGTCGACCCGTGGGACCAGCAGCACCCGCGGTTTGCCGCCCCCGGACCGCGCGGCGGCCTGCGCGGCCTCCACCGCGGCCCGCACCTCGGTGTCGGACAGGTCCAGCGGCACCACCATTCCGGGCAGCACGACCTCGTCGTCGAGCGGCAGCACGGGCAGGGTGAGCGGTGTGGACGTCGAAGCCATGATCTCCCCTTCGGCATTCAAGTTGAGCGCTAATGACTCAATGCCGGGCGGGGTCGGGATGTTCCCCCGGCGGCGTTCGCTGTGAGCGATCGGTCACCGGGGAGAGCGAAGCGGAAGGGTCCTGACCGCCCGGTACAGGTGTGAGCAGGGCTTTCGGGTGACCGGGTCGCGAGGAGCGGGTTCCGGGACGGCCCGCCGGGAGGGCTCGGCCGCCGCCGGACCCCGGCCGCCGTGAACCGGCCTGGACGCGCCGGGCGATAGACATCCCGTGAGACGGTTCGGGCCCATGGGGGCAGAGCGGGGTGACGCGGAGCTGCTGCGCGCCGTCGCCCGGGGGGATGCCGAGGCGCTGGCCGCGCTGTACGACCGGCACGCGGGATGGCTCCAGGCGCGGCTCTCCCGGCGGTGCGCCGATCCGGAGACCGTGCGGGAGGTGCTGCAGGACACCTTTGTGACGGTCTGGCAGTCGGCCGGTTCGCACCGCGGCACCGAAGCGGGCGGCTGGCTCTGGGTGATCGCGGCCCGCCGGCTGGTGGACGCCCGGCGCAGCCAGGTCCGCGCGGCCGAGGTGCACGCCGCCCACGCCCGGCGGGAACCGGACGGCGCCCGGGCCGCGGCACCGTCCGCCGAGGAACGGGTGCTGGCCGGCCTGGAGTACGGCGATGTGGGCACCGCTCTCGACCGTCTCTCCCCGGAGCTGCGCGAGGTCCTGCGCGCCACCGTCGTCGACGGCCTCAGCACCCGGGAGACCGCGCGGCTGCTGGGCATTCCGGAAGGCACCGTCAAGACCCGCGCGATGCGGGCCCGCCGGGAGCTGCGCAGCGCGCTCGCCCGGCTGGACGCCTCGCCCGACGCACTGGGAGGCACCGTATGAACCGCCGCGCCGCCGACTGGCACGTCCCCCCCGAGCACGCCCGCACCTACGCCGCGGGAACCCTGCCCGAGACCGAGGCCTGGTCGCTGGAGAAGCATGTCGAGTCCTGCACGGGGTGCGCCGCGCGCGTCTCGGACGCCGTCCGGGCGGGCACGGCCGGGCCGGTGCTCGCCGAGGTGCGGGAGGCGCTGCTGACGACGGTCGTGGCGGAGGCATCCGGCGGAGCGGCGGCCGCCGGCCGCCGGCACCGGGGCGCACTCGGCCGGATCGGCTGGGCAGCGGGCCCCGCCCTGCGCGGCCCCTGGCTCGCGTCGCTCCTCTTCACCGCCGCAGTCGCCGTGACCACCGCACACCTCGCGGGGTACACCGGGGCGCGTCCGTTGCTGCTGGCGCTCGCACCGGTGCTGCCGCTCGCCGGGGTGGCCGCCTCGTACGGCCGGAGCTCCGACCCGCTCCACGAGCTGATCGCCGCCACCCCGTCCGGGGGGCTGCGGCTGCTGCTGACCCGCACGGCGGCGGTCCTCGCGGTGAGCGTGCCACTGCTGACACTCACCGGGCTGCTGCTTCCCGGCGCGCCCGGGGTTCCAGGAGCGGCGGCCTGGCTGCTGCCGGGACTCGCCCTCACCCTGGCGGCTCTCGCCCTCGGCTCCCTCACCGGCTGCCGGAACGCCGCTGCGGGCATCGGCAGTGGCTGGCTGCTGGCCGTGGCCGGACACGCGCTGGCCGCGCGGCCCGGGGGCGACGGGATCGCGGCACCACCGGCCGACGCCCTCACCGAGACCCTGAACAGCGCGTTCTCCGGGGCCGTCGCGCAGGGTTCCTGGGCCGCGGCGGCCGCGGTCTGCGCCGGTCTGCTCGTCCTGCGCCGCGCCTCCTTCGACCACCTGGAGCGTCCGTGACCACTGTTTCGATCCGCGGGCTGACGGTGCGTCACCGTCGGACCACCGCGCTCGACGCCGTCGACCTGGGCTTCGGACCGGGCGTCCACGGACTGCTCGGGCCCAATGGCGCGGGCAAGACCTCCCTCATCCGGGTGCTGGCGACCGTCGCCGCCCCGGCCTCCGGAGCGGTGGACCTGCTGAACCGCCCCGTGTCGGCCACGGGCCGCCCGGGTCACGCGGCCCGCACGGAGGTCCGGCGCCGTCTCGGCTATCTCCCCCAGGACTTCGGCTTCTATCCGGGGTTCACGGTGCGCGAGTTCGTGGCGTACGTGGCGTGGCTCAAGGAGATGCCCGGAGAACGGACGGCGTCCGCGGTCGAGCGGGCCGTGGCCCGGGTCGGCCTGACGAGCCGCCTCGACGCGAAGGTCCGCTCCCTGTCGGGAGGCATGGTCCGGCGGGTCGGCATCGCCCAGGCGATCGTCAACGATCCGGAACTGCTGCTCTTCGACGAACCGACGGCTGGTCTCGACCCGGAACAGCGGATGGAGTTCCGGTCCCTGCTCCGGGAACTGGGCACCACCGCGACCGTGATCGTCTCCACCCACCTGGTGGAGGACGTGGCCGCCGCGTGCACGGAGGTGACCCTTCTGGAGGCGGGGCGGGTGGCCTACCGCGGCACTCCGCAGAGCCTGGCCGCCCTGGGCCGCGGCGCACCCGGCGACGACACGGCCGGCAACGCCATCGAGCGCGGCTACTCGGCCGCGCTGCGCGGCCACCGGGCCGCCGGAACCGCGGCCGGGGCAGCGGCAACGGCAGGACCGGCGACCGCCACGGGAACAGCGGGAACGGGGGCGGGCCGATGACCGCGCCCGACGGAGGCACACCCCCTCCCTCTCTTCCTCCTCTTCCTCCGGGGCCGGTTCTCTCCGGCCCGGCGGCTCCGGCCGCGTCCGGTTCTCCGGCCGCGGACCCGACCGGCACCGCCGCGCAGGACGTGCCGGTGGCACCCGCCGTACAGGGGTCGGCGGGCGGCACCGGCCGGACGACGCCCCGTGGAGGGGACGCCGCCGGGTGGGGGCACCGGCGCGCGCACCCGCTCCGCAGTGAGCTGCTCCGCGGCATCGGCCCCCTCAGCGGGGCCGTCGTGGCCGGTACCGTCGCGATCGCCATGGCCGCGAAGGCCCCCGAGTGGCGGACCGGCTGGGCGGACACCACCGGCCTGCTCCGGACGGTCTCCCTCCTGCTGTGCGGCCCGGTGGTGATCGCGGCAGGGGCCTGGCAGGGCGGCCGCGAGCACCGGCGCCGGACCGGGGAGCTGCGGGCCTCGTTCCCGCGTGCACCGCTGCGTCACGTCCTGACGGCGTACGCGCCGGCGGCGCTGTGGCCGGTGGCCGGTTATCTGCCGGCGGCGGCGGGCTGTCTGACGGTCACCTGGCTGCACGCTCCCGCCGGCCGCCCGTTCGGGTCCCTGTTGGCCGCGGACGCGGTGGCCCTCGCCTCGCTCGGGGCCCTGGGGTTCGCGGCGGGCCGGGCCGTCCGGTGGCGGCTGCTGCCGCCGCTGCTGGCGCTCGCCGCGTATCTCGCCCTGGCCGTTCCGGACTACTCCCTGTCGTCCGCCCGCCTGCTGAGCCCGGCGGAGCAGGCGTACAGCCTGTGGCAGCAGCCCGTGTGGTGGTTCGGACCGGCCATGATGCTGTGGACCGGCGGCCTGGCCGCGACAGCGCTGCTGCTCACCGCCCGCCACCGGGCCTGCGCGCTGCTGCCGCTCACGCTCGCGGTCACCGCGGCGGCCATGGTGGTGCAGACCGGGGACGGTGTGTGGCGGCCCGACCCGGCGACCGCGACGGCGGTCTGCGACAGCGGCGTCCCCGACGTCTGCGTGACCCGCGCCCACCGACGGCTGCTGCCACAGGTCTCGGCGGCGCTGGCCGGCGCCGGCGAGAAGCTCCGCGGTGTGCCGAACGCGCCCCGCCGGTTCGTGGAACGGCCCGGCCCGCCGCGCCCCGGCGAGCTGCCGCTGGACCTGTCCTCCGGCTCGGCCCCGAGCCGGACCTTCGCCCGGGACACGCTCTCCCAGGCCGTCCGGCCGGACTGCGATGCCTACTGGGACGACGAGCGGTTCATGACGCTCTCGGAGGGGGTCCTCCAGTGGCTCGCGCCCGGCCGGACCGCCGATACCGGCGTGCCCCCGCGGAGAACCACCGCTCTGCGGAGCCGGCTGAGCGCCCTGCCGGAGAGGGAACGGACGGCCTGGCTCGGCCGGTACTTCGCCGCGGCCCGGACCTGCCGCCTCGACGCGGTGCGGGCGCCGTGACCCTCACGCCCTTCGCGCTGTACGCCCGGTCCCGCGGCCTGGCCGGCGCGCTGGCCGCGCTCCTGGCCGGCGCCGCTCTCTCCGCGTGGAGCGCGCACTGGCTGCAGGACCGGCCGGAGTTCGACCACACCGCGCGGGTCCCGGTGGTCGTCCTCGGCCCGCTGCTGGCCGCGGCGGCCGTCGGAACGAGCCTGCACAGCCACACCGACGAACTGGACCGGACAGCCGTACGCCCCTGGTGGCGGCGGCGCCTCCGGCATCTGCTGGGGCTGACGGTCCTCGCCGGTCTGCTGCTCGCCCTGTCCGTACCGGGCCACCCGGAGGCGTTCGGAGCCCCGGCGATGGTGCGCAACCTCCTCGGCGCGGTGGGGGTGACCGCGGGCGGCGCGGTGGTCCTGGGCGCCCGCTTGAGCTGGCTGCCGATGCTGGCGTACACCAGCGCGGTGTACCTGGCGGCGCCCCGTCGGCCCGGCGGCCCCGCAGCCGTATGGGCCTGGCCCGTGCAGCCCGGCCCGCAGGTCTGGGCCTGGGTGACGGCCGGTGCGCTGTTCGCCGCGGGGGCCGCGCTCCACGCCGTGCGCGGGGCCCGCCCGGAGGCGTTCCGCGACTGACGCCCGGCGCACCGCCCGCGGGGGACGGCGTCCGCGCCCCGCCTACCCGGACCCCGCTTCCCCACTGGCCCCCGCCCCGCGCGGCGCCCCCGTCCCCCGCTTCCCCGACGCCCGGGCCGCCGCCTCCCGCCGCTCCTTCTCCCACCCGCGCACCACCGGCCAGCAGGCGACCCCGGTCAGCAGGGCCAGCAGGTGTCCCCAGTTGCTGAGCGGGCTGGCGAGTTCGGCCAGGTCCTGGGCGAGGGCCACCCCGGCGACGCCCAGCACGGCCCAGCGGAGCCGGGGCGGCAGGAGTCCGGCGAGCGCGCCGAGGCCGCCCAGCACGCCGAAGCTGATGCCGTAGTCGAGCCGGTGGAGCGAGCTCGCCGGGAGCCGGCCCGCGGCGACCGCGAAGGCGACCGGCACCTCGGTGAGCAGGGTCGCCAGGACGTGGCCGAGGAGGAAGACGGCCGCGGTGCGCGGCGCGCCGAGCCGTCGCTCCAGCGCGGCGAGCACGAGCAGGAAGCAGGCCGGGTACGGGGAGAGCGCCGGGCCCGCGATCCACAGCGCGCTGGCGACGAGGACCAGGAGCGGGTGGTGCGCCAGATGCTCGACGTCGGTGCTGGACTCCCGGAGCAGCCGGTGGACCAGGTCCGGGTCGGCCCGGTCCGCGAAGAGCGAGGTGCCGGTGAGCAGCAGGGCGTAGCAGAAGGTGAAAGGGGTGCCCGTCGGCGTCGGCAGCCACCGCCCCACCCGGCCCGCGGACGGCCACCCCGGCAACGGCGGCCGGCGCCCCCATCGCTCCGCCGAGAGCCGCCCCCTCCGGTCCGCGGGCGCCCGGCACAGCAGCCGGCGCCCCGTCCGGGCCGCGTCCGGGCCGGCCGGGGTGCTCGCATCCGCCGGGCTCGTCCGCTCCCGGTCGAAGCCCCCGCACCTCACGTCTATGAGATACCTCACTCCGGGCAACCGGGCCGCGGCGAAAACCGTCCGCCCCCGACGCCACCGGGCCGCTCGCTACGCTGATGGGTGCATCCGGGTGACCCGGCGGCGTGCGCGGCGCCGGGCGGGTCCGGGCGGCGGGCCGGCCCGCCGGTCCGGGAGGCCCGGTGCCGACCGGCCCGCAGCGAGAGGAATCCGTCAGCCATGCCCCTGCCGATCCCGACGACACCGACCGAGGGCGACTCCGGGCCGGTCACGGTCGACCGCCGGGAGGGTCCGTACGGCGAGGTGGTGCTGCGGCGCCGCGGCGGCCACTTCGAGATCATCGCCAACGGCTGCTTCCTGATGGACACCTCCGACGGACGCTCCGAACGGCTGCTGATCGACGCCGCGCTGGCCGCGCTGCCCGACGACCGCCCGTCGCCCACGGTGCTCATCGGAGGCCTCGGGGTGGGATTCTCCCTGGTCAGGGCCGCCGAGGAGCCCCGCTGGGGGCGCATCCGGGTCGTCGAGCGCGAGCCGGCGGTGATCGACTGGCACCGCGCGGGGCCGCTGGCGCGGATCTCCGCGCCGGCGCTCGCGGACCCGCGCACCGAGATCCTCCGCGCCGACCTCGTCGGCCATGTGCACGGCACCGACGGGCCCGCCGACCGGTACGACGCGCTGTGCCTGGACATCGACAACGGGCCCGACTGGACGGTCACCGAGGACAACGGCGGTCTCTACGGGCCGGCGGGCCTGGCGGCCTGCCGGGAGCGCCTGACGCCGGGCGGGGTGCTCGCGGTGTGGTCGGCGCAGCCCTCCGCGGCGTTCGAGGACGCGTTGCGCAATGCCGGGTTCGTGGATGTACGGACCGAAGAGATCCCGGTTGCCCGAGGCGTCCCCGACGCCGTCCACCTCGCGATTCGCCCTGCGTAGCCGAGGAACGCACGCTGCCCGTACCCTGCTCCAAGCAGCGACCGGGGCCGGTACGGCACGGGGAAACCTCGCAGGGGCAGGGACGATGGAGCAGACACACAACGGCGCGCTCGGCGGCGCGGCGCCCACTCCGGGCGCCCAGCGCCGCATCCTCGTGGTCGAGGATGATGCGACCATCGTGGACGCCATCGCGGTCCGGCTGCGCGCCGAGGGATTCCAGGTGCAGACGGCCATGGACGGCCCCGCCGCCGTGGACACCGCCGAGGCCTGGCAGCCCGATCTGCTGGTCCTCGACGTGATGCTGCCCGGCTTCGACGGGCTGGAGGTGTGCCGCCGGGTGCAGGCGGCACGGCCGGTGCCGGTGCTCATGCTCACCGCCCGGGACGACGAGACCGACATGCTGGTGGGCCTCGGGGTCGGCGCGGACGACTACATGACGAAGCCTTTCTCCATGCGGGAGCTGGCCGCCCGGGTGCACGTCCTGCTGCGCCGGGTGGAGCGGGCCACGCAGGCCGCGACCACCCCGCGGACCGGGATCCTGCGCTTCGGCGAGCTGGAGATCGACCACGCGCAGCGCCGGGTGCGGGTCCGGGGCGAGGACGTGCACCTCACCCCGACCGAGTTCGACCTGCTGGTGTGCCTGGCCAACACGCCGCGCGCGGTGCTCTCCCGGGAGCAGCTGCTGGCCGAGGTGTGGGACTGGGCGGACGCCTCCGGCACCAGAACCGTCGACAGCCACATCAAGGCGCTGCGGCGCAAGATCGGCGCGGAGCGCATCCGCACCGTGCACGGTGTGGGCTACGCGCTCGAGACCCCGGCCGCCCCGGCGCCGTGAACAGGCGCCCGCCGGACCCGACGCGGCCCGGCCCGGTGCACCGGCTGTGGGAGGCGCTGCGGCCGCTGGACCCGTACCGCTCGGTCAAGGCCGCACTGGGAGCGCTGGTCATCGCCTCGGTGACCATCACCACCCTGCTGGTCTTCGTCTCCATCCACACGGCGACCGAGCTCCGGATCGTCACCATCTTCTCGATCATCGCCACGATGCTGATCACGCAGTTCGTGGCGCACGGCCTGACCTCGCCGCTGGACGAGATGAAGACGGTCGCCCGGGCGATGGCCAACGGCGACTACACCCGGCGGGTCCGCGAGGGGCGCCGGGACGAGCTGGGCGACCTGGCGGAGACCTTCAACCACATGGCCGCCGACCTGGAGGCAGTGGACCGGCACCGCAAGGAGCTGGTCGCCAACGTCTCGCACGAGCTGCGCACCCCCATAGCGGGCCTGCGGGCGGTGCTGGAGAACGTCGTCGACGGGGTGTCCGAGGCCGATCCGGAGACGATGCGCACCGCGCTGCGCCAGACGGAGCGCCTGGGGCGGCTGGTGGAGACCCTGCTGGACCTGTCCCGGCTGGACAACGGCGTCGTCCCGCTGCGGACCCGGCGCTTCGAGGTGTGGCCGTACCTCTCGGGCGTGCTGAAGGAGGCCAGCATGGCCGCCGCCGCCCGGGGCCAGAAGCAGGCCCGGGCCGACGTCCACCTGCACCTGGACGTCACGCCGCCCGAGCTGACCGCGCACGCGGACGCGGAGCGGCTGCACCAGGTGGTGGCCAATCTGGTCGACAACGCCGTCAAGCACAGCCCGCCGCACGGCCGGGTCACCCTGCGGGCCCGGCGCGGCTCCGAGGGGCCGGGCAGCCTGGTCCTGGAGGTCCTGGACGAGGGCCCCGGCATCCCGGCGTCCGAGCGGCACCGGATCTTCGAGCGCTTCAACCGGGGCAGCGTCTCCACCCCGCACGGGCCGGGCAGCGACGGCGGTACGGGGCTGGGCCTGGCCATCGCGCGCTGGGCGGTGGACCTGCACGGCGGCAGCATCGGGGTGGCCGAATCCCCGCGCGGCTGCCGGATCCGGGTCACTCTGCCGGGCAACGCGACGACACAGGGTTGACGTAGGGTCGAACGGGAAGTGGAGGAAGCGGGGCCGATCACCGGCCCCGGGACATCCGCACCGACGGACCCGCCCGGCGGACCCGCCACGGAGGACGTGGCCGGGGCCCGGGTGCGGCTCCGCGGAAGCACCCCGTCCGGGCCCGTTGCCCGCGCCGGGTGATCAGGCGTACCCGTTCGGGCACGAACCCACGGTGTTTCCCGCCAAAACATGCGCCGAAACCCGCCGATCAGTGTGACTTGCGCGACGACTGACCGGCCCGGCCTGCAACCACGGGCCGGAGGGGCGTAGCCTTTATTTCCGCTGTCCACCACCTTAGGAAGCGGAAGAGGGCGGTTGCCGCCGTGTCGCCACAGTCCCCCAATACCTCGAGCATCTCGACAGACGAAGACGGGCAGGGGAAGAACCCCGCGGCCGCCTTCGGTCCCAACGAGTGGCTCGTCGACGAGATCTACCAGCAGTACCTCCAGGACCCGAACTCGGTCGACCGAGCCTGGTGGGACTTCTTCGCCGACTACAAGCCCGGTCAGGACACCGGTTCCGCGGTGGCCGCGCCGCCGCAGGCGAAGCCCGGGGCCCCGGTCCCGGCGCCGAAGCCGGAGGCCGCCGCCCCCGCAGCCAAGGACGCGGCCGCGCCGGCCGCTCCCCCGGCGGCGAAGCCCGCCGCCAAGCCCGCCGAGGCGAAGCCCGCCGCGCCGGCCAAGCCCGCGGACGCCAAGCCGGCCGCCAAGGCCGCCGACGCGAAGCCCGCCGCCAAGGCCGCCGCCCCGGCGCCGTCCGGAGCCGAGTTCGTGCCGCTCCGCGGCCCCTCCGCGGCCGTCGCGAAGAACATGAACGCCTCCCTGGAGCTGCCGACGGCCACGTCCGTCCGCGCGGTCCCGGTGAAGCTGCTGTTCGACAACCGCATCGTCATCAACAACCACCTCAAGCGCGCCCGCGGCGGCAAGGTGTCCTTCACGCACCTCATCGGCTACGCCATGGTGCAGGCGCTGAAGGCGATGCCGTCGATGAACCACTCCTTCGCGGAGAAGGACGGCAAGCCGACGCTGGTCAAGCCCGAGCACGTCAACCTCGGCCTCGCCATCGACCTGGTGAAGCCGAACGGTGACCGTCAGCTCGTCGTCGCGGCGATCAAGAAGGCCGAGACGCTCAACTTCTTCGAGTTCTGGCAGGCGTACGAGGACATCGTCCGCCGGGCCCGGAACAACAAGCTGACGATGGAGGACTTCACCGGGGTCACCGCGTCGCTGACCAACCCCGGCGGCATCGGCACCGTGCACTCCGTGCCGCGGCTGATGCCCGGCCAGGGCCTCATCATCGGCGTCGGCTCCATGGACTACCCGGCCGAGTTCCAGGGCACCTCGCAGGACACCCTGAACAAGCTGGGCGTCGCCAAGGTCATGACGCTGACCAGCACGTACGACCACCGGGTGATCCAGGGCGCCGCCTCCGGCGAGTTCCTGCGGATCATGAACCAGCTGCTGCTCGGCGAGAACGACTTCTTCGACGAGATCTTCAAGTCGCTGCGGATCCCGTACGAGCCGGTCCGCTGGATGCGGGACATCGACGTCACCCACGACGACGACGTCACCAAGGCCGCGCGGGTCTTCGACCTGATCCACTCCTACCGGGTCCGCGGCCACGTCATGGCCGACACCGACCCGCTGGAGTACAAGCAGCGCAAGCACCCCGACCTGGACATCGTCGAGCACGGCCTCACCCTGTGGGACCTGGAGCGCGAGTTCGCGGTCGGCGGCTTCGCCGGCAAGTCCATGCTCAAGCTGCGGGACATCCTCGGTGTGCTGCGCGACTCGTACTGCCGCACCACCGGCATCGAGTTCATGCACATCCAGGACCCGAAGCAGCGCAAGTGGATCCAGGACCGCGTGGAGCGCCCGCACACCAAGCCGGAGCGCGAGGAGCAGCTGCGGATCCTGCGCCGGCTGAACGCCGCGGAGGCCTTCGAGACCTTCCTGCAGACGAAGTACGTCGGCCAGAAGCGCTTCTCGCTGGAGGGCGGCGAGTCCGTCATCCCGCTGCTCGACGCGGTGATCGACTCGGCGGCGGAGTCCCGGCTGGACGAGGCCGTCATCGGCATGGCCCACCGCGGCCGGCTGAACGTCCTCGCCAACATCGTGGGCAAGTCGTACGCGCAGATCTTCCGGGAGTTCGAGGGCAACCTCGACCCGAAGTCGATGCACGGCTCCGGCGACGTGAAGTACCACCTGGGCGCCGAGGGCACCTTCACCGGTCTGGACGGCGAGCAGATCAAGGTCTCGCTCACCGCCAACCCCTCCCACCTGGAGGCCGTGGACCCGGTCGTCGAGGGTGTCGCCCGCGCCAAGCAGGACATCATCGGCAAGGCCGGCACGGACTTCACCGTCCTGCCGATCCAGCTCCACGGCGACGCGGCCTTCGCGGGCCAGGGCGTGGTCGCGGAGACGCTGAACATGTCGCAGCTGCGCGGCTACCGCACCGGCGGCACCGTGCACATCGTGATCAACAACCAGGTCGGCTTCACCGCCGCCCCGGCCGCGTCCCGCTCGTCGATGTACTGCACCGACGTGGCGCGGATGATCGAGGCGCCGATCTTCCACGTCAACGGCGACGACCCGGAGGCCGTGGTCCGCGTCGCGCGGCTGGCCTTCGAGTTCCGCCAGGCGTTCAACAAGGACGTCGTGATCGACCTCGTCTGCTACCGCCGCCGCGGTCACAACGAGATGGACAACCCGTCCTTCACCCAGCCGCTGATGTACGACCTGATCGACAAGAAGCGCTCGGTGCGCAAGCTCTACACCGAGTCCCTGATCGGCCGGGGCGACATCACGCTGGAGGAGGCCGAGCAGGCGCTCCAGGACTACCAGGGCCAGCTGGAGAAGGTCTTCACCGAGGTCCGGGAGGCCACGTCGGCCCCGGCTCCGGCGGAGATCCCCGAGGCCCAGCCGGAGTTCCCGGTCGCCGTGACCACCGGGATCTCCCAGGAGGTCGTCAAGCGGATCGCCGAGTCCCAGGTCACCATCCCCGAGCGGATCACCGTGCACCCGCGGCTGCTGCCGCAGCTGCAGCGCCGCGCGGCGATGGTCGAGGACGGCACGATCGACTGGGCGATGGGCGAGACCCTGGCCATCGGCTCGCTGCTGATGGAGGGCACCCCGGTCCGGCTGTCCGGCCAGGACTCCCGCCGCGGCACCTTCGGCCAGCGGCACGCGGTGCTCGTCGACCGGGAGACCGGCGACGACTACACCCCGCTGCTGTACCTGTCCGAGGACCAGGCCCGGTACAACGTCTACGACTCGCTGCTCAGCGAGTACGCGGCGATGGGCTTCGAGTACGGCTACTCGCTGGCCCGCCCGGAGGCCCTGGTGCTCTGGGAGGCGCAGTTCGGTGACTTCGTCAACGGCGCCCAGACCGTCGTGGACGAGTTCATCTCCTCGGCCGAGCAGAAGTGGGCCCAGACCTCCGGCGTCACCCTGCTGCTGCCGCACGGCTACGAGGGCCAGGGCCCGGACCACTCCTCGGCCCGGATCGAGCGCTTCCTCCAGGTCTGCGCGCAGAACAGCATGACGGTCGCGATGCCGACGCTGCCGTCGAACTACTTCCACCTGCTGCGCTGGCAGGTCCACAACCCGCACCACAAGCCGCTGGTCGTCTTCACCCCGAAGTCGATGCTCCGGCTCAAGGCGGCGGCGTCGAAGGCCGAGGAGTTCACCACCGGCGGCTTCCGCCCGGTGATCGGCGACGACACCGTCGACCCGGCCGCCGTCCGCAAGGTCGTCTTCACCTCCGGCAAGGTGTACTACGACATCGCGGCGGAGCGGGAGAAGCGCGGCGCGACGGACACCGCCATCGTCCGGCTGGAGCGGCTCTACCCGCTGCCGGGCAAGGAGCTCCAGGAGGAGATGGCGAAGTTCCCGGGCGCGGAGAAGTTCGTCTGGGCCCAGGAGGAGCCGGCGAACCAGGGTGCCTGGCCGTTCATCGCGCTCAACCTGATCGACCACCTCGATCTGGCGGTCGGCGCCGATGTGCCGCACAAGGAGCGTCTGGTCCGGGTCTCCCGGCCGCACTCCTCCTCCCCGGCCGTCGGTTCGGCCAAGCGCCACCAGGCGGAGCAGCAGGCCCTGGTCGACGAGGTCTTCGACATCTGACCCACGGCCGGCAGTACGCCACGGCACGGAGGGCCCGGCACCGCGGATGCGCGGTGCCGGGCCCTCCGGCGTGACCGGCTCGGGCTCCCCCGGTCCGGCCGTCCGAGGTCCGGGCCGTCCCCGGGGCGGCCGTTCCGCACTGCCGCACCCCCGCACGCCCCCGCCCGGGCCCACTCCGGCCGGGCCCCTCGGCGCCCGCATAACCTGGGGCGCAAGCACTCACCGACCTGGAGCAGCACTGTGTACTTCACCGACCGCGGTATCGAGGAGCTGGAGAGCCGGCGGGGCGAGGAGGAGGTCTCCTTCGCCTGGGTCGCCGAGCGGCTGCGCGAATTCGTCGACCTGAACCCGGACTTCGAGGTCCCGGTGGAGCGGCTGGCCACCTGGCTCGCCCGGCTGGACGACGAGGACGACGAGTAGGCCGCAGCCGGCCCCGCCCTGACACAGGGGCCGGGCCCGGCGCCGTATCGCGACCGTCCGGTGCGGGCCCCGTATCGCGACTTACGCGTCCCGGACTCCCTTGACTTCCCCAATCCGCGATATATCGTGTTCAGGAAAGGGACGCGATATGTTGCGTCGCGTTCCGCCCGGAGGAGGTCAGGGATGTCAGCCCGTTCCGAGTGGTCCATCGACGCGCCGCGCACGCTCGCCCTCGACGAGCCCGTCAGCGCCGTCACCGTGCGCATCGTGGGCGGCACGGTCAATGTCGTCGGCACGGACAGCGGGGAGCCCGCCCGGCTGGAGATCTCGGAGCTGAACGGGCCGCCGCTCACCGTCACCCGGAAGGGGAGCGTCCTGACGGTCACCTACGACGACCTGGCCCGGAAGGGTCTCTTCGCCTGGCTCGACCGCAGGAACTGGCTCGACCGCAGGAGCTGGAACCGGCACGCCGTCGTGTCGGTCACCGTTCCGGCCGGTGCCGGTGTCGAGGTGGGGGTGGTCGGCGCGGCGGCGTTCGTCTCCGGCGTCGCCGGGCCTACGGAGCTGCGGAGCGTCTCCGGTGACAGCACCCTCGTCGGGCTCACCGGCCCCGTCCGGGCGGAGACGGTCAGCGGCCGGCTGGAGGCCCAGTCGGTCACCGGTGACCTGCACTTCCAGTCGGTCTCCGGCGACATGACCGTGCTCGACGGCTCCGGCACCTCGGTGAAGGCGGAGACGGTCAGCGGCAACCTCGCGCTGGACCTCGCCCCCGTCGGCACGGGCCCGGACATCCGTCTGACGACCGTCTCCGGGGAGGTGGCGATCCGGCTGCCGCACCCCGCCGACGCGACGGTCACCGCCAACACCACCAGCGGCGCGCTCTCCAACGCGTTCGACGATCTGCGGGTCACCGGCCAGTGGGGCGCCAAGCGCATCACCGGAACCCTCGGCGCCGGTACCGGTACCCTCACCGCCACGACCGTCTCGGGCGCCATCGCCCTGCTGCGCCGGCCGGCCGCGGAGGACGCCGGAGCGCCCGACGGTGCCGGCGGCCCGCGCCTCGACGACGGCACCGCGCCCGCGGGCCCCGACGGCACGGCCGCACCCGCACGCCCCACCGACAAGAAGGTGCTCTGACATGCCCCCCGTCTTCGCCCACGGCCGGCTGCGGCTCTACCTCCTCAAGCTGCTCGACGAGGCGCCGCGCCACGGCTACGAGGTGATCCGTCTGCTGGAGGAGCGCTTCCAGGGGCTGTACGCGCCGTCCGCCGGCACCGTGTACCCCCGCCTGGCGAAGCTGGAGGCCGAGGGCCTGGTCACCCACACCACCGAGGGCGGCCGCAAGGTGTACTCGATCACCGACGCCGGGCGCGCGGAACTCGCCGGCCGGCAGGGGGAACTCGCCGAGCTGGAGCTGGAGATCCGCGATTCGGTGGCCGAACTCGCCGCCGAGATCCGGCAGGACGTCAGCGCGTCGGCCGGCGACCTCCGCCGGGAGATGCGCGCCGCCGCCCGCGACGCCCGGACGTCCGGACGGAGTCACGAGGCTCCCCGGGAGGACAGCGACGCCTGGCGGCAGGCCAAGGAGGACATGCGCCGGGCCAAGGACGAGTGGAAGGAACAGGCCCGCCGGGCCCGGGAGGAGAGCCGACGGGCGCAGCAGGACGCCCAACGGGCCCGCGAGCAGGCCAAGGACGCGCGGGCGCAGGCGCACGAGGAGGTCCGGCGGATCGCGCGTCAGGTCCAGGACCAGGTGCAGTCGCACGCCCGGACCGGCGACTGGCAGGGCGCGCTGCGCGAGGGCATGACGGAACTGAGCCGTCAGGTCGGGACGCTCGGCGGACTGGCCGAGCGGGTCACCGCCTGGCCCCCGTACATCCGGCCCGAGCCGGCCGGCCGTACCCCTCAGTGGGCCGAGGATCCGGCCGCGCCGTCCGCCGACCCGGCCCGTGACCTGGAGCGTCTCCTGGACCGCTTCCGGGACGAGGTGCGTGACCTCGCCCGCGACCACGGCGTCAGCGAGGACCAGTTGCGGGAGGCCCGGCGCCATCTGTCCACGGCGGCGGCGCACCTGGCGGCGCTGCTGCACGGCCCGGAGGACCGGCAGCCCACGGAGTGACCCCCGGGCACCCGGCCGCCGGACGGGGAGGAGGGATCCGCCCCGCCCGGCCGGGTCCGTGGTGCGTTCCGCACCGGGCGCCGCCCGGGGTGTCGCACCGGGCGGCGCCGCCGCACGGCCCGGAGGCGCGTGGTGTCACACCGTCAGAACGACCTTGCCGAAGAGGTCTCCGCCGGCCATCTTCTCGAAGCCCTCGCGGGCCCGGTCCAGCGGCAGCACGCTGTCGATGACGGGCCGTACGCCGGTCGCCGCGCAGAAGCTGAGCAGGTCCTCCAGCTCGCCCTTGTCGCCCATGGTGGAGCCCACGACCTTCAGCTCCAGGAAGAAGATCCGGTTGAGCTCGGCGGACTTCGGGCTGGGCCCGGAGGTGGCGCCGGAGATGACCAGCGTGCCGCCCGGCCGCAGGGACTTGACGGAGTGGGACCAGGTCGCGGCGCCCACCGTCTCGATCACCGCGTCCACCCGCTGCGGCAGCCGCGCGCCGGGCTCGAAGGCCTCGACCGCGCCCAGTTCGACGGCGCGCTTGCGCTTGGCCTCGTCCCGGCTGGTGGCGTAGACCCGGAGTCCGGCGGCCCGGCCGAGGACGATCGCGGCCGTGGCCACCCCGCCGCCCGCGCCCTGGACCAGGACCGAGTCGCCGGGCCGGACGGCCGCGTTGGTGAACAGCATCCGGTACGCGGTCAGCCAGGCCGTCGGCAGACAGGCGGCCTCCTCGAAGGACAGCTCCTTCGGCTTGGGCAGGACGTTCCAGGCCGGGACGGTGACCTGTTCGGCGAACGTGCCCTGGTAGCGCTCGGTGAGGATGGAGCGCGGCTCGTCCGGTCCCACGCCGTGGCCGGTCTGTCCGATCACGGAGTGGATGACCACCTCGTTCCCGTGCTCGTCGGTCCCCGCGGCGTCACACCCGAGGATCATCGGCAGGGACTCCTCCCCGAGACCGACGCCCCGCAGCGACCAGAGGTCGTGGTGGTTGAGCGAGGCGGCCTTGACGTTGACGGTCGTCCAGCCGGGGCGGGCCTCCGGCGCGGGGCGGTCCCCCAGCACGAGGCCGTTGAGCGGCTGGTCACGGTCGATGCGAGCGGCGTAGGCGGCGAACATGACCTTGACCCTAGGCCGCGGGCGGGACGGGGCGGAACCACGGACCGGTGTGACGTTGCTCCGAACGGCGGCCCGGACGCCGGACGAGCTCCGGGCATGGGGGGCATCGGGCACCGGGCGGAGAACGGCGCACGAGGAGCGGCCGACGCACGGACGGGCCGTCGGCCGACGGGCCCGGGCAGCCGAGGAGGTGACGGGGCGGCACCGCACAGGCCCGCACGGCCACCACCTTCGGAAACGACCGCGGGCCGCGGCGCACCGTACGTGCGCCGCGGCCCGCCCGGGTCCGCCGGAGGCACCGGCGGACGCGGAACATGCGGTGACTACCGGCGGGCGACGCCCTCGGCCCGGGCGGCCGCCGCGACGGCAGCGGTCACGGCCGGCGCGACCCGCTCGTCGAACGGCGACGGGATCACCTTGTCCGCGCTCAGCTCGTCGGCCACGACGGCGGCCAGCGCCTCCGCGGCGGCCAGCTTCATGCCCTCGGTGATCTGCGAGGCCCGCACCTGCAGGGCGCCCGCGAAGATGCCCGGGAAGGCGAGCACATTGTTGATCTGGTTCGGGAAGTCGCTGCGCCCGGTGGCGACCACGGCCGCGTAGCGGGCCGCGACCTCCGGGTGGATCTCCGGGTTCGGGTTGGCCATGGCGAAGATCAGCGAGTCCTTCGCCATCGTCGCGACCGCGGACTCCGGGACCGTGCCGCCGGAGACGCCGATGAAGACGTCCGCGCCGTCGAGCGCGGTCTCCAGGGAACCGGAGAGCCCGGCCTTGTTGGTGAAGCCCGCCAGCTCCCGCTTGACGTCGGTGAGGTCCGAACGGTCCTGGCTCACGATGCCCTTGCGGTCGCACACCGCGACATCGCCGATGCCGGCCTCGACCAGGATCTTGGCGATGGCGACACCGGCCGCGCCCGCACCCGAGATCACCGCGCGCAGCTGGCCGAGCGAGCGGTCGGTGAGCTTGGCGGCGTTGCGCAGCGCGGCGAGGGTGACCACCGCCGTGCCGTGCTGGTCGTCGTGGAAGACGGGGATGTCCAGCCGCTCCTGGAGCTTGCGCTCGATCTCGAAACAGCGCGGCGCGGAGATGTCCTCCAGGTTCACTCCGCCGAAGGACGGGGCGAGCCGGACGACGGTGTCGACGATCTCGTCGCTGTCCCGGCAGTCCAGGGCGATGGGAACCGCGTCCACGCCACCGAACTGCTTGAAGAGGATGGCCTTGCCCTCCATCACCGGAAGCGACGCCTCCGGCCCGATGTCGCCGAGCCCCAGCACCGCGCTGCCGTCCGTCACCACGGCCACGACCTGGGACTTCCAGGTGTAGTCGTGGACGAGCTCCGGCTGCTCGGCGATGGCGCTGCACACCTTGGCGACGCCCGGCGTGTAGGCGAGGGACAGGTCGTCCCTGTCGCGCACCGGCACGGTGGACTGGACGGCCATCTTGCCGCCCCGGTGCAGTGCGAAGGCCGGATCGAAGAGCCCTTCGCCGTCCGTCTCTCCGTCACTGCGAGGATTCACGATCTCCGCTGCCACTTTGTTGACCCCTTTGTCGATTCTGTTTGAGGGTAAACCGCCCCAGGTTGCGGGACGGGCGGGCACCGCGTCCGATGCCCTGCTTGGCGGATGGCCCGCCGCACAGGGAGTAGTACGGACGCCGGGCGCGCCGCACACGCGCCCTGAGCCCCGGGTGAGGGGTGTAAGGGTCTTTTCTACCGGACGCGCGGAGTGATGGACGAGTGACTTCCATTGCAGCGCCGCGCCAGACATCCACGTTTACTGTGATAGCGGTAAAACTGTGAACACACGCCCATGAACAGCGTCAATCCGGACATGACGCCCGGTACTTCTCCGCGCCATGTCCCACACGTCCCGGTTGTCGGGACGGTCCGGCGGTCGGGGAGGGTCACCCGTTATCCGATTTTGACATGACTGGCGCCCTGTTCGGGGCCGTCCGGATGGCAAGATGCGCGCATCACACACGGTGGCCGGTCCCGAAAAAACGTTCCCGGCCGCCGGATCCCTTCACATGCAGGAGGACCCAGCCATGACCGCAAGCTACACGCGTCGCTCGGCCGCCCGCAGGTCCCGGATGGCCGCCGCCGGCGCGATCGCGGTCACCGGAGCCCTGCTGCTCACCGGGTGCGGTGACCAGACGGAAGGCGCCAAGGAGGGCGGGAGCAGCCAGGGCTCTCAGGCGCCCCTCTTCTCCGAGCTGCCCCAGGACATCCAGAAGTCCAAGGTCATCAAAGTCGGCACCGACGCCACCTACGCCCCGATGGAGTTCGAGGAGGGCGGCAAGATCGTCGGCGTCGACCCCGCGGTCGCCGAAGCCCTCGGCAAGCAGCTGGGCGTCCAGTTCCAGTTCACCAGCGGAACCTTCGACGGGCTGATCACCGGCCTGAACTCCGGCCGCTCGGACATCATCATGTCCTCGATGAGCGACACCAAGGAGCGCCAGCAGGGCATCGACGACAAGGGCAAGAAGGCCGGCCCGGGCGTGGACTTCGTGGACTACTTCAACTCGGGCGTCTCGCTGCTCGTGAAGAAGGGCAACCCGAAGGGCATCAAGTCACTGGATGACCTGTGCGGCCAGAAGGTGGCCGTCCAGCGCGGCACGATCTACGAGACCACCTTCCAGAAGCAGGCCAAGAAGTGCGCCAAGGACAAGAAGGGCAAGCTCACGATCGAGTCCTTCGACAGCGACGCCGAGGCCCAGACGCGCGTCAAGTCCGGGGGCGCCGTGGCCGACCTCAACGACTTCCCTGTCGCGTCGTACATCGCGAAGACGGCGGGCGGCGGCAAGGACTTCGAGGTCACCGGTGACCAGACCGAGGCCGGTCCGTTCGGCATCGCGGTGAGCAAGAAGAACACCCAGCTGCGGGACGCACTCAAGGCGGCTCTGGACAAGAGCATCGCCGACGGCTCGTACAAGAAGGCCCTCGAGAAGTGGGACGTAACCGACAGCGCCGTGGAGAAGGCGGCCGTCAACGCCGGTTCCTGACCCCACGCGTTCCATTCGAAGGGCAACCCCCGTGAGTGACAAGTTCAAGAAGGAGTCCGACGGCGGCACCCCGCCCGACGGGCCCCAGGTCTCCAAGGAGACCGCCTCCGTTCCGCCGGAGGACATCCGGGCGATCCCGGTGCGGCACTACGGGCGCTGGGTCAGCGCCGTGGTCGTGCTGGGCCTGCTCGCCCTGCTGGTGTACTCGTTCTCCCAGGGCAACATCCGCTGGGCGACGGTCGGGGACTACCTGTTCGACGACCGCATCCTGGCGGGCGCCGGCCGCACCCTGCTGATCAGCGTTCTCTCCATGATCATCGGCCTGGTGCTGGGGCTGGTCTTCGCCGTGATGCGGCTGTCGAAGAACCCGGTGACCGGCAGCGTCGCCTGGCTGTACATCTGGTTCTTCCGCGGCACCCCGGTCCTGGTGCAGTTGCTGATCTGGTTCAACCTCGCGCTCATCTTCCCGATCCTCAATCTCGGCTTCTACAAGGACGAGATGACCGACGTCATGACGCCGTTCATGGTCGCTCTCCTCGGGCTCGGGCTGAACGAAGGCGCCTATATGGCGGAGATCGTGCGTGCGGGCATCCAGTCCGTGGACGAGGGGCAGACCGAGGCGGCACACGCCCTCGGCATGACCGGGACGAAGACAATGCGCCGCGTCGTCCTGCCGCAGGCGATGCGCGTGATCGTCCCGCCGACCGGCAATGAGTTCATCAACCTGCTCAAGACGTCGTCACTGGTGACGGTCGTGTCGTATGTCGACCTGCTGCGCGCTGCCCAGAACATCGGCTCGACGACGTTCGCGACGTTCGAGCTCCTCCTGGTCGCCTCGTTCTGGTACCTGGTGATGACCAGTGTGTTCAGCGTAGGCCAGTACTACCTGGAGCGTCACTACGCCAAGGGGTCGCTGCGCAGTCTGCCGCTGACCCCGTTCCAGCGAATCAAGGTCAATCTGACCTCCTTCAGCAACCGTGGAGGTGCCGTCGGATGAACGCGATGGTGAAGGCCGAGGGTGTCCACAAGTCCTTCGGCGCGGCCCACATCCTCAAGGGCATCGACCTGGAGGTCGCCCCGCGCGAGGTGTTCTGCCTCATCGGGCCGTCGGGCTCAGGCAAGTCCACCTTCCTGCGGTGCATCAACCATCTGGAGAAGATCAACGCCGGGCGGCTCTACGTCGACGGCGAGCTGGTCGGCTACCGGCAGAAGGGCGACAAGCTCTACGAGCTCAAGGACAGCGAGGTCGCTCTCCGGCGCCGGGACATCGGCATGGTGTTCCAGCGGTTCAACCTCTTCCCGCACATGACGGCGCTGGAGAACGTCATGGAGGCGCCCGTCCAGGTCAAGGGCGAGACCAAGGCCGTGGCCCGGGAGCGGGCCCAGCGGCTGCTGGACCGGGTCGGGCTGGCCGACAAGGCGCGGAACTACCCGTCCCAGCTCTCCGGCGGCCAGCAGCAGCGGGTGGCGATCGCCCGCGCCCTGGCCATGGAGCCGAAGCTGATGCTCTTCGACGAGCCGACCTCGGCCCTCGACCCGGAGCTGGTCGGCGACGTCCTGGACGTCATGCGCGGACTCGCCGAGGACGGCATGACGATGATCGTCGTCACCCACGAGATGGGCTTCGCCCGCGAGGTGGGCGACGCGCTGGTCTTCATGGACGACGGTGTGGTGGTCGAGTCCGGCCACCCGCGGGACGTGCTGACCAACCCGCAGCACGAGCGCACCAAGGGGTTCCTCTCCAAGGTGCTCTAGCGGTACGGCCGGCGCCCGCCACGGGAAACCGACCGCGGGGAGCCGGGCCGGAAACGGCGGAATCCCGGGCCGGACGATCACGTCCGGCCCGGGATTCCGGCGTCGAGGCCCCGCGGGCTCCCGGAGCCGTCGCGTCGGAGCGGCCCCGCCGCGACGGGCACGGGCTACTTCAGCGCCAGCACCGCCGCGTCCGACGGCGAGCACCACACGGTCCGCGCCTCGGCGAAGCCCGCCACCCGCAGTGCCTCGGCGTGCGCCGCGGCCGACTGCACCTCGCCGTCGGCGTGGTCGCCGTCGGACGGGTTGCCGAAGATCCGGAAGCGCTCGGCCGCCGGGCCCGCGAGGACCGGATCGGCCGCCACCTCGCGCCACCAGCCCTCCCAGTCCTGGGCGCCCGCGGCCTTCTCCCGCTCCTGCCGCGCGTGCCGGAAGACCCGCTCGGCCTCGTTGATCCGGGGCGTCGACGCGTCGGGCATGTGATCGGCGTTGACGAAGACCCCGCCGTCCCGGAGCACCCCGGCGAGCTGCCCGTAGAGGGTCCGCAGTTGGTCGCTCGTCAGCCAGTGCAGCGCCGTGGCGGTCAGCACCGCGTCGTACTGCCGGTGCGGCAGCCGGCTCGTCCACTCCGGGTCCGTCAGGTCCGCGGTCACGAACTCGGCCCGGGACTCGCCCTCGAAGGAGCCGCGGGCGATGGTCAGCAGCGCCGGGTCGAGATCGACGCCGGTGCTGACCGCCCCGGGGAAGCGGCGCAGCAGCCGGGCCGAGATGCTCCCGGTGCCGCAGGCGAGGTCGAGCACCCTCGGCTCGGGGCCCACCAGCGCCTCGACCATGTCGAGCATCACCCGGAAGCGTTCCTCGCGGTCCGGGAGGTACCACTCCTGCTGGCGGTCCCAACTGGTCTGCCAGGCTGTCCAGTCCGCGCGTGCGGCCACCGTCTCCGTCATACCGATCCTCCGAACCGTCCGACCAGTAATACCCTCGAAGCAGACTCGGTCGTTACTCCGAGCGCCACCGACCCTAGACCGCCCCCGGTAAGGACTACAAGTGGAACTGGCCTATTACTCGGACTACGCCGTGCGCCTGGTCAACAGCGAGGACCCGGTCCACGGCACCGACGAGCTGACCTCGGTCGAAGCGGTGCGGGAGCTCTTCGGCCCGGCCGCCCAGGCGGCCCGGCGGACGACGGAGGCGGACGTCACCCGGCTCCGCGGCGTCCGGGCCCGGCTCCGGGCGGTCTTCGAAGCGGCCGACGAGGGCGACGAGGTACGGGCGGTCGACCTGCTCAACGCGCTGCTGATGGAGTTCCCGGTCAGCCCGCAGATCTCGGGCCACGAGCTGCGGGACGCCGACGGCCGCCCCGACTGGCACCTGCACATCGCGGACCACCCGGCGAACGCGACCGCCGGCTACGCGGCGACGGCGGCGATGGGTCTCGCCTTCCACCTCACCGAGCTGGGCGTCGACCGGCTCGGCATCTGCCAGGCCCCGCCCTGCCGCCGGGCGTACCTCGACACCTCGACCAACCGCTCCCGGCGGTACTGCTCGGACCGCTGCGCGACCCGTGCCAACGTGGCCGCCTACCGGGCCCGCAAACGCCTCGAGGGCGAGCGGTCCGAACGCGGCTCGGAGCGCTCGGACCGGCCCGGGCGCACCGAGCGCACCGGCCCCAGCGGCCGGACGGCCGAGGCCGCCCAGGACAGCAGCGCCGCCGGCGACCGCTGACCCTTCAGCGCGCGCGGCGGCCGCAGCCGCACCCGGGCGCGGGCCAGCACCAGGTCCTCGGGGACGGCGCCGAACTCCCGGCTGTCGTTCTCCACGAACGGGTTGTCGCCCAGCACCCACCAGCCGCCCGCGCGGCGTTCCACGGCCCGCTTCACGATCATCAGGTCCTGCTGCATCGGGTGCCGCAGGACGATGACGTCCCCCGGGCGCACCTCGGCGCCGTACTGGACCACCAGCTGATCGCCGGGGTGCAGGGTCGGCACCATGGAGGGTCCGACCACCTCGGCGAGCCCGTACGGCAGGGCCCCCCGGGGCTGCCGGCCGCGCTCCGGCTCGTGTTCGTACCCCTGCAACCGGCCACCCTCCGGCATCCGGCACCTCCCGGTCCGTCGCTCCACGCTTACCAGCCTGACACCGGACTTTCGTCCTAGGCCCCCTGGGGCGCCCGAGAAAACGCCTCCCGCACGGAGTAATGTCCCACCTGAGAAGACGATCACGAGGAAGGACAGCTCTATGCTCTCCCGCCTGTTCGCCCCCAAGATTCAGGTCAGCGCCCACTGCGACCTGCCCTGCGGCGTCTACGACCCGGCTCAGGCCCGCATCGAGGCAGAGTCCGTCAAGGCGATCCAGGAGAAGTACCAGGCCAACGAGGACGCGGCCTTCCGCACTCGGGCCCTTGCCATCAAGGAGGAGCGCGCTGAGCTCGCCAAGCACCACATCTCGGTGCTGTGGAGCGACTACTTCAAGCCCCCGCACTTCGAGAAGTACCCGCAGCTGCACCAGCTCGTCAACGACGCGCTGAAGGCCGGGAGCACCGCCAAGGGCTCCACCGACCCGGCGACGGGCCAGAAGCTGCTGGACCTCATCGCCGAGATCGACAAGATCTTCTGGGAGACCAAGAAGGCCTGATCACGGCGGGCCGGACCGGCCGGGGACAGCGTTCCCCCGGTCACGCCCGGCCGACAGCACATCCCGGAAGGGCCCGACCGCCATCGGCGGCCGGGCCCTTCCCGGTTTCTCCCGGGCCTTCCGGACCCACTCCCGGGGCCCGGCCCCGGGCCCGCGCACCAGGGGCGGGCGGCCCCGGATCCGTGCCGGTTGTGCGGGTCGTGCCAGAACTCTCGGCGGAACGTTGGCGGAACCCGCTCTGCCCTACTGGTGAGTCGGCCCAAGACTGGGAGCACACCCGCACCGCGCAACAGGGAGAACGCCCCATGACCACCGGGTCTCGCGTACTGGCTCTCGGTCACCACCAGCCCGCCACGGTGCTGACCAACGACGAGCTGGCCGCCATGGTGGACACCAGCGACGCCTGGATCCGCAGCCGGGTCGGGATCCGCACCCGCCATGTCGCCGGGCCCGAGGAGTCGGTGGACGACATGGCCGCCACCGCCGCCGGCAAGGCCCTGGCCCACAGCGGCCTGGCGCCGGCGGACATCGATCTCGTCCTCGTCGCCACCTGCACGGCCGTCGACCGCAGCCCGAACACCGCCGCCCGCGTCGCCGCCCGGCTCGGCCTGGCCTCCCCCGCCGTGATGGACCTCAACGTCGTCTGCGCCGGCTTCACCCACGCCCTCGCCACCGCCGACCACGCCATCCGCGCCGGCTCGGCGACCCGCGCCCTGGTGATCGGCGTCGAGAAGTTCACCGACGTCGCCGACTGGACGGACCGGTCGACCTGTGTCCTGGTCGGCGACGGCGCCGGTGCCGCCGTGGTCACCGCCGCGGAGGAGCCGGGGATCGGCCCGGTGGTCTGGGGATCGGTTCCGGAGATGGGCAACGCCGTACGCATCGAGGGCACGCCGAGCCGCTTCTCCCAGGAGGGCCAGGCCGTCTACCGCTGGGCCACCACCCAGCTGCCGCCGATCGCCCGCCGGGTCTGCGAGCGGGCCGGCGTCGAGCCGGAGGACCTCGCGGGGGTCGTCCTCCACCAGGCCAACCTGCGGATCATCGAACCGGTCGCCCGGAAGCTGGGCGCGGTCAACGCGGTGATCGCGCGGGATGTCGTCGAGTCCGGCAACACCTCCGCCGCGAGCATCCCGCTGGCGCTGTCGAAGCTGGTGGAACGCGGTGAGGTGCGCTCCGGCGCCCCGGTGCTGCTCTTCGGCTTCGGCGGCAACCTCTCGTACGCGGGCCAGGTCATCCGCTGCCCCTGAGCGGGTCCGCGGAGCCGCCCCGGCCCGGCCTTCCAGGGTTTCCCGACTTCCTGGGCTTCCGGACTTCCTGGGCTTGCCAAGCTTGCCAAGCTTGCCGGGCTTGCGGGGCTTGCGGGGCTTGCGGGGCTTGCGGGGCTTGCGGTCTTTCCAGAGGGCGGAGGCCGGCTCCCCGCCCCCGGACGGACGGGGACAGCGGGCCCCGGTCCCCCGCTCAGCGGCTGCGGCGGGTCACGAACTCCGCGAGCGCCAGCAGGTCACCGGCGTGCGCGAGATCCGGCACCGCCCGGGCCAGCTGGTCCACGGCCGAGGCCATCCGGACGCAGGCCTCGCTCTGCGCCCAGTCCCGCCCTCCCGCACGCTCCACGGCGTCCGCCGCCCGCCGCAGCGCACCGGCGTCCAGCGGGCCCTCCATCGCGTACACCCGGGCGAGTTCGGCCGCGGCGGGGGTGCCCGACGCCAGCGCGGCGACCACGGGGAGCGACTTCTTCCGGGCCGCGATGTCGGCCCCCACCGGCTTGCCCGTGTCCGCCGGATCGCCCCAGATGCCGATCAGATCGTCGATCAGCTGGAACGCCAGCCCCGCCTCCCGCCCGAAGGCGTCCATGGCCGCGACGGCGCCCTCCCCGGCGCCGGCGTAGAGCGCGCCGAGCGCACAGGCGCAGCCGAGCAGCGCCCCGGTCTTGGCCTCGGCCATGGCCAGGCTCTCGTCGAGCCCGACCTCCGCCCGCTGCTCGAAGGCGCAGTCGGCGTGCTGGCCGTCGCACAGCTCGACCACGCAGGCGGCGAGCCGGCCGGCCGCCTGTGTGGCGGCGGGGTGGGGATCCTGGGTGAGGATCCGCAGCGCCAGGGAGTGCAGGGCGTCCCCGGCGAGGATGGCGTCCGGGATCCCGAAGACGGTCCAGGCCGTGGGCCGGTGGCGGCGGGTCGGGTCCCGGTCGATGACGTCGTCGTGGAGCAGCGTGAAGTTGTGCACCAGCTCCACCGCGGCCGCGGCGCGCACCGCCTGCTCGGCCTGGCCGCCCAGGGCCCCGGCGGCGGCCAGCACCAGGGCCGGCCGGATGGCCTTGCCCGCGTTCCCCGCGGTCGCGGTGCCCCCGGCGTCCTGCCAGCCGAAGTGGTAGGCGGCGATGCGCCGCATCGAGGCCGGCAGCGAGTCCACCGCGGCCCGCAGCGCCGGGTTCACGGCCTTGCGCGACCGCTCGAGAAGATCCGTGGCCTCGCGGCACTCCCGGCTCTGCGTGAACGTGTCCATCGCCCCACCCCTCGATGCGCCAACGCAGGTCTCCCACCTGCCCGTTCATCCTGGCAGCCGCCGTCGGCAGCCCACCATTACTCGAATGAGTGGGAATAGATCACGGCGCCCGGACACATCCGGACGCCCGCGCCGCTCCCGGCGCTCCGTGCCCCCTCCGGACCGTCGACGAGAGGCGGCGGAACGGGTGTCGGTTACCCTGAGAGCAGGCATTCCATATCAATCCAGACCTTTCATGCCTTCCGCCGCAGGGATTCCGGTCCACCGGGCGGACCTCGTCCGGTGACGGGGCGACGGCATCCGCCCATCCGCATCGATCGCAGGAGGCAGCTCATGTCAGGGTTCCTGGACCGCGCCAAGGAACAGGCGCAGCGCGGGCTCCATCAGAGCAAGCAGAAGATCGACGACGTACAGGCCCAGCGCGCGGGCCAAGACCTGGTGAAGAGGCTGGGCGAGGCGTACTACGCGGAGCGGCACGGCACGGGCACCCCGGAGGGTACCCAGAAGGCGCTGGACGCCGTGGAGAACCACGCCCAGGCCCATGGCGAGGACTTCCTGCGGAGCTGAGCGGGACACCCACGGAGCCGGCCGCACCCGGTCCGCTAGGCGGGCCGCGGGGCGGCCGGTCGGCGCGCACGGGAATGGGCCGCCGCCCCCGCCCGGCCGAGGCCCCGGCATCACCGCAGGTGACAATGGGCCGGTGAGTTCCCCGGCCCCCGATCCCGACCTGCTGCGTCCGCGGCTGCCCTCGCCGCTGGAGCCGGTGGACGACGCGCGCTTCACCCGCCGGGGCATCCGGCTCCTGCTCAAGCGGGACGACCTCATCCACCCCGACATACCCGGCAACAAATGGCGCAAGCTGGTCCCCAACCTGCGCGCCGCGGCCGAGCAGGGGCAGAACGCGCTGCTCACCTTCGGCGGCGCCTACTCCAACCACCTGCGCGCCACCGCCGCCGCCGGACGCCTGCTCGGCCTGCGGACGATCGGGGTCGTACGGGGCGGCGAGCTGGCCGACCGCCCGCTCAACCCCTCCCTGGCCCGCTGCGCCGCCGACGGCATGGAGCTGCACTTCGTCGACCGCGCCGCCTACCGGCGCAAGGCGGAGCCGGCCATGGCCGCCGAGCTGCGCGAACGCTTCGGCGACTTCCACCCGGTCCCCGAGGGCGGCAGCAACACGGCGGCGGTGCGCGGCTGCACCGCGCTCGGGCGGGAGCTGCGGGGCGCCGCGGACGTCGTCGCCGTGGCGTGCGGAACCGGCGGCACCCTGGCCGGACTGGCCGCCGGGCTCGCCCCGGAGCAGCGGGCCGTCGGCTTCCCCGCCCTCAAGGGCGGCTTCCTCGACCGCGAGACCGAGCGGCTGCAGCACGCGGCCTTCGGCGGACGCACCGGACACTGGACGGTCGAGGAGCGCTTCCACTTCGGCGGCTACGCCAGGCTCACCCCCGAACTGCACGCGTTCGCCGACGACTTCACGGACCGGCACGGTCCGACGCTGGAGCGGCTGTACGTGGCCAAGATGCTCTACGGGCTCACCGCCCTGGCCGAGGAGGGCGCGTTCCCGCCGGGGACGACGGTCGCAGCCGTGGTCACCGGCCCGGACCTCTCCCTGCGGGACTGACGGCCGGACCTCCGGGGCTGACGGTCGGACCTCCGGGAACGGCGCACGGAGGCCCCTCGCGGCGCGAGGCCTACCCCGCGAGCTCCTCCCCGTGCGCCGCCGCCTCCTCCAGGTCCAGCCGGCGCAGCAGCAGCCGGAGCATCTCGTCGTCGAGCCGCCCCTCGTCCCGCATGCGCACGAAGACGTCCCGCTCGGCCGCGATCACCTCGCGGGAGAGCCGGCGGTAGGTCTCGTCGACCGACTCCCCGGTCAGGTCGTTGACCCCGCCGAGCCGCTCCCACACCGCGTTGCGGCGTCGCTCCAGCACGGTGCGCAGCCGCTCCTCCAGGGGGCGCGGCAGGGCGTTGCGCGGGTCGGCGAGCAGTTCGTCGAGCCGCCGCTGGGCCGCCTCGGACGCCGCGTTCTGCGCCTCCGCCTCGGCCAGCAGGAGCTCCTGCGGGTCGTGGCTGGGCAGCTTCAGCCGCCGGATCAGGGGCGGCAGCGTCACGCCCTGCACCACCAGCGTCCCGATCACGGTGGTGAAGGCCAGGAACAGCAGCAGACTGCGGGCCGGGAAGGCGCCGCCGCCGTGCACGGTCTCCGGGACCGAGAACGCGATCGCGAGCGAGACCACCCCGCGCATCCCCGCCCAGGACACCGCGAAGGCATGGGTCCACGGCGGCCGGTCGCCGGGCCCGCGCAGCAGCGGCAGATAGGTCGCCGGGTACACCCAGAGGAAGCGGGAGGCGACGACCGCCACGAAGACCACGACGGCGTACCAGGCGGCCTCCCCGGGGGCGTAGCCGCCGAGGCCGCGCAGGACGACGGTCAGCTGGAGCCCGATGACCAGGAAGACCGACGACTCCAGGATGAAGGCGATCATCTTCCAGACCGCCGCCTCCTGGAGCCGGGTCGCGAAGCCGACCTGCCAGGCCCGGTGCCCGAAGTAGAGGCCGACGACCACGACGGCGAGCACGCCCGAGGCGTGGACCGACTCCGCCACCCCGTACGCGAAGAACGGCGTCAGCAGCGAGAGGGTGTTGAGCAGCAGCGGGTCCCGCAGCCGGGTCCGCAGCCAGTGCAGCGGCACCATCAGCAGCAGTCCGATGCCCACGCCGCCGCCCGCGGCGAGCGCGAACTCCGCCAGCCCCTCGCCCCAGGTCAGCCCCTCCCCGACGGCCGCCGCCAGGGCGACCCGGTAGGCGGTGATCGCGGTCGCGTCGTTGAACAGCGACTCGCCCTTGAGGATGGTGACGATCCGGTGCGGAAGGCCGATCCTGCGGGCCACGGCGGTCGCGGCCACCGCGTCCGGCGGGGCGACCACGGCGCCCAGCACCAGGGCGACGGTCAGCGGCATCCCGGGGACGACGGTGTACGCGACCCAGCCGACGGCGGCGGTCGCGAACAGTACGTATCCGACCGACAGCAGCGCCACCGGCCGGACATGGGCCCGCAGCCCCAGATAGGAGCTGTCCAGCGCCGCCAGGTGCAGCAGCGGCGGCAGCACCAGCGGCAGCACGATGTCCGGGTCCAGGGTGTAGTCGGGGATGCCCGGCAGGAAGCTCGCGAGCAGGCCCGCGGTCACCAGCACCAGCGGCGGGGGCACCGGGGTCCGGCGGGCCAGCCCCGCGATCGCGGCGCCGGCCGCCACCAGCACCAGCAGAGGAAATGCCGCCATCCGCCCGCTCCACCCGGTCTCAGGCGTGCGGCACCCGCCGCGTCACGCCTCGGCTCGATCTAACCTGGCCATCATGAGTGAGTGCCCGCATCTTCAGGAACTGCCGCACCCCGAGCCGTCGCCCCAGTCCGACACCTGTCTGGAGTGCCGGGCCGCGGGCACCCATCCCGTGCACTTGCGTCTGTGCCTGGAATGCGGTCACGTGGGATGCTGTGACTCGTCGCCGCTCCGGCACGCCTCGCAGCACTTCGAGGACACCGGACATCCGGTGATGCGCTCGTTCGAGCCCGGCGAGAGCTGGCGGTGGTGTTTCGTGGATCAGCGGATCGCTTGAGCGGCCAACCGGACGGGCATCCCTTCGAATTGGGAGCGCAGACCTCTAGCCACTGTGCGTACCCAGGGGCTTACAATAAGTGATGCTCCCCGGTCCATGGGACCTCTTCCCCCGGATCGCGATAGCGTCGCAGCTGAACCATGTGCCGCGTCGGCCCGGTCCCGCCTCCCGGCGGGCCGCCGTGCCGGTGCTCGGAAAGCTCAACCAGCTTGTGTCACCTTGGAGGTGAGGGTGTCCCAGATCGCAGGCGAGCCCGGGACCCAGGACTTCGTGGAAGTCCGGCTGCCCGCTGCGGGTGCCTACCTGTCGGTGCTGCGTACGGCCACGGCCGGCCTGGCAGCCCGCTTGGACTTCACCCTCGACGAGATCGAGGATCTGCGCATCGCGGTCGACGAGGCGTGCGCGATCCTGCTGCAGCAGGCCGTACCGGGAAGCGTGCTGAGCTGCGTCTTCCGTCTGGTCGGCGATGCGCTGCGGGTGACCGTCTCCGCGCCCACCACGGACGGCCGCGCGCCGGAGCGCGACACCTTCGCCTGGACGGTGCTCTCCGCACTCGCCGGTGAAGTCGACTCGTCGGTCGCGGAGGACCGCACGGTCAGCATCAGTCTGCACAAGAAGCGCGGCGCGGGCCCCGGACAGCCGTGACGGACGGGACGGGCAGGCCGGTGCCGGACGAGAGGCGCGTCGCACGGGTGGTGCCCGGTACGGCCATCCCCGAGCAGCAGCAGGCAGAGTGGGCGGACCACATGGACCAGCATCAGCATCAGCGCCAGGACGAGCAGCACCAGGGCGAGCAGCGCCACGGTGAACGACGCGAGCACGAACCGGAGCACGCGTACGAGCACGAGCACGGGCAGTTGCCCGACCCGCACGACCGCAGCGGTGCCCGTGCCCTGTTCATCAAGCTGCGGGGCCTGCCCGACGGCTCTCCCGAGCGCGCCGAGCTGCGCAACCACCTGGTCCGGATGCACCTGCCGCTGGTGGAGCACCTGGCCCGCCGCTTCCGCAACCGGGGCGAGCCGCTGGACGACCTGACCCAGGTCGCCACCATCGGTCTGATCAAGTCGGTGGACCGGTTCGACCCGGACCGCGGGGTGGAGTTCTCCACGTACGCGACGCCGACGGTCGTCGGGGAGATCAAGCGGCACTTCCGCGACAAGGGCTGGGCGGTGCGCGTCCCGCGCCGGCTCCAGGAGCTGCGCCTCTCGCTGACCACCGCCACCGCCGAGCTGTCCCAGCGGCACGGCCGGTCACCCACCGTCCATGAGCTGGCGGAGCATCTGAGCATCTCGGAGGAGGAGGTGCTGGAGGGGCTGGAATCGGCCAACGCCTACAGCACGCTCTCCCTCGACGTGCCGGACACCGACGACGAGTCCCCGGCCGTCGCGGACACCCTGGGCGCGGAGGACGACGCCCTGGAGGGCGTGGAGTACCGGGAGTCCCTCAAGCCGCTGCTCGAGGAGCTGCCGCCGCGGGAGAAGAAGATCCTGCTGCTCCGGTTCTTCGGGAACATGACCCAGTCGCAGATCGCGCAGGAGGTCGGCATCTCCCAGATGCACGTCTCCCGGCTGCTGGCCCGCACCCTCGCCCAGCTGCGGGACAAGCTGCTCGTCGAGGAATGACGGCGCCGGGGGCCGCACCGGCCTCCGGCAAGCCGCTCCCCGGTCGCCCCCGGGGCACCCCACGGGGCTCGGCACCACCACCGCCGCAGCACTGCCGGCGAGGCGTCACGACCGTCACCGCCGCAGCCCGGCCGCCGGAGCCAGCGTCACGGCAGTCGCCGCCGCGCCCCGCTCAGGCGTCGCGCGGTGCGATGCCCAGCGCCTCGGTCGCCGTCGGGTTGACCAGGAGCGCCAGCACGGCCAGCGCCACGGCGCCGAGGGCCGACCCCACCGCGATGAGCACCCCGCCGGTGCTGATCAGCGTCCAGGCGACCGGCACGGCCATGATCTGGGTGATCAGCGCCGGTCCCCGGCTCCAGCGGCGGCGGAGCAGCAGTCCACGGGCGGCCGCCAGCGGCAGCGCCGCCAGGGCGAGCAGCGTCAGCCCGCCCGTCTCGGCCTGGGTCGGGCTCTCGGGGCTCCCGAGCAGGCCCATGACGAGCAGATACGCCCCGAACACGGCGAGCGCCGCACCCTCCGCCCCCGCCAGCGCGGCGGCGACGGTGAGCCGGGTGGGGCGGGGGCCGGCGGGGCCGGTGTCTTCGGGGGCCTGGGTCTGCTTGCTCACCCCAGCAGGGTAGCTCCCGGCCCACGGAGCACCGCGGGGCCGGTCGCGCGGCCCCCGGGGCCCGTCCGGCACACGGCGCCGTCCGGCGGGCGGGCACCCGGCTGGGCCCGGTACCGGAGGGTGGGTAGTCTGCTGCGCATGCGCGCGCTTCTCGTGGTCAATCCGGCAGCAACCACCACCAGTGCCCGCACGCGCGACGTCCTCATCCACGCCCTCGCGAGCGACCTCAAGCTGGAGGTCGTGACGACCGAGCACCGGGGCCACGCCCGCGACGTGGCCCGCCAGGCGGCCGAGGGCGGCGAGACGGAGCTGGTCGTCGCGCTCGGCGGGGACGGAACCGTCAACGAGGTCGTCAACGGGCTGCTGCACCGCGGCCCGGACCCCGACGCGCTGCCGCGGCTGGGTGTCGTCCCCGGGGGTTCGACCAATGTCTTCGCCCGTGCGCTCGGCCTGCCGAACGACGCCGTGGAGGCGACCGGCGCCCTGCTGGACGCACTGCGTGACCACAGCGAGCGAACCGTGGGCCTGGGCCACGCGGCCGGCACCCCGGGCACCGCGGACGAGGGCGTGCCCGCCCGCTGGTTCACCTTCTGCGCGGGCTTCGGCTTCGACGCGGGCGTCGTCGGGCGGGTCGAACAGCAGCGCGAGCTGGGCAAGCGCTCGACCCACGCGCTGTACGTACGGCAGCTGATGCGGCAGTTCCTCACCGAGCAGCGCCGCCGGCAGAGCACGATCACCCTGGAGCGCCCGGGCCACGCCCCGGTCGAGAACCTGCTGCTCTCGATAATCTGCAACACCGCTCCCTGGACCTACCTGGGCAATCGCCCGATCTACGCCTCGCCGCGCGCCTCCTTCGACACCGCGCTCGACGTGCTCGGGCTGAGCACGCTGTCGGCCGCCGGGATGGCCCGGTACGCCACGCAGCTGCTGACCTCGTCGCCCGACCGGGGGCCGAGCGGGAAGCACGCGGTGTCGCTGCACGACCTGACGGACTTCACCTTGCATTCGCAGGCGCCGGCACCCTTTCAGATGGACGGCGACCATCTGGGACTGCGTTCGAGCGTGACGTTCACAGGCGTACGCCGTGCACTGCGTGTGATTGTGTGAGCGGAACGGGCAAAAGTCCTTCCACTCGAACGTTTAGGCCAGCTTCCACCCACTGGAAGTACGGCTGTGACCCAGACGACACCAAGGAATCAAAAAAAACTTTCCAGAAGGGGTTGTATCCGCCGCCGAGGTTTGCGAGTCTCTTCATGGCGATCGGGACGGCCCGCAGGAAGGCCCCCTTGAGAGCCGGAACCCCTCCTCATTTCGCTGGGACCGCACCAGGCAACTGGAAGCAGGCCCCTTCCCTTGTGGGGGGATTCGTGAAAGCGTTCACATTCACAAGCAACCTGCTGGTAATACAAGGAGATGGAGCAGCCATGGACTGGCGTCACCGCGCCGTTTGCCGCGAGGAAGACCCCGAGCTCTTCTTCCCCATCGGCAACACCGGTCCTGCGCTGCTGCAGATCGAGGAAGCCAAGGCCGTCTGCCGTCGCTGCCCCGTCATGGAGCAGTGCCTGCAGTGGGCGCTGGAGTCCGGCCAGGACTCCGGCGTGTGGGGTGGCCTCAGCGAGGACGAGCGCCGCGCGATGAAGCGCCGCGCCGCTCGCAACCGGGCGCGCAACGCCAGCGCCTGACCCGAACACCCCCGTGCCCGGGCGGCGCGTACAGCGAGTGCGCACCTCCCGCCCCCGAGCCGCAGCGCGCAGTACCCCAGCCGCTCCCCCGGAGCAGCTTCTGGGGGTGCCCACGCACCGTGAGCAGTGAGCCCCGGACCGATCGGTCCGGGGCTCACTGCTGTGCGGGGCTCACTGCTGTGCGGGCGGGGTGCCGACCGGAGCCGAGAGGCGTTCCGCGGTCAGTGCTTCTCGGCGCGTACGGGGATGTCCAGCACCACCCGGGTGCCGCGCTCCGGGGCGGGCAGCATGTCGAACGTTCCGCCCAACTCCCCCTCGACCAGGGTCCGGACGATCTGCAGGCCCAGGTTGCCGGTCCGGCCGGCGTCGAAGTCCTCGGGCAGGCCCCGGCCGTCGTCCTGCACCGTGACCAGCAGCCGGCCCTCGGTCCGGGTGCCGCCGCGCACCGCGGACACCTCGACCGTCCCCTGCTCCCCGCCCGGCGCGGCCGTGGTGCCGAAGCCGTGCTCCAGCGCGTTCTGCAGCACTTCGGTGAGGACCATGGAGAGCGGGGTGGCCACCTCGGCGTCCAGGATCCCGAAGCGCCCGGTCCGGCGGCCGGTGACCCGGCCCGGGGAGATCTCCGCCACCATGGCGAGCACCCGGTCGGCGATCTCGTCGAACTCGACCCGCTCGTCGAGGGTCTGGGAGAGGGTCTCGTGCACGATCGCGATCGAGCCGACCCGGCGGACCGCCTCCCCCAGGGCTTCGCGGCCCTCCGCCGAACCGATCCGGCGGGCCTGGAGCCGCAGCAGCGCGGCCACGGTCTGCAGGTTGTTCTTCACCCGGTGGTGGATCTCCCGGATGGTGGCGTCCTTGGTGATCAGCTCCCGCTCGCGGCGGCGCAGTTCGGTGACGTCGCGCAGCAGCACCAGCGAACCGATCCGGGGGCCCTTGGGCTTGAGCGGGATGGCGCGCAGCTGGATCACGCCGCCGTTGCTCTCGACCTCGGTCTCCCGGGGCGCCCAGCCGCTGGCGAGCTTGACGAGGGCCTCGTCGACCGGGCCGCGGGACGGGGCGAGTTCGGCCGTCGTCCGGCCGAGGTGGTGTCCCACCAGGTCGGCGGCGAGGCCGAGCCGGTGGTAGGCGGAGAGCGCGTTGGGGCTGGCGTACTGCACGACGCCGTCGGCGTCGAGCCGGATGAGGCCGTCGCCGACGCGTGGCGAGGCGTCCATGTCGACCTGCTGGCCGGGGAAGGGAAACGATCCCGCGGCGATCATCTGGGCCAGGTCGGAGGCGCTCTGCAGATAGGTGAGTTCGAGGCGGCTGGGGGTGCGCACGGTCAGCAGGTTGGTGTTCCGGGCGATGACACCCAGGACCCGGCCCTCGCGCCGGACCGGGATGGACTCGACCCGGACCGGGACCTCCTCGCGCCACTCGGGGTCGCCCTCCCGCACGATCCGGCCCTCGTCGAGCGCGGCGTCGAGCATCGGGCGGCGGCCGCGCGGGACCAGGTGCCCGACCATGTCGTCCTGGTAGGAGGTGGGGCCGGTGTTCGGCCGCATCTGGGCGACGGAGACATAGCGGGCGCCGTCCCGGGTGGGCACCCACAGCACCAGGTCGGCGAAGGAGAGGTCGGAGAGCAGCTGCCACTCCGAGACCAGCAGGTGCAGCCACTCGAGGTCGGACTCGTCGAGGGCCGTGTGCTGACGTACAAGGTCGTTCATGGAGGGCACGAATGTGAGCCTACCTGTGGCAGAGTTCATTGCAGCATGGGTGAACGCTCTGCCGATGCATGGACAGATGTTAGTGGTCTAGTCCACAATGAGAAAGTAAAGCCTCCGCCCTCCCCGCACAGGAGGACGGAACAGAGGCACACGGCGCTCTCTGCCCTGACTGCTCCGTGGCCTCCGGTCGGCCGGCCGTCCGCGGGAACCGCACACTCCGCACGACGGTGGGCCGGCACCAGCTCCGGGCTGCGGTGCCGGACAGGTTGAGGGTCCTGTCCCGGCGCCGTGGCCCGAAGTGTTGTCCGGCCTCCCCGGCGGCCCTTCCCTGCGGCCCCTCCTCTGCGGTCCCTTCCCGGCGGCCCCTTTCCCGGCGACTCAGTGGGTCTCGGTGACCTTGGCCAGAGCGCGCGGCGCGTCCGGGTCCTGTCCGCGGGCGATGGTGACCTCGTACGCCAGCATCTGGAGCGGCAGGATCTCCAGGATCGGCTGGACCTCCTCGGCCACGCCGGAGGTGGGCAGCGCGAAGCCGGCGGACGCCCGGTCCACCTCGGCCCGGCTGCCGATGACGACCAGGTCGGCGCCCCGGCCGCGGAGCCGGTCGAGCACCGGCTGCAGGGCCTCGCCGCCCTTCCCCTCGGTGACGATCGCGATCACCGGCGAGATGTTGTCGACCATGGCCAGCGGGCCGTGCAGCAGGTCGGCGCCGGAGTAGGAGAGCGCCGGGATGTAGCTGGTCTCCATCAGCTTCAGCGCGGCCTCCTTGGCGGTCGGGTAGCCGTAGCCGCGGGAGGTGAGCACCATGCGCCCGGCGAAGCGGTACCGGGCGGCCAGCGCCCTGACCTCGTCCTGGCGGGCGAGGATCTGCCGGGCCAGCTCCGGAAGGACCTTGGCGGCGGAGCCGTCGCCGCCGCGCAGCCCCTCGACGAAGAGGTAGAGCGCCAGCAGCTCGGCGGTGTACGTCTTGGTCGCCGGCAGCGCCTTCTCGGGGCCCGCGAGGACGTCGATGTGGAACTCCGAGACCGCGGCGAGCGGTGAGCCGGCGTTGTTGGTCACCGCGAGGGTGATCGCCCCGGCCGCCCGGGCCGCCTCGGTGGAGGCCACCAGGTCCGGGGAGCCGCCCGACTGGCTGACGGTGATCACCAGCACATCGGTGAGGTCCGGGGTCGCCCCGTACGCCGTGGTGGTGGACATCGAGGTCAGGCCGCAGGGCTTGCCGAGCAGCACCTCCAGCAGGTACTTGGCGTAGAGCGCGGCGTTGTCGGAGGTGCCGCGGGCGGTGAGCAGCACGAAGCGGGGGTTACGGGCCGCCACCTGTTCGGCGATCTCCCGGATCCTCGGCGCCCCCTCGTCGAGGATCCGGCGCAGGACCTCCGGCTGTTCGGCCATCTCGCCGGACATGATGCTGCCCGGCTGCCCGGCGGGCCGGTCCGGAGTGGTGGCGGACATGCTGGGTGCCTCCCGTTGGTTCGGTCGTTCCGGTGCCACGGCCGTCAGCTTCCGGCCGTCCGGCCGGAGATGACCTCCGCGGCGGCCCGCCCGCAGACGCGGGCGGCTCCGTGCGTGGCGATGTGCAGCGCTCCGGCGGGCGGCGCCTGGGGCACGCCCATCTCGACGACGACCGTGGCGGGCCGGACGGCGAGCAGGGCGTCCAGCGCGGCGGCCATCCAGGGGTGCCGGTGAACATCGCGGACCACGGCGATGATCCTACGGTCACCCGCCCGTTCCAGCACATCTCCGATCATCTCCGGCATTCCGCCCCCGTCCGCGGCCTCCCGGCCGTAGGTGCCGGTCTCGGTGCCCGGCAGCAGCCGGGCCAGTTCCGCCGCGATGCCCCACGGGGTCTCGTCCCCCACCGCGATGTTGGCGACGGGGGTGAACGCCGCGACGAACGGCGGGGCGGTCAGGGGAGTGTGGCCGGCGCGCGGGGTGACCCGCAGCGCGCGCCGGGCCGCGGCCAGGCCGGCACCGGGGTCGGCCGCGGGCGCCTCCGGCGCCCCCGGCGGCCGGGCGGCGAGCGCCCGGACCCGGCCGGCCGCCTCGGCCAGCCGCTCCTCGGGGAGCTCGCCGGCGCGGACGGCGGCGACCAGGGCGTCCCGCAGCCGCAGCACGGTGCCCTCGTCCGCCCGTCCGCCGCCGACGCAGACGGCGTCGGCGCCGGCCGCCAGCGCGAGGACACTGCCGCGCTCGATGCCGTAGCGGTCGGAGACGGCCCGCATCTCCATGCCGTCGGTGACGATCAGCCCCTCGAAGCCGAGGCCGCCCTCGGCGACGGGGGCCCGCAGCAGCCCGCCGAGGACGGACGGGCTGAGGGTGGCGGGACGGTGCGGATCGAGCGCGGGCAGCACGATGTGGGCGCTCATCACGGCGCGGGCACCGGCGCGCAGGGCGGCGCGGAACGGGACCAGTTCGCGGGCGTGCAGTGTCGCGAGGCCGGCGCCGACGGTCGGCAGGTCGTGGTGGGAGTCGGTGGCCGTGTCGCCGTGCCCGGGGAAGTGCTTGGCGCAGGCGCCGACCCCGGCCGACTGGAGCCCCTCGACGTAGGCGGCGGTGTGCCGGGCGACGAGCTCCGGGTCGGAGCCGAAGGAGCGGACGCCGATCACCGGGTTGTCCGGGTCGGAGTTGACGTCGGCCGACGGTGCCCAGTTGAGGTTGACCCCGCAGGCGGCGAGCCGGCGGCCCAGCTCCCGGGCGACGGCACGGGTCAGCTCCGGGGAGTCGACCGCGCCGAGGGCGAGGTTGCCGGGGAAGGAGGATCCGGTGCGGACCTCCAGCCGGGTGACGTCCCCGCCCTCCTCGTCGACGGCGACGAGCAGGTCGCCGCGTTCGGCGCGCAGCCGTGCGGTGAGGGCCGCGAGCTGTTCCGGGCCGGCGATGTTGCGGCCGAACAGACCCACCGAGGTGAGACCTTCGCCGAGCCGGCGCAGCAGCCAGTCGGGGGCGGTGGTGCCGGTGAACCCGGGCTGGAGCACGGCCAGGGCGTCCCGGGTGAGGGTGTCGGCCCTGCGGGTGAGCGTCGCCATGGAGAAGCGCCATCCCTTCACTGCAGCGTCGGCTCCGGGACATGGTCTCGAACGGTTGGGGCTAATGGTTTAGACCACTGACCGACCAGCTTGGCCTGGACCAATCGGGGTGTCAATGGCGCCCCTCAGCCGCGGCCGGGTCCGTTACCGAGGCGACACCTGGGCGGGAGCCGTGCCCCGGCGCGCCCGGACCGTGCCACGATGTCCGCGACGGACGGAGGAGCCGGTGACGGCAGCAGGACGTGAGTCGGGAAGGCTGGCCATGGAGAGCGAACGGGCCGACGGCGGCGGGGCGGCGAGCGCGAACCGCACCGCTCGCGTGCCCAAGTACTACCGGCTGAAGCGGCACTTGCTGGAGATGACGGAGACCCTGCCGCCCGGTACGCCGGTGCCGCCGGAGCGCACCCTCGCCACGGAGTTCGACACCTCCCGCACCACGGTGCGCCAGGCGCTGCAGGAGCTCGTCGTCGAGGGGCGGCTGGAGCGGATCCAGGGGAAGGGGACCTTCGTCGCCAAGCCGAAGGTGTCGCAGGCGCTGCAACTCACCTCGTACACCGAGGACATGAAGGCGCAGGGCCTCGAACCGACGTCCCAGCTGCTGGACATCGGCTATGTGACGGCCGACGACCGGCTGGCCGGGCTGCTGGACATAGCGCCCGGCGGCCGGGTGCTGCGCATCGAGCGGCTGCGGCTGGCGAGCGGCGAGCCGATGGCGATCGAGACCACGCACCTGTCGGCGAAACGCTTCCCCGCGCTGCGCCGCAGCCTGGTGAAGTACAGCTCCCTCTACACGGCGCTGGCGGAGGTCTACGACGTGCGCCTCGCGGAGGCCGAGGAGACCATCGAGACCTCGCTGGCCAATCCGCGCGAGGCGGGGCTGCTCGGCACCGACGTCGGGCTGCCGATGCTGATGCTGTCGCGCCACTCGCGGGACACCGACGGCGAGCCGGTGGAGTGGGTGCGCTCGGTGTACCGCGGCGACCGCTACAAGTTCGTGGCGCGGCTGCAGCGGCCCGAGGTCTGAGGCCGGCCCGGCGCCCGGGCCCGGCCCGCCACCGGAGACCGGCCCTCCGGCGGATCCCGGCCCTCCGGCGCGCCCCCCGGGGATCTTCCCGGGAACGCGCCGCACCCGCCCTGACCTGCGGCTCCGCCAAGTGTGTCCGTACCGAGATGCGGACAGGGGCTGACGCCGGGCCGCGCGCTCGCTTAGATTTCCTGCGCACTGCAGTGATCGCTGACAAGGGACGGAGCCGCGGCATGTCGGAACAGCCACCGAGAAGCGAGGGCACCAGGCCGGTGATCACGCCGCCGCGCGTGGTCGTGGCACTGTGCCTGATCGCACCGTTCGTCGCCATGCTGTGGGTCGGCTCGTACGCGCGGGTCGAACCGACGGTGATCGGTATCCCCTTCTTCTACTGGTACCAGCTGTTCTGGGTGTTCGCGTCCACCGGTCTCACCTCGCTCGCCTACGTCCTGGTCCGGCGTGAGCAGCGGGCCCGCAAGGGAGGTGCGCCGGAATGAACGACGGCGTGAACGGCGTCGCCCTCGGCGTCTTCATCTTCTTCTTCGTGGCCGTCACGGCCATGGGCTTCCTGGCGGCGCGCTGGCGGCGGGCGGACAACGCCGACAGCCTCGACGAGTGGGGCCTGGGCGGCCGCAGCTTCGGCACCTGGATCACCTGGTTCCTGCTGGGCGGCGACCTCTACACGGCGTACACCTTCGTCGCGGTGCCGGCGGCGATCTACGCGGCGGGCGCCGCGGGCTTCTTCGCGGTGCCGTACACGATCCTGGTGTACCCGCTGATCTTCACCTTCCTGCCGCGGCTGTGGTCGGTGTCGCACAAGCACGGCTACGTCACCACCTCGGACTTCGTCCGCGGCCGGTTCGGCTCCAAGGGGCTGTCGCTGGCCGTCGCCGTGACCGGCATCCTCGCCACGATGCCGTACATCGCGCTGCAGCTGGTGGGCATTCAGGCGGTGCTGGACGTGATGGGCGTGGGCGGCGGCGAGTCGACCCACTGGTTCATCAAGGACCTGCCGCTGCTGATCGCCTTCGGCGTGCTGGCCGCGTACACCTACTCCTCGGGGCTGCGGGCGCCGGCGCTGATCGCCTTCGTCAAGGACACGCTGATCTACATCGTGATCGCCGTGGCGATCATCTACATCCCGATCAAGCTCGGCGGCTTCGACTCGATCTTCGCCAAGGCCGGCGAGGCGTTCACCCAGACCAATCCGGTGACGGACAAGCCGCGCGGATCGGTGGTGACCGGGGAGCCCGCGCAGTGGACCTACGCGACGCTGGCGCTCGGCTCGGCTCTGGCGCTGTTCATGTACCCGCACTCGATCACGGCGACGCTCTCCAGCCGGAGCCGTGAGGTGATCCGCCGCAACACCACGATCCTGCCGCTGTACTCGCTGATGCTGGGGCTGCTGGCGTTCCTCGGCTTCATGGCGATCGCCGCGGGGATCGAGGTCAAGAACGGCCAGCTGGCCATTCCGCAGCTGTTCGAGAACATGTTCCCGGCCTGGTTCGCGGGCGTGGCCTTCGCGGCGATCGGGATCGGCGCGCTGGTTCCGGCGGCCATCATGTCCATCGCCGCCGCCAACCTCTTCACGAGGAACATCTACAAGGACTTCCTCAAGCCGGACGCGACGCCCGCGCAGGAGACCAAGGTCTCCAAGCTCGCCTCGCTGCTGGTGAAGGTCGGCGCGCTGGTCTTCGTCCTCACCATGGACAAGACCGTGGCCATCAACTTCCAGCTGCTGGGCGGCATCTGGATCCTCCAGACGTTCCCGGCCCTGGTGGGCGGCCTGTTCACCCGGTGGTTCCACCGCTGGGCGCTGCTGGGCGGCTGGGCGGTCGGCATGATCTACGGCACCCTCGCGGCGTACGGGGTGCCGAGTCCGACCAATCCGGCACAGAAGCACTTCGGCGGCAGCGCGGACGCCATCCCGGGGATCGGTGAGATCGGTTACATCGGCCTCACCGCGTTCGTCCTCAACGCCCTCGTCACGGTGGTGCTCACCGTCGTGCTGCGGGCGGTGAAGGCGCCCGACGGCATCGACGAGACCACCGCGGCCGACTACACCGCGGACGCGGGCGAACCGGGCGTGGAGACCGAACTGCCGCCGGCCACCGCGGGCGCGCCGGGCGGGCACTGACCCGGCCGGCCGGTCACGAGAGCCTGCGGGCCGTCGCCTCCCACACGGGGGCGGCGGCCCGTCGGCGTGTCCGGGAGCGCCGCGAGCGGGGCCGGGCAGCGGACGGCGTCGGCGGACGCCGGGCCTCAGAGACGGGCCAGGAACCGGTCGCGGTCGACGATCACCCGGGTGATCTCACCGGTGGCCAGCAGCCGGCCGGCTCCGTCCTGGGCGGCCACGGTGAACCGCACCAACCGGCCGTCGAGGTAGGTGACTTCCGCCGTGGCGGTCACGGTCGTCCCCACCGGTGAGGCCTTGAGGTGGTCGACCTGGACCCGGGTGCCGACCGAGGTGCGGCCGGGCTCCAGCGCGCCCGCGAGCGCGTCGACGGTGGCGGCCTCCAGCAGGGCCAGCAGGCCCGGGGTCCCGAGGACCGGGAGGTCGCCGCTGCCGAACTCCGCAGCGGTGTCGGCCTCGCTGACGGTGCGTTCCGCGGAACCCCGCGCGCCGGTCCTCAACGTCATGCCGGACAGGCTAACCGACGCGCCGGGGTGACCCCGGCGGGTGATCCGCGAGCGATCCCGAATGGGAATCCGGACGGCCCGCGGGACGCGCTGCCCCGTCCCCCAGGGCCTCGGCGCCGTTACCACATCTGTTCCCCTGCAAAGCGCACCACCCGAACCCCTGACACAAGATGTGGTGTTGCGTGCGGACCGCGACACAAGATGTATGCTCTTGCTCGCTGTCGTCGCAGGGGAATCCGGTGTGAATCCGGAACTGTCCCGCAACGGTATGAATGCGCTGGAAATGCACACTTCCAAGTCCGAAGACCTGCCGTCAGCCTGCCCGGATCGACCGAACCGGGCGACGAAATCGTCCGGGCCTCGCGGGTTGGGCCGGTGGACGCTGCGCGGTGCGCTGCCCTGTTCGGGGTGAGGTGTGCCCGTTCGGCGCCCGTCGTGTCCGTCCGTGCGGCCCCAGCCGAGCGAGGGAGAGCACCACGTGACCATCGCGCCCGCCGATCCGGCTTCAGCCGCCGCACCGGTGACGGAGGCCGACGGCCCCGGCACCGCGCTGCTGCGTACCCTGACCGACCTCACCGCCGATCTGCCCGCGACCGACCCGGGCCGGGTCGCCGCCGCCGCGCTCCGCGGCCGCCACGCGGGCTCCGACGAGGCCGAGTTGCGGGAGCTGGCGACCGAGGCGGCCGCCGGCCTGATCGCCGAGGACCCGGAGTACTCCCGGCTCGCCGCGCGCCTGCTCACCCGGGCGGTCGCCGACGAGGCCGCGAGCCAGGGCGCGGTCTCCTTCTCCGCCTCGGTCGCCACCGGTCACCGCGAGGGTCTGATCGCCGACCGGACCGCGGAGTTCGTCCGCGCCCACGCCTCCCGGCTCGACACGCTCGTCGAGGTCGCGCTGGCCGACGGCGCCGACGACCGCTTCGGCTACTTCGGACTGCGCACGCTGCACAGCCGCTACCTGCTGCGCCACCCGATGACCCGCCAGGTCATCGAGACGCCCCAGCACTTCATGCTCCGGGTGGCCTGCGGGCTGGCGGAGGACGGTTCGGACCGCGCCGTCGACGAGGTCGCCGCGCTCTACCGGCTGATGAGCCGGCTGGACTACCTGCCCAGCTCCCCCACGCTCTTCAACTCCGGCACCCGGCACCCGCAGATGTCCTCCTGCTACCTGCTGGACTCCCCGCTCGACGAGCTCGACTCCATCTACGACCGCTACCACCAGGTCGCCCGGCTCTCGAAGCACGCGGGCGGCATCGGCCTGCCGTACAGCCGGGTCCGCTCCCGCGGCTCCCTGATCCGGGGCACCAACGGGCACTCCAACGGCATCGTGCCGTTCCTGCGCACCCTCGACTCCTCGGTCGCCGCGGTCAACCAGGGCGGCCGGCGCAAGGGTGCGGCCTGCGTCTACCTGGAGACCTGGCACGCGGACCTGGAGGAGTTCCTGGAGCTGCGCGACAACACCGGTGAGGAGGCGCGCCGCACCCACAACCTCAACCTGGCCCACTGGATCCCGGACGAGTTCATGCGCCGGGTCGAGGCCGACGCCGACTGGTCGCTCTTCTCCCCCTCCGACGTGCCGCAGCTCGTCGACCTGTGGGGCGACGAGTTCGACGCCGCCTACCGGGCCGCGGAGGCCGCCGGGCTGGCGCAGCGCGCGGTCCCGGCCCGCCAGCTGTACGCCCGGATGATGCGCACCCTCGCGCAGACCGGCAACGGCTGGATGACCTTCAAGGATGCCGCCAACCGCGCCGCCAACCAGACCGCGGAGCCCGGCCGGGTCATCCACTCCTCGAACCTGTGCACCGAGATCCTCGAGGTCACCGACGACGGGGAGACCGCCGTCTGCAACCTCGGCTCGGTGAACCTGGGCGCCCACCTGGGCGCGGACGGGGAGATGGACTGGGAGCGGCTGGACGCCACCGTGCGCACCGCCGTGACCTTCCTCGACCGCGTGGTGGACATCAACTTCTACCCGACCGAGCAGGCCGCGGCGTCGAACGAGCGGTGGCGGCCGGTGGGCCTGGGCGTGATGGGCCTCCAGGACGTCTTCTTCCGGCTGAAGCTGCCCTTCGACTCCCCCGAGGCGTCCCGGCTCTCCACGCTGATCGCCGAGCGCATCATGCTGGCGGCCTACGAGGCCTCCTGCGACCTCGCCGAGCGGCACGGCCCGCACCCGGCGTGGTCCGCCACGCGCGCCTCGCGCGGCGTGCTGCACCCCGACCACTTCGGGGTGGAGCCGAGCCTGCCGGAGCGCTGGGCGGCGCTGCGCGCCCGGGTCGCGGCCACCGGCATGCGCAACTCCCTGCTGCTCGCCATCGCGCCGACGGCCACCATCGCCTCGATCGCGGGCGTGTACGAGTGCATCGAGCCGCAGGTCTCCAACCTCTTCAAGCGCGAGACGCTGTCCGGCGAGTTCCTCCAGGTCAACTCCTACCTGGTGGAGGAGCTGAAGGAGCTGGGCGTGTGGGACGCCCAGACCCGGGAGGCGCTGCGGGAGTCCAACGGCTCGGTGCAGGAGCTCAACTGGATCCCGCAGGAGATCCGGTCGCTCTACCGGACGGCCTGGGAGATCCCGCAGCGCGCGCTGATCGACATGGCGGCGGCCCGTACGCCCTACCTCGACCAGAGCCAGTCGCTGAACCTCTTCATGGCCTCCCCGACCATCGGCAAGCTCAGCTCGATGTACGCCTACGCCTGGAAGAAGGGCCTGAAGACCACGTACTACCTGCGCTCGCGCCCGGCGACCCGGATCGCGCGCGCCGCGGGCGGCAGCGGAGCGGCTGCCGCGCCGATCCCCGTCCAGCAGACGGCCGAAGCGGCGGACGCCGTCGCCTGCTCCCTGGAAAACCCCGAGTCCTGCGAGGCCTGCCAGTAATGTCCACCCACACCACCGAGATCGCGGCGGACTCCACCGCCGAGAAGAACCTGCTCGACCCGGGCTTCGAACTGACCCTGCGTCCGATGCGCTACCCGGACTTCTACGAGCGCTACCGCGACGCGATCAAGAACACCTGGACCGTGGAGGAGGTCGACCTCCACTCGGACGTGGCCGACCTGGCCAAGCTCTCCCCGGGTGAGCAGCACATGATCGGGCGGCTGGTCGCGTTCTTCGCGACCGGGGACTCGATCGTCGCCAACAACCTGGTGCTGACGCTCTACAAGCACATCAACTCGCCCGAGGCGCGGCTCTACCTCTCCCGGCAGCTCTTCGAGGAGGCCGTCCACGTCCAGTTCTATCTGACGCTGCTGGACACCTACCTCCCCGACCCGGACGACCGGGCCGCCGCCTTCGCCGCGGTGGAGAACATCCCGTCCATCCGGGAGAAGGCGCAGTTCTGCTTCCGCTGGATGGACTCGGTCGAGAAGATCGACCGGCTGGAGAGCAAGGAGGACCGCCGCCGCTTCCTGCTCAACCTGATCTGCTTCGCGGCCTGCATCGAGGGGCTGTTCTTCTACGGCGCCTTCGCGTACGTCTACTGGTTCCGCTCGCGCGGTCTGCTGCACGGCCTGGCGACCGGGACGAACTGGGTGTTCCGTGACGAGTCCATGCACATGGACTTCGCCTTCTCGGTCGTGGACACCGTCCGCGAGGAGGAGCCCGACCTCTTCGACGAGGAGATGGGCAAGCAGGTCACGGCGATGCTGGAGGAGGCCGTGGAGGCCGAGCTGCAGTTCGCCCGCGACCTGTGCGGCGACGGCCTGCCCGGGATGAACACCGCGTCCATGCGCGAGTACCTGCAGTGCGTGGCCGACCAGCGGCTGCGCCGGCTCGGGCTGCCGGTCCGCTACGGCTCGGAGAACCCGTTCTCCTTCATGGAGCTGCAGAACGTCCAGGAGCTGACCAACTTCTTCGAGCGCCGCGTCTCCGCCTACCAGGTGGCGGTCGAGGGTTCGGTCGCCTTCGACGACGACTTCTGACCGGCGCGCGCCACCCGGCGCCCCAGGGGTTGCCCGGTCCGGAATCCGAACGGAATATTCCGGTCACAGGGCAACCCCTGCCCCGTGCGTCACATCTCCCTCGGTGAAGACCTCTTCGCCGAGGGAGGAATGCACCCCATGAAGTGGCGCCGTCCGAAAGGTGCGGAGGACCGCACCGAGCGGCCCCCGTCCGACCGTCTCCACCGCGTCGTCGACTACCCGCGCCGGGGCCGCAGCGGATGGCGGCGCTGGCTGCCCTCCTGGCGCCAGTGGCTGAGCGCCGCGCTGCTCTCGGTGGCGGCCCTGGCCGGGCTGTTCGCCGTCGTGTACGCGAGCGTCGACATCCCGGACGAGAACGCCGCCGCCCGCCAGGAAGGCACCGTCTACTACTGGGCCGACGGCAGCCAGATGGTCAGCGTCGGCGCGGTCAACCGGCAGAACGTCGAGCTCGACAAGGTGCCGGACGCGGTGGAGCATGCCGTGATCTCGGCCGAGAACGCGAGCTTCTACTCCGACCCCGGTGTCTCGGTCCAGGGCGCCGCGCGGGCGATCGTCAACATGGTCAGCGGCGAGGAGACCCAGGGTGGGTCCACCATCACCCAGCAGTATGTGAAGAACACCTACCTCTCCCAGGACCAGACGGTCACCCGCAAACTCCGCGAGTTCTGCATCTCGCTGAAGCTGTCGAACCACCGCACCAAGCAGGAGATCCTCCAGGGGTACCTCAACACCAGCTGGTTCGGCCGTGGTTCGTACGGCATCGAAGCCGCGGCGCGCACCTACTACGGCGTCAGCGCCGACCGGCTGAACCCGAGCCAGGGCGCGATGCTGGCCGCCCTGCTGAAGGGCTCCGAGGAATACGACCCGGGGCTGAGCCGGGCCAACCACGCGCGGGCCGAGGCCCGCTGGGAGTGGATTCTGGACCGGCAGGTCGCCACGGGGGCGATGAGCAAGGCGGAACGGGCCCGGTACCGGACGTTCCCCGAGCCGCGGAAGCCGTCCAAGCCCACCAGCCAGGCGGGACAGACCGGTTACCTGATCGACATCGCCAACAAGTACATCAAGCAGCGCACCGACCTCACCGACCAGGACCTCGCCCGCGGCGGTTACCGCATCCGCACCACCTTCGACCGGAACCGGGTGCGGCAGCTGGAGCAGGCCGTGCAGCGGGAGCGCCGGCAGAGCTTCGACCCGCGCCGGCGCGAGGAAGACCGCCATGTGCAGGTGGGGGCCGCGTCCGTCCGGCCGGGGGACGGAGCGGTCGTCGCGGTCTACGGGGGCACCGACGCCACCCGGCACTTCAGCAACAACGCCGACACCTCGGGGGTCCCGGTCGGCTCGGCCTTCAAACCGTTCGTGATGGCGGCGGCCCTCCAGGAGGAGCAGCACTCCGGCGACCTCGCCCGGAAGGGACTCGCGCCCGTGTCGTCGTCCGGTCTGGCCGGCCCGCTGGTGGCCTCGGAGAACCCGCCGTTCGTCGCGGCCGGGCGGAAGATCGGCCTGGAGAAGGTGCGGGACACGGCGGTCTCCACCGGGCTGCGGATCGACAGCATGGCGCGGCTGGAACCGACGTTCCCGCTCGGCACCTCGACGCCCAGCGCGATCCGTATGGCGGGCGCGTACGGCACCTTCTTCAACGGCGGCAGCCGGGCCGAGCCCTACTCGGTCACCCAGGTCACCCGGCACGGCCGGAAGGTCGGCGGCTTCGAACGGCCCGCGGCGCCGCGGGTCATGGACCCGGAGGTGGCCAAGAGCGTCGCCGCCGCACTGGGCGCCGTCGCCTGGACCACCCTCGACCCGGTGAAGGCCCGGGACCTCGACGCCGTCGCGGCGGGCCGGACCGGGGAGAACGACCGGATGAGGTCCGCCTGGTACATCGGCCACGCCGACGACCTGACCACCGCCGTCACCCTGTTCCGGGCGAAGCCGGATGGCGGGCCGCTGCTGCCGCTGTCGGGCGTCGGCGGTCCGGAATCGGAGCGGGGCAACGTCTTCCCGCAGCGCATCTGGACCGACTACGCCAACGACGTCGCGTAGCGGCACCGGGCCGGGCCCGCACCGACGCCGGAAGGGCCGGCTCCCCCTGGGGGAGCCGGCCCTTCCGCTCGTGCGCGCTCAGTCGTTGGGCACCGTCTCGTAGCGCGGCGTGCCCTCTTCCATCTGGCGCAGGGCCGCCTTGCGCTCCCGCTTCGAGAGCCGGTCGATGTACAGGTAGCCGTCGAGGTGGTCGGTCTCGTGCTGGAGGCAGCGGGCGAAGTACCCGGTGCCCGCCACGGCCACCGGCTTGCCCTGCAGGTCCTGACCGCGGCAGACCGCGTAGTCGGGCCGGGCCAGCTCGGCGTAGGCGGTGGGGACCGACAGGCAGCCCTCGTTGGAGTCGTCCAGCACCCGGCGCTCGGCGGGCACGTCCTCGATCACCGGGTTGCAGATCGCGCCCACGTGCCGGACACCCTCGTCGTCCTGGCAGTCGTAGACGAACACCCGCAGGTCGACGCCGATCTGGTTGGCGGCGAGGCCCACGCCCTCGGCGGCCCGCTGGCTAGCGAACATGTCGTCGACCAGCTCGGCCAGCTTGTCGTCGAACTCGGTCACGTCCTGGCAGCGCCGGTGCAGCACCGGGTTGCCGACGACGGTGATCGGGCGGGCGGTGCCGCGCTCGCGGTGGGCCTGCTCACGTGCCTCGGCGTCCACCGTGTCGTCGAGGAACTCCGAGGTGTTCTCCTGCTCCTCGGCCACCTGCTGCCCGCTGTCCTGCTGCGCCATCTCCGCCGTACGCCTTCCTCACGCCTGATCGCCCCGGTAGCAGGGCCTGAACCCCGGTAGCAGGGCCTGATACAGGGTACGGCCCCGGGGAAGGCGTCAGCAGACCTCTTCGAGATCCCGCCACTCCCGGGTGTCCGGGCTGTCGGCGACCCAGCCGTCGAGCAGCCCGTGGACGAGTCCCGACGGGGCGGCGATTCCGCACTCCCGCTCGGGCACCCACAGGTCGCCCGAGGTCCGGTGCCCCAGCGGGCCGGGGTGACCGGGCTCACTGTGGTCGTGCGGGTCGAGGTGCGGCTCGCCGTCGCCCTCGTCGCTGGGCATCCGGCTCTCCGAACAGGTGCGGCAGAGCAGCCGCACGGAGGAGGACCAGTCCTCGGCGGCGAATCCGGCGTCGGCGGCCAGCCGCTCCAGGGCGTCCCGGTCCGACTCGGTGGCCGCCTCCAGCAGCACCACCCAGGTGGGCACCGGCGACGGGGCCCACAGCTCGATCTCGTCGAACACCGGGTAGGAGGGTCCGGCCGAGGTGACCCGCTCGCCGTGCGGGACGCCGTCGTGCAGCACGACCTCGCCCCAGCGCCGCCCGGAGGACGGCAGCGGGATGCTCTGCACCTCTATCCGTGCCGGGTCGAGCCGGCGGCCCCAGACCACCTCGGCCTCTCCCTCGGGGGAGAGCCGCACGGCCGCGCTGCCCAGCTCCATGCCGACCGGCTCGTCGGCGGGGGCGCCCTCGCCCGGCACCTTCAGCCCGTAGGCCTGCCAGGCGCGCCGGGCCAGCGGCCAGTCCTGCAGGGCGGTGGCCGCGATGCCCACGTTCCACCAGTCCGGGGCGCCGGTCTCCCGGTCCAGGAGGGCGACGGCGCGCAGCCCGGCGGCGCGCGCCTGCTCCCAGTCGTGCCGGAACTTGTGGAGCAGGGCGAGGTTGAACCACGACTCGGAGAGCCAGGGTTCCAGGTCAGCGGCCCGGGTGAGCAGGGCGCCTGCGTCCTCGTACCGGCCGTCGCCGATCAGCGTGAAAGCGCGGTCGGTCGCCTGCCGCCACGAGGCGGAGGGCCGATGCCGTACCTTGCCGAAGATCCTCACGATTCCCGCCTGCCGCTTCAGCTCCGTGTCCTGCGCCGTGCCGGCGCCGGCCGGTCACGGCCGGGGCGTCCTGGCGCCCGCACGACGTCCCCCTCGGTCACCGTGGTCCGGTCACCGTCTCCGCTGCCTCGTCGGGCACCGGTCTCCTACTCCTGATCGATTCCATGACGACCACGGGGTGGCCCGCGGATTCCGCGTCGGCTCCCTGAGGACAACCTGCCACAGATCGGCCGTCATCTCAGCCCGGATCCCGACGCTCACCACTGCTCCTTGCCACGGTGGCGACCCCCGAACCCCCTCTCTCCGCATCCAACCATGCCCATCTGCGCCCGCGCTCATTACCCGTGGGTTCCGGTACCGGACAAGACCCCTGCTCACGCAGCGGATCCGGCCGTTCACGGCGGGGAGCCGGCCGGGTCCCGGACACCGGCCGCCGCGGCCCTCCGCCCGGCGGCTTCACGCCGGCCGGCCGCCCCGCGCGAGCACCCGGGCGAGCGCCTCCACGACCCCCGGCTCGTGGTCGCGGGCGGTCGCCAGCCGGAGCCGTTCCAGGGCGGCCAGCGGGCCGGCCGGCCCGCCGCCGCCCGCCAGGTCGTCGTAGGCGTTGACGGTGCGGACGATGCGGGCGGGGAGCGGCTGTTCACGGTACGGATCGGCCTGCCGCTCGACGATCAGCGCGACCTCGGGGTCCACCCCGGTCTGCCGCACCACCGCGCCGCCGAGCAGCGCGATCCGGCGGCGTTCCTCGGGGGGCAGGGATTCCGTGGCGCCCGACGGAGCCGGGTCGACGAGCGAGAGCCGGCCGATGTCGTGCATCAGCGCCGCGTACTCCAGCACGGTCAGGCCGGGTTCGGTGAGACCGAGCTCACGGCCGACGGCCCGGCTCAGCGAGGCGACCCGGCGGGCGTGGCCCCCGGGGGTGCAGCCGGCGATCTCGGTGGCCCGGGCGAGGGAGGCGATCGTCTGCCGGTAGGTGGCCTTGACCGCCGCGTACCGGCGGAAGGCGAACTGGGTGAGCAGCAGCGGCACGCTGAACACGGGCAGCGCCCAGAGCCCGGCCACGGCCGCGGCCAGCGCCATCACCACCCCGGTCGCGCAGATCGCCGAACCGATGCCGAGCAGGGCCCGCAGCTCGTCCCGGAGCAGCGGACCGTACGGCCAGCCGGTGCGGGCCCGGGCGAGCGCGGCGGTGAGCACCGCGTCGCACAGCGCGGTGAGGCCGAGCAGGAACAGCAGGAGCAGCGCGTAGGACGGGCCGCGCCCCGTCCAGGCGTCCAGGACACCGGAGTTGTAGAGAGGCTGGAAGCAGGTCGCCGCGAAGCCCGCGGTGAGGACGCGGCGGGTGAGGTGGTCGAGGACCCGGTTCCGGCCGCGGGCCACGTGCGGCGCGGCCCCGGCGAGTGCGGCGGCACCGACGACGGTGACCACCTGGAGGGCGCCGTGGCCGGAGGAGTGCCCGCCGACCTCACCGAGCAGCGCGTAGGCGAGGGCTCCGGCCGCGCCGAGCGGGGCGGCTTCCCGGCCGCCCCGGGTCTCCCGGCGCACCAGCTCACCGACGGTGATGAGGACGCCGAAGGCGAGTGCGGTGGCCGGCTCGGCGAGGCCGTGCCACAGCGTCCAGCCGAAGCCCGCGGCGCCGAGTCCGCCCGCGGCGGCCCGGACGGCGGACACGGCCCAGGAGGCGCGGACGGGTGCCCGGCATAGGGACGGACGGCGTACGGACGAACGGCGCAGGGACGGACGGCCGGGCGCACTCCGCTCGCCGGGCGCCTGCCGGGGCACCCGGAGCCCTTCGGCCCACTCCGGGCGCCCGTACGCTGCGCCGGGCTCCGTTTCGGACTCCGTGACGGGTTCCGTGGCGCCTGGTGCGCCGGGCTCCGCGCCGCGCTCCCTGCGCGGCTCTGTACCGCGCTCCACGCCACCCGGGGCGCCGGGCCCCGTACCGCGCTCCGCGCCGCCCCCTGCGCCGCGCTCCGTGCCGCCCGAGGCCCCGGGCTCCGTGCCGCTCGCTGCACGGAGCTCTGTGCCGGGCTCCGTGTCCGGCTCCGTACCGGGCCGGGGTATGGCTCCGGAGGGTGACGGCGGGTGGTCCTGCCGGTCCGGTGCCTCGGTCCGCTCCCCGGGCTCCGCAGCGGCCGGGTCCCCACCCGCTGCGGACCCGCCGCCGGCGGGCCGCGCGGCGCCCCGAGCGCCGTGCCGGGAGTCGTCCCCCGCCCCCGGACGGCCGCTCATCGCCGGCCGCCGCGGGGGCGGCGGTGCCCGGCGGTGCCGGCCGCGGGCCGGTCGTCCGGGACCGGCACCGGCCCGGACTCCCGGGAGTGCGGACCGGGCTTCCGGGCCGGCCGCTCCTCGACCGCCGTGCCCGCTGCCGTCTCCGTTGCCGTCTCCGGGGCGGTGTCCCTGGCGGTGTCCGGGGCCGGTGCGGGGACGTTTCCGCTGAGGTCCGCATGGTGCTCGCTGTCCGCGGTGACGTTCGGGTGCCAGCCGTGCCGGTCGAGCGCCCGGACCAGCGCCCGGACCATCCGGGGGTCGAAGTGCGAGCCCGCGCACCGGCGGAGTTCGGCCACCGCCGCCGCCACCGGCCGGGCCCGCCGGTAGGAGCGGGTGGAGGTCATCGCGTCGAAGGCGTCGGCGACCGCCACCACCCGGGCGAACTCCGGGATCTGCCGGCCGGACAGCCCGTAGGGGTAGCCGCGCCCGTCCAGCCGCTCGTGGTGGTGCAGGATCGCCACCCGGGCCTCCCCGAGGAAGCCGATGCCGCGGACCATCTCGTGCCCGTACTCGGGATGGAGTTCGATGACGCGGCGCTCCTCGGGGGTGAGCGGGCCGTCCTTGCGGAGCAGCCGGGTGGGGACACCGAGCTTGCCGACGTCGTGCAGGATGCCCGCGATGCGCAGGGTCTCGACCCGGCCCCCGTCCATGCCCAGCTCCCGGGCGATCATCGCCGAGGCGCGGCCGACGCGCTCGCTGTGGCCGCGGGTGTAGCGGTCCTTGATGTCGACCGCCTGGACCAGGGCGCGGATGGTGGCGTGGTGGGCGGCGCGCTCCCGGTGGTACTGGGCGAAGACCCAGCAGGAGATGTACATCGGCAGCAGCACCAGCAGCGACGTGACCGGCCCGAACGGACTGCACCAGAGGACGGCCATCATCAGCCCGGCCGACCCGTGGACCAGATGCGGGGCGAGCGAGCGCGGCAGCAGCCCGCGCCAGGCGGTGCGGGGCGGACAGCGCTCGGCGGCGACCAGGACTCCCCCGTCGAGGGCGGCGGCCAGCGCGCAGAACGTGAGGACGGCGAGGGCCGCGGGCAGCAGGACACCGGGGAAGTCGGCGGTGGCGACCGCTTCCCGGCCGTCGCCGGTGAGCCGCCCGGCGCCGAAGACCTGCCCGGCGGCGAAGGTCGCGAGGGCGACGCGGGCGGCGTGCCAGACCCGGCGGAGCCGGACGGGCTGCTGCTCGACCCGGCCCAGCAGCGCCCCGGGCACGCCGACCAGGGCGGCGGCCGCGGGCGGCAGCAGGAAGGCCCCGGCGAGGAGCACCGGGACGAAGGGCCCGGCGCCGGCCGGGGCGGCGTGTCCCCGGGCGGGGGCGCCCCGGGGCGCGGTCCGCGGGCGGCCGAGCCGCTCGGACGCGGCGCAGAGCAGGGCCAGCAGGGCGGCGGCGTCCCACGGCGTAGCGGCGCCCGGGCGTAACGCGGGCGCGGCGCACACCACCGCGGCGAGCACGGCGCACAGGACGTACACGCGCGCCCCGCGCGGCACAGCTCGCATGGTGCTCCTCTCCCATGGTTCCCGTGCGCTCGACGTGATCGCTGCGTCTTCGAAGCTGCGTCAGGATGGGGAGAATAAGCCCGCGCCGGGCCGAGGACAGGCGCATCGACGTATTAGGCCGTGCGGGGGGCGCGGATTCGCACCTTCGGGTGACAGAAGGGCCCCTCGTCCGGGGGCTGTGGCGGGGACGGGCGCCCGCCACTCGGCGGACCCGCTCCGCACGGGCCGTGGACACCTGCCGCGAGCCGGGCAGGCCCCCGGGGAGGCCGGCCACGCCGAAGCAGTCCCGTCGAAACCAGTCCCGCCGACAGCCGGTCCCGTCGAACCGGCCCCGTCGGAATCCGTACGCCCGCACCCGCGCACACGTACGGGCCGCGCGGAAGCGGGCCCGGAGGGATGCGGGCTCGGGCACTCGGTTGGCCTCGCGTACCGGCGGCTCCGGTCCCGGGCCGCCGGGGCCTCGGTCCGGCCGGGACCTCAGGCGGATTCGGAGGTGCGCTCCGGCCCGGCGGAGGACTCCGCCTCGGCCTGCGCTGCCTGCTGGTCGGCGACCGCCTGCTCCAGCACGGTCTGCTCGGGCACGGCCTCGCCGGCCCGGATGAGCTCGATCCGGCCCATGACCTTGGAGCGCAGGTCGGTCGGCACGTCGTCATGGCCGCAGCAGCGCTTCACGAGCTTCTTCACGGCCTGCTCGAGGCCGTACTTCTCCAGGCACGGTGAGCATTCGTCGATGTGCACCTCGAACTTGGCGCACTCGCCGTCCGGCATCTCACGGTCGAGGAACTCGTAGAGGTGGTCGAGTACCTCGGAGCAGTCCGTCTCGTGCGGATCTCCGCAGCTCATGATCCCGAGCCTTTCCGATCGTGCGACTCGGTCGACGCAGCGCCCGCGCCGGCGGGGACCAGCCCGCGCTCACGGGCGTAGTCCTCCAGCAGACCGCGCAGCTGACGACGGCCGCGGTGCAGCCGCGACATCACCGTGCCGATGGGTGTAGCCATGATGTCCGCGATCTCCTTGTACGCAAACCCCTCGACATCCGCGAGATAGACCGCGATGCGGAACTCCTCGGGGATGGCCTGGAGCGCCGCCTTCACATCCGAGTCCGGCAGGTGGTCGAGCGCCTGGGACTCGGCGGAGCGCAGCCCCGTGGACATATGGGACTCGGCGCGCGCGAGCTGCCAGTCCTCGATTTCCTCGGCGGCACTGCGCTGGGGCTCGCGCTGCTTCTTGCGGTAGGAGTTGATGAAGGTGTTCGTGAGGATCCGGTACAGCCAGGCCTTGAGATTGGTGCCCTCGCGGAACTGGTGGAAGGAGCCGTACGCCTTCGCATACGTCTCCTGCACGAGGTCCTCGGCATCCGCCGGATTGCGGGTCATCCGCAGCGCGGCGGAGTACATCTGGTCGAGGAAGCCGAGGGCGTCCCGCTCGAAGCGCGCGTTGCGCTCGGCCGGGGTCTCCCGTGCCTGGCCGTCGTCGGTCCCTGCGTCGGTCCCAGTGACCGGACCCACCTCCTCCAACGCCGCGGCGGAACCGAATGCGGACCCGCTCGAATCGGAGAATAGACGACGATCCGCGTCACCCGCCGCTCCACGGGAAGCAGGCTGCGGCAGCAACGCCCGCGACCACTCGGTGTCGGCGCTCTGCGGACGGGCCGGGCAATGGATCGAACCCATGCGGCGGACTCCCTCTCCTCATACGAAGGCCTGCATCAACGGACACCCGCCACAACGCAGGCGGGCGCCGCCGCATTCCCGCGTTCCGGCATGCGGTACGCCACAGCCCCGGGACGGAACCGGGTCAGCACCGGGGCGGTCCGGGGACGCGCCCCGGCTCCGACCCGGGCGGTCCGGGGACGCGGCGGACGGCCCGGCCGGTCAGGCGATCCGGTCCAGCCAGGCGGCGGCCCCACCGGTGATGACCTCCAGGGTCTCCTCCTGGCCGGGCCCCGCCTTCTTCGGTACGGCGAAGCCGTGATCGGCGTACGGCACCTCGACGATGTCCGTGCCCGCCGGAAACTCCTCCGGGCGCCCGAACGGGTCCCGTCCGCCCTGGACGACGAGGGTGGGCACCCCGGCGCCCGTCAGCTCCTCCGCCCGGGACTTCTCCGGCCGGCCGGGCGGGTGCAGCGGGAAGGACAGCGCCAGCACGGCCCGCGCGCCGAGGCCGCGCGCCGTGCGGCAGGCGACCCGCGCCCCCGCGCTCCGGCCGCCCGCCACCACGGGCAGCCCCGGCTTCTCCAGCGCGGGCCAGAGGGCCGTCCAGGCGGTGTCGAGGGTCTTCGGCGCCGGGGCGAGCCGCTTGCCGGCGACCCGCCAGGGCTGCTCGACCAGCGCGACGGTGACGCCGCGGGCGGGCAGCCCGGCGGCCAGCGCCCGCAGGTCCCGGGCCTCGATCCCGCCGCCGGCGCCATGGCCGAGGGCCAGCACCAGCCGCGCCTTCCGCGCCGCCCGGTGCCAGGTGATGCGGGCGTCGCCCGCGGGAGTGGGTACGGTCTCGGTCTCCATCACCCGTCCATCCTGGCCCGTGCGCCCCGGGAAACCGGAGACCCCCGGGGGCTCAGAAGAGCGTTTCCTCCTCGGGGGCCTCCAGCTCCTTCAGCAGTTCCGGGCCGTTGTTGCGCACATTGCTGACATCGGTGGAGACCGGGTACGCCCGGACGGTGCCGGCCGGCGGCGGGGCCAGCAGGGAGCGCAGGTCGTCCGGGTCCGTGCGCGCCGGGTCGAGCCAGGCGGACCAGCGGTCCTCGGGGAGCACCAGCGGCATCCGGGGGTGGATCTCGGCGAGCGACCCCGGACCGTCGCCGGCGGCCCCGGCCAGGGGTGTGGTCTCCGCCTCGGTGGTGACCACCGAGCACGTCACCCACCAGGCCCGCGGGTGCTCGGGGGGCAGGGTGCCGTCCCGCCAGAACTCGTACAGCCCGGCCATCGCCATCACCGAACCGTCGGCGGGCGTCACGAAGTACGGCTGCTTGCGCGGGCGCTTCTTCTTCCCCTCCTCCTCCAGCCGGCGCTCGGCGGCCGCGGTGACCCACTCGTAGTAGCCGTCCGCGGGGAGCAGGCAGCGGCGCGAGGTGAAGGCCCGGCGGAAGGACGGCTTCTCGTGCACCGTCTCCGCCCGGGCATTGATCATCTTCGCGCCCCCGTCGGGGTTCCGGGCCCAGGACGGGACGAGCCCCCAGCGCAGCATCCTCAACTGCCGCACCGGCGCCGGGTCCCCGGTCTCCTTGTCCGGCCGCTCCAGCACCGCGTAGACGTCCTTCGTGGGCGCGACATTCCAGTCGGGGGCGAGGGTCTCTTCGGGATCCCACTTCGCGACGCCGAACACCCCGACGAGGTCCTCGGGCTTCCGGCTGGCTGAATATCGACCGCACATAAGTGCCACACTGCCACGACGTCCGTACCTTCCGGCAAGGGAGCCGCCCGTTCATGAACAGCACAGCGATAGGCGATCTCTGGGATCGCGTCACGGGCTCCCAACCGGACCCCTCTCTCTGGCTGGTGGCCGCGACCGCGGCGGTCGCCCTCGCGGCCGTGCTGCCGCACGCCGCCTGGCGGCTCTCCCGGAACGCCGTGACCATCGCGCACGAGGGCGGGCACGGTCTGGTGGCGCTGCTCAGCGGTCGCCGGCTGGACGGCATACGGCTGCACTCGGACACCTCCGGACTGACCGTCTCGCGCGGCAAGCCCACCGGGATCGGCATGATCCTCACCGCGGCGGCCGGCTACACCGCTCCGTCCCTGATCGGCCTCGGCGGCGCCTGGCTGCTGGCCGCCGGACACATCACCGCCCTGCTCTGGGGCGCGGTCGTGCTGCTGACCGCCATGCTCGTCATGATCCGCAACGCCTACGGCGTGCTGACGGTCCTGGTGGCCGGCGCCGCCTTCTTCCTCGTCTCCTGGCTGACCGGCCCCGCCGTGCAGGCCGCGTTCGCCTACGGCGTGGTGTGGTTCCTGCTCCTCGGCGGCGTGCGCCCGGTCTTCGAGCTCCAGGGCAAGCGGCGGCGGGGCGGGGCCCCGGACTCCGACGCGGACCAGCTGGCGCGGCTGACGAACGTCCCGCCGGTGCTCTGGCTCCTCCTCTTCCACGTGGTCTCGCTGAGCTCGCTGATCGGCGGCGGACGCTGGCTGCTCGGCATGTGAGCGGCGGCGGTTGTGCGGCGTGACATCGACTACCCTCCACCCCTGCTGACTTTCGGCTGGGTTTCTCCGCTTTTGATCAAGATCGGTGCCCGAGCCGAACCACTAAAGTGAGGCCCATGACCGGTAACCCCGAGCACACCGCCCTCTGGCCCGCCCCGTCCGCGTCCGGCCCCGTCGACGCGACCGTCACCGTGCCCGGATCGAAATCGGTCACCAACCGCGGCCTGGTGCTGGCCGCGCTCGCCGCGGAACCGGGCTGGCTGCGCCGCCCGCTGCGGTCGCGCGACACCCTGCTGATGGCCGAGGCGCTGCGGGCCATGGGCGTCGGCATCGAGGAGACCGTGTCCAGCGCCACCGCGGGCGGAGACGGCGGCGAGGCCTGGCGGATCATCCCGGCCGGGCTGCACGGCCCGGCCACCGTGGACGTCGGCAACGCCGGAACGGTGATGCGTTTCCTGCCGCCGGTCGCGGCGCTCGCCGACGGCCCCGTCCGGTTCGACGGTGACCCCCGCTCCTACGAGCGCCCGCTGCACGGGGTGATCGACGCCCTGCGCGCCCTCGGCGCCCGGATCGACGACGACGGGCGCGGCGCCCTGCCGCTGACCGTGCACGGCGGCGGGGCACTGGACGGCGGCTCGGTCGAGATCGACGCCTCCTCGTCCTCACAGTTCGTCAGCGCGCTGCTGCTGTCGGCGCCCCGCTTCAACCAGGGCGTGGAGGTGCGGCACGTGGGCGCGGCCCTGCCGTCCCTGCCCCACATCCGGATGACCGTGGACATGCTGCGGTCCGCCGGTGCCCGGGTGGACACCCCCGAGGCCGGCGGCGAGCCGAACGTCTGGCGGGTGGCGCCGAGCGCGCTGCTCGGCCGGGACCTGGTGGTCGAGCCCGATCTGTCCAACGCCCAGCCGTTCCTGGCCGCGGCCCTGGTCACCGGCGGCCGGGTCACCGTCCCGGACTGGCCGGAGCGCACCACCCAGCCCGGTGACGCGCTGCGGCAGATCTTCACCGAGATGGGCGGTTCCTGCGAACTCACCGACGCGGGGCTGACGTTCACCGGATCGGGCCGTATCCACGGCATCGACGTGGACCTGGGCGACGTCGGCGAACTCACCCCCGGCATCGCCGCGGTCGCGGCGCTGGCCGACTCCGAGTCCGTGCTGCGCGGCGTCGCGCACCTGCGGCTCCACGAGACCGACCGGCTGGCCGCGCTCACCAAGGAGATCAACGGCCTGGGCGGCGACGTCACGGAGACCGAGGACGGTCTGCGCATCCGCCCGCGCCCGCTGCACGGCGGGGTCTTCCACACCTACGACGACCACCGGCTGGCCACCGCCGCCGCGATCATCGGACTCGCCGTCGAGGGGGTCCGGGTGGAGAACGTCGCGACCACCGCGAAGACGCTCCCCGACTTCCCGGACCTGTGGTCGGGCATGCTCGGCACCTCCGCCGTGGCCCCCGCACGGAGAGCGTGAGAGCACCCCGCGATGCGCCGCTACGGCAAACACACCGACGAGGACGACGTACGGGTCCGGCCGAACCGCAAGGGCAACCGCCCCCGTACCAATATCCGGCCCAAACACGAGGACGCCGCCGAGGGCTTCGTCCTGACCGTCGACCGCGGACGGCTGACCTGCCTGGTCGAGGGCCGCACGATCACCGCGATGAAGGCCCGCGAACTGGGCCGCAAGGGCGTGGTCGTGGGCGACCGGGTGGGGATCGTCGGTGACCTGTCCGGCGCCAAGGACACCCTCGCGCGGATCGTGCGCGTCGAGGAGCGCTCCTCGGTGCTCCGGCGCACGGCGGACGACGACGACCCGTACGAGCGGGTGGTGGTGGCCAACGCCGACCAGCTCGCCATCGTCACGGCGCTGGCCGACCCGGAGCCGCGGCCCCGGCTGATCGACCGCTGCCTGGTCGCGGCCTTTGACGCGGGGCTGGACCCGCTGCTGGTGCTCACCAAGTCCGACCTCTCGCCGGCCGGACCGCTGCTGGAGACGTACGAGACGCTGGGCGTGCCCTACGTGGTGACCAACCGGGCGCAACTGGCCGACGGCGGCGCCGCGGAGCTGGTCCGGGGGCGGCTGGCCGACCGGATCACGGCCTTCGTCGGCCACTCCGGGGTCGGGAAGACCACCCTCGTCAACGCCCTGGTGCCGGACCGGCAGCGGGCCACCGGCGTGGTCAACGCGGTGACCGGCCGCGGCCGGCACACCACCACCTCGGCGCTCGCGCTGCCGCTGACCGCGGACGCGGCCACCGGCGGGAAGGGCGGCTGGGTGATCGACACTCCCGGCGTGCGGTCCTTCGGGCTGAACCACATCGATCCGTCCCGCGTGATCCACGCGTTCCCGGACCTGGTGCCGGGCACCGAGGGCTGTCCGCGCGCCTGCAGTCACGACGAGAAGGACTGCGCGCTGGACGGGTGGGCCGCCGAGGGGCACGCGGACCCGGCACGGCTGCACTCCCTGCGGCGGCTCCTGGCCACCCGGGAGCGGCGCGAGGGGGACTGACCTCCCGGCACACGGCCCGCGGCACGTCCGGTGAACCGGCTCCCGGCGCCCCCGGCGCGGTCCGCGACGTCCGGCCCGCACCCGCTCGTCCGATCCGGGCGCGCTCGCCCGGCCCGCGCCCGCTCGTCCGGTGCGGGCGCGCCGCCCTTGCGCCCCGGGCTCCGGCACCGGTGCCCGGGGCGGGTTCCGTGCGGCGTTCGACGCTCCGACGTTCGGCGGTTACCACCCCGGGTACGTGCATAATCGCACCAAGCACACCGAGGCGGACGAAGCGGTCACCGACGCGGGAGGCACACACATGGCGTGGCTGCTGGTCGTGGTGGCCGGGTTGCTGGAGACGGGCTTCGCGGTGTGCCTGAAGCTCTCGCACGGCTTCACCCGCCTCTGGCCGACCGTGGCCTTCTGCGCCTTCGCCCTCGGCAGCTTCGGCCTGCTGACCCTGGCGCTCAAGAAGCTGGACGTCGGACCGGCGTACGCGGTCTGGACGGGCATCGGCGCCGCCGGGACGGCCCTCTACGGCATGATCTTCCTCGGCGATCTGGTCTCCACGCTGAAGATCGTCTCCATCTCGCTGGTGATCGTGGGCGTGATCGGCCTCCAGCTCTCCGGCTCCGCGCACTGACGGCTCCCGCCGCCGGCCCGACCCCCGGCTCCCGGCAGCACGGCCGCGACACCCGGACGCCGGTCGGCGGCGAGCGGCCCGGGACCGGCCGGCGACGAGCCCCGGGCTCAGCCGGTCCGCGGCGCGGCGGCGGCCCCCGCCGCGCAGCACCCCCGGACCAGCCGCGAGGGGTCCTCCGCCCCCGCCGGAACCACCACGTAGGACAGCGCCAGCCGGACGGCGACCTCGCACTCCCGGGCCAGCTCCTCCGCCTCCTCCTTCGGCCGCCCCGCCTCCAGGACGGCCAGCGCCCGGTCGCGCACCTGGGCCAGCAGCTCGACCGGGGTGGGCGGCCCGGCGTCGGCGCGGCACTGCGCCGGGAGGTACGACGCGGGCGATCCGGCACCCCCGGCGCGCGGGGGCGTCGGCAGCCGCTCACCCCAGAACCCGGTGAGCACCGCTCTGACCAGGGGATTCGTCCGGGCGGTGCGCACCGTCCAGTCCGCGACCGCCGCGAGGCGCCGGCCCGGGTCCGGTTCCGCGCCGCTCCCGTCCGGCCGCCCGAGCGCCCCCTCGACGCCGGCGAGATAGGCGTCCGCCTCCCGCCGCACCAGGGCTCTCGCCAGTCCGTCCTTGCTCCCGAACTCGTTGTAGAGGGTCTGCCGGGACACCCCGGCGGCGGCCGCGACCTCGACCATCCGAACGCCCGACCAGGGGCGGTACGTCAGCGCCGCGAAGGCGGCGTCCAGCAAGGATTCACGTGCAGTAGGCATCGTTGCCTCCCGGCACTGGGGGTTCACAGGGCTGACGTCCGCACACAATTGACGCGCCGCCATGGAGTGTCAATAGCTCCGACGGCGCACTCCCCCGCCCCGGACGGACATGGTCATGTGGCCGGTCCGCGGAGCGGTCGATACTGTTCGCTCATGCCCGACTATCACGATGATCTGCGTCTGGCCCACGTGCTGGCGGACTCCGCGGACGCCGCGACCATGGAGCGGTTCAAGGCGCTCGACCTCAAGGTCGAGACCAAACCCGACATGACGCCGGTGAGCGAGGCCGACAAGGCCGCCGAGGAGCTGATCCGCTCCCAGCTGGCCCGTGCCCGGCCGCGCGACGCCGTGCTGGGCGAGGAGTACGGCAGCGAGGGCAGCGGACCGCGGCGCTGGATCATCGACCCGATCGACGGCACCAAGAACTATGTGCGAGGCGTCCCCGTCTGGGCGACCCTGATCGCGCTGATGGTGCAGGGCGAGGGCGGCTACCAGCCGGTCGTCGGCGTGGTCTCCGCTCCGGCGCTCGGCCGCCGCTGGTGGGCGGCGCAGGGCTCGGGCGCCTACACCGGCCGCAGCCTGTCCTCGGCGACCCGGCTCCGGGTCTCCCAGGTCGGCAAGGTCTCGGACGCCTCCTTCGCCTACTCGTCCCTGACCGGCTGGGAGGACCAGGGGCGGCTCGACGGCTTCCTCGACCTGAGCCGCGACTGCTGGCGGACCCGCGCCTACGGCGACTTCTGGCCGTACATGATGGTGGCCGAGGGCTCGGTGGACATGTGCGCCGAGCCGGAGCTCTCCCTCTGGGACATGGCGGCCAACGCCATCGTCGTGCAGGAGGCCGGCGGCAGCTTCACCAGCCTGGACGGCGTGCCGGGGCCGGGCGGCGCGAACGCCGCCGCCTCCAACGGGCTGCTCCACGAGGACCTGCTGGGCTACCTGAACCAGCGCTACTGACGACGGGCGGGCGCGGGCACCGGGCGCCACCGCGCCCCGCCCCGGCTCCGCCCGCCCCCTTGCCGCCTCCGAAGCCGCATGTGAACATGAGAATCCCCCTGCTTGTGAATTTGTGAATTTCTTCTCATGAAGGATTCACGCCTCCCTGAGGGGTTCACGCCGCTCGGAGGATTCACGCCTCGTGGGGGACACACGAAGAGAGGTGGCCCTGTTCCATGCTCGTCCGTGACGCCATGAGCTCGGTAGTCCTCACCATCGGTCCCGCCCACACCCTCCGCCAGGCCGCGCAGCTGATGTCCGCACGCCGGGTCGGCGCTGCCGTCGTCCTCGATCCGGCCGACTGCGGGATCGGCATCCTCACCGAACGTGACATCCTCAACTCCCTGGGCGCCGGTCAGGACCCCGACCGGGAGAGCGCCCACGCCCACACCACGACCGACGTCGTCTTCGCGGCCCCCTCCTGGACGCTCCAGGAAGCGGCGGAGGCCATGGCCCACGGCGGCTTCCGGCACCTGGTCGTCCTCGACGACCTGGAGCCCGTCGGCGTGGTGTCGGTGCGCGACATCATCCGCTGCTGGGCCCCGGAACGCCGGCGGACCACGGCACTCGCAGGCTGACGGACACAGCCGCACACCGGCGGACCGCACACCCCGCGGCCCCCGGACCGGCGCCACGAGCGAACGGGCCCGAGCACATCCCCGCCCCGCCCGCACCCGGGCACCAGGCGGGTCGCACACCACCGAGCACCCGAAGGGGCCGGATCCCGGGCGGGATCCGGCCCCTTCGTGACGACGAGCCTCCGGTCAGCCGCGCAGGGCCCGGACCGCGGCCTCCAGACGCTTGCCGTAGTCCTCGTCCGCCCGGCGGAAGTTGCCGATCGCCCGCTCGGCGATGTCGTCGCGCGACACCTCGGCGATGAAGCCCGCGAGGTTGGCGATCAGCCGCTCCCGCTCGGCCTCGGACATCAGCCGGTAAAGGTTGCCCGCCTGGACGAAGTCGTCGTCCTCGGCGTGCGACGGGGCGGCGGCGTTGCCGGTGGCACCGTCGACCGCGAGCGGCTGCCACAGCGGACGCCCGGTCTGCTCCGGACCGCCGAAGCTGTTCGGCTCGTAGTTCCGGGCGCGGCCGTGCCGGCCGTCGTACAGCGCGCCGTCCCGGCCGTGGGTGCGCGCCTCGGTGGCGCGCGGGCGGTTCACCGGCAGCTGGTCGGCGTTGATCCCGACGCGGTGCCGGTGGGCGTCGCCGTACCCGAAGAGCCGGCCCTGGAGCATCTTGTCCGGGGACGGGCCGATACCCGGCACGAAGTGCGCCGGCGAGAAGACCGACTGCTCGACCTCGGCGAAGATGTTCTCCGGGTTGCGGTTGAGCTCCAGCTTCCCGATCTCGATCGGCGGGTAGTCCTCGTGCGGCCAGACCTTGGTCAGGTCGAACGGGTTGAAGCGGTAGCCCGCCGCGTCGGCCGCGGGCATGATCTGCACCTGCACGGTCCAGGTCGGGAACTCGCCCCGCTCGATGGCCTGGCGCAGATCGCGCTGGTGGGAGTCGGGGTCCTCACCCGCGAGCCGGTCGGCGTCGCCCTGGGCGAGGTTCCGGATGCCCTGGTCGGTCTTGAAGTGGTACTTGACCCAGAAGACCTCACCGGCCTCGTTGTTCCACTGGAAGGTGTGCGAGCCGTAGCCGTTCATGTGGCGGTACGAGGCGGGGATGCCGCGGTCGCCGAAGAGCCAGGTCACCTGGTGGGTCGACTCGGGCGAGAGCCCCCAGAAGTCCCAGACGTTGTCCGCCTCCTGCGACCCGGTGTACGGGTCGCGCTTCTGGGTGTGGATGAAGTCCGGGAACTTGATGGCGTCCTTGATGAAGAACACCGGGGTGTTGTTGCCGACGAGGTCGTAGTTGCCCTCCTCGGTGTAGAACTTCAGCGCGAAGCCGCGCGGGTCCCGCACCGCGTCGGCCGAACCGAGGCTGCCCGCGACGGTGGAGAACCGCAGGAAGGTCTCGGTCCGCTTGCCCACCTCGGACAGGAACTTCGCCCGGGTGTACCGGGTCACATCGGCGGTGACGGTGAAGGTGCCGTACGCGCCGGCGCCCCGCGCGTGCACGACCCGCTCCGGGATCCGCTCCCGGTTGAAGCGCGCGAGCTTCTCCAGCAGGTGCTGGTCCTGGACCAGGACCGGGCCGCCGGTGCCCGCGGTCTCGCTGTTCTGGTTGTCCGCGACCGGAGCGCCGGACTCCGTCGTCAGCGGGCCGGTGGTCCCGGCCGCCTCGTCCCGAACCGTCACGTGCTCCTCCTGCGTGTCGTCCTGCTCCTGGCATTCGCTGAACGCGATCCTACATTGGACTTTGTCCAAGTCAAGATGGAAACGAAGACCGTACCGATTCGGAACAACGGTCGCCCGCTGTTAGGCTGATAGTCATGAGTGACCTGCTGGAGCGACTTCGAGGACGCGGCTGGCGCCTGACCGCGCAGCGGCGGGTCGTCGCCGAGGTTCTCGACGGGGACCACGTCCACCTCACCGCGGATGAAGTCCATGCGCGGGCCGTCGAGCGACTGCCCGAGATCTCCCGCGCGACCGTGTACAACACGCTGGGCGAGCTGGTCTCGCTCGGCGAGGTGATCGAGGTCAGCACGGACCGCCGCGCGATGCGGTACGACCCGAACGCCCACCGCCCGCATCAGCACCTGGTGTGCGCGAAGTGCGGCACGGTGCGCGACGTCCATCCCGGCGGCAATCCGCTCGCGGACCTGCCGGACGCCGAGCGCTTCGGCTTCACGGTCTCCGACGTCGAGGTCACCTACCGCGGGCTCTGCCCGTCCTGCACCTCCGCCTGAGACAGCGCCGGCAGCCCCGCCCGAGACCCGTCCTCGCCGTCGGAACGCACAGCGTCGGCAGACCGTCGGCAAGCGCGGGCCCGACACGCAGCGGACGGCAGGGGGAGCACACCGCGCACCCCTACGCGCGCATGACGAAGGCCCGGATCCTGAGGATCCGGGCCTTCGCTCTCGTAGCGGGGACAGGATTTGAACCTGCGACCTCTGGGTTATGAGCCCAGCGAGCTACCGAGCTGCTCCACCCCGCGTCGGTGTGCCTTTACTCTAGCCTCAGGCCGACGACCAGCGCAAATCCGTTGAGGAGGCGGCCTCCACCCGTGCCCTCGCGCGGGGCGCGGTGCGCCCCCGGGAGTGCCGTGCACACCGGGCGACCACGCCCCGCGGGTGCCCCGCGCCCTCCGGGTGACCACGACCCGCAGGCGCCCTGGGCCCGCCGGGTGACCGCAGCCACCGGGCGCACCGGTCACCGGCCACCGCGCACGGGGCGGACTCCACCGGGCCAGGTATCCGGAACCCCCGCGGGCTCCGGCCGCCACGGCGGCCCGTGCGCACCGGGCGCGCCGGGCGCACCGACGGCCGCCCGGCCGGGGCCGCGCCCCGGCCGGCACCGGCTCGTCCCGCCGGCGTCAGGCCGTCAGCTCCTGCTGGAGGGCGTCGCGGAGCCGCGCCGCGCGCTCGGCGACCTCCGCCGGCCCCAGCTGGACCGCCCGCGTGCACCAGCGCTGCCCCTCGGCGAGGTCGCCCCGGCGGGCGGCCAGCAGCGCGAGGCGCAGCGCGGCGCGGCCGTGGCCGGCGTTGGCCGCGCGGGTCCACCAGAGGGCGGCCTCCGGCTCGCTGCCCTCACGGGCCAGCAGCAGCCCCAGGTTGAAGGCGCCGCTGCGGCTGCCCGCCTCGGCGGCGGTGCGGTACCAGCGCGAGGCCCCGGCGACGTCGCCGCGGAAGGCGGCGATCATCCCGCACCGGACCTGGGCACTCCGGTGGCCCTGCTCGGCCGCCCGCTCGTACCACTCCTCGCACTCGGTGGCCGTGCCGTCCCCTTCCTCCGGCCGCTGCCGCCGCTCCAGCAGGGTGCCCAGGCGGAAGGCCGCCTCCGCACTGCCGCCACCGGCCGCGCAGCGCAGATGGCGCTCCGCCGTGCGCTCGTCGCCGTCGCGGAGCAGCGCGATGGCGACCTGCAGGGCTGCTTCGGTGTGCCCGGCCGCGGCGGCGCGCTCGTACCACTGGCGCGCGGCGGCCGTCTCGTTCCGCCCGGCGTGCAGGATGCCGAGGTTGAAGGCCGCGTCCACGCTGCCCGCCTCCGCGGCCTTGGAGAACCACGGCTCGGCCCCCGCGGCGTCGCCCTGCTGGAGCAGCAGGACCGCGAGCGCGTTGGCGGCCTCGCGGTGCCCGGTGTAGGCGGCGCGGCGGTACCACTGCTCGGCCTGGGCGGTGCGGTCCTGCTCGGCGCAGAGCAGCCCGAGGTTGAACGCGCCGTTGTGGTCCCCGGCTTCGAGCGCGGCGCGGTACCAGCGCTCGGCGGTCTGCGGCTCCCCGCGGTCGGCGTGCAGCGCGCCCAGCGCGTTGGCCGCGTTGCCGTCGCCGTCCTGGGCCGCGCGCCGCCACCAGACCGCGGCGCTGTCGGTGTCCCCGGCGTCGCGCAGCAGGAAGCCGAGCGCGCAGGCGGCGCGGGGCTCCCCGTCCTTGGCCGCGGTGAGATACCAGCGGCCGGCCTCCTGGGTGTCGCCCCGCTCCTCGAGCAGGGTGCCCAGGTGCAGCGCGGCACGGCGGTGGCCGCGCGCCGCGGCCTGCCGGTACCACTGCTCGGCCTCGCCCGCCGTGTCCTCGCCGGACGGTTCCGGGACCGCCCGGCGGCCCGTGGACGTACCGAACGGGTCCGGGCGGTGGGGGTCGTCCGGCTCGTGGCCGGGGTGGTGGCGGTCCAGGATGCGGGCGAGCCGGTACGCGGCCTCGCGGTGCCCCTGCTCGGCGGCCGCCCGGAACCAGCGCTCGGCACCGGCGTCGCCGCGGTGCTCCAGCAGGTCCGCCAGGGCGTACCCGCCGAGGGCGTGGCCCGATTCGGCGGACTGGCGCAGCCAGTACTCGGCGGCGGGCTCGTCACCGCGCTCCCGGTAGTGGCGGCCGAGGGCGTGCGCGGCCGCGGCGGAGCCGGCCACGGCGGCGATCCGCCACCAGCCCGCGGCCTCGTCCGCGTAGCCGCGCTGGTGCAGCAGGACGCCGAGGTTGTTGGCCGCCGCCCGGTCCCCCGTGGCGGTGGCGGCCCGCAGATAGGGCTCCGCGCCGTCGAGATCGCCCCGGCGCAGCAGCAGAGCGCCGAGGACGCTCATCGATTCGGTGTCGCCGACCTCGGCGGCGTGCCGGTGCCGGGTCGTCTCCTCGTCCGTGTCGGCGGTGAGTGTCGAGGTCTCGGTGCAGCCCGGTCCGGCTGCTGGTGCGAGCGGGCCCTGCCCGTCGTCGGGTGGGCTCACAAACCGACCTGTTTCCAACAGATTTGCCTTGTCCCCCATAAGGGCCATCGTCGCACCACCCGCAACCCGCGTACACCTCGTATACCGCAGCCCGTGAAGTCACTTCGGCGTTTTGTCGACTTCCCGACACGACGTTGTGCCAAACGCCTGACTCCCAACTGTCCCCCACACAAGCGAAGGGCCCGGAGTCATTGACTCCGGGCCCTTCTTTCGTAGCGGGGACAGGATTTGAACCTGCGACCTCTGGGTTATGAGCCCAGCGAGCTACCGAGCTGCTCCACCCCGCGTCGTTGTGTACGTAACAGTACCACGCTGCGGGGTGGAGCCCTGCTCAGTTGTTCCCGGGCTTCTGGTCGGCCGGCTTCCGGTCCGCCTTCGCCTCCGCGTCGGCAGCCCGCTTCAGCGCTGCCTCCAGGTCTTCCTGGGCCTTCCCGTAGGCGGTCCAGTCCTGGTCGGCCAGCGCCTTCTGGCCCGCCTCGAACGCCTTCTGGGCGTCGTCGAGCGCCGCGCGCACCGTCGGATCGGCGGAGGGCGGACGGGTGCCCTCGCCCGGCGGCTTCGTCGTGCCGCCCTGCTTGCCGAAGACCTCGTCGAGCGCCTCGCCCAGGGTGTTACGGAAGGCGGTCTGGTCGTTGTACGAGACCAGAACCTTCTTCAGCAGCGGGTAGTTGGTGCCGGCGCCGCGCACGTAGACCGGTTCGACGTAGAGCAGGCCGCCGTCGAGCGGGACGGTCAGGAGATTGCCGTACTCGACCTCCGAGTCACCTCTCTTGAGGATGTTGATCTCGTTGGCGATGGCCGTCTCGGAGTTGAACTTGCTCTGCACCTGCTGCGGACCCGACACCGTGGTGTTGGACGGCAGCTTCAGGATTCTGATCTTGCCGAACTCGTCGCTCTCGGCGTCGGCGTCCACGGCCATGAAGGCACCGAGGTTCTCCCGGCCACGGGGCGTGAACGTCGTCGTGAGCGAGAACGACTGCGCCTTCTGGTCCGGCATCTTCATGCTGAGGTAGTACGGCGGCACCGCGTTCCCCGACTTGTTCGTCGGGTCGTTCGGCACCTGCCAGACCTCACTGCCGCTGTAGAACTGCACGGCCTTGGTGACGTGGTAGCGGGTCAGCAGCTGGCGCTGCACCTTGAACAGGTCCTGCGGGTACCGCAGATGCCGCATCAGGTCCTTGTCGATGGAGGACTTGGCCTTCACCGTGCCCGGGAACGCCTTCTTCCAGGTCTTGAGGACCGGGTCCTTGGTGTCCCACTCGTAGAGCTCCACCTTGCCCGTGAAGGCGTCGACGGTCGCCTTGACCGAGTTGCGGATGTAGTTGACCTGGTTCTGCTGGGCCACCACCGCGCGCTGACCGTTGGTGAGCGAGTCGGCCGTGGTGTCGCCCAGCGTGGTGCGCGAGGAGTACGGGTAGCCGTTGGACGTCGTGTAGGCGTCGACGATCCACTGGATCCGGCCGTTCACGACCGCGGGATAGGCGTCACCGTCGATGGTGAGCCAGGGCGCCACCGACTCGACGCGCTCCTTGGGCGTGCGGTTGTACAGGATCCGCGAACCGTCACCGATGGCACCGGAGTAGAGGATCTGCGGCTCGCCGAAGGCCACCGCGTAGGCGGCCCGGTTCACCGGATTCGCCAGGTTGACGCCGCTCTTGCCGGTGTACCGGTAGAGCTTCTCGCCCTCGGCGTCGGAGTAGTCGAGCTCCTTCTGCGGACCGCCGACGATCGAGTACTGCGAGGTCTTCTCGCCGTAGTAGACCCGCTGCTGGTAGGTGCCCAGCTGGCCCTTGGTCGGCAGGTCGTACTCGGTGAAGTCCGGGGCGCCGCCCGGCGTCACCGAGGTGCCCTTGGCCGCCACCGCGCCGTAGCCGTGGGTGTACTTGAAGTGGTCGTTGATCCAGTTCCGCTCGGGGATCCCGTTGATGTTCAGCTCGCGCAGGCCGATGACGGTGTCCTGCTCCTTGCCGTCCTTGCCCGGGTAGCGGTCGACGTCGAGCGTGGCGGGGAAGCCGTAGTAGCCCCGGACCTGCTGGAGCTGCTGGTACGTCGGCGAGACGATGTTGGGGTCCAGCAGCCGCATGCTCGCGGTGCTCTCGGCGTCGCTGCGCAGCTTCCGGTCATCGGTCTGCGTGGCCTTGCCGGAGTAGTCGCTGACCTGCGAGTCGTCGATGTCGTACGCCTTGCGCGTGGCATCGATGTTCTTCTGGATGTACTGCGCTTCCTTCGCCTGCTCGTTCGGCTGGACCTGGAACTTCTGCACGATCGCCGGGTACAGCCCGCCGATGAGGATCGCGGACAGCACCATCAGACCGAACCCGATGACCGGGAGCTGCCAGGTGCGCCGCCACAGCGTGGCGAAGAAGAGCAGGGCGCAGATGACCGCGATGCAGAAGAGGATGGTCTTCGCCGGGAGATAGGCGTTGGCGTCGACGTACCGCAGGCCGGTCCAGCCGTTGGTGGACTTCAGGTCGCTCGACTTGACCGCGAGGCCGTACCGGTCGAGCCAGTAGGCGACCGCCTTGAGCGAGACGAAGACACCCAGCAGCACGGACAGATGGCCCGTCGCCGCGGCGGTGGCACGGGCCCCCGGGCTGGTGATCCGCAGCCCGCCGTAGAGGTAGTGGACCAGAGCGGCGGCGATCAGGCTCAGCACCGCCGCGGCGAAGCCGAAGCCCAGCAGGAAGCGGTACCAGGGCAGATCGAAGGAGTAGAAGGAGACGTCCTTGTCGAACTGCGGGTCCTTCGTGCCGAACGGAACGCCGTTGACCCACAGCAGCCAGGTGCGCCACTGGCCGGAGGCCGAGGCCCCCGCGATCAGCCCGATGAGGGCGGTGACCGCGAGCAGCACCCACTTCTTGTACGGGGCGATGCTCATGCGGTAGCGGTCGAGGCTCTGCTGCTCGACCGACATGGCGCTGAGCGGCGGCCGCAGCCGGTGGGCGAGCCAGATGTTGACGCCCACGGCCGCCGCCATCAGCAGGCCGAAGACGAGGAAGAGGCCGATCTTGGTCCACAGGGTCGTCGTGAAGACCGACGAGTAGTCGACCGAGCGGTACCAGAGCCAGTCCGTCCAGAACCCGGCGAACATGACGAAGAGCATGGCCAGCACGGCCAGCACGCCCAGTGTCATGAACAGGGTCCGGACGCGCCGGGACGGTCGGCCGACTCTGATCCGCGGCCCTGTCGGGCCTCCGCCGCGGTCCGGCATCTGGAAAGCCAAGGTGCGCACCTCGATGTTTCGCTGTCGTATGAGCGGGCCCCCGCGATAGTAGGGGCCCACTCCTGCAACTTACTCAGGCTTTACCCAGTTCCCGTTCCGGGTCACGAAGGGGGCAAGATATCGAGCATGTCCAACCACTCCCCCGGTAGCACGCCCATGGCCGCCAACCCGCTGACCCGCGCCGTCCTCGAGATCGACCAGTACGCGGCGGGGCTCGGCTGGGACCAGCCCGCCCGGCTCTTCGCCCTCGTCGACACCGAACGGCTGCGCGCCGAGGAACCGGGTCTTGCCGCCCAGCTCGGGATCGACGACTCCGCCGAGGCCGCCTCGCTCACCCCCGTGGAACAGGACGAGCTGCCCGCCGGGGCACCGCTCGACGAGTTCCTCGGCACCATCGCCTGGCCCGGCGCGGTCGCCGGCTGCGCCATGACCGTGGAGCGGCTGATGCTCCCGCCGTCCGCCGAGGCGTCCGTGCCCGAGGGCCTGGACGACGCACGGCTGGCGGAGTGGGTGGCGGCCCACCCGGACCGGCAGGAGGTCCGGATGACGGTCGCCGTGCTGCGGGACGGGTCCCGCGAGACGGCGCTGCGGCTGAAGGAGAAGGACTCGCCGACCGAGGTGCTCACCGGTTCCGACCTGGTGCCGGGGCTGGCCGAGGCGCTGGCGGCGACGTTCGCCGAGTAGTACGTCGCGGAGGAGCACGTCGCAGCGGAGCCCGGGGCGCCTCGTCCGGTTCCTGCCCCGGGCCCGCGGGACCCGTGCGGTCCGTGCGGTCCGTGCGGTCCGTGCGGTCCGTGCGGTCCGGAACGAAAGCCTCCGGCCTCCGGCCGTCGTACTGCCGGGCAGCGCACCGCGGCAGCGGTCCGGCCCCGGCCCGGTGACCCGGCCGCGTCCGGAACCGGTCCCGAGCGGCGTGCGTCCGCGCCGCCGCGCGCGGGCGGGCCGCCCGGTCAGCCCTTGGCGCACTCCGGCAGCTGCCCGGTGTCGCCCTTGCGGATCTCCTCCAGGGACTTCACGGCGTCCCGGATCGTGTCGACCTTCACCAGGGTGAGACCGGCCGGCACGTCCCTGGCCGCGGCGGCACAGTTGTCCTTGGGCGTGAGGAAGTAGCGGGCGCCCTTGCTGCGGGCCCCGACGGTCTTCATCTCGATGCCGCCGATCGGGCCGACCGTGCCGTCGTCCTCGATGGTGCCGGTGCCGGCCACGAACTTCCCGCCGGTGAGATTGCCCGGGGTCAGCTTGTCCACGATGCCCAGGGCGAACATCAGCCCCGCGCTCGGGCCGCCCACGTCGGCGAGCTTGATGTCCACCTCGAACGGGAACGTGTGGTCGGTGCCGGCCTGGATCCCGACGATCGCCCGGTTGTCGCCCGGCGCCTTCTTCGTCGGCACGGTCACCTTCCGGGCGCTCCGCGGCTCGGGCTTGCCCGCCTTCTCGGCGGCGGCCGCGGCCTTGGCCGGGACGATGGTGAACTCGACCTTCTCGCCCGGCTGGTGGCGCGTCACCACCTTCGCGACGCCCCCGGGCTGATCGATCCGCTTGCCGTCCACGGCCTTGATCACATCGCCGGCGTGCAGCCGGCCCTGGGCCGGGCTGCCCTTGACCACGGAGGCGACGACCACGCGGGCCGAGACCGGGATGTCGAGCTGCCGGAGGGCCGCGACCTTGGCGCTCTCCTGGGACTGGCTGAACTCCTCGGCGTTCTCCTGGTTGGCCTGCTCCGCGGTCTGGCCGTCGGGGTAGAGCGTGTTGTGCGGCACCACGGCGTTGTCGTGGGAGAGCCAGCCGTAGACCGCCTCGAAGAGGTTCATCCGGTAGTCGGCGCCGGTCACCCGGACCGTCGTCATGTTGAGATTGCCGGAGGCGGGATAGGTCTTGTGCCCGGACACCTGCAGCACCGGCTCACCGCCGTGCTCGCCGAGGGTGTTCACCGTCGGGCCGGGAGACATCTCGGAGTACGGGACGGGGATCAGCACCCCGGCGCACAGCAGCGCGATCAGCGTCAGGATCGAAGCGAGCATCGTCGCGGTGCGGCGTGGCATGGAACGACAGTACGGGACGGGTCCGACAGTGCAATTCCGGGGCCGCTGCTTCCGGTCGGACGGCCATGGGGCGCCGCGGAAGGGGGTCACGGCCGGGACGGCGCGCCTGGGGCGGAACGGCACGGGCGGGGCGGGTGCGGCCGGAGCGCCGGGACCGGGGACGGCCGCGGCGGCGGCCCGCGGCCGGTCCGGATGCGTGCTGCCTGCCGGGGCCCTGTCCACGGGCCGCGGGGCTCGCCGGGCCGCGGGCTACCGGATCATGGGCCGGCAGGGCCCGTCCGGTGCCGTCAGGCCGCGTCGGAGCCGTCAGGCCGCGTCGGAGCCGGAGCGGGAACGTTCCATCGCCTCGCGGAAGCGCGCATAGCCGTCCAGCTCCGCGACATCCTCGACCTTGCGGTTCCGGGCCGCCCAACGCGCCCAGACCGCGGCGACGAGAGCCGCGACGACCGGAATCAGCAACCATGCAAGCGCCGCCATACCGGCCTCCCGACCCCATACACAACCGCAACTGACCGATGAGCAGATTAACCGTCCGCCCGAACAACGCTTACGTCAGGGGGCCGGTTACGCAAGCGGAATCGACCATTCAGCGGGCGGCCGGACGCCCCCTAGACACCCACCCAGTCCGCCGTTCCATCCGCGAATTCCTGGTGCTTCCAGATCGGCACCTCACGCTTGAGGTCGTCGATCAGGCGGCGGCAGGCGGCGAACGCCTCCTGCCGGTGCGGGCAGGAGACCGCGACGACCACGGCGAGGTCACCCACCGAGAGGTCACCCACCCGATGGACGGCGGCCAGCGCCCGAACGGGGAAGTCCGCCGCGACCCGCTCCGCGAGGCGGCGCATCTCCGCCTCGGCGGTCGGGTGGCAGGAGTAGCCGAGAGCGGAGACGTCCGCTCCGCCGTCGTGGTCCCGGACGGTGCCGACGAAGAGCGCCGTGCCGCCCGCGGAGTCGTCCCCGACGGCCGCGAACACCTCGTCGACGGAGAGCGGGGTCTCCCGGATCTCGACGAGACGGACCGGGTCCGGCGCTCCCGCCTCGCCGGGGTGGTCGTGCGTGCCTGCCATACCGTCCATCGTGTCGCACCTGTCTGGATCAGGGAATCCGTATGCAGAAAGAATGTTTCCGCTCGCGGGGAGCCGGTGGGCGCTACCGGCGGCGCGCCTTGCGGGCCCGCCTGACCAGGGCCGCCGTGCCCACCAGGGCCACCGTCGCACCGGCCGCGCCGAGCGTCGTCGCGTCCTTGCGGCCGAGCCGCCGCCCGGCGACGGTGTGGCGTCCGGCGACCTCCTCCAGCAGCTCCGCGAGGACTTCCTCGTTCGTCCAGCCGGGCCGCCACCCCGCGTCGTGCAGCCGGCTGCCGCTCACCACCCAGGGGTGCATGGTGTACGCGAGGTCGCCCGCCGGAGAAGGGGTGAGGCCGAGGCGGTGGAGCCTCGAGGCGGCACCCAGGGCCACCGCGGACGGCAGCTCCATGCGCCGGATTCCGGTCAGTTCCTCGACCTCCTCCTGCTCCAGCCAGCCGTCGCAGCCGACCGTGAACTCGCCCTCGACCTTCTCCAGCGCCGCGTACTCCAGGGCGCTCACCAGGTCCTCGATGTGGCAGAACTGCCAGGTCGGGCGGGACCCGGCGACGACCAGCAGGCGCGGGGACTCGAAGTAGCGGGTGAGGGCGGTGTCGGTGCCGCCGACCAGGATGGCCGGCCGGACCACCGTGACGTTGAGGCCGGGGTGCGCGCGGGGCGCGCGGCGGGCGAGGTGCTCGATCTCCAGCAGGTCGCCGACGCCGGTGGCCTCGGCGGTCGCGCGGAGCTCCGCGTCCTCGGCGAGCGGTACGTCGTTGTCGGGCAGCGCCCCGTAGACCATCGCCGATGTGCAGAGGACGACCCGGTGCACCCCGGCCGCCGCGGCGGCGGTGAGCACGGTCTGGGCTCCCCGCACGTTGTACGCCGTACGGGCCGCGGGGTCGGTCTCGAGGTCGAGGTCCAGGGCGAGGTGCACCACGACATCGGCGCCCCGCAGCTTCTCGGCAATGGCCGGATCCCGGACGTCCAGCAGGTGCCACTGGGCTTCCGACACCTCGCCGCGGCGCTCGTCGATCGCCACGACCTGCTTGATCTCCTCGGATGTCGCGAGCCGCTCCGTGAGGAGGGCGCCGACACCGGTCGCGGCTCCGGTGACCGCGACAACGGGGCGCCGCGAGGGCGCCGCAGCATCGTTTCGCGCTGCGCGAACTTCTCGATCTGGGGAACTCACCGGGCGTCTCCAGCGGTTGTCTTCAGTACGTACCGGAAGTGACGCGTACGTACCAGGTGCTTCCATCCTGCCGCAGGCATCGGGGCAGCCAAGCACCGAGCCTAGAGGTGGACGGAGTGTCTACGCTGGGTGTTGTCGGGCAGTCTCCGCCGGTCCCGGGCCGGCGGCCCCTACGAGCCGAGGAAACCCGTGAGTGACAACCCATTCGGATTCGGCCTTCCGCCGGAGGAGCCGGAAGACGGCGACGACGGCAAGAAGAAGGGGGGCCAGGGCGGCCATCAGGGCCCCGCGAATCCCTTCGGGTTCGGCGGCGGGCTCGGTGGCAACGCCGGGGACAACCCCCTCGCGGCGATGTTCGGCTCGCTGAACCCGAACGACCTGGGGGCGGCCTTCCAGCAGCTCGGGCAGATGCTCTCGTACGAGGGCGGCCCGGTGAACTGGGACATGGCCAAGGACATCGCGCGCCAGACCGTCGCCCAGGGCACCGCCGACGGCACCAAGGACTCCAGCGTCGGGCCGCACGAGCGAGGGGCCGTGGAGGAGTCCGTGCGGCTGGCCGATCTCTGGCTGGACGGTGTCACCTCGCTGCCGTCGGGTTCGGGCACCGCCGTGGCGTGGAGCCGGGCCGAGTGGGTCGAGGCGACGCTCCCGGTCTGGAAGGACCTGGTGGATCCGGTCGCCGAGCGGGTCGGCGCGGCGATGGGCGATGTGCTCCCCGAGGAGATGCAGGCCATGGCGGGCCCGCTGCTCGGGATGATGCGCTCCATGGGCGGCGCGATGTTCGGCACCCAGATCGGGCAGGCCGTCGGCATGCTGGCGGGCGAAGTGGTCGGCTCCAGCGACATCGGGCTGCCGCTGGGCCCTGCGGGCAAGGCCGCGCTGCTGCCGGTGAACATCGAGGCGTTCGGCAAGGGCCTGGGCGTCCCGCAGGAGGAGGTGCGGCTGTACCTCGCGCTGCGCGAGGCCGCCCACCAGCGGCTCTTCGCCCATGTCCCGTGGCTGCGGTCGCATCTGTTCGGCGCCGTCGAGGGCTATGCGCGGGGGATCAAGGTCGACACCGCGAAGCTGGAGGACGCGGTGGGTCAGCTGGACCCGACCCACCCGGAGCAGCTGCAGGAGGCGCTGCAGCAGGGCATGTTCCAGCCGGAGGACACCCCGGAGCAGAAGGCCGCCCTCGCCCGGCTGGAGACGGCTCTCGCCCTGGTCGAGGGCTGGGTCGACGCAGTGGTGCACGCCGCGGCGGCACCGCATCTGCCGTCCGCGGACCGGCTGCGGGAGACTCTGCGGCGGCGGCGCGCCAGCGGCGGCCCGGCGGAGCAGACCTTCGCCACGCTGATCGGGCTGGAGCTGCGGCCGCGCCGGCTGCGGGACGCCTCCCGGCTGTGGGCGTCGCTGACGGACGCCCGCGGTGTCGACGGCCGGGACGGTCTGTGGGCCCACCCGGACATGCTGCCGACGGCCCAGGACCTGGACGACCCCGACGGGTTCGTGCACGGCGAGCAGATGGACTTCTCGGAGATCGACAAGATGCTCGGGGAGGCCGCGAGCGGCGGGAAGCCGCGGCTCGACAAGGACGGTGCCCAGGACGGCAGCGCACCGGGCGAGGACGCGCGGGGCGAGTCGGACAAGGGCGACGGAACGGGCCGGGACGGCGAGGGCGACAGCGAGAAGTGAGCCTGCACAGGAACGCGGCCCGGGTCCTGACGAACTGGAGCCCGCGGCGGGGGGCCGGCGACGTCCCGTCGGCGGTGACGGCTCCCGGCGGCCCGCCCGGTGGCGGCACCTCCGGTGACCCGCGGGGAGCGGGGGCTTCCGCCGAGGGCCCGTCGGCGGGTTCCTCCGCCGAGCTGCGGCCGGCGGAGTCCCATGCCCGTCATGAGTCCCACGCCTGTCATGAGTCCCACGCCCGTCATGACGCCAAGGCCCGGGAGGAGTCCCACGCCCGGGAGCAGGAGGAGCTGCGGCAGGCGTACCTGGACCACCTGGACACGTACCCGGACGGCATGTGGAAGGCCTGCCGGGACGGTCATCTCACGGCGAGTGCCCTGGTGATCGACCCGGACGCCGGGCGGGTGCTGCTGACCCTGCACCGCAAGCTGCGGATGTGGCTCCAGATGGGCGGGCACTGCGAGCCGCAGGACGCGACCCTGGCGGGGGCCGCCCTGCGGGAGGCCACCGAGGAGTCCGGGATCACCGGGCTCACGCTGCTGCCCGGCGGTCCGGTGCGCCTGGACCGCCACCACACCCCGTGCGCCTGGCATCTCGACGTGCAGTACGCCGCGCTCGCGCCGGGCGGCGCGGTCGCGGCGATCAGTGACGAGTCGTTGGACCTGCGCTGGTTCGGCTACGACGAGGTGCCCGGTGTCGCGGACGCCTCGGTCGTGCGGCTGGTGGAGCGCACCCGCGCCCTGCTCTGACCGGGCGGCGTCCACGCCCGGCCAGGGCATCCGCGCCGCAACCGTATGGGGCGCGCGGCGGCCTTATGGGGCGCGCCGCTGCCCCGCCCGGACGGGCCGCGCCCGCGCCCCGATACGAGGTGCGCGGGCGCGGCCCGTCCGTTCGCGGTCCGTCCGTTCGTCGGCCGCCGTCAGCGGTTGGTCCAGACGTTGCCCTGGTTCTGCCCGTGGGCACCGTGCTGGCCCATGCCGTACTGGGCGCGCATCCCCTGACCGATCACCGCGTTCTGCGGCGGCAGCAGCTCGCTGGGCTGGACCAGGGCGTACCCCTGACCGAGGAAGTTGAGCTCCCAGCCCTCCCCGGTGTTGCCCCGGCGCCGGAAGACACCCGCGGAGTGGGTCTGTGCCTGCATCTGCACCCGCAGCGAGCTCGACCAGGCGACGATGGCGTCCGCGTCGGCGTTGACATACTTGTCCGGGGTGACCTGGAGCATCAGCGGCTGGCCGGAGGTCATCAGCGCGACCTTGCCCCGGCCGGTGATCTGCAGGTTGTACTTGCCGGACCCGGATATGCCGAACTGGCTGTCCACCGCGATCACCTCGCTGTTCAGCGCGGAGTCCAGCGCCAGGACATAACTGCTGTCCACGGTCAGTCCGGTGTGGTCGACATCGACCACATGCACGTACTGGGCGAGGTTGGCCAGGTAGACGGTGCCCTGCCCCGAGCAGCGCATCAGGTCGAGGCCTTCACCGGTGTGCGCCCGGGCACGCTGCTGCCCCGGGGTCCGGTACTCGGCGTCGAACTCGATGATCCCCTGGTAGGCGACCATCGTGCCCTTCCGGGCGAGGACGTCCTCGTGACCGCTCAGGGCGACCCGCAGCAACTGCGGGTTCTGCAGGGCGTAGCGGTCCTGGGCCTCGGTCTCGGTGAAGCCGAAAAGTGGACTCTGCATGGTGTGTTCGCTCTCCCCCTCAGCCCCGGGCCCGGAGCCGGTCGGTGCTGTCCTCGCTCGGCTGGACGACGACGAATCCCTGGCCGGAGAACCCGATCTGGTACGCCTCGCCGCTGCCCCGCCCGATCATGGAGGAGGCCTTGAAGCTGCGCTTCCCCTTCATCTTGAGACCGGTGGACCAGGCGACGAGCGCGTCCGGGTCGACATAGGTCTCGTCCTCGCCGCTGCCGCAGTCGACCACGATCGGGGTGCCGCGGGAGGTCAGGGCGACCCATCCGGTGCCGGAGACACCGACGTTGAACAGTCCCTGACCTGCGAATTTGGCCATGCCCTTGACCCGCTGGACGCCCCACTGGAGGTGGGCGTCGAAGGCGAGCAGGTTGGTGCCGTTCACCGAGAGGGCGTCGTTGTCGAGGTTGAGGCAGACGACGTCGGCGCCGTAGTCGGCGAGAAAGAGCAGGCCGTCACCGCTGCACTTCATCAGCGGGGCACCCTCGCCGGTGAGCCACTGCGAGGCCATCTGACGGACGGCGGGCGGGTTCGGCTCGTACTGGACGAAGCCTTCGTACGCGACCATCGAGCCGGTGCGTGCGAAGAGGTCCTGGCCGCTCTGCATGGCGACCTTGAGCATGCTGCGCCCGTGGTTCTCCATCCGGGCTGCCATCGGGGCCGGGGCGCAGCCCGCGATCAGTTGCTGGTCCATGACGGGCTCCTTCAGACCTCGTAGGGCTGGACGACGATGAAATTGCCGGGGGCGCCGCGGAACTGGAGGTTCACGGTCTCACCGCTGTGGCCCGGGTAGGCGTGCCGGCTGATCCGCACCTGGCTGGAGATGATCACCTGCGCGGCCGCGGACCAGGCGACGATCGCGTTGCTGTCGGCGAAGGTGGTGGGGGTGACCGGCAGGACCACCGGAACCCCCTGGGTCTTCACCACGACGGTGCCGGTGCCATGGAACTGCATCGTGAACAGCGCACCGCCGGGGATGCCGTGGCCCTCGATCCGCCGCACCTCGTGCTGCAGGGTCTCGTCGAAGGCGAGGACGTTCTCGGCGGAGACGCAGATCGAGTCTCCCTGGAGCTCGATCGGGTGGATGTGCGCGCCGTTCTCCGCGAAGAACACCTGGCCCCGGCCGGAGCAGCGCATGAGCTGCATCTCCTGGCCGGTGGCACTGCCGATGACCCGGCCGCGGAAGCCCGCGCCCTTGTAGCCGAAGTCGACCTTGCCCTGGTACAGCACCATGCTGCCCTGGCGGGCGAGGACGGGCTGCGCGTCGGCGCCGAGGTCGACCCTGATGAGCTGCTGGTTCTGCAGGGCCCAGCGCTGTCCGGTGGGTGCCTCACGGAACTTCTGGAGCCCAGCACCGAGACCGGGGCCGCCGCCGGCCGGCGGCATGCCGGGCGCCTGGCCGGGCAGGCCCGACGCCATGGGCTGGGCGGGCTGCCCATAGGGAGCCGGAGCGGGGGCACCCTGCTGCCCGTAGGGGGCCGGAGCGGGAGCGCCGGGGTGACCGTACGGGCCCGGCTGAGCGGGGAACTGGCCCGGCACGCCGTGCGGGCCCTGGGGAGCCATCGGAGTCTGGGGAGGTTGCGGGGCCTGGGGATGCTGCGGGACCTGGGGAGCCTGCGGGGCCTGGGTGACGCCCGGCGCCTGGCCGTACGGCTGCTGCTGCCCCGGGTACGGCCCCGGCTGAGCGGGCGGCGGGACCTGGTCGCCGGGTGCGGTCCGGTCCGGCGGCGGTGCCAGCGGAGCGGCCACGGTGGGGGCCGCGTGCACCGGCGGGGACGGCGGAGTGGCGGGGGCCGGATCGGGCTGGGTGGGGACCGCGGGTGCCGGAGCAGGTGCAGGTGCAGGGGTCTGAGCCGGGGCCGGGGCGGGCGCAGGAGCCGGGGCCGGGGCGGGGGCCGCCGGTGGGGCGAATCCCGGTACGGGCGCGGCCTCCTGTGGCGGCGCGAAGGCCGGTGCGGCCGCGGGCGGCTGCTCGGGGGATTCCTCCTCCAGCACTTCGCCGCCGAAGTGCTTCAGCAGCGCCTCCAGGCCACCGTCGAAGCCCTGGCCGACCGCCGCGAACCGCCAGCCGTCCTTCCGGTAGAAGTCGCCCAGCATCACCGCGCGTTCGGTGCTGAACTCCGCGCCGGTGAAGGAGTAGCGGACGACTTCCTCGCCACCTGCCACGATGCGGATGTAGCCCGGACCGGTCTGCGACATCTGCCCGGCGCCGTCGAGCGTGGCGGTGAAGGAGAGCTTGTGGATGCCCTCCGGGACGGCGTCGAGGGTGACCCGGAAGGACTCCGTGTCCCCGGCCTGCGCCCCGAGCAGCTGAATCGACTCCTCGGGCGACTTCGGCTGGTTGAAGAAGACGAAGTACCGGTCGTCCGACAGCCGTTCATCGGCGTCGATGCCGAAGCAGCTGATGTCGAAGGACAGCCCGGGACCGGATATCTGAACACCGATGTACAGATCCGTCCCCGCTGTCAGATCACTGACCCTGGCCTTGTGGCCGCGTTGGAATTCCCTGGCCATACGTAACGACCGTCCCCCATCCGAGCTGTGAAGTGCGTTGCGTCAGGCTAACGGCTCGCACCGAGAGGCGACGATCCCTGTGGACAACGACGGGCGCCCGGGCCCTACTCGTTCCCGTCCGCGTCCAGTTGCGGCAGCCGGCCGGCCGCGGCCACGCCTTCGAGATAGCCGCGGGCCCGCTCGGTGCGCGGATAGGCCTTCAGCAGTTCCCAGAAGCGGGCTCCGTGGCCCGGCACCAGCAGATGGGCCAGTTCGTGGAGGAGGACGTAGTCGATGACGTATCCGGGCATTCCCTTGAGCCGGTGCGACAGCCGGATGCTGCCCTCGGCCGGGGTACAGGATCCCCAGCGGGTGTTCTGATTGGTGACCCAGCGGACGCTCACGGGCCGGGCCCGGCCGTCCAGATACTGATTCGACAGCTGGTCGGCCCGGTCCGCGAGCTCGCTGTCGCTCAGCATCCGCTTGCTCTCCTGCGCCGCCAGTTTGTCCAGCATGACGGTCACCCAGCGCCGCTCCTCGGCCTCGGACATGCGGGCCGGAATCAGGACGATGGTGCGGTCGCCCTCGCGATAGGCGGAGACCGTACGCCGCCGGCGGGCACTTCTGCGGACCTCGACCGGGCCCGTCCCCGAAGCGGGGTCGGTCCGGCCGGAGGGGAGGCGCGGGGCGCTTCCGGAGCGGTGCAGTGGATCGGCGGGCACGTGCCGAACGGTACCGGCTGGAGTGGGACGGCGTCCCTCCCCCGGAACGGTTCACGAAGGATCACCCCACGGCGTGCACCGTTTGAACGACTAACACCCACTGCCTGTGGATAACTTTGCGCGGCGTTCGGCCGGTCACGGCATGCTGAGTGCGGTCGGCCGGGCTTCGGCCGAGCGACCCGACGGGGGGCGAGTGATGCATCCGATGCTCAAGCCCGCGCTGCGGCGCGGCTGGCGCAACCGGGAGAGCGTCCAGTTCGGTGTGACGCCGGCGCATGCGGTGCTGCTGGGGCCGGTGGACACGGCGACGGGCAGCTTCCTGAATCTGCTCGACGGCACACGGGGGCTGCCGCTGCTGCGGCAGCAAGCCGAGGCCATGGGCCTGACGGCACAGCGGGCGGACGAAGTGGTGCGCCGACTGTGCGCCGCCGGCCTGTTGGACGACCCCACGGCGGACGCGGAGGGGACCACCGGCTTCATCGGCGGAACGGACCCTTCCGCCCCTGCGGACCTCACACACGCAGTGGGTTCCACGGGCCGCGGGGAGGCGACGGATCGGGGCGGCTCCACGGACTCCGTGGCCACTGCGGACCATCCGGAGACAGCACGCTCCACGGCATGCGCGGACCGTGCGGAACGTGCGGGCGGTGCCGGCTCCGCGAGCCGAACGGGTGCCTCCGGTGCGACGGATCGGTGGTGTGCCCCGATGGCCCCGCCTCCAGGGCAGTCGGCCCACTCAGCCACCGGAAGCGGCCCCGTCGGCTCGGCACCCTGGCCCGGACGGGCCGGCTCTGGTCCGCCCCCGGGGCCGACGGGCTCAACTCCCGGAGATGCCTGGGCCGGAGCCGCTCATCGGACCGCATCCGCCCGCAGGGCCGGCGCCGTGAGGCGACGGGCCGGTTCGGAAGGCGCTCCCTCCTCCGGCCCGGCTGCCCGCCTCGACCGGGCCTCGGTCCGGGACCGCTTACGTCCGGATCTGGCGTCGCTGTCGGTGGTGCACCCTGAGCCGGGCGCAGCGGTACGCCGTATGCGGGCGCGAGCGGCCATACGCGTGCACGTCCGGGGAGCGGGCCGGGTGGGGACCGCGATCGCCGCGGCGCTGTCCGCCTCCGGAGTGGGCGAGGTCGAGGTCACGGACGGCGGCTGTGTCGAGCCGTGGGACGTGGGGCCGTCCGGAATGCCCGCCGAAGCCATCGGTGAGCGGCGCAGCATCGCCGCACGACGGGTCGTACGGGCCTGTGCGCCCGGTCCCCGGCCACGACGGTCCGGCTCGGCCTCCGCGGGAGGAACGGATGCGGGGGCCGCACTCGTCGTCCTCGCCCCACGCGACGGGCTCGCCGCCTACGCACCCGACCCGGCCTCCGCCGAGGAGCTGATGGCGTCGGGCACGCCCCATCTGTATTCGGGCGTGATCGAGGGAACCGGTGTCGTCGGTCCGCTGGTGCTGCCGGGTGACTCGCCGTGTGCCCAGTGCCTGGCTCTGGGCCGGGCCGAACAGGAGCCCGTATGGCCCCGCATGCTCGCCCAGTGGCGGTCGGGGCGCACCGGCGCGGCCGCGGTGGCCTGCGACACCGGACTCGCCACGCTGGTCGCCGGCCTGGCCGCCTCCCATGCCCTGACGTTTCTCGACGGGAGACTCCCGGTGTGCGCGGGGGCGCGGCTGGAGTTCGCCCTGCCCGATCTGGCCTGGGAGCCACGGCCGGTGGACCCGCATCCGAGCTGCGGCTGCGGCGCCCGCCCGGCTGCCCCGGTGCCGGCCGCGGCAGCCGGATCAGGTGAAGGCGCCTCCGCGGAGCCCGCACCGCACGGGACAATGACCACGTACCGCGGTGCGCGGCGTGGCCCCGGGGGTAACTCTCCGGGAGAGTGCAGTGGAGTTGGAGGGGCGCATGTCTGATCTTCCCCGCAAGGCGGTCACCCGTACCGCCAAGTTGGCCGCACTGCCCCTGGGTTTCGCCGGACGTGCCACCTGGGGGCTGGGCAAGCGGATCGGTGGACGTTCGGCGGAGATCGTCGGACGGGAGCTGCAACAGCGCACTGCCGAGCAGCTGTTCAAGGTCCTGGGCGAGCTCAAGGGCGGCGCCATGAAGTTCGGGCAGGCGCTCTCGGTCTTCGAGTCCGCGTTGCCGGAGGAAGTGGCCGGCCCCTACCGGGCAGCGCTGACCAAGCTCCAGGAAGCGGCGCCCCCGATGCCGGTCCGGACGGTCCACTCGGTTCTCCAGGAGCGGCTCGGCGAGGACTGGCGTGAGCTCTTCGAGGAGTTCGAGGACAAGCCGGCAGCCGCAGCGTCCATCGGGCAGGTGCACCGCGCCGTATGGCACGACGGACGGGAGGTCGCCGTCAAGGTGCAGTACCCGGGCGCGGGCGAGGCCCTGCTGTCGGATCTCAACCAGTTGGGGCGGTTCGCCCGGATGCTGGGGCCGCTGATTCCGGGCATGGACATCAAGCCGCTCATCACCGAGCTGCGTGACCGGGTGTCGGAGGAGCTGGACTACGCGCTGGAGGCAGAGGCCCAGCGGGCACACGCGGCCGAATTCGCCGACGACCCGGATGTGGTCGTACCCGATGTGGTGTTCCAGGGGGACGAGGTACTCATCACCGAGTGGATGGACGGGGTACCGCTCTCCGAGGTCATAGCCGGCGGCGGCCAGGCGGAGCGGGACCGCGCCGGCCAGTTGCTGGCTCGTTTCCTCTTCTCCGGAACGGCGCGCACGGGTCTGCTGCACGCGGATCCGCACCCGGGCAACTTCCGCCTGCTGGTCGGCGACGCCCCCGACGGTCCGCCCGAGAAGTGGCGGCTGGGCGTGATGGACTTCGGCACTGTCGACCGGCTGCCGGACGGCTTGCCACCGACCATCGGTACCGCGCTGCGGATGACCCTGGAGGGCGACGCCGAGTCGGTCTACGCCATGCTCTGCGACGAGGGCTTCGTCAAACCCACGATCGACCTGCAGCCGGACGCCGTACTGGACTATCTGCTGCCGATCATCGAGCCCGCCCGGGTGGAGGAATTCACCTTCACCCGCAGCTGGATGCGGACGCAGGCCGCACGGATCGCCGACCCCAGGTCACCCGCCTACCAGTTGGGCCGCCAGATCAATCTGCCGCCGGCCTACCTGCTGATCCACCGAGTGACCCTGAGCACCATCGGCGTGCTCTGTCAGCTGGGTGCTGCCGTACGGCTGCGGGATGAGCTGATCGCCTGGGTGCCCGGATTCGATGCCGGGGAAGAGACGGCGGAGGAGCCAGGGCTGGAGAGCGACGGACTGGACGCAGACGGGCTGGACGGAGACGGGCTGGAGCAGGCCGACTCGCAGGATGCGCAGCCGGAGAGCCAGGCGGAGGAGGGCACGACCGAGGCAGCGGACCGCGTCGGCGCCGCAGAGGGCGAACCCGAGGGGAACGGAACCTCCGAAGGCGGGCCCGAGAAGGGCCGGGCAAAAGGGAACAGCGGCAGCACGACCCAAGCCGACGGGCCGGCCATCTGACCGCCTGATCCGAGCGAACGGACCGGGTAGGTCAACCGGGCCGATGCGGCGGACGACTGGTGAGCGGCAAGCTCGGCGGGATGGCACCCGAAGGGCAGGCAGCCTGGGGGATGCCGGGACGGCTCCAGCCGGTCTCGGGCTGCTGCTGTCATCGCCACCGTCCGCGGCGGCTTCTCACCCGTACGGCGGGCGCCCGGCCGGGCCAACGGCCCGGCACGCCGCGGTCACCACCAGGACGAGTCGAGGCGTCCTTCGATGGCGCGGAGGTTGTCCCGGGCGCAGTCGTCGCAGAAGTAGTGCCGGCTGCCGTTCTCCACGGAGCAGGTCCACGTCACCGGGGGCTGAGGCCCGGCCGCCTCGGTGCCGCACCGGGAACACACCATGGTCTGCTTCTCGGCACCCTGCTGCGCAGCGTGATGAGTCTGCTGGTTCACCTTTCGACGATATCTCCGTGGAAGGTCCGGGGCAGGCGCAACGCACCGCCGGACCGACCCGACGCCCACCGCACGGCAGGCACACGGCACGCACACGGCGCGGCAGGAATAGCGCACGGCGGGCGCAACGCACCGCGGGGCCGGTTCGGCGAACCGGCCCCGCTCAGTGGCATGACGCCGCCGTGATCAGTTCATGACGGCCATGGCCAGGGCACGCCGGGCCCGCAGCGAGGCGCGCTCGGCCCGGCGCTGCATGCGACGGGCGGCGACCAGGCGCAGGGCCGGGCGTTCGGACTCGGCCTCGTGCAGCCGGTCTTGCATATGGGCACGGGCCAGGGCTTCTGGGATGAGTTGCATGTCTCGGGTCCTGTTCTGGCGCGAGGTCTTCACCCCGGCGGTGGTACGGGCTGGGCTTTCGGTGACGGACGGCTCGTGGGCGGACGGCTTCATCGTCGGGACCTGCTTCGTGGGTTCGTGCTTACGGGGACGGTCGATCGTTCCGAGGGTGGTCATGCTGCGACCGGGTTCTTCCGCGGGCGACCACGCGGCCGCTTCCTCGGTACGACCACGCCCTGGACGAAGAGCTCACCGCCCCAGACGCCCCACGGCTCACGCCGGTCCTTGGCGCCCGCGAGGCAGGCCTCACGCAGCGGACAGGTCTGGCAGAGCGACTTGGCGTATTCGACGTCGGCCGGGGACTCGGCGAAGAAGACCTCCGGGTCGTACGAGCGGCAGGGAATGAGCTCACCGAGGCGCTCGATCTCGTCGTCGAGCGCGGTGAGCTGGGTCAGCTGAGTCAAGGGGACCTCCGAAGGGCCGGGCGGCGGGATCACAGGGTCGTGCGGTACGGACGGGGCGTGCGCGGGGCTGGGCACGGGCGGTGTCTTCCTCGTCTGTCGGCCCGGCCTGGTGGGCCGGGGTGTTCGGTCGGTACCGGGTGACTTCCGCATCCGACGCGGAGACGTTGTGTTCTCCGGCAACGGAAAGGGCCGCGGATCCCGGTTCGGGTTCCGCGGCCCTGGAAGGTGCCGACCTGATCTTGCGATCAGGCTGGATCTCTCCAGGGTTCGAGGCCACGGAAGGCCCGCATCTTGTGGTGCTCGGCCGCAGAGGTCGTGCCGCCGGCGAAACCGCCGTCGGCCCACGTCTGCTGGAGGTCGGCACCCTTGGCCGCAAAGGCATAGGCCGATGCCTGTGCCTCTACTGCCGCCGGTGCCTGGGTCGGTCGCTCATTGCGCACAGCAATACGACGCTCATCGAGACGCGCTTCGGCGCCACCGGACAGGCCGGAGATGCTCAGCTCCTGGTAGCCCTGGGGGATACCAGCGAGGGGCGAGACGGACCGAAGCGCGGAGACGCTCGACAGGCAGGAGGCGACGACCTTACGACCGGCCATGCTGGTGATGCTGATCATTTGGAATCGCCTCCTCTCGGCGTCTCGGGGACTGGTCGGGACCAGTCCGTCGGGGCTCAGGACAACACGGCTGCAAGGGCTTGGAGAAGCCCTTGCCTCCGTGTTCGGAAGGCTATGGGGATTCCTGTGGCCCGCGCAAACTATTTTTTCGACGAGTTCGTATCAGTCGTCCGCGACGTCCTCGGAGCTGTGCCGGAGACGGTCGTCCGGCGCGTCGCCGACGTCGGTTCCGGCGTCCGCGACAGGGGAGTGCGCCGGATCGTCCCCCGCGCACAGGGCCAGGACATCCGCACCGAACCGGTCGAGCTTGCGCCGGCCCACTCCGGCGATGATGACGAGTTCCGACGCCTCGTCCGGCACTGCTTCGGCGATGGCCAACAGCGTCTTGTCGGTGAAGACGCAGTAGGCGGGCTGCCCGAGCTCCACCGCCCGCTCCGAGCGCCACTCGCGCAGCCGCTCGTACAGCCCCTCGTCGAGTTCGGAGGGGCAGCCCTCGCAGCGCATCAGCTTCATCTCACCCGCGTCGGTGAGCGTGCGCCCGCACACCCGGCAGCGGACCGGTCCGCGTTTCACCCGCCTCGACGCGCCGGTGCCGCCCCGCACCACGCCGCCGGCGCTGCCGCCGCGGGACGCCGCGCCCCGTGCGACGGGGCCCCGGAGCTCCTGGACGAAGCGGCTGGGCCGACGGTTCGCGCGCCCGCCCGGCGACCGCGAGAGCGACCAGGAGAGGCCGAGGTGGATCCGCGCCCGGGTGACCCCTACATAGAGGAGACGGCGTTCCTCCTCGATCTGCTCGTCGGTCTTCGCGTAGGTGATCGGCACGATGCCCTCGGTGAGACCGGCCAGGAACACGGCATCCCACTCCAGGCCCTTCGCCGCGTGCAGCGAGGCGAGGGTGACGCCCTCGACCGTCGGGGCGTGCTGGGCAGCGGCCCGTTCGTCGAGCTCCGTGACGAGGTCGGCGAGGGTCGGGGGCCCGGCGCCGGCGGCGGCACGGGCGGCGGAGAACTGCTCGGCCAGCCGGACCAGCGCCGCCAGGGACTCCCAGCGGTCCCGTACCGCGCCGGAGCCGGCCGGTGGCTGGGGTGTCCAGCCCTTGGTGCCCAGCACGGCGCGCACCTGGGAGGGCAGATCGGCCGCGTCCTCCAGGAGGGGGTCGTTGCCACCCGCCCGCGCGGCCCCCCGCAGGGCGACGCCCGCCTCACGGACCTCCGGGCGCTCGAAGAACCGCTCGGCGCCCCGCAGCTGATAGGGGATGCCGTGATCGGCGAGGGCCTGCTCGTAGACCTCCGACTGGGCGTTGATGCGGTAGAGCACCGCGATCTCGCTCGCCGGGACGCCGCCGCCTCCCTGCTCGTGCGGCGTCATCAGCTCCCGGATGCGGCGTGCGATGCCTTCCGCCTCGGCCGGTTCGTCGGTGTACTCGGTGTGGACCGGCTCGGGGCCCGGTCCGCGCTGCGAGACCAGCTCCAGGCGGTGTTCGGCAGCGCGCCCCTTGGCGCGGCCCATCAGGTTGTTGGCGAGGTGCACGACCTGGGGGGTGGAGCGGTAATCGCGGACGAGCCTGACGACGGTGGCGTGCGGGTGCCGGGTGCGGAAGTTGAGCAGATGGTCGGGGGTGGCGCCGGTGAACGAGTAGATGGTCTGGCCGGCGTCGCCGACCACGCAGAGGCTGTCCCGGTCGCCGAGCCACAGGTCGAGCAGCCGCTGCTGGAGCGGGCTGACGTCCTGGTACTCGTCGACGACGAAGTGCTGGTACTGGCTGCGCACGGTGTCCGCGATGTCGTGCCGGTCCTGCAGCACGCCGACGGTCAGCAGCAGCACGTCCTCGAAGTCGATGACACCGCGGTCCCGCTTCAGCTGCTCGTACGTGCCGTAGATCCCGGCGATCTCGGCGGGATCGCGCGGGGCCTCCCGGCCGGACTTGGTGACGGCGGCGGGGTAGTCCTCGGGCACCGTCTGGGTGACCTTCGCCCACTCGACCTCGCCGGTGACGTCCCGCAGCTCGTTGCGGTCGAGGCGGATCCGGCAGCGGGCGGCCGCCTCCGCGACCAGCTGGACCTTGCGCTCCAGCAGCCGGGGCAGGTCCCCGCCGACCGCACGCGGCCAGAAGTACTGGAGCTGACGCAGTGCGGCCGAGTGGAACGTGCGGGCCTGAACCCCGGCCGCCCCGAGCTGGCGGAGCCGGCCGCGCATCTCCCCGGCCGCCCGGTTGGTGAAGGTGACGGCGAGCACACTGGACGGCTGGAGCACTCCGGAGCGGACGCCGTAGGCGATGCGATGGGTGATCGCCCGGGTCTTGCCGGTGCCCGCGCCGGCCAGCACGCAGACCGGTCCGTGCAGGGCGGTGGCGACCTCGCGCTGCTCGGGGTCGAGTCCGTCGAGCACCGCGTCGGCCGAGTCGGGAACCGCCGGGAAGAGGGGGGTGGGGCTTCCCGTGCCGGGCGTGGCGGAGGCGAGAGGACCGTTGCTTGCTGTCACCCCGCCATGCTGCCAGGTCGCCCGGAACGGCCGGGAGGGTTGTCCACAGCCGCAGCCGCCCGGTCGTACCGCAGCCGAGGGGTGTGGATGCGGGGACGCGGGGGTGGGGAGGGGCGGGGGATGCTGCGGTGAGCGAGGACAGGGGCCTCCCACCCGGGCGGGGACACTCCCGGCGTCGGACGGGCCTGGCGGTGGCGATGGGAGAACCGGTGGCGATGGCGGGCTGCGGTGGCGATGTTGTCGGTGCGTGGTGGCGATGTTGTCGGTGCGTGAGGGCCCTGTCCGGGCGCAGGGGCTGTGCTGTGTAGGCGCGTGAGGGGCCTGTCCGGGCGCAGGAGCTGTGCTGTGTAGGCGCGTGAGGGCACTGTCCGGGCGCGGGGGGCTGTGGCTGTGTGCGGGGGCCGTGTCGGTGCGCGGGGGCGCTGTCAGAGCGCCCGGCCACCCAGGTCCATCCAGCAGCCCGGCCCGCGCCGCATGTGCCGTTGCTCACGGTCCGCCCGGGCGGTGCTGCTCCGCCGGTGTTCCCGGAGCCGCCCCGCCGCAGGCCTCTGCCGCGTTCGTGCCCCTTCGCGGCGCCGTCGTGTAGCGTCGCGCGGATACCCCGGAGGGGAATGCCCCGCAATGATTGAGCGTTCCACTACCGACCGTCACATCCGACCACAAGGAGCGCGAGGACCGATGCAGGGCACTGTGACGATGTACAGCACGACGTGGTGCGGCTACTGCCGTCGGCTGAAGAGCCAGATGGACCGCGAAGGCATTGCGTACACCGAGATCAACATCGAGCTGGACCCCGAGTCGGCCTCCTTCGTGGAGAAGGTCAACAACGGCAACCAGCTCGTGCCGACCGTGCTCTTCCCCGATGGTTCCGCTCTCCCGAACCCGTCCCTGGCCCAGGTCAAGGAGAAGATCGGCGCCTGACCGGGAGCGGGCCGCGCCCCCGAAGGCGACGGCCCGGGGTATCCCGAGGCCGGGACATGCGGCCGCGTACGACCGTCCCGGAACCCCTCCGGATGCGGGGCCCGGCCACAGGCCAAGCCCCGGAGCCACCCTCCGGGGCCGTAGCGCCCCGGCCGGCACCACCCGGGGCCGTCCGGCTCACCCGGCCACCCGGCCACCCGGCCACCCGGCCACCCGGCCGAAGGCCACCGCAGCTCGCTGCCCGTGGGCGGCCCCGCTCAGCGCGGGCAGCCCGCGGGCAGCGGCTTTCCGTACCAGAGCTCCACCAGCCGGGCAGCGATCGAGATGCCGGACGGGGGCAGCACCTCGCCCGACTCGAACGCCGCGGTCAGCTCGTCGCGGGAGAACCACCGCGCCTCGTGGATCTCCTCGCCGTCGACCTGGATGCGCGGGGAGGTGGCACGCGCCATGAAGCCGAGCATCAGGCTGGACGGGAAGGGCCACGGCTGGCTGGCGACGTACTCCACCTCACCGACCGTGACACCCGCCTCCTCGAAGACCTCCCGCGCCACCGCGTGCTCGATCGACTCCCCCGGCTCCACGAACCCCGCCAGCGTCGAGAAGCGGCCCTCCGGCCAGTGCATCTGGCGGCCGAGCAGCGCCCGGTCCTCGGCGTCCGTGACCAGCATGATCACTGCGGGGTCGGTGCGGGGGTAGTGCTCCGCGCAGCACGCCGGGCAGCGCCGGACGTGGCCCGCCGCCGCGACCACCGTGCGCTCGCCGCAGCGCGAACAGAAGCGGTGCAGCCGCTGCCAGTTCTCCAGCGCGACGGCGTGCGCCATCAGCGCGCCGTCCCGCTCCGACAGCAGGGCCCCCGCCTCGCGCAGCCCGGCCGGGCGCGCCGACTGGTCCATCCGCCCCGGGAGCGCGTCCTTCTGCAGCGCGAAGTAGCGGACCCCGTCCGCGTCCGTGCCCAGGAAGTAGCGGTGCGTCTCGGTCGGCGGCGCCTCGAACGCGGGCGTCATGACGAGTTCGGTGCGGCCGTCGGGGGTGTCGTCGACCAGGGCCTGCCCACCGGAGACCACGAAGACCCGCGTCGTGGGATGGCTCCACGCCGCGGCCAGCCACGCCTCGTCCAGACGGTGGTGCGCCGCGCGGTCGATGCCGCTCGCGCCGGTGAGGCTGATCTGCGGAACTGTGGTGCGGTCGGTCCAGGTGGTCACAGCTGCTTCCAACTCCCCATACGGGACATGTGGTTCGACGGGACTGCGCGTCACCGGCGCGAGGTGCCGGGCGCAGCCTGCGAGCGCCCATTCTCCGCCAGATCGGTCCAGAGGTACGCGGCGGTTTCGACGCCCTTCATCAGGAGGTCCAGTTCGACCTTCTCGTTGGGGGCGTGCCAGCCGTCCGACGGCACCGAGATGCCCAGGAAGAGCACCGGCGCCCCGAGCACGTCCTGGAGGTCGGCGGCCGGTCCGGAACCGCCCTCACGGGTGAACCGGATCTTCTGTTCGAAGGCGCGGCCCATGGCCCGGACGACGGACTGGAGCGCCGGGTGGTCCAGCGGGGTGAGGCAGGGCCGGGTGGCGCCCCAGAAGGTGATCTCGTGCCGGATACCGGTCGGGAGCCGGGCCGCGACCCACTCCCGTACGGTCTGCTGGACCTTCTCCGTGTCCATGCCGGCCACCAGCCGGAAGGACAGCTTCAGCTGCGCGTGGGACGGCACGATCGTCTTGCCGCCGGGGCCCTGGTAGCCGCCGCCGATGCCGTTGACCTCGGCCGTCGGGCGGGCCCAGATCCGCTCCAGGGTGGTGTGGCCCGCCTCGCCGAGCGTCGCGCCGGAGTGGGCGGTGCGCAGCCACTGGTCCTCGTCGAAGGGCAGCTCGGCGAAGAGCTCCCGCTCCCGGTCGGTCAGCTCGATCACCCCGTCGTAGAAGCCGGGGATCGCGACGCGGCGGTCCGCGTCGTGCAGGGCGGCGGCGAGCCGGGCGGCCTCGGTGGCCGGGTTCGGGACCGCGCCGCCGAAGGAGCCCGAGTGGATGTCCTGGGCGGGCCCGTACAGGTCGATCTGGCAGTCCGCGAGCCCGCGCATCCCGGTGCACACGGTGGGGGTGTCCGCGGACCACATGCCGGTGTCGGAGACGATCACGGCGTCGCAGCCGAGCCGTTCGGCGTGCTCACGGATCAGGGCGGGGAAGTTCGGCGACCCGGACTCCTCCTCGCCCTCGATCAGCAGCTTGAGGTTGACGGCCGGGGCGGTGCGGCCGGTGGCGGCGAGGTGCGCGCGGACGCCCAGGGTGTGGAAGAAGACCTGGCCCTTGTCGTCCGCGGCCCCCCGGGCGTGCAGCCGGCCGTCGCGGATGACGGGCTCGAACGGTTCGGTGTGCCAGCCGTCCTCGCGCGCGGCGGGCTGGACGTCGTGGTGGCCGTAGACGAGGACGGTCGGGGCGTCCGGGTCGCCCGACGGCCACTCGGCGAAGACCGCGGGGGCTCCGGGACCGTCCGCACCGGCCGGCGGCGTCCAGACCTCGGCGACCGGGAAGCCGGTCCCGCGGAGCTTCGCGGCCAGCCACTCGGCGCTGCGCCGCACGTCCGCCGCGCGGGCCGGGTCGGCCGACACGGAGGGTATGCGCAGCCACTCCACGAGGTCGTCGAGGAAGGCGGTGCGGTGCTCTTCTATGTACGCGCGGACGGCGCTGTCCGGGAAGGTCATGGCTGCGAGCCTATCCGGCCCGGTGAACCGCCCTCCTCACGGTTCCGGCGGGGTCCGGCGGCTCATTCCGGGCCCCCGGGCACGGGCTGCGCCGCCCCGCTCAGGAGCAGGCGCTCCAGCGCGGCGCGGTCCGGCAGCCCGGGCGGCCGGACCACCTCGCCGCTGCGGACGTGCAGGAACGACGCGGTCACCGCGGACAGCGGCAGGCCGTGCCGTTCGGCCCAGGCCAGGCGGTAGACGGCCAGCTGGAGCGGGTCGGCGGTCCGGCCGCGGCCGGTCTTCCAGTCGACGATCTCGTAGCGGTCGCCGTCCGGCCCGCGCTCCCGGTACACGGCGTCGATCCGGCCCCGGATCAGCCGCCCGGCGAGCGTCAGCTGGAACGGCTCCTCGACCCGGTACGGGGTGCGGTGCGCGTACGGCGTCCGCTCGAAGGCCTCCTTGAGTGCGGTCAGATCGTGCTCGTCCCTGATGTCCGGATCCGTACGGTCGTCGGGGCCGTCGAGGCCGCCGGGGAGCTCGTCCGGGCCGAGCATCGGCAGCGGGAGCTCCTCGAAGCGGGACTCCACCCAGGCGTGGAAGCGCGTGCCGCGGCGCGCGGCGGGCTGCGGGGGGCGGGGCATGGGACGGGCGAGCTCCTGGGCGAAGCCGTCCGGGTCGGCGGCGAGCCGGAGCAGCTGGGACGTGCTGAGCGCCGGGGGCACCGGCACGTCCCGCACGGCTGCGCGGGCGCGCCGCAGCTCGCCGGTGAGGGCCTCCAGGTCGCGGTCCCAGGAGGCGACGGCCCGCGCCTCCTCGGGGCTGAGGCCATGTTGGTCCTCGGGGCCGGGGCCGTCCTCGAAGCCGGGGCCGTCGTCGGGGCGGGGGCCGTGCTCAGGGCCGGAGCCACCGTCCCGGGCCGGCTCCGGATCGGCCCCGGTCCGGCGCACCTGGTGCGGCACGGTGCCGTGGCGCGTGGGCGCGGCGGCCGCCGCGGTCCCGGGGGTCCCTGTGTCGGGGGCCCCGGTGTCGGGGGCCCCGGTGTCGGGGGCCCCGGTGTCGGGGGCCGCCTCGTCGAACGCGAAGGGGTCCCCGTCGACGGGTCCCGCGCCGAGCGGACCGGCGTCGAAGGCATCGGTGCCCAAGGGATCGAGGCCGAAGGGATCGGTGCCGAAGGGGTCGGCCTCGAGCGGGTCGGCCTCGAAGGGGTCGTACGGGTCGTCGTACGGGCCGTCCTCCGGGAGCACCCAGCCCTCCGGATCGTCGTCGGGCGGCGGGGGCCATTCCGGATCGTGCACGACCCCGACCCCGACCCCGGCGCCGGCACCGCCTCCGAAACCGGCACCCGTACCCGATCCGGCACCCGCACCCATGCCCGCACCGACCGCAGCCCCGGCCCCACCCGCGCCGACGCCCCGCTCCGCCCCCGGCCCTCCGGGCTCGCGCGCCGCGGGCACGCCCCCCGAGCGGGCCAGGATCCGGTCCAGGTGGGTGCGGACGGCCTCGGCGGCCCTGCGGCGCAGCGCCAGCGCTTCGGGGTCCAGCGGCAGCGGCCAGGCGCGGTCCGCCACCGCCTCCTCCAGGGCCGGGTTCTCCGCCCCTTCCTCGGGTGCGTCGGCCCAGGCCTCGACCTCGCCGTGGCCCGCCTCGCAGTGCTCCCGCAACGCCTCCAGGAAGGCGGACGGGCCCCGTGGCCTCCGCTGCGTCGGCCCCCACCAGTGGCCGGATCCGAGCAGCAGGGAGCGGGGCCGGGTGAACGTCACATAGCCCAGCCGGAGTTCCTCCGTGGCCTGGTGCTCCTTCATCGCCGTCTTGAAGCCGGCCATGCCCTTTCCGGTCCACTCCCCCATCTCCGGCAGGGTGTCGGCGTCACCGCGCAGCGCGTGCGGCAGCACCTTGGCGTTGGCCGTCCAGGACTCGCGCGCCTGCTCGCTGGGGAACTGCCGCCCCACCAGCCCCGGAACCACGACCACGTCCCACTCCAGCCCCTTGGACTTGTGGGCGGTCAGCACCTTGACCGTGTCGTCGCCGCCGGGCAGGGCGTTGTCCAGGCCCTTCTCGTGCCGGACGGCCGTGCGAAGGAAGCCGAGGAAGGCGAGCAGCGTCGCCTCGCCGTCCAGGGCGGCGAACGAGGCGGCGATGTCGAGGAAGTTGCCGAGCGTCTCCCGGCGCCGGGCGGCCAGGGCGTGCGGGGACGCGGACAGTTCGACGTCCAGACCGGTGGTGGCCAGCACCCGGTGCAGTACGTCCATGAGCGGGTCCGCCAGGCATCGCCGCAGGTCACGCAGTTCCGCGGCGAGCCGGGCGAACCGGATGCGGGCCTGCGCGGAGAACGGCAGCCCGTCGTCCGGCCCGTCCGCCAGGAGAAAGGTGTCGAGTGCGTCGGAGAGCGAGACGAGCTCGGCCGTGTCCACCCCGGCGACCGCCTCCGCGAGCCGCGCGTCCGGGTCCGGGTCGGTGCCGTCCGCGGCGGTGCGGACGAGCGTCCGGGCGCGGCGGCCCAGCAGGGCGAGGTCACGGGGGCCGATGCGCCAGCGCGGCCCGGTCAGCAGCCGGACCAGGGGGGCGTTGGCCGTCGGGTCCTGGAGCACCTCGCACACCGCGACGAGGTCCGCGACCTCCGGCAGGTGCAGCAGGCCGGACAGTCCGACCACCTCCACCGGGACGTCCCGCTCCACCAGCGCGCCCTGGATCTGCGGGAAGTCCCCGGCGGTGCGGCACAGCACCGCGATCTCCCCCGGCGGGGTGCCCGTGCGCACCAGGTGGGCGACGGAGTCGGCGAGCCACGCCAGCTCCTCGGCGTGGGTGGGCAGCAGGGCGCACCGTACGACGCCGTCCCGTTCGGCGCCGGGGGCCGGGCGCAGCGCCTCCACTCCCTCGTGGAGCGAACGCAGCGGGCCCGCGAGCCGGTTGGCGAGGTCCAGGAGGCGGCCGCCGCTGCGCCGGTTCTCGCTGAGCGCGAAGCGCTGCGCGGGGCGGCCGTCGGACCGCGGGAAGTGCGCGGGGAAGTCGTCGAGGTTGGCGACGGAGGCACCGCGCCAGCCGTAGATGGCCTGGCAGGGGTCGCCGACGGCGGTCACGGCGTGCCCCGTGCCGTCGCCGAAGAGGCCTGCGAGCAGCAGCCGCTGGGCGACGGAGGTGTCCTGGTACTCGTCGAGCAGGACGACCGAGAACTGCTCGCGCAGCATCCGGCCCACCTCGGGGTGGCTGCGCGCGAGCGTGGCGGACAGGGCGATCTGGTCGCCGAAGTCGAGGAGGTCCCGGCGCTGCTTCTCCGCCCGGTAGGCGCGGACGAGGTCCAGCAGCTCCAGGCGGGCGCGGGCGGCCTCGGGGGCCTTGCGCAGATCGGCGTTGCCGAGCTTCGCGCCGTCGAGGGTGCGCAGCAGCGCCGTGTCGTACGCCTGCAGCCGCTCGGCGGGGACGAGGTGTTCGGAGATCTCGGCGTCGAGGGCGAGCAGGTCCTCGACGAGGGCGGGCAGCGACTTGGTGAGCGCCGGATAGGGCCCGGGGGCGGAGCGCAGCACCTGGGCGGCGAGCTGGAAGCGGGTGGCGTCGGCGAGGAGGCGGGCGCTGGGCTCCAGCCCGATGCGCAGGCCGTGGTCGGTGAGGAGCTGCCCGGCGAAGGCGTGGTAGGTCGAGATGCGCGGCTCGCCCGGTACGTCCTCGGCCGGAACGTGCCCACCCGGCGCGTCCTCCGCCGACGCGCTCCCACTCCGCACGGTCCCGGCCGGAACGGCGTGCTCCGGGGGGACGCCGAGGGTTCCCGGGCCGCCCGCCGGAGGGGACGGCGCCGGCGGGAGCCCGTCCGGATCCGTGACCCCCGCGGCCAGCAGCGCCTTGCGGACCCGCTCGGCGAGCTCTCCCGCGGCCTTGTTGGTGAAGGTGAGGCCCAGCACCCGGTCGGGTGCGACCTGGCCGGTGCCGACGAGCCAGACGACGCGGGCGGCCATCACCGTCGTCTTCCCGGAGCCCGCCCCGGCGACGATCACCTGCGGGGCGGGCGGCGCGGTGATGCACGCCGTCTGCTCCGGGGTGAACGGGATGCCCAGGAGCTCCTTGAGCTCCTCGGGGTCGGTGATACGCGCTGCCATCCGAGTGAGGCTAACGGCCGCCACCGACATCGGGCGCGGGGCGGGGGCCGGGCCACGCGGTGTCGCGTGCCTGCGCCCGGCGACCGGGCCCCCGCAGCCGCAGCCGCGCCCGCCGGACCGGTCCGGCGCCCGGAGGCGAGCGGAGGCGAGCGGAGGCGAGCGGAGGCGAGCGGAGGCGACCGGCCGCGCCGCCCGCCCCCGGTCACTCCACGACGTGCCGCCCCTCGGGCTGGGCGGTGCAGGCGTTGCGGAACGCGCAGTGCTGGCAGTGCCGGCCGGTGCTGGGGGCGAAGCGTTCGTCGAGGACCCGGCCCGCCGCGGTGGCGAGGAGCTCCCCGGCCCAGTCGCCCGCCACCGGCTCCTGTGCCTGGACGGCGGGCAGGGCGTCGCCGCCCTCCTTCTTCGGAGCACCGAGGCGCAGATGAACCAGCTCCGCGCCCCCCTGCTCGGGCGTCCGCCCCCCGAACGCGCCGTCCACCGCGCCCTCGCCCACGGCGAGCTGGTAGACCGCGAGCTGCGGGTGCCGGGCGACCTCGGGGCCGGTCGGCTTGGCCTTGCCGGTCTTGAAGTCGACGACGTAGGCGCGCCCCGCGTCGTCCGTCTCGACCCGGTCCATGCTGCCGCGGATGCGGACCGAGCAGGAGCCGGCCTCCAGCGTGACGTCGAAGTCGTGCTCCGTCGCGACGGCGGAGCGGCCGGCCCGGTCCATGACGTGCCAGCGCAGGAAGCGCTCCAGGGCGGCGCGCGCGTGCTCCTTCTCCTGCCGCGACTTCCAGGGCGCGTCGAAGGCGAGCGCGTCCCAGACGGAGTCCAGCCGCTCCATGAGCACGGCGAGATCGGCCGGCGTGCGGCCGGAGGCGACCTCGTCGGCGAGGACGTGCACCACGTTGCCGAAGCCCTGGGCCGCGGTCGCGGGCGTGTCGGCCTTCACCTCGCGGCCCAGGAACCACTGGAGCGAGCAGGTGTTGGCCAGCTGGTCGAGAGCGCTGCCGGAGAGGGCCACGGGGCGGTCCGGGTCGCGCAGCGGTACCGCGCTGTGCGTCGGCTCGTACAGGCCCCACCAGCGGTCCGGGTCGGCCGCCGGGACCAGGGGCTGGCCGGTTCCGTCCGCCGTGCCGTCGTCGTCCCGGAGCGCGGCCAGCCGCGCCAGCCGGCGGGCGGCGGCGTCGCGCAGGGCCGGGGAGGCGGCGGGGTCGACGGTGGTGGCCCGCAGCTCCGCGACGAGCGCGGCGACGGCGAGCGGACGCCGGGGCCGGTGCGCGATGTCGACCGGGGCGACGCCGAGTTCGGTGAGGAACCGGGACGGCTGGTCGCCGTCGTCGGCGGGGGCCTTGACGGCGGTGACCACCAGCCGTTCCTTCGCGCGGGTGGCGGCGACGTAGAACAGCCGGCGCTCCTCGGCGAGCAGCGCGCCGGGGGTGAGCGGTTCGGCGAGGCCGTCGCGGCCGATGCGGTCCGCCTCCAGGAGCGAGCCGCGGCGGCGCAGATCGGGCCAGAGCCCCTCCTGGACGCCCGCGACCACGACGAGCCGCCACTGCAGCCCCTTGGAGCGGTGCGCGGTCATCAGCCGTACGGCGTCGGGCCGCACCGTGCGGCGGGAGAGGGTGTCCGCGGCGATGTCCTGGGCGTCCAGCTCCTCGATGAAGTTGAGAGCGCCCCGCCCGCCCGAGCGCTCCTCGGCGCGCGCCGCGGTCTCGAACAGGGCGCAGACGGCGTCGAGGTCGCGGTCCGCGTTGCGCCCGGCCGCGCCGCCGCGGCGCGCCGCCCGCTCCAGCCGCTGCGGCCAGGAGGTGCCGTTCCACAGCACCCACAGCGCCTCCTCGGCGGTCCCGCCGCCCGCCAGCAGCTCGCGGGCGTCGCGCAGCAGACCGCCGAGGCGCTGGGCCGCACGGGCGTACGCCGGGTCGTGCGCGGTGAGCCGCTCGGGCTCGGCGAGTGCCTCGGCGATGAGCACATCGGACGGGCGGGGCACCGTCCGTCCGGCCACCCGCTCCTCCTCGCGCAGCGCCCGGCCGAGCCGCCGGAGGTCGGTGCTGTCCAGGCCGCCCAGGGGCGAGGTGAGCAGACCGATGGCGGTCTCGACGTCCGGGGCGGCGTCCTCCGGGGCGCGGGCGGCATCCTCGGGCGCGGGCGCATCTTCGGGCGCGGGCCCGTCCTGGGGCACGGGCGCATCCTCGGGCGCGGGCGCATCGTCCGCGCCCCCGTCATCCGGCCCCCGGTCGTCCACCCCCCTGGAGACCGGTCCCCCGGCGTCCCCGGACTCGCCCGTCCCGTCCGCCGCCCCGTCGGCCTCCCACACCGGCTCGGCACCGCCCCGCAGCGCGGCCGTGGCCGCCGTCTTCAGCGCCGTGAGCAGCGGCCCCACGGCCGGCTCATGGCGCAGCGGCAGGTCGTTGCCGTCGATCTCCAGCGGGACTCCCGCGGAGGTGAGCGCACGGCGTACGGCCGGTATCGAGCGCCCCCCGGCGCGGACCAGGACCGCCATGTCGCGCCACGGCACACCGTCCTCCAGGTGGGCGCGGCGCAGCAGGTCGGCGACGTTGTCCAGCTCCGCGCCGGGCGTCGGATAGGTGAACACCTCGACCCGGCCGCCGTCGCGCACCGCCGCGAGATCCCGGTGGGCCCGCACCGCGTCGGCCGGCAGCCGGGTGAGCGGCATCCGGCGGGTGAGCAGCCGGGTCGCGGCGAGCAGCCCGGCGCCGGAGCGGCGCGAGGTGCCGAGCACGGCGACCCGGGCCGGGGCGCCGTCGGTCTGCCGGAAGGTCTGCGGGAAGTCCAGGATCCCGTTGATGTCGGAGCCGCGGAACGCGTAGATCGACTGGTCGGGGTCGCCGAAGGCCACCAGCGTGCGGCCCGGGTGCGGCGCGCCGCCGGTCCGCGCCGCACCCGGCGGCCGGGTGCCGGAACGCGGCCCTCCGCCCGGTACCGCGTTCCCGGCCAGCGCGTGGAGGAGCCGCACCTGCGCCGCGTCGGTGTCCTGGTACTCGTCCACGAAGACCGCGTCGTACCGCGCCGCCAGGTCCGCCGCCACCTCCGGCCGCCGCGCCAGCAGGACCGCCCGGTGGACCAGCTCCGCGTAGTCCAGCACGCCCTGCATGTCCATGACGTCCAGGTACTCCGCCAGGAACGAGGCGGCCGCCCGCCAGTCCGGCCGTCCCTGCCGGGCCGCGAAGGCGTCCAGCGCGCCGGGGCCGAGCCCCAGCTCCCGGCTGCGGGCCAGCACCGCCCGCACCTCGTCGGCGAACCCGCGGGTCGTCAGACAGGCCCGCAGCTCGTCGGGCCAGCGCCCGCCGCCGCGCCCCTCCCGCGCCAGCTCGATCTGTCCGGCGAGCAGGTCGCGCACCACGACGTCCTGTTCGGGGCCGGTCAGCAGCCGCAGCGGATCGACGAAGAGCTCCACGTCCTGGTGGGCGCGGACCAGGGCGTAGCAGTACGAGTGGAACGTCGTCGCCTGCGGGCCCGCCCCGCCGAGCCGGGCGGCCATCCGGTCCCGCAGCTCGACCGCCGCCTTGCGGCTGAAGGTGAGCACCAGGATCCGCTCCGGGGCGGTGCCTCCGGCCACTCGCCGGGCCACCGCCTCGACGAGGGTCGTCGTCTTCCCGGTGCCCGGTCCGGCGAGGACGAGCAGCGGTCCCCCGGGGTGCTCAACCACCGCCCGCTGACGTGCGTCCAGAACAGGAGGGTCGACCGGCGCCGGCGGGGTACGCACCAGTCGGTACGCGCCGTGGACCGACGGCCGTACCTGCCCGTGCGGCGCGGGGGACGCGAAGGAGGAGCTCACGTGGATCGCCGGTCCTGGTGGGTGTGCTGGTTGCGGTGCTGGGCAGGCCCGCCCGGGAACCGTGCGACGGGCCGCGGGGCCGTCACGCCGGTCCCGGGGGTGGGTGTGCTGCGAGCTGACGAGGCTACGCCCTCGCGCGGGCGGCGCGGCACGGGTCCCCGGTGCGGCCGGGACACTCCGCGGGATACTCCGAAGGGGTCCTCGGTCACCTCATCGGACGTCCGATGGCGGAAGCTGTCAGATATGAGCTCCTTCGTCCGCGCCGTCACCGGCGCCGCCGTCCCAGCGGGCCCGCGCCATGTCGATCCTCGGCAGCCGGCCGGCCGCCGAGGACCCGGCGGCCCGGAGCGGAGTGCCCTCGTCCCGGTAGTGGCCGAGCGCCCGCTGCTCGTGTCCGGGCAGCAGGGCGCCGTCCGCGCGGACGACCCGCCACCAGGGCACCGCGCCGCCGTAGAGCGCCATGACCCGGCCGACCTGCCGGGGGCCTCCCGCACCGAGCCACTCGGCGACATCGCCGTACGTCATGACCCTGCCCGGCGGAATCAGCTCGGCGACCTCCAGGACCCGCTCCGCGTACTCCGGCAGCCCGGCCGACACGTTCTCCCGACTCATCCGGCCCATCCTGCCGCACCGCGCCGACATCGGCACGGGCCGCTCACGGACCGTTGCCGTCGCAGGACACGGGCCTGCCGCACGGTCCCCACGGCCCCGCAACGCACCCTGATGACCTCCTCAGGGGTCGGGCCATGCCACCATCTTCCGGGCGGTGACTGGTGATACGAGATCAAAAAGAGACGACCGGGCAGCAGAGTGCCGAGCCTCCACAGGGAGAGGCCCGCACCTCTGACGCGCCGTCGCGCCCGGACACGGCCGCGCCCCCCGCGGACGCCGCCCGGCCGCACGACGACCGGTCGCCCGCCCGGGTGACGCCGTCCCCCACCGACCCCCCACCGCACGACGCCATGACATCGCACGACGAGCCGGCACCGGACGCAGAGCCGGCGCCGCACGACGACCGGGCACCGCACGACGGTCTTCCGCACGGCGGCCTTCCGCACGACGAGGCACCGCAGCAGGACGCCGGTTCGCAGGGCCACTCCGGCTCACGCGGCGGCTCCGGCTCACGGAACGACGCGGACGACGCCGCCCCGGAACCGAACGGAACGCCCGGAAGCGACCCGGCGCCCGGGAACGGCCCGGCGGCCGACGGCTCGTCGGACGCCGGCGGCACCCCGCCCCCGTCCGGCACGGGCGGCGCGCCCCCGTCCGGGGACGGCGACGGTGCCGGTCCCCCGCCGCCCGGCCCCGACGGCTGCGACGGGGACAGCGCGCACGTCGACCGGGTCTCCGGCGACGAACCGCTGCTCCCGGCCCGGGTGCACCGCCCGGCCGACCTGGTCCGGCTGCTGCTCGGCGTCCTCGCCGTCGCCGTCGTGCTGGCCATCGCCGCCTTCGCCCACGGCACCACCGAGGGCCTGGAGAAGGACGTCGGAAAGGGCGCCGGCCAGGCTCCCGCGCTGCTCATCAGCTTCACCGGCTTCGCGTCCAGCGTCGCCGTGCTGATCGTCCCCGTGGCGTTCGCCCTGGAACGGCTCATCAAACGCGACGGACTGCGGATCGCGGACGGCGTGCTCGCGGCCGTCCTGGCCCACGGCGTGGCGCTCGCCACCGATCTGTGGGTCGCCCGGGCGGCCCCGGCCTCCATCCAGGACGCCCTCACCCAGCAGGCGCCGAACGGTGAGATCACCGACCCGGTGCACGGCTATCTCGCCCCCGTCATCGCCTATATGACGGCGGTCGGGATGGCGCACCGGCCGCGCTGGCGCGTCCTGCTCTGGGGCGTGCTCACCCTCCAGGTGTTCGCCGTCCTCATCGGCGGCTTCGCCACGCCCTTCTCGATCATCCTCACCGTGCTCATCGGCTGGACGGTGGCGTACGGGACGCTCTACACGGTCGGTTCGCCGAACGTGCGGCCTACCGGCCAGAACCTCCTCGCCGGGCTGCGCCGGGTCGGCTTCCGGCCGGTCAGCGCGCTGCGCGCGGAGGAGGACGCCGACGCGGACGCCGAGCGCCAGGAGCGCGGCCGCCGCTACCTCGTCACCCTGGAGGACGGCCCGCCGCTCGACGTGACCGTGGTCGACCGGGAACAGCAGGCCCAGGGCTTCTTCTACCGGGTCTGGCGGCGGCTGGCGCTGCGCGGCATCACCCAGCGCCGCAGCCTCCAGTCGCTCCGGCAGGCCCTGGAGCAGGAGGCGCTGCTGGCCTACGCGGCGATCGCCGCCGGCGCCAACGCCCCCAAGCTGATCGCCACCTCCGAGCTCGGCCCGGACGCCGTGATGCTCGTCTACGAGCACGTCGGCGGCCGCACCCTGGACGCCCTCCCCGACGAGGAACTGACCGACGCGATGCTGCGCGGCACCTGGCAGCAGGTGCAGGCGCTCCAGTCGCGGCGCATCGCGCACCGCCGGCTCGTCGGCGACGCGGTCATGGTGGACCACGACGGGGCGGTCGTCCTCACCGATCTGCGCGGCGGCGAGATCGCCGCCGGTGACCTGGTGCTCCGGATGGACATCGCCCAGCTGCTCACCACCCTCGGCCTGCGGGTCGGCGCGGAGCGGTCGGTGGCCGCCGCGGTGGAGGTCCTCGGGCCCGACGCGGTGGCCGACAGCCTGCCGCTGCTCCAGCCCATCGCGCTCAGCCGCGGCACCCGGGCCACGCTGCGGCACCAGGCCAAGGAGCGGGCGCAGCGGGAGCGGGAGGCCGTGCTGGAGGCGTCCCGCGAGGCCCGGGAGGCGGAGGGCGAGGCCGCCGCCGGTGACCGCAAGTCCCTGCGGGCCGAGAAGAACGCCGAGAAGAAGGCGATCGACGAGGCCATCGAGGAGGCCCGCGAGGAGGATCTGCTGGCCCAGATCCGGCAGCAGATCCTGCTGATCCGGCCGCAGGCCACGGTCGAGCCGGCCCGGCTGGAACGGATCCGGCCGCGCACCCTGGTCAGCATCATCGCGGGCGCCTTCGCCGCGTACTTCCTGCTGTCCCAGCTCACCCATGTGAGCTTCAAGGACGTCATCGCCGAGGCGAACTGGGGCTGGGTGGCGGCCGCGCTGCTCTTCTCGGCGCTCAGCTATGTCGCCGCCGCCCTGAACCTGCTGGGGTTCGTGCCGGAGAAGGTGTCGTTCGTCCGCACCGTACTGGCCCAGGTCGCCGGCTCGTTCGTGAAGCTCGTCGCCCCGGCCGCGGTCGGCGGGGTCGCGCTCAACACCCGCTTCCTGCAGCGCGCGGGCGTCCGGCCGGGGCTGGCGGTGGCCAGTGTCGGCGCGTCCCAGCTGGTCGGGCTCGGGGTGCACATCATGCTGCTGATGATCTTCGGCTATCTCACCGGGACGGAACGCACCCCGTCGCTCTCCCCGTCCCGCACGGTGATCGCCGGGCTGCTGACGGCGGCCGTGCTGGCGCTGATCGTGACGGCGGTCCCGGCGCTGCGGAAGTTCATCTCGACCCGGGTCCGGTCCCTGTTCGCCGGTGTGGTGCCGCGGATGCTGGACATCATGCAGCGGCCGCAGAAGCTGGTCACCGGCATCGGCGGCATGCTGCTGCTGACGCTGGCCTTCGTGATGTGCCTGGACGCCTCCATCCGCGCGTTCGGCGGCGAGCTGAGCTACGCGAGCCTCGCCGTGGTCTTCCTCGCGGGCAACGCGCTCGGGTCGGCGGCGCCGACGCCGGGCGGTGTCGGCGCGGTCGAGGCCACGCTGACGCTGGGGCTGATCGCCGCCGGGGTGCCGAAGGAGATCGCCACCCCCGCGGTGCTGCTGTTCCGGCTGATGACGTTCTGGCTGCCGGTCCTGCCGGGCTGGCTCTCGTTCACGCACCTGACCCGCAAGGAAGCCATCTGAGGCGGTGCCGGTGCGGCGGCCCGCGGAGCCGCGGGCCGGGCTCGGTCACCGGGCCGACGGCCGGACCGGTGACCTAGAGTTCTTGAATGGCCTATGTGCACATACGGGCGGTGTCCCGGGCAGCACGATCCATACGGGCGCGGTCCCTGCGGGCGCTCTCCGTGCGGGCGCCGTCGGAACGTCCGCGCCCGGGACGGGAGGGCGGGCCCGGCCGCCCCGCCCCGGTGACGGACGGCGCCACCGGTGCCCCGCCCCCGCGGCCCCCGTCGGGGCAGCGGTCCTCGGGGCGGCGGTCCCGGCGCACCCGGATCCTGCGGGCAGGCGCACTGGCCGCCGCGGGCGCCCTGGCCGCCACGGCCACCGCGGCGTGCGGCAGCGGGGACGCGAGCGCCCGGTCCGGCCCGCTCACCGAGCAGCAGCTCGCGTGGGAGAGCTGCCCCGCCCCCTCCACGCTCCAGGGCGCCGGCGCGGGAGCACCCGAACCCCTCCCGGACGGCGCCGCGTGGGAGTGCAGCACCCTCCAGGTGCCACTCGACTGGTCCAACCCGGACGGCAAACGCATCGATGTCGCCCTGATCCGCGTCAAGGCGAAGGACCAGGACCGGCGGCTCGGCTCCCTCGTCTTCAACTTCGGCGGCCCCGGCGCCTCGGGCGTGGCCACGCTGCCGTCCGCCGCCAAGGAGGACTACACCACCCTCCACTCCCGCTACGACCTGGTCAGCTTCGACCCGCGGGGAGTCGGCGAGAGCGAAGCGGTGCGCTGCCTCGACGACAAGGGCCTGGACGCCCTGTACGCCACCGACAGCACCCCGGACAACGCCACCGAGGTACGGGCCGGGCTCGCCGACACCAAGAAGTCCGTCGCCGCCTGCGTGCGGAACTCCGGCACGGTACTGCCGCACGTGGGCACCGAGAGCGCCGCCCGCGACCTGGACCTGCTGCGCGAGGTTTTGGGCGACGACAAGCTGAACTACTTCGGCATCTCCTACGGCACCGAACTCGGCGCCGCCTACGCCCATCTGTTCCCCCGGAAGGTCGGACGGATGGTCCTGGACGCCGTGGTCGACCCGGCCGAGAACCCCGAACAGGGCGCCCTCGCCCAGACCAAGGGCTTCCAGCTCGCGCTGGACAGCTTCCTGAAGGACTGTGCGCAGAAGGCGTCCTGCCCGACCGGCACCGACCCGGAACAGGGCGAGCAGCGGATCAAGGATCTGCTGCAGCAGCTCGACTCCACCTCGCTGCCCACGGAGGACGGCCGCCGGCTGAACCAGACCCACGCCCTCAACGGCATCGTGCAGGCCCTCTACTCCCAGGACCTGTGGCCGTATCTGAAGCAGGGTCTGGAGGAGGCGCAGAACCTCAGGACCGGGAACCTGCTCCTCGCCCTCTCCGACTCACTGACGGGCCGTGACCAGCAGGGCCACTACAACAACATCCAGTCCGCGAACACCGCGATCGTCTGCGCCGACGACAAGAGCCGCTACACCCCCGACGAAGTCCGGGCGAAGCTGCCGGAGTTCCGCGCGGCGTCCCCGGTCTTCGGCGACAACCTCGCCTGGGGACTGCTGCAATGCACCGGCTGGCCCGTGACCGGGAAGGCGGACGGCGTGGACGTCTCCGCTCCGGGCGCCGGCCCGATCCTCGTCGTCGGCAACACCGGCGACCCGGCCACGCCCTACGCGGGGGCGAAGCGGATGGCCGAGGGACTCGGCAAGGGCGTCGGCATCGAGGTCACCAACAAGGGCCAGGGACACGGCGCCTACGGCAACGGGAGCTGCGTGACGAAGGTGATCAACGCCTACCTGCTCGACGGAAAGGTCCCCCGGGACGGCACCGTGTGCCCGACGTGACGGACTCCCCGACGTGACAGGCTCCCCGGGGTGACGGGCTGCTCGCCGGACCTGCCGCCCCGGAGCCACGACGGGCCGCCCACCATCGGTGGGCGGCCCGTCGCCGCGTTCGCACCCCGGCCGCTCGGCCCCGGCAGCGAGGCCGACGGAGCCGGGTGCGGCAGCCTCGTCCGGTGGACCGGTCGTCGAGTGGACCGGTCGTCCAGTGGGGACCGGCCTCGTCTAGTAGACCGGCTTCGTCGGCTCGATCTGGTGGACCCAGCCGATCACGCCTCCGCCCACATGGACGGCGTCCGCGAAGCCCGCGTTCTTCAGGACCGCGAGAACTTCCGCGGAGCGGACGCCCGTCTTGCAGTGCAAGACGATCTTCTTGTCCTGCGGCAGGCCCTGCAGGGCGGTGCCCATCAGGAACTCGTTCTTCGGGATCAGCCGGGCACCCGGGATCGAGACGATCTCGTACTCGTTCGGCTCCCGGACATCGATGATGTCGATGCTCTCGCCGCTGTCGATCCACTCCTTGAGCTGCGCCGGAGTGATGGTCGAACCGGCCGCGGCCTCCTGGGCCTCGTCGGAGACGACGCCGCAGAACGCCTCGTAGTCGATCAGCTCGGTGACCGTCGGGTTCTTCCCGCAGACCGCGCACTCCGGGTCCTTGCGGACCTTGACCTGCCGGTAGGTCATCTCCAGGGCGTCGTAGATCATCAAGCGGCCCACCAGCGGGTCACCGATGCCCGCGAGCAGCTTGATGGCCTCGTTGACCTGGATGGAACCGATCGACGCGCACAGCACGCCCAGCACGCCGCCCTCGGCGCAGGACGGCACCATGCCCGGCGGCGGGGGCTCCGGGTAGAGGCAGCGGTAGCAGGGGCCGTGCTCGGACCAGAAGACCGAGGCCTGACCGTCGAAGCGGTAGATCGAACCCCAGACGTACGGCTTGTTCAGCAGCACGCAGGCGTCGTTGACCAGGTACCGGGTGGCGAAGTTGTCGGTGCCGTCGACGATCAGGTCGTACTGGGAGAAGATCTCCATGACGTTGTCCGCCTCGAGGCGTCCCTCATGGATCACGACGTTCACATAAGGGTTGATGCCCAGCACCGAGTCACGCGCCGACTCGGACTTGGGGCGGCCGATGTCCGACTGGCTGTGGATGATCTGGCGCTGCAGGTTCGACTCGTCCACCTCGTCGAACTCCACGATGCCGAGCGTGCCCACGCCGGCCGCGGCGAGGTACATCAGCGCCGGCGAGCCGAGGCCGCCTGCACCGACGCACAGCACCTTGGCGTTCTTGAGCCGCTTCTGACCTTCCATTCCGACATCGGGGATGATCAGGTGGCGGGAGTACCTGCGGACCTCGTCGACGGTGAGCTCGGCAGCCGGCTCGACCAGGGGTGGCAGCGACACGGGGACTCCGGATCAGTAGGAGTACGGGTTGGTCTTCCCGTAACACTGCCACGCTCCGCCTCATTCCGAGACACCAGGTCCGATACGCGAGACGATGTCGTCCCAGTAGCCGGGCAGCGCCTCCCAGGGTGCGACACCGTCCCCCCGGTCGGTGTGGTCCGTGAAATAGATGGTGCCGGCGCCCTGCCAGCGGGCGATGCGCATGGCCTCCTCCAGATGGGTCCGCGGCACACCGTGCACCAGGTGGCAGAACCGCTCCGGAGGGTGCTCCGCCGTCCATTCCGCCACCTGTGACCAGCGGTATTCGGACCAGGGGCCGGAGAACGTCACCAGTTGGTCGGCGCAGTGGGCGTAGCCCCGGTGCGGGTGGCCGCCGTGGCAGGACACCACATGGGCACCGTCCAGGACCGCCCGGAGCGCGGTGACCAGCCGCCGGGTCTCCGGCAGCTCCGCCGCACCGGAGGGACAGCGCTGGAGGGAGAAGCCGGCCACCTTGTACCAGTCGACGAACCGGTGCGCCTCGGAGACCAGCTCCCCGAAGGGGCGGGTGCCGTACCGCAGATCGAGGTGGCCGAGGACCCGCACACCGGCGTTGGTCAGCCGGCCCGCCGCCTCCAGGCAGTGCGGATCGGGCAGCACGCCGGGCCCGCGGTCGATGTCGAGCACCGCCCAGTGCAGCGGGATCCCGGGCCGGGTGAGTTCGGCCCATTCGACCGGCGCCACCAGCGGATGGGCGTAGCCGGGGACGCCGAACCCCAGCCCGGTCCCGCCCGGCGCGCCCGGTCTGCGGCGGCCGGTGGAGGTCAGATGCGACATGCCGCCTCCATCCAGATGTCGGCGAGGGACTCCTCCAGGTTGATGCGGGGGCGCCAGCCGAGCCGGTCCCGGGCGGTGCGCACGTCGGCCTGCTGCCAGGAACCGCAGCCGTCCGGATAGGGGAAGGCGGGCTGGAGACCGAGGTGGTCCCCGCCGGGCCCGGCCAGGCCGCCGCGCGGATGGCCCGGTTCCAGCTCGTGCACCGCACCGCCGTAGCCCGCGACCCGGCCCAGCAGGGCGGCGGCGTCCCGGAGGCGGACCGCGCGGCCGGTGCCGATGTTCACCACACCCTGGGCCGCCGAGAGGGAGGCGGCGTGCACGGCCCGCGCGACGTCCCGGACGTCCACGAAGTCGCGCTGCACACCCAGCCCGCTGAGTTTCAGCTCGCTGTCCCCGGCCTGCATCGCGCGGCGCATCGCCTCCGCGAGGCGGCCCAGCGGCGACCCGGCCGGGGTGCCGGGCCCGGCGGGCGAGAAGACCCGCAGCACCACGGCGTCCAGGTCGGAGCCGAGCACCAGCTCGGTCGCGGCGAGCTTGCTCACCCCGTACGGGCCGCCGGGGCGCGGTACGGCGTCCTCGGCGGTGGACGAGCCGGACTGCGACGGCCCGTACTCGGACGCGCAGCCGATCTGCACCAGCCGCGCGCCGCAGCTGCTGCGGCGCAGCGACTCGCAGACGGTGGCGACGGCGACCGTGTTGTGCCGGGTCAGCTCCCGGGCGCCGCCCCGCACGGCACCCGCGCAGTTGATCACCACGCCGGGGTGCACCGCGTTGAGGAAGCGGGTCAGCGCTCCGGGGCTCCCCGAGGCGAGGTCGAAGCGGACGTCGGCGTCGTCGCCGCGGCCGAGCGCGGTGAGCTGGACGGCCGGGTCGGCGAGGAGCCGGTCGGCGACGTGCCTGCCGAGATACCCGTTCGCACCGAGCAGCAGCACTCTCATCGTGCTGCCTCCCGCTGTGGACGGGACGGCTCCCCGGCGGGGCGCGTGCGGAGGCCGGTGGCCGTGCGGCGGCGGCATCGGGGCTCCGCCGGGGGGAGCTGTGCTCTCATTCTCGTTCTCCTAGGGGGAAGGGCCGGAGCTGTGGGGTGTGCCGGTACAGGGCTCCGAGGGGTGCGCCCGTACGGCGCGAAGGCGGCGGCCGTCGGCCACGGGCCGTGGACGGCGCGGGCCGGGCGGCGTACCGCTGCCGCGCGGGCCCGGCCGCGGGCACAACGGCCCCCGCGGCGGCAGTGCAGCGCCGTGGGGCGGCCGGTGGTGCGCGGGCCGGGACCAGGGGTGGTGCGGCGGGGGGTCACCGCGGCACCCCCGGCGTGCCGGAGTGCGCCGAGGCCCGGGTCAGAGTGGCGGCGGCGTGGACCAGCAGTGCCGCCGCCGCGAGGGAGCAGGCGGTGAGCGGTACGACCCCGGGGCCGTACGCCCGGACCGCGGCCTCCACCGGGGCCGACAGGGCGGCGCAGCCGGGGATCCGGGCCGCCGCCACGGAGCCGAGCGCCACGATCTCCACGGCGCAGGCGGCAGCGAGACCGGCGGCCCCGGCGGACGGACGGCCGTGGACGGTCGTCAGCCGGGCGACGAAGACGAGCACGCCCAGGGCGGCTGCCGGTGCGAGGCCGCCGGCCGGCCCCGCCGCACCCAGGACGGCCCGGGCCAGGAGGAGCAGGGCCAGCAGCGCGCCCAGGAAGAGGCCGACGGTGACGGGCAGCAGCGGGCGGACGCCGGCCCGGAAGTCGTCCAGCCCACGACTGGCCGCCAGCTTCCGCCGGGCGCGGACCGCGAACCCGTGCGCGCACTCGGCCGCGGGGAGGACGGCGAAGGTCAGGGCGACGGCGGCGGCCGCTGCCGCGGTACCGGGCCACAGACCTCCGGTGCCGTCGCCGGCCAGCCGGCCCAGCACCGCCTCGCCCAGCAGCAGATGGCCGCCGAGCCAGCAGGTCCACAGCGCGCCGCCGCTCCCGGACCGGCCGCGGCGGCTCAGCGGACCGCGGCGCAGACACACCCGCAGCGCGATCGCCACCGCCACCGCGCCGAGGAGCCCGGCGCCCAGCCGGGACACCGGCCCGACCGGTTCGAGCAGGCGCACCCCGGCGACCGCGACGGCGCACACGGCGCCCGGCAGCAGGAACAGCGCCCGCATCGCGCCGGGGAGCCCGCCCTCCCCGGCGGTGTCCGGGTCCGGTGTACCCGCCGCCGGCGCCCCGGCCACCGAAGTGTCGGCGGCGGTGCGCGGCACGCGGGCGTACAGCTCCTCGGCGAGCGAGAACACGTCCCGGTGCCGGAAGCGGGCAGCGGTCCGGTCCGTGACCCCGTGGGCCTCCAGACCGGCGGCGATCTCCAGCGGATCGACGGCCCGCGCGCACAGCTCCCGGTGCCGGTGCAGCAGCGCCTTCACCGGGTCGGCGGGCCCCCGGCGGGCCGCGGGCCGCGCCGCCCCCCGGGCGGGGAGGGCGCGGGACGAGCCGAGGGTGACTTCGTCACGAGGTGCCCCATCAGCACCGGTTGCCCCGTCGACTCCGGTCACGCTGCCGATCCGGGACTCCCCACCGGTTCCGGTTGCTCCACCCGTTCCGGTTGCCCCGCCGGCATCGGTTACCCCGCCGATTCCGCTTGCCCCGCCGGCAACGGTCACCCCGCCGGTTCCGCTTGCTCCGTCGCTTCCGCTTGCTCCGTCGCTTCCGGTCGCCCCACCGGTCACCGCCGCCCCGCCGTCGGCCGCGGCCGATCCACCCGCGCGCGGCCCGGGCACCGGCTCCCGCCGTACCCCCTGTTCCGGCCCCTCCGTCGGGACCGGCTCCGGCGTCCCGCCCTCGCCCGCCTCGGGCGTCGCGGCGTACGGCGTTCCGGGGCCGGTCGGGAACTCCGTCGTCCCGGGCGCGGTCATGACTCGGCCTTTCCGTGCCGGCCCGGATCCGCGGGGGCACCGTCGTAGGAGGTGTCCACGGCGTGCCGGCCGCCCTGCGTGCCCGCCCCGTGCGTGGCACCGCAGAGCGCTCCGGCTTCGGCGTCCTCGGGCCGGGCGGCGGCGTCCCGTTCACCGGTGGGAAGGGTCCCCGGGGCCGCCCAGCGCGGCAGGGGTGTGCGGCCGGTGGCCGCCCAGCGCCCCGGGACATGGGCCTCCGCGGGCCGGGTGAAGGGCTGCGGGGCACCGGGCCCGCCGGCCTCCTCCCGCCGGACGGGGCTGTGCGACATCAGCTCCAGGTAGATGCCACGAAATGCCGCGATGTTCTGCTCGGCGGTGAAGAGTTCGAGTGCCCGCGCCCGCGCAGCGGCCCCGAGCCGGGCCCGGCGCTCCGGGTCGCGCAGCAGTGCCACGCACGCGTCCGCCAGCGCGCGCGGATTGCGCGGCGGCACCACCAGGCCGGTGCCGCCGATGACTTCGCAGACGGCACCGACATCGGTGGAGACCGTCGCCCGCCCGCAGAACATCGCCTCGACCAGGCTGACGGGGAAGCCCTCGACGACACTCGACAGCAGCACCACGGTGGCCGACGCATAGGCGTCCGTGACCTCGGGCACCTCCGGACTGCCGGGCTCCTCGAAGGAGACGGGGCAGTCGCCGACGCTCCGCGCGTCCCGGGCCTCGTCGGGGAAGAGCTGGGCGGCGAGCACCCGGCAGTGCGCGGCGTACGTCTCCGCCTCCGCGCCGCGTCCGGGCGCGCCCACGATCCGCAGCCGCGCCCGCGGGACCGCCGTCCGGATCCGCGCGAAGGCGTGCAGCAGCGCGATGAGGTCCTTCGCGGGCTCGATCCGCCCCACCCAGACGAGCGTCGGTTCGTCCTCGCCCTCACCGGCCGCCGGGAAGCCGGTCGCCAGGCCGGCCGACGGGCCGCCCGTCTCCTCGCCGACCGCCGCGAACCGCCCCGCGTCCATGCCGGGATGGACGGTCCGCACCTTCTCCCGGGGGGCTCCGCACCGCTCCTGCCAGCGCCGGGCGTGGGTGTTGCCGGGGGTGACGAGGGACGCCCCGCCGTACACCTCGGCGGTCAGCTGCCGCTGGAAGGAGGCGATCAGGGCCCGCACCGGCAGGGTGAGGGGCGCGGTCGCGGAGCCGAGGTAGTACTCGCGGAGCCGGACGCCGTACTCGGTGACCAGCAGCGGCACCCCGAAGAAGCGTTTGGCCAGCAGCCCGGGAAGAGCGGCGGCACCGCCGGACGTGGCGTGGCACAGATCGACACCGCCGAGCCCCTGCTCCCCCTCGCCGTACCAGTCGAGGGACAGCGGGCGCAGCGCGCGCTCCAGGACCTCCGACACGGTGAGGAGGTCGGACAGCTTCACCCCCTGGGCGCCGCGCAGCGCACCGGGGGCCCGGCAGGCGGCCTCCAGGGCCCGGACGGCGGCCTCGGAGCGGAGCGCCACCGGCAGCCCGCCGCGCTCCCGGGCGAGTTCGGCGAGCCCGTACAGCCCTGCGGCGAAACGGTCCGCCTGTCCCTGCGCCCCGTCCTCCGCACCGCAGACCGCGGCCGCCAGTTCGCCCATGTGTCCGGCGAACCGCCGTCTCTCGCGCCGCCCGTACACCCGCCCGGCCGCCCGCGCCGAGGCGCCGCCGGGCCGCCACTCCGCGTCCGTCCCCCACAGCGGTGCGGTCCGCACCCGGTCGACCTGCGGCGGCAGTTCGACCCAGCCGGCCGACTCCTGACGCTCGCTGCGGCTGAGGGCGTAGATCTCGAACTCGTGCTGCGCGAGCCCGCGTACGAGCCGGTCGCACCACAGCCTCGCCTTACCGGTCGCATACGGGTACCCACCCTCCGTAAGCAGCCCAACGCGCATGTGTGCACCCCCGGTTCTCCCTGTCGTCGCCGCCGACCGGCAGCGGAAAGACCGTATGCGGGCATGCCGGTGGCGCGATGGACGGTTGTCCATCGCGCCACCGGAAGGGGTGAACGCTCGTGACTTTCCCGGCACGGCGGCGTTGGGACGCGCTAAGTCCGTGCCCGTCCGGCGCCGGTGAGCACGCCTCCGGGGCCGCGGGGGTTCCGTACGCCTCGGGGGCAACGGGAGTCCGGACACGGTTGCCGGAGGCGCCCTCGGGCGCACGGGAGCGCGCGGATGCGCAGGGAAGAGCGACGAGCCGGAGAAGCGCCGCGCACGGTCGGTTGCCCACGCGGCCGAGGGGTGGTGGACACGGCCTCGCCCCGGCCCACGCCATGACCCGGCCGGCCCCACCGCGGGCCCGGCCACCCACAAGAGGCCGGCCCCCCGGAGACCGGCCCCCGGAGATCAGCCTCCGGAAACCGACCCGCGAGTCAGCCCCCGGGACTCACCCCTCGGGACTCACCCCTCGGGAAAGGGCCAGGCGTTCGGCTTGCAGACCACGCCGTCCGTGGCCAGGAACTTCGTCTGCTGCATCATCACCGGAGCGAGCGCGCCCTGCTTCTCGCACGACTCGTGGTTCCGTCCCAGCCGGTGGCCCACCTCGTGATTGATCAGCATCTCGCGGTAGGAGAACATCTTGTCGCCGTAGGTCTTGGCACCCTGGGCCCACCGGTACGCGTTGATCATGATGCGTTCGGTGGACGCGGCGTCGCAGGAGACGTTGTCGACCGTGGTGTCCAGACCCGCCTTGGCGCACCACGTCGCGGTGGTCCCCGGGCTCGCCAGGGTGATCACCCAGTCGGCGTCCTTGCCGGAGACCCGCTCGAAGGTGCGGGAGTCGCCGTGGCCCCAGCTCCGCTCGTCGTTCAGGGTCCGGTGCACGGCCCGCGCGAAGAGCTCCCGGTCGAGCGGGAGATCCTTCTCCACGTCCACCCGGTACTTGACGACCTGGCCCTTGCCGGGCGCGGTGTCACCCCCCGGTACGGCGGCGAAGTCCCCGGATCCGGCGAGCCGGGGGTCCAGCGGGTAGCGGACCGCCATCCGGTCCTGGTACGAGGCGGCGGCCGCCGGCTTGCGGGCCGGCGTGGGGCGGTCCTTCGAACGGGACGCCTCGTCGGCGTTCTTGCGCGCCAGGTCGTTGGCGGCCTGCGGGGTGGCGCTGTTCCGGCCGCCGTCGGCGACCTGTCCGGCCACCACCACGGCGAGCACGGTGGTCACCGCCGCGGCGGTGATCCCGGCGAGGGTGCGGCCCTTGCCGCCCCGGCCGTCCCCGCCGCGCTCCCCGGTCCGCCGGACCTCGGCCGGGGGCTCGTCGTCCCCGCCCTGGCCCGCCGCCCGCTCCTCGAACGGCTCCTCGGAGGCCGTGGTGACCGCCGACGGCGCTCCCGCGGTGAAGACGTCCTCCTCGAAGGCGTCGAGGTACTCCTGGCGCGGCTTCGGGACGAGGCCGCTCGCCCCGGCTCCGGAGCCGACGGTCGCCGTGCCCCGGCCCTGCGGAACCGTCGCGGCACCCGCGGCCCGCGCCTCCGGGCCGGTCCCGCCGGACGGCCCCTGGGCCCGGCCCGCCGCCGGACCGGACGTCGTGCCGCCCGGCACGCGCTGCCACGCCCCGGCCGGTCCGCCGCGGGCGTTCGGCCCGGACGGTGCGTCCGCTCCGGGGCGCCGGGCACCGGCCACGGGGGTGCCCCGCGGCGGGGTTCCGGCGGCGGGCGGTGTGCCCCAGGCTCCGCCGCGCTCCCGGTGCTCGGGGTGGCCCCCACGGGTGGGCGGCATCCGCGGAACGCCCTGCGGCGGGGTGCCGGACAGGGGCTGCGGCCGGGGGAAGCCGCCGGTGTCCTCGGCGGCGCCGGAGTGCCCCCGCACCGGGGCGGTGTGCGGCCCGCCGCCCGGTTCGGCGACACGGCGGCGGCGTCCCGGACCGGGGCCGGCCGCCTGCCCGTCGGCCGGGCCGGACTCCTGCGCACCTGTCCCCGTGGTACCGGCCGTTTCGGTACGGCCGCGACGGCTATGACGTCCCACGCGTCGACTCAGCTCCTGCCCGATTCGGCGGCGTTCTCGCTCAGCAGCTCGCGGAAACCCCGCGCCACCGCCTCCGGATATTCCATCATCGCGACGTGCCCGGCGTCCGGCAGGGTCAGCAACCGGGAGTCGCGGAAGGCGAGGGAGGCCCGCCGCGCCATGCGAAAGGACACCAGCCGGTCCCGGCCGCCGTACACCAGCAGCGTGGGCGCGAGCACCCGTTCGGCCTGCCGCCAGAGGGAATGCTGGCCCCCCACGGTGTACGCGTCGACGACCCCGCGGGCCGAGCGCGTCATCACGTCCCAGAAGTAGGGGAGCCCCAGCCGGCGCTCGTATTCGGCCACGGCGGCGGCGAAGCCGGCGGGATCGACCAGCCCCGGGTCCCCGTAGCAGAGGGCGAGCACCTCGCGGGTCCGCCGCTCGGGGGTCCAGTCGCGGGTCATCCGGGCGAACAGCGAGGTCACGCCGGGGACCGCGAGCAGCGCCGTGGGCAGCGCGGAGAGCTGCGGGCGCAGCTCGGGCAGCGCGGGCGAGACCAGCGTGAGGGTGCGCACCAGGTCCGGGCGGACCGCGGCGACCCGCGTCACCACGGCGCCGCCGAGGGAGTTGCCGATCAGGTGGACGGGGCCGCGTCCGGCGGCCTCCAGGTGGCGGATGACGGCCCGGGCGTGGCCGGAGATCGAGAAGTCACCGTTGTCGGGCGGCGGCGAGTGGCCGAATCCGGGCAGGTCCAGGGCCTCCACGTCGACGTCCGCCTCGGTCGCGGCCATCAGCGCGGACCAGTTCACCGACGAGCCGCCCAGCCCGTGGACACAGAGCGCGGGCGGCAGCCCGGGGCGGACCGGTGGGCGGGAGCGGACGGTGAGCTGCAGCCCCGGAAGGGTGACCGATCTCAGCTCCTCCCCGGAGCCGGCTCGCGCGCCGTCGTCCGGGGTTACCCCCGCGGCGGTCCGGGTACCCGGCAGCTCGGTCGACGACATGCGGCAATGTTACGAGACGATCACGCGGCGGCCCGTGTGTTCGCAGTCACACGAAGGCATGGCATCGCGGACCGCCGTTCCCTCACCCGGCCCGGGCCGGATCCGGACGGCCGCCCGCACCGACACCGCAGGCGAGGAGGACTCATGCCGGACACCGGCGGGCCGGCGGCGGCACCTCGGGGCGCGCCGCCCGGGCCGTGGACCCCGGCCGGTCACGAAGAGGGGCCCCTGGCCCGTGTAGAGGGCGGTCGCCCTGGAAAGGGGGCCGGCATGACTGCCGATCCCAGTGATCCCGAGAACTTCGAGCCCGGGAACGATCTGTCCGAGTTCTCCATCGAGGCCCCCGACGCCGACACCGCCGACCAGCACCTCGACGTGGTCCCACCGGCCGAAGACACGCTGCCGCAAACGGACTTGGAGGTCGATCCGGCGGATGCCCTGGAGCAGTCCCGGGTGGTGCACCCCGGGGAGGACGAGGACGACCGTCCGTGACCTGTCCCTTTTGTCGGCCGTTCGACCGACCGTGCCTACTGTCCGGTCCGTGAAATTCTCGGCCCGCACCGCGCGCGTCCGGGTTACCCAAAAGTACGATGGCGGGCGCGGTGCACACTGCGTCGCCGCGCACTCAACCACCTATGGGAGGCGGCGTGACAGCCATCGAGCAGACCGAGGCGCGCCCGCGAGGCACGCGCCTGCCGCGCCGAGCCCGACGCAACCAGCTCCTGGGCGCGGCTCAGGAGGTCTTTGTCGCACAGGGCTACCACTCGGCGGCGATGGACGACATCGCCGAGCGGGCCGGCGTCAGCAAGCCGGTGCTCTACCAGCACTTCCCCGGCAAGCTGGACCTCTATCTGGCACTGCTGGACCAGCACTGCGAGTCGCTGCTGCACGCGGTACGGGCGGCCATCGCCTCGACCAACGACAACAAGCAGCGCGTCGCGGCCACCATGGACGCGTACTTCGCCTACGTCGGCGACGAGGGCGGTGCCTTCCGCCTCGTCTTCGAGTCCGACCTCACCAATGAGCCGGCCGTCCGCGACCGGGTCGACAAGGTGAGCCTGGACTGCGCGAAGGCGGTGTGCGAGGTCATCGCCGAGGACACCGACCTGCCGCCCGAGGAGTCGATGCTGCTCGCCGTCGGCCTGTGCGGCATGGCGCAGATCACCGCGCGCTACTGGCTGGGCTCCGGCCAGAAGCTGCCGCGGGACGCCGCGGCGAAGCTGGTGTCGTCGCTCTCCTGGCGCGGCATCGCCGGTTTCCCGATGCACGGGGCCGCCGCGCAGAAGTGAGCCGTGTTCGCTGCCGGCGTGCACGGACGGCGGCTTCACAGTCCCCGCACCGGGCTAATGTGTGCTGCGTACGGCGCGGCGTACCGCGCCCCTCCCTGAGCACAGCCAGGGGGAATCCCGAACCGTCGGAGGGACGTAGCCGTGGAGGTCAAGATCGGCGTGCAGCACGCACCCCGCGAGATCACTCTGGAGAGCGGGCAGCCTGCCGAAGAGATCGAGCGCGCGGTGGCCGATGCGCTCGGCGGCAAGGTACAGCTGCTGAACCTGGTGGACGAGCACGGCCGAAAGGTCCTGGTTCCGGCCGACCGCCTGGCCTATGTGGAGATCGGTGAGCCGACCGCCCGCAAGGTGGGCTTCGGCACCATCTGAGGCCGGCGCGGACACACCGCACCCAGCGGACGGGGGGGGGGGGGGGGGGGGGGCCGCGCCGCGGCGGGGGGGGGGGGGGGGGGGGGGGGGGGGGGGGGGGGGGGGGGGGCGGGGGGGGGGGGGCCCGGGGGTGCGGGTGCTGGGGCTGGGGCTGGGGTGTGCGCGGGGGCGGGGGGGGGGGCCGGGGCCGGGGCGGGGGCGGGGGCCGCCGGTGGGGCGAATCCCGGTACGGGCGCGGCCTCCTGTGGCGGCGCGAAGGC
>NZ_JBIASV010000019.1:0-124052 GCF_042891165.1 Streptomyces sp. NPDC001922 | reverse complement strand
GCATCAGCGTCCTCTTCGCCATGCTCCGCGACGGCACCTTCTACCAACCCAGAACCCCACGGCTCGCTTGACGAAAGACATAGAGGCACCCCCCTGGGACCCCCGCCCGGTCAGCCCACGACGGTCGGCCGGGCCCGGGTCCCCTCCAGGCACACGGCCGCCACCGTCACGGGGTCCACGGCACCCCGGGCGGCCGGGGCGGGGGCGTTCAGGGAGTACGGGGCCACGGGGCGGGCCGGTGCCGCGGGCACCGCGGGTACGGGGGCCGGCAGCGAGAACCAGACCACCTTGCCGCCGTCGTCGTGCGGCCGCACCCCCCAGCTCTCGCTGACCGAGGCGACCAGCGCCAGACCCCGCCCGCAGGTGGCGGCGAGATCGGCGCCCCGCAGGCTCGGCACCCGGGGGTCGTTGTCCCGCACCGAGACCGTGAGCCGGTCCAGGAAGAACGCGATCTCGATGCTGCACTGCTTGTCCGGCTCGGCGTGCCGGTGGACGTTGGTGAGCAGCTCGGTGACCCCGAGGGCCGCCGCGTCGATCAAGGGATCGAGATGCCAGTAGCGCAACTGCGCCGAGAGAATTCTGCGGACCTGGCCGATCCGCGACGGCAGGGCCTGGAGCTCCACCGTGCAGTGCCTGCTGGGCTTACTGATCACGGACGACTCCCTGATGAGGTTCGGAAGACGAAGAACGCATTCAGTGCTGGCTGATGCTGTGCCCGGTCGGCCGGTGCGTCACCGCCGGTGAACCCTCAGTCACGTCCCACCAGAGTGAACCCGGGAGGGCCCACGCGCAACTCGCGCAACGGCTCAACTCCGGGCCGCGTGCCCGCCCGCCGTCCGCACCGCGTCGAGGAAGCGGTGCGCCGACGGCGGCCCCGCCTCGCCCGGCGCGGGGTCCTGCTCGCTGAGCGTCAGCAGATAGCGGGTGCCGTTGACGGTGGCCAGCGCACGGTCGCGGGTGGCGAACCACGGTTTGCCCGCCCGCACCAGATGCACCGGCGCGCTGTCGATCTCACTGCCGTAGCTGGTCAGCAGGGTCAGCCTGCCGTCGCGGATGAGTACCTGTCCCGCGCTGGTGAGCGGGCGCAGCCAGCGCCCGATCCGGACCCCCGTCGCGGTGAACTCCTGCTCTGCCATGCTGCACCGTCCCCTTGGCGAAGAATGCGCCGTCCGCGCCCCCATTGTCCCCTCTCCTGCGCAGTCTGCCCGCGCCGGGGCCGGTGCGCCAGTGTCCCCCTCTATGATGCGCAGGACCTGGCCGCACCGCTGCCGACCAGGGAAGATCATGAGGAGCGCGCCGGTGGGCACCACGAACCAGGGGCGGACCGGCAAGCCGGTCGCGACTGTCGACATCGACCGCAGCGACCCGGAGTACCGGGCCTGGCTGAAGGAGGCCGTCCGCCGTGTGCAGGCGGATGCCAACCGGTCCGCCGACACGCATCTGCTGCAGTTCCCGCTGCCGGAGCAGTGGGGGATCGACCTCTACCTGAAGGACGAATCCACCCACCCCACCGGCAGTCTGAAGCACCGTCTGGCGCGCTCGCTCTTCCTCTACGGCCTCTGCAACGGCTGGATCCGCCCCGGCCGGCCGGTGATCGAGGCGTCCAGCGGTTCCACGGCGGTCTCCGAGGCGTACTTCGCGAAGCTGATCGGGGTGCCGTTCATCGCGGTGATGCCGCGCACCACCAGCCGGGAGAAGACCCGCCTCATCGAGTTCCACGGCGGCCGGTGCCATCTGGTGGACGAGCCCGGGACGGTCTACGAGGTCTCGGCCCGCCTGGCGGCGGAGACCGGCGGTCACTACATGGACCAGTTCACCTACGCAGAGCGGGCCACCGACTGGCGCGGCAACAACAACATCGCCGAGTCGATCTACCAGCAGATGCGCCGCGAGCGGTACCCCGAACCGGCCTGGATCGTCGCGACGGCCGGCACCGGCGGCACCTCGGCGACCATCGCCCGCTATGTGCGCTACATGCAGTACGACACCCTCGTCTGCGTGCCCGACCCGGAGAACTCCTGCTTCTTCGAGGGGTGGACGACCGGGGACCTGGAGGTGTCCAGCGACTCCGGCTCACGGATCGAGGGCATCGGCCGTCCGCGGATGGAACCGAGCTTCGTGCCCGGCGCGATCGACCGGATGATGAAGGTGCCGGACGCGGCCTCCGTCGCAGCGGTACGCGCTCTGGAACGGGCCCTCGGCCGGCGGGCGGGCGGTTCCACCGGCACCGGTCTGTGGAGCGCGTTGAAGATCGTCTCGGAGATGGTGGCCGAGGGGCGCACCGGAAGCGTGGTCACGCTGATCTGCGACCCGGGCGACCGCTACCTCGACAAGTACTACTCCGACGCCTGGCTGGAGTCCGAGGGCCTGGACATCGCCCCGTACGGCGCGGCGATCGACGCGTTCCTCGCCACCGGCGTCTGGCCCTGAGGGACCGGGGCGTCTCCTCCGGCACCGCGGGCCCGGACCGGGCGCGCCGCCGGCCCGGGTCCGGCGGTCTCCGGGGCGCCGGCGGCCCCTCCGAGTGCGGCGCGGGGCCGGCGGCTCAGGGCGTCGGGGCGGCTCCGGGGACGGAGCGCCCGGGACGGCGTACCGGCGGCCGTCGCGTACCGGTGGCTGCGGGCCGGTGACGCCGGCGCGGGAAGCGTCGGAACGGGGGAGCGGCCCGGTGAACGCCGGTCCGCCGCCCCGTCAGCAGGCGGCCTACGGCGCGCCGCTCGCCATGAGACGCCGGTCAAGGGTGCGCACGGCGGTGCGGAAGGCGTGTGCCAGCCCGGGCCGGAGCAGCCGCAGGGCGAACCGGAGCGGAGCGGGGCCGTCGGCGGCGAACGTCCACTGCACCTCGGTGCCCGCCCCGTCCGCCGTCAGCCGCCACTCCTCCAGCAGGGCGCCCAGGGCGGGGGCGTTGGTCGCGTCGACCCGGTACGCATAGCGGTCCGGGGCCTGCGCAGCCATGATCGTCTCGGCGAAGCGGACACCGCCCCGCAGCCGGACCTCCCGGCCCCGGCCGCCGTCCGTCGGCCGGGCCTCGGCCACGGCGCGGAACCACCGCGGCCAGCCGGTGACGTCCTCCGCGAGCGCCCGGTGCACCGCCTCGGGCGGCGCGGCCGTGCCGGTGCGGAAGACCAGCCGCACCGGAGCGGTGCGCACGAAGTCGAGGTCCACGGGACGGAGTCGGCGGGCCATGGGGCCTGCACCTCCAGCGGTGTCTGCCGTTCGGGCGGGGGCGGACACCCTAGCGGCCGGGCCGTCAGATGTCTTCGGGCCCGGACTCGCCCGCGACCACCAGCTGCGGCAGATGCTCGGAGATCTCCGCCCGGGCGGCAGCCGGCAGCCCCGCGTCCGTCACCATGGCGTCGACGTCGTCCAGCGAGGCGAACGAACTCAGCCCCACCGTCCCCCACTTGGTGTGATCGGCCACCACCACGACCCGGCGGGCGGACCGCACGAACCGGCGGTTCGTCTCCGCCTCGGCGAGATTCGGCGTCGACAGCCCGGCCTCCACCGATATCCCGTGCACCCCGAGGAACAGCACGTCGAAGTGGAGCGACCGGATGGCCTGGTCGGCGACCGGCCCCACCAGCGAGTCCGACGGGGTGCGGACCCCGCCCGTCAGCACCACCGTCGCCGGACCCGGCCGCTGCGCCGCCCCGCCGTGCGAGGCCGCGCGCTGCGCCGTGTGGAACACGTCCGCCACCCGCACCGAGTTGGTCACCACCGTCAGATCCGGCACGTCCAGCAGATGGTGGGCCAGCGCGAACGTGGTCGTCCCGCCGGACAGGGCGATGGCGCTGCCCGGGGCCACCAGCGGCGCCGCGGCCCGCGCGATGTCCTCCTTGGCGCTCTGCTCCAGGCCCGACTTCGCCTCGAAGCCCGGCTCGTGGGTGCTCGCCTCGGCGACCGGCACCGCACCGCCGTGCACCTTCTCCAGCACGCCCTGCCGCGCGAGGGTGTCCAGGTCCCGACGGACCGTCATGTCCGAGACATTGAGCTTCCGGGTCAGCTCGTTGACCCGGGCACCGCCCCGCCGCCGCACCTCGTCGAGGATCAGGGCCCGCCGCTGCTCCGCGAGGAGATTCTGGTTGTCGCTCACCCCGGCCCGTCCCTTCCGACCGTTGATCATTCCGGTCCGTTCGCCTTCATCCTCCCATGAGCCTGCGACAACCGTGCAGGCGAGCGCCCTTGTGCCCACCCGTGCTCCCGTGCGCCGGTCCGTCGCATCACGATCCGGCCTCTCCTGGCGTCCGCAGGGGTGCGCCCGCCCCGCCTCCGCAGGATCCTGAACGCATTCGACGACTCGGGGAGTGGCGATGGCGTCGGCCGTACAACCGGAATCCGGCGTGCCCACGAGCGGCCCGGCGGCGGCACCGGACACCGGGGGAGAACTGGCCCTCGAACTCCTGGTGCACGGCGTCGGAGGCACCACACCGCAGGCGATGCTCGACGACCCCCGGACCGTCCGCGTCACCGGGGACGAGACCGCCGGCATCCACCGGCGGTGCGACGACGCGGACGCCGAGCACCGCCCCGAGGACTACCGCGACCGGCCCGTCCCCGAGGCGTACTGCTGGTGCAACCTGACCTCCGGCAACGGCGCCCGCGCCCTGTGGCTCGTCCTGCTGCCCTTCATGGTGGCCAACCTGGCGCACTGGATGCGGCCCGCCGCCACCGGCCGCCCCCGCGCCTTACGCGCCTACGGCGTGCTCGTCCGGCTGCTCTCCCTCAGCCTGACCGTGCTGCTGGTCGCCGCCGCCTGCGAGGTGGCCCTCGACCTCGCCGCCTGGCAGTGTGCCGGCTCCCCGGCCTGCGCCCGCGACAAGTCCTGGCTGGGATTCCTCTCCCCGGAGCACGGCGGCTGGTGGGCCCAGCCGGGGCGGCGCCTGGCCCTCGCCGCACTGCTCCCCGCCCTGCTGACCGGACTGCTCTGGTGGCTCTCCCACCGCACCTGGAGCGCCTACGAGTCCCAGCCCCCGCTGCGCCGCCCGGCCGACGACGACGGTCCCGAGGCCGCGGCGCGCCCCGCCCTGCGGCTGCCCGGCTTCTGGTACGGCCGCCGGCTGGTCGCCCGGCTGCGCGCCGCCCACACCGCGGCCGGATTCCTGACCGTGGCCGCCGCCCTCACCGCCGCCGCCACCCGCCACGACCGCAGACCCGGCGGCAGCGGCTGGCTGGACGCCCTCGGCTGGCTGCTCTACGGCACCCTCGTCGCGGGCGGCCTCTTCGTGGTGTGGGTCGTGGCCAGCCGGGGCCGCAGCGAGCGCGAGCCCGACGACCGGCTGGACCGGGCCATCGTCCGCGCCCTGCCCGGCACCGCCCTCGCCGTCCTCGCCGCCGCGGCACTGCACGCCGCCTGGTCGCGGCCCGACTGGACCTCCCGGGGGCTGCTGCCCGGCGACGAGACCTTCGGAGTGATCGCCCTCGGCCAGGGCGCCCTCGTCCTCGCCATCGGAGCCACCGCCTGGTGGCTGGCCCGCAGCCGACCCGAGCACCGCACGGTCCTCGGCGGCCTCGGCGGCGCCGCGGTCGCCACGCTGGCCTGCGCCCTCGGCGGCGTCATGTCCGGCGGCGTCGCCCAGCGGGTCGCCGACTGGCTGGACGGCCCCGGCACCCCCGGCATGGACGGGCCGATCGACGGCCCTCCCGTGCTGCTCTCCTGGCAGGCCGCGATCATTCCGCTGCTGCTCGTCGTCCTGCTGGTGATCGCGGCCCACTTCGGCAACCGGACCTGGCACACCCGGCGCCGGGAGATCCGGCTCATGCCCGAGGCGTACCCCGGTGAACCGCCGGACACCGCCCGCACCCGCCGGATCGCCGGGACCGTCGCCCGCGCCGGACTCACCGACTGCGCCCCCTGGTTCGTCGGCACCATCGCCGTGGTGACCCTGCTCTTCGGCGGCGCCGCGGTCCTGGGCGCCTGGGTCACCGGCGAGGTGCCCGGGGAGGCCGCCGAGAGCGCCCCCGGGCCGCTGGCCGCCGGTGCCCAACTGGCCCAGGCGCTCGGATCCTGGCTCATCGGCGGGCTGTTCATCCTGTTCATCGCCGCCGGCCGGCAGGCCTACCGGGACGCCTCCGCCCGGCGCACCATCGGGATCCTCTGGGACGTCGGCACCTTCTGGCCCCGTGCCGCCCACCCCTTCGCGCCCCCGTGCTACGCCGAGCGGGCCGTGCCCGACCTCACCTGGCGCATGTCCACCTGGACCGAGCGGACGGGCGGCCGCCTGGTGATCTCAGGGCACTCACAGGGCAGCGTGCTCGCCGCCGCGGCCGTCTGGCAGCTCGACCCGCGCACCCGGCGCCGGGTGGCCCTGCTGACGTACGGCTCCCCGCTGGAACGGCTCTACGGACGCTGGTTCCCCGCCTACTTCGGCCCCGGCCCGCTGCGCGCCCTCCACCGGGAGGTGCACTGCTGGCGCAATCTGTGGCGCCGCACCGATCCCATCGGCGGTCCGGTCCTGCCGCTCGACGGCACGGACCCGGAGGTCGACCGGGGGCCGCTGCGCGACCCCCTCGCCTACGGCCGGACCGCCGAACACCCGCTGCCCGCACCGATTCTGGGCCACTCCGACTACCAGGCCGACCCGGCCTTCGCCGTGGAGCGCGGCGGGCTGCTGGCCCGTCTGCCGGGCGTCCCGGAGCAACGCCCCGGGCCCGGCGCGGAGGCGGTGTGCCCGCCCGCGGGTCAGGCCGCCGGCTCGGGCAGGTCCTCCCGGTAGAGCAGGGTGAGTTCGTCCGTGCTCGGGTCCGCGAGCTGGGCGACCCGGCTCGCGTGCCGCTCCACCATCGACTCGAACGTCTGCCGCGCCGTGCGGCCGTTGCCGAACGCCGGCCCCTTCGGGAGCAGCGTGAAGTACTTGAGCAGTGCCTCCGCGGCGCCCTCGCCGATGCGGTACTCGTGCTCCTCGGCCTGCTGCTCCACGATGCGCAGCAGCTCCTCGGGGGCGTAGTCGCCGAAGGTGATGGTGCGGGAGAAGCGGGAGGCCACACCGGGGTTGACGGACAGGAAGCGCTCCATCTCCGCGGTGTAGCCGGCGACGATCACCACCACCGCCTCCCGGTGGTCCTCCATCAGCTTGACCAGCGTGTCGATCGCCTCGCGCCCGAAGTCCCGCCCCGAGTCCTCGGGCGAGAGCGCATACGCCTCGTCGATGAACAGCACGCCGCCGCGCGCCCGGTCGAACGCCTCCTGGGTGCGGATGGCGGTGGAGCCGATGTGCTCGCCCACCAGGTCGACCCGCGACACCTCGACCAGGTGGCCGCGCTCCAGCACCCCGAGCGAGGCGAGGATCTCGCCGTACAGCCGGGCGACCGTGGTCTTGCCGGTGCCCGGGGAGCCGGTGAAGACCAGGTGCCGGCGCACCGATGCGGCCTTCAGGCCGGCCTGCTGCCGCCGCCGGCCCACCTCGATCATGTCGGTGAGCGCCCGCACCTCGCGCTTGACGCTCTCCAGGCCCACCAGCGCGTCGAGTTCGCCGAGCACCGCGGTGGACGGCCGGGCCGGCTCGGGGGCCGGTTCGGCGGGAGCGGCGGCCGGGCCGGGCTGCGCGGGCACCGTGCCGAGCAGGCCGGTGGTGGCGGTCGCGGTCTGCACCGCCGGTGCGGTGACCGCACCGGCCGCCGCCGGAGTGCGGCGCTCGGTGCTCTCGTCGCTGGTGCAGTCCTCGCAGACGGGCCCTCCGGTGCGGCCGTCGCCCGAGGCGGCGCTCTGGTCGGAGAACTCGTAGCCGCCGCGCGTACAGCGCTCGGTGCGGCAGCGGGTCAGGGTGGTGCGGCAGCCGTCGATGATGTGGAACCCGTAGCCGCTGCTGCCCGTGACCCGGCAGCCGGTGAAGGTGCCCCGGCCCTCGGCGGACACATAGAACCCGGCCTCCGTCGGGGAGGTGACGGTGCACCGCTCCACGGTCGGGTCCGCGCCCTTGGTGACGATGACACCGGTGGCCACGTCGTCGACGGTGCAGTTGGCCAGGGTGCCGCCGCTGCCGTGGTCGCGGAACCAGGCGCCGGTCGCGGCCTCCCGGATCCGGCAGTCGTCGAGCTGGGCCGTGGCCCCGTCGCTCACCGACACCGCGGTGTTGCGGACCTGCGCGATGTCGCTGTCGACCACATCGGCCCGGGAGCCCCGGTCGAGCACGAACAGGGCGTCCGGCACGTCGTGCACCCGGCAGGAGTCCAGCACGGCGACCGCGCCGTCGCTCACCCACACCGCCGGGTAGTCGCCGGTGCTGTCGTGGATCTCGCACTGGTTGGCGTCGACCCGGGTCCCCGGATCCCAGACCGACAGCCCGTTGCGCCCGAACCGCCGCACCGTGCTGCGGGTGAGGGTGAGCACCGAACGGGAGCGCAGGTCGACCGCGTTCTCCGGGATGTCGTGGAGCGTGCAGTCCGACAGCGTGAGCACGGCGTCGGTGTCCAGGGTGATCCCGTCCGTCGACGTCCGGTGCACGGTGCAGTCGGTGAGGTGGCCGGTGGCGCGCGAGGTGATGTGCACCCCGGTGCCCTTGATCTCGTACACCTCGCAGCCGATGGCCTCCAGCGAGCTGTTCTCCCCGGTCAGCGAAAGGCCCGCGCCGGAGCAGTGGTGGATCCGGCAGCGCTCCAGCCGGGGGTGCGCGCCGCCCCGCACGGCCACTCCGGCCTGGCCGGCGCAGACCACCTCGCAGTCCTCGAAGACCCCGCCGGAGCCCTCGACGGCGCCGATCCCGATGCCGCCGGGGTTGTCGACCGTGCAGGCGCGCACCACCGGGCGGGAGCCGCCGCGCACCTCGATGCCCACCGCCGAGCGGGTGACGACCCGCAGCCCGGTCAGCTCGGGGGTGCCGTCCTCGATCAGCAGTGCGGGGGCGGCGGAGTCCTGGCCCTCGATGTGCAGGTCCTGGAGGATCGCGGAGGCGCGTACGGTGAGGGCGACACCGTCCGGCGGCGCGATCCGGACAGCGCCGCGGGAGCCCTCCGGGCCGCGCAGGGTGACGGCCCGCGTCACGACCAGGTTCTCCCGGTACGTCCCCGCGGCGACGGTCAGCACATCGCCGTCACCGGCGGCGTCCAGGGCCGCGCCGAGGGAGGCGTACTCGCCTGTGCGGCGCCGCCACCGCGAAGTGCCGGTGTGCGTCACCTGGACCGTGCCCTGTGGTGCCATGCTGCTGACGTGCCCCCACCTCGTGCGTGTGCTTCATCGCGTACGGCTGTACTGGCGCTCCACCGTAGCGTGCGCGGGGCGGGGCAGTTGACCGCTCAGCGGCCTGTGCCGGTCCTGCCCCAGTCCTGACCGGCTCGTTCCCACGCCTGGTCCCACCGGGTGTACCGCCGATGCATGAGACGCCATACGACGAGCCGTCGCACGGCCTCCACCAGAGCCGCCGTGGCGGCCGCGGCGCCGGCCCCGGCGAGCACCGCGTGCGAGGTGGCCGTGGACAGGTCCATCGGCCGGGGGACGATGCGCCCGCGGGCGTCCGTCCACAGCCGGAACCGGTCGCCGGGCGTCACCGCCCTGGGGGAGATCGACGGGCCGGTCCGGACCCTGCCGTCGGGGGCCCGCCAGGTGGCCACCACCCGGTGGTGCGCGTCCCGGGCCGAGGCGGTCTCCGGGTCGGGGTCGATCGGCGGATGCGGAACCCGGCGCACCACGGTCGCCGTCACCAGATGGCGGGCCTGGCGCTGGTCCTGCACCCACTGCGCCAGCCTGTCGTGGACACCGGTCCCCACGGCCACCCCGACCGCGGGCGCCCCGACGACGATCAGCACGGCCGCCAGCAGCGCGAACCAGGTCTCGGCGGTGTCGGTCCTCCGGCGCAGCGGGTTCCGCCGCCAGCGCCAGAGACCGGATATCACGCGCACGGTCATGCACCCCCTTCCGTGTCTGGAATGACCGCACACCCCACGGCAGATGTACGGGAAGGTCCAACGCAGAACGACATCCCCCGCCCTGTTACCCGGTCACCTCCACCGGGTCACCGATCCGGATCGTCCCGGTGTGCTCCGGGACCAGGTTCTGGCCGAAGACCAGCTGGTCGCCGGAGCGCCGGTGGCGGGCGAGGGTGCGCAGGGGCTCCTTGCCGCGGTCGCCGGTCCGCTGGTCGGTCGTGGTCATCACGCAGCGGCCGCAGGGCTTGGCGACGCGGAACGTCACCTCGCCGATCCGGACCCGGGACCAGCCGTCCTCCGCCCAGGGGGCGGTGCCGTCCACCACGACGCTGGGCCGGAAGCGGTTCATCGGCAGCGGCCCCTCGTCGGGGTGGTCGCCCTGCGCGATGAGCGAGTTGAGCGCGTCCAGGGAGGCCGTGGTGGTCAGCAGCAGCGGGAACCCGTCGGCGAAGCTCACGGTCTCGCCGGGCCGCCCGTACTCGGGGTCCACCGGGCGCCGGCGGGCCGGGTCGTCCAGATGCACCAGGCGAGCGTCGGTGCCGAGGTGGCTGCTGAACCACTCACCCGCGGCAGCGGCGGCGGGCACCGCCTTCACCGTGTCGCGCCAGACCTCCACAGCGGTCGGTGCGACGGGCTCCGGCACCTCCACCGTCAGCGGCTCCATGCCCGGCGCGGTGAGCCGGACGCCCCCGCCCGGCAGTGGCTCGGCGGCCACCAAGGCCAGGCGCGGGTGGGCCCGTTGCGTGATGAACCGGTCGGCGGTGTCGACCAGCATCCACCTGCGGTCCCCGGCGAGCCCCCACGGCTCCACGGCCGCCTCGTCGGGGTTGCAGCCCGCCACCGATTTGACCGGGTAGACGTGGACCGCTCGGAGCACTGGATTCGGCATGAGTCCAGTCTGCCAGCAGGATCGGACAAATGACCGATCGGTGGGGCCGTTCGGGGCAGGTCAGTAACCGCGCCCCTGGTACGGGCGGCCGTACTGGTCCTCGTACGGCGAGGGCGCGGGCCGGGGAGCCGCCGGACGCGGCGCGGCGGGACGCATCTGGTCGTAGCCGTTCCCGCCCGCCGGGGTCTGGTACTGCTGCGGCCCCGGATACCCGCGCGGCGCCCCCGCCTGCTGCGGAATGTACGGCGCCGGGGCGCTCTGCAGCGGCTGGGGCTGCGGAGCGGCGGCCGGATAGCCGTAGGACGGCGCCTGCTGCGAGGGGCCGGAGGGCAGCGCGGGCAGCGCCGACGGGAGAGCGGGCAACGAGCTTCCGCTGTCGTAGGCGGAAGGCACCCGGATCGGGGCGATCTGCGGGGTTCCCCGCTCTGCGACGAGGCTGTCGTAGATCGGAGTGTCCGGGAAGGAAGGCGCGGAGTAGTAACCGCCGCCATAGGTGGAGCGGGGGGAGGTCATGCTCCATAAGTTAAGCCCACGATGTGCTGATTGGGGAGACCGATCAGGGGGTTGTTTCACGAGTTCGGAGCGCGGATGGATCGCCAATGGGGATGAACTCGGGGAAAACGGGCTTCTTGTCGCGTTGAGATCCTGTAAAGGCCTTGCGCCCGGCGGGTTACCGCGGGTCGGAGGAGGTGTGGAAAGGGCTTGCTGTCGAGCGGCGCCGTACCGCACACGAACCGGCGGGCATAGGTTGTTCCCGGACATCACGGAGGCCGGACGTCCGGCACGGCGGCGAGGGGGAGAGCATGACGATGCGCAAGGGTGCGAACGTTCCGGTTCCGGCCGCGGCGGTGCGGGTCGAACTGGGCTGGCGCGCCGGGCCGGGCGTGCCCGACGCGGACGCCTCGGCGCTGCTGCTCCAGGGCTCGGGCAAGGTCCGCTCCGACGCCGACTTCGTCTTCTACAACCAGCCGGCGCACGCCTCCGGCGCGGTGCGGCACGAGGGCAAGCGCACCTCGGGGGAGGCGGTGACCGACACCCTCTCCGTCGACCTCGGCGCGGTCGAACCCGCCGTCGAGACCGTCGTGCTGGCCGCCTCCGCGGACGGCGGCGGCTTCGGCCGGGTGCCGGGGCTGCACATCCGGGTGCTGGACGCGGCGGACGGCGCCGAGCTGGCGCGGTTCGACAGCGCGGACGCGACGGTGGAGACGGCCTTCGTCCTCGGTGAGCTGTACCGCCGGCAGGGGGCCTGGAAGTTCCGTGCCGTGGGGCAGGGCTACGGCTCCGGACTGGCCGGGCTGGCCACGGACTTCGGGATCTCGGTGGACGACCCCGCGCCGCTGCCCGCAGCGCCGGCGGCCGCCGCTCCGCCTGCTGCCCCGGCGCCCGCGCCCGCCGCCGCGCCCCTCCCTCCGGCGCGGCCGGCGCCCGCTGCGGCGGTACCCGCCCCCGCCCCGCCCGCCGCTCCGGTACGCCTCAGCAAGGTCACGCTGACCAAGGACGCCCCGGCCGTGTCGCTGACCAAGCAGGGCGGCACCTCGGGCGCACTGCGGGTGAACCTCAACTGGGAGGTGCGGAAGCAGTTCAAGGGCTGGGGGAACAAGCTCGGCCGGGCCATGGCCCTGCACGCCGACCTCGACCTCGACCTGTGCGCGCTGTACGAGCTCACCGACGGCAGCAAGGGCGTCGTCCAGGCCCTGGGGAACTCCTTCGGGTCGCTGCACCACCCGCCGTTCATCCACCTCGACGGCGACGACCGGACCGGAGCCATGGCGTCCGGGGAGAACCTGACCGTCAGCCTCGACCACAAGGACCGCTTCCGGCGCATTCTGATCTTCGTCACGGTCTACGAGGGCGCGCGCAGCTTCGCCGACCTCCACGCCACCGTCACCCTGCAGCCGCAGCACGGCGCGCCGGTCGACTTCTCCCTCGACGAGTGCACCGTCCCCTCCACGGTCTGCGCCCTGGCGCTCATCACCAACACCGGCGGCGGCGAACTCGTCGTCCAGCGCGAGGCCCGCTACCTCGTCCCCGAGCGCGGGGTCAGCCCGCAGCGCACCGTCGACCGGGCCTACGGCTGGGGCATGAACTGGGCCCCCGGCCGCAAGTGACGCCTCACGGCCCCGCGCCCTCCTCGGCGGCGCCGGCGCTGGTGTGTGCGTCCGGTGTCCCGGGCCGGGCGGCGGTGTCCGGCGTCCCGGGCCGGGCGGGTGCGGCGTCGGCGCGGACGGGTGACGCCGTGGTGCCGGTCCGGGCGGGCGCCGGATACGTCCGCCCCTTCCAGGCCGCGCCGCGCCCCCGGTGGTGCTGCACCGCCGAGTCGACCGTCATCAGCAGATAGAGCGCGGCGGTGAACGGAAGCAGTGGTGCGTACCAGGGCGGTTGGCCGTAGCAGCGGAGCATCGGCAGATAGCTGCCCGCCATGACCGCCCACGCCCCCGCTCCGGTCACCGCCGCCACGAGGTTCCCGGACAGCGCTCCGCCGACGGCCGCGGCCGGCGGGGCCAGATACACCACGGCCAGCCCGCCGACCGTACCCGCCAGCAGCAGCGGACTGTGCCGCAGTTGGGCGTAGGCGGTGCGCGACACCATCCGCCACAGCTCGCCCAGGCGCGGATACGGACGCACGCTGGCCACCGGTCCGGCGAGGCCCAGCCAGATCCGGCCGCCGCGGCGCTTCACCGCCCGGGCCAGTGCCACGTCGTCGATGACGGCGTCCCGGATGCTCTCCGGGATCCCCGCCCGCGCGGCGGCGGCGTCCCGCAGCAGCACGCAGCCGCCCGCGGCCGCAGCCGTCCGCGCCCCCGGCCGGGCCACCCGGCGGAACGGGTAGAGCTGGGCGAAGAAGTAGACGAACGCCGGGACGACCAGCCGCTCCCAGAACGTCACCACCCGCAGCCGGGCCATCTGCGACACCAGGTCCAGCCCGGCGCCGTGCGCGGCGGCGACCAGCTCCCGCAGGCTGTCCCGGTCGTGCCGGATGTCGGCGTCCGTCAGCAGCAGATACTCCGGCGCGGGGGTGCGGGTGCGGGCCAGGGCGATGCCGTGGCGCAGCGCCCACAGCTTCCCGGTCCACCCCGGCCCCGGCTCACCGGGGGAGGACACCGTCAGCCGTGGGCCCCCGGCGCGTGCGGCGAGTTGCCGCGCCAGCTCTCCGGTGCCGTCCGAGCTGCCGTCGTCGACGAGGAAGATCTCCACCGGGCCCGGATAGTCCTGGGCGAGCAGCGAGCCGAGACTCGTCGGCAGGACCGCGGCCTCGTCCCGGGCGGGCACGATCACCGCCACGGCCGGCCACAGCGCCGGCGCCTCCCGCGCCGGCAGCCGCACGTCGGTGCGCCAGAACCACGCACGGCCCAGGAGCAGCCACATCCACACCGTGAGCGACCCCACGGCGACCCAGCTCAGCGCACTCACCCGGGCAGTCTGCCGGACCGTGCGCGGTGGCAGGGCGCGGCACCACGGCGGTTCGCCCCTTTGCCCCGCCCCGCTGTTCCGCCGGTCGTCCCCGCTCCCCGGGCGCCGGTTCGGCGGCCACCGGCTCCCGTTGTCCGGCGCCGGGGGCCAGGGCGCCGTGCCGTCACGCCGCTTCGCCCCCGTACGGGCCGGTGCGTGGCGGACCCGACGGCGGCGTTGCCCCGATCGGCCCATCGCATAAGGTTGCCGGGTGAAAATCGCGCTCATGGACTCCGGTATCGGGCTTCTGGCGGCCGCCGCCGCGGTGCGTCGGCTGCGCCCCGACGCCGCACTCGTGCTGTCCTCCGACCCTGATGGCATGCCATGGGGCCCCAGAACTCCGGAATATGCCACCGAGCACGCCCTGGCCTGTGCGGAGGCCGCCGCCGCCCACCGGCCCGACGCGCTGATCGTCGCCTGCAACACCGCAAGCGTCCAGGCCCTGCCCACGCTCCGCGCGGCACTGGAGCCCGGGCTGCCCGTGATCGGCACGGTGCCGGCCGTCAAGCCCGCGGCGGCGGGCGGCGGGCCGGTGGCCATCTGGGCCACCCCGGCCACCACCGGAAGTCCCTACCAGCGCGATCTGATCGCGGAGTTCGCCGACGGTGTGGCGACCACCGGCGTGCCCTGTCCGGGTCTCGCCGACGCCGTGCAGCGCGGCGACGAGGAGGCGATCGACGCCGCCATCGCCGCGGCGGCGGCCCTCACCCCCCGCGACGTACGGGCCGTCGTCCTGGGCTGCACCCACTACGAGCTGGTCGCCGAGCGCATCCGGGAGGCCGTGCAGCAGCCGTCCGGGCCCGCGATCGCGCTGCACGGCTCCGCCGGGGCCGTCGCCGCGCAGGCCCTGCGCCGGATCGGTGCCCGGCCGGCGCCCGCCGCGGACCCGTCCGACGACCTGACGGTGATCCTCAGCGGCCGGGAGAGCACCCTGCCCGAGGTCGCCCTGACCTACGCCGAGGGCCGGCTCCTCGCGGCCATGAGCCCCGCCGTGGGCTGACGCCCCACGGACCGCCCGGCGCCTGCCGCGCCGCTCCTCGGCCGGGACCTCCGCCGGGCCCGGATCCGCCGTCCCGCGGAGGTGCCGGCCGTCGGCGCGTGGCGGCTCCGGCGCGGATGCACCGCGGCGTGTGCGCCGTGGAGCGGCCCGGTCACGCTCTGCTGTCGCGGGGGAACGCGAGTACGCTCGCTTCATGAGGGACGACCTCCACCACGACGATCCGGGCGGCCGGGCCGAGCCCGTCCCCGCGGTGTGGACCGGGCGCGCGACCAACCGCGCGCAGTGGCCGCTCGCCGCCCTCGGCGTCGGCTGCATGGCCCTGGGGGTGGAACTCGCCGTCGAGGCCCCCTGGACGTCCGGCATCGTGCCCCTGCTCATGTCCGTGATCGGCTGCCTCGCCGTGGGCCTGCTGGTGCTCTACGGCACGCTCGCCTTCGTCCACGTCCATGTGCGGATCGAGGACGAGGTCCTGGAGGTCCGGTGCGGCCACGTCGGTCTGCCGCGCCGTCGCATCGCGCTGGAAAACGTTGTCGGCGCCGAGTACGTGCCCCGGGTGACCCCGCACGAGTGGGGTGGCTGGGGCTGCCGGTGGCGCCCCGAGAAGGGCACCGCCGTGGTCGTCCGCCGGGGCGAGGGCCTGCTGCTCCGGATGGGGGACGGCCGCCGGTTCACGGTCACGGTCGACGAGGCCGAGGTCGCGGTCCGGGTGATCCACGACCGGCTGCGCAGGATGACGTCGACCCACGATCCCGCCTGACTGCCTCCTGCCGCCCCACGATTCCGCCTGACGCCTGACGCCTGACGCCTGACGCCTGACGCCTGACGCCTGACGCCTGACGCCTGACGCCCGACGCCCGACGCCTGACACCTGGCGCCTGCCTGCCTCCCGAGCCGGGCGCCTGCGCGTGCCGCCGCCGGGCAGTACCGCACACCCGATCCGTACCGCACACCCGATCCGTACCGGGGAGCCGGCCGGTGAGCCGCCCGGGCCGGCTCCGCATCTGCCGGGTCGGCTCCGTCAGGGCGGAAAGGCGCCCTGGACCCGGGGCCAGGACCCGGTGGCGGGAGCCGCCGCGCCGCCGCCCTCGCTGAGCGGGCGCGCCGCGGCGAGGCCCGCGAGCAACCCCGCCGCCGCCGTCACCTGCACAAAACTCAACGCATTGGTGGCCACCGACAGCAGGGCCAGCACCGTCAGCGCGGCCCCCGCCGTGAGGGCGACCCCGGTGGACCGCTCCGACCGCCACAGCGAGTGGAGCACCCACCCGTAGGCCGCGGCCAGCAGCAGCACCCCGGGAACCCCCTGCTCCGCGGCCTGCTTCAGCACCGCCGAATGAGGCTTGCCGTCCGAGTTCGCCGTCTGCTGCACCGTCGCGCTGAGGTCGCCGAACCGGTCGGGGCCGGCGCCCAGCACCGGATGGTCCTCGGCGAGCCCCACCGCGTCCTGCCACAGCAGCATCCGGTGCTCGGTCAGACGCACCTCGGCCCGGGCCAACAGCCCGTCGGGGAGCCGGCCCTCCGCGAGCGCCCACGAACCGCCGGCCGCACAGGCCACCAGCACGGCCGCCCCGGCGAGGGCCGGCAGCCGGTGCCGGGCCGGCCCCGCCGCCAGCGAACAGACCAGGACCACCAGCGCCGCCACGCAGCCCGCCGCCGAACCGAGGACCAGCGCCGCCGCGGCGACCGCCAGCGCCAGCAGCCGCAGCGCGGGCCTGCGGGTGGCCCAGGCGGCGCAGCACGCGGCACCCGCGGCCAGCGCCAGCTGAGCGGCGGTGGCACCGGTGTGTCCGGGAGTGGGCCCCACGGCCGGGCCGGGCAGGTCGTACGGAGTGCCGGCGGCCAGGGCCACCCCGGCGAGCGCCGCGCCGACCGGGGCGGCGACCGGGAGCAGCGCTCCGCCGATCCGCCCGCAGGCGTACCCCGCCGCCACCGCGAGCAGCGCGAGCAGCATGCCCTCCGGGCGGGACTCACGGCCGGCCGCGCTGATCAGGGCCCAGGCCGCGCAGCACCCCAGGACGACGACGCCGGTCACATCGGCGGTGCTGCCGCGCTCCCGCGCGGCGGGTTCAGCGACAGACGGTGCCATCCCGTCGACCCCCCAGTTCTGACGGGCACCGCTCGCGGCACTACGGGTGCCGAGCGGGCACATGGTCGGCCTACCGTATCGGCTGGGATGCCGGGCTGTGGAGCCCTGTGCAGGAGCAATGCGGCGACGGCGGGGCGGAACGCGGGGTGACGGCGCCGGGCGCCGCCGGGGTGCCGGGCTCAAGATCGGGCCGACCGTTAGGCTCGTCGCATGGCAACGCCCGACTTCATCCTCGCCCTGCGCGAAACCGCCGGCCACCAGCTCCTCTGGCTCCCCGGCGTCAGTGCCATCGTCTTCGACGACGACGAGCGAGTGCTGCTCGGCAAGCGCGCCGACACCGGACGCTGGTCCATCATCGGCGGCATCTGCGAACCGGGGGAGCAGCCCGCCCGCACCGCCGTGCGCGAGGTCCTCGAGGAGACGGCGGTGGAGTGCGTACCGGAGCGGGTCGTGCTCGTCCAGGCCATGGACCCGATGGAGTACGCCAACGGCGACCGGTGCCAGTTCATGGACGTCACGCTGCGCTGCCGCGCGGTCGGCGGCGAGGCCCGGGTCAACGACGACGAGTCGCTGGAGGTGGGCTGGTTCTCCCTGGACAGCCTGCCCGAGCTGGAGGACTTCGCGCTGATGCGGATCAAGCAGGCTCTGGGGGACGGGCCTGCCTGGTTCGATCCTGCCGTCGGGGACTGACCGTTTCCCGGCCGGCCGTTCCCATGACTGACGGTCCCGCCGCTGACCGATTCCGCCGGTGACACGGGGCCGGGCCGGCCGGTGACCGGTGTCCGAGGTGCGAACCCGTGGTGCCTGCGGCAGCGTGGACGACGGACATCAGCATCCGCCGACAGGAAGGCGGCTCCCATGAGAGAGCGCACCGGCGGCGGCCGTCACGGCCCCGCGGACAAGTGGAAGGGCAAGGCCAAGGAGATGGTCGGCAAGGTCACCGGCGACGAACGTCTCCGTGGCGAGGGCCGGGCCGACCAGATGAAGGGCAGGGCCCGGGAGGCGATGCACGACGTCAAGGAGAACCTGGCGGGCGCCCGGGAATCCCTCAAGGACAGGAACCGGCGCAAGAAGAGCTGAGCGACCGACTCCGGCACCGCCGCGGCCCGTGACGGTGAGCGTTGCGGGACCGCGGTGCCGGGGCCTCGAGGGCCGTCCCGGCTTGGCGCGAGTCCGCCCGTCCACCGATGGCACGGCACGGGATCATTCGACGGCCTCGGGATGTCGACCGTCGCCCCGTGGATCGCGCAATTCTCCGGTGCTCGTCGGACTTCGGGGCGGAATGCGTCCACGCCCGGGCGGTGACGGCTGCGATTTCCCGAAATGCCACGTGCCGCGTCGATCAGTCGACGCATGGGAAGGACCGGTATTCCAGCGGGCGGGAGAGCGGACGGAGTTCGCGAAGCGGGAGTAGCTGGGAGCCTTCCCGGCTGTTGCTTGTGCTCCCCGCAGAGTTGCTTGTGCTCCCCGCAGAAAGAGGTGCAACCCCGGCGGTGAACAGCGCGCGGGTGCATGTCCTCCTGCCTGTTCGGGCGGGGTGCACCACTGGGATCGTCCTGTTGCATCGCACAGTGCGCAAGGGACAGAGACATGCTGACTTCGGCGCCGAAAGGTGCCCGGAGGCGGACGAGTCGAGGGGAGGAACAGCGAGGAAGGCAAGTGAAGACGGCAGAGGCTCCGGCGGCCGGTACAGAAGAGGAATCGTCGGTTGCCGGTAACCGGAATTCGCTATTCCAAGGCGTCGACGGCCGGCGAATCAACAATCTGGAGGGCCCTCTTGGCTGCCGATATGCTGTGGCCATGCTTCCCTCCGCCCCCCATGCGCCGGTGCCCGCGGGTGCCTCCCGGCTCGCCAACGTCGGTTCGTCGCCCGTCCGGGAGATCCTGGCGCTCACCGAGCGCCCCGAAGTGATCTCCTTCGCGGGCGGTCTGCCCGCGCCGGAACTCTTCGACACCGCGGGTATCAGGGCCGCCTACGACGGCGTGCTGGCGGAGGAGCCGCAGCGGGCCCTGCAGTACTCCACGACCGAGGGGGACGCGGAGCTCCGTACCGCGATCGCGGACCGGCTGACGGGGCGTGGCCTCTCCACCGGGCCCGACGACTTGCTGATCACCACCGGGTCGCAGCAGGCACTCACCCTCATCGCCACGGCGATGCTGGAACCGGGCGATGTGGTGCTGGTCGAGGACCCCTGCTACCTGGCCGCCCTGCAGTGCTTCGGCTTCTCCGGCGCACGCGTGGTCCCGGTGCCGACCGATGACGACGGCATCGTCCCCGCCGCCCTCGAGGAGATCGTGGCGCGCGAGCCGGCCAAGCTGCTCTACCTGGTGCCGACCTTTCAGAACCCCACCGGGCGGACCCTCCCGGCGGAACGCCGCACCGCGGTGGCCGAGGCGGCCGCCCGGCACGGCTTCTGGATCGTCGAGGACGACCCGTACGGGGACCTGCGGTACGACGGGGACCGGGTGCCGTGGATCTCCGGCGCCGAGGCCGCGGCCGACCGCACCGTGCTGCTCGGCTCCTTCTCCAAGATCATGGCGCCGGGGCTGCGGCTCGGCTACCTCCGCGCGCCCGCCGGTCTCCGCCGTTCCTGCGTCATAGCCAAGCAGGCGGCCGACCTGCACACCTCGACCGTCGACCAGGCCGCCGCGGCCCGCTATCTGCGGGACAGCGACCTCGACGCCCATGTCCGGACGATGTGCTCCGCCTACCGGGACCGCCGGGACGCCATGCTCGACGGACTCCCGGCGGCGCTGCCCGCGGGCAGCCGGTGGAACCGCCCGGAGGGCGGCATGTTCATCTGGGTCACCCTCCCCGAGGGGTACGACGCGACGGAGCTGTTGAAGGTCGCGGTCGGGCACGAGGTGGCGTACGTCCCGGGCGCGCCGTTCTTCGCAGGCACTCCCGATCCGGCAGCGATGCGGCTGTCGTTCACGACCCACTCGCCCGACGAGATCTCGGAGGGCCTGCGCCGTCTGGCGAAGACCTTCGTCTGAACCCTGGTCCGCTTCCCGGGGCGCTCCCGAGGGGCGGCAGGGTGCCCGGCGCGGCGGCATGCGCCGAACGGGGCAGGGCAGCCGCGGGCCGGTTGGCCGGGATTCGGCCGTCGTGGCGATGCCCGGCGGTGCCCGACGCGTTGGCCGGGTCCGAGGGCCCCTGTCTGGGACGATGCGCTCGCCACCGCCCGCCGACGAGCGCTCAGGGAGAGACCATGGCAGGAAAGTTCGAAGCGACCGTTGAGATCGACCGGCCCGTGGACGAGGTCTTCGCCTTCCTGGCCAACGGCGAGAACGACCCGAAGTTCAGTCCCCGGGTGCAGCGGATGGAGAAGACGACCGAGGGGGCGACGACGGTGGGCACCGTCTACCGCAGCACCGTCAAGGACGCCGGGATGACCACCCACCGGGAGTTCCGCATCAGCGAGTTCGAGCCGCCCCGGAGAATCCGCTGGACCGAGATCTCGAAGAACCTGGTGACGGCCCCCGAGGGCGGCTACGACCTGGAGCCCACCGTGGACGGCCGGACCAGGCTGCACGTCTTCAACGTCCTGGAAGGGCAGGGGCTCGGCAAGCTGGTCGCGGGCCTCGCGCTCGGCGCCGCGCGCAAGGACGCCGACGCGTTCGCCCACCGGATCAAGGCGGCCGTCGAGGCATCCTGACCCGCCGCGCCGGGCAACGGCCCCCGCACGCCGCGGGGGCGGGACGGACCCGGCACGGACCGGGCGACGCATGCGGTGCGCAGCCGCGGTGCGGTCGCGCTCGGCACGGGCCGCCGGAACCGGAAGCAAGCCAGGGGCCCGGTGCCGTCGCCGGCACCGGGCCCCTGCCCCGTCACGAGCCGTTCACCGGCCCGTTCCCCTCCCTCGGGTGACCCGTGTCAGCCCGTGGCCGGGCCGACCATGGCAGCCAGCACCGACCGCCAGTCCTCGCCCGGCCGTTCGGTGAGCACCGGCGCCAGCCGGTCCGCCCGGTACCGCCAGTGGTGGTCCAGGTCGCGGTGCGTCCCCGCCCCGAACGTCACCGCGCTGCCGCTGCCCAGCAGGGCGGCCAGCTCGGTGGCGAGGTCCGGCCAGGCCACATGGCCGCCGATCGCGTTGACCACCCCGTTCACCGGCTCGTCCAGGCAGGTGACCAGCGCGCGGGCGAGCGCGGCGGCGTGCACCCAGGGGGCGCCGTACCAGCCGTGCTCCCCGTTGCCCGGGTCCGGCAGGACGAGCGGGTCCCCCGCGAGCGCCGCCTGGTACAGCGCCCCGGTCGCACCCCAGCGCAGCTGGTCCCGGAGCCGGTCGTGCGCACCCCAGACGATGGGGGAGCGCACAGCGGACGCACCGCCGCGGCCCTCGCTCCCGGCCGCGTCCAGCAGCAGCCGTTCGCAGGTCACCTTGGCGCTGCCGTACGCGGTCAGCGGCTCGCGGGACGGCGCGCCTTCGGCCACCTCGGCCTCGGCCGGGTGCCCGTAGGCGTCCACGCTGCTGACGAACACGAACGGGCCCTGCCGCCAGGCGGCCACCAGCGCCTCCATCGCCGCGATGTCCACCTCCGGGCGGGTGAAGGTGCAGGCCGCGTGGATGACGGCGTCCGCTCCGGAGCAGGCGGCGCGCAGGCTGTCGAGATCGGTCAGGTCGCCCTCGACCACCTCCACGCCGTCCCCGCTGACCCGGTGTGCCGACTCGGGGCGGGCCAGCGCCCGTACGGGCCGCCCGCGCCGGACGAGCTCCCGCACCACGAACGCCCCCACGCCACCGGTGGCCCCGGTCACCAGGACGGTGCCGGTCCGGGTCGCGGACGGACGGCGGGCCGGGGCGGCCGCAGACGCCGCGGCCCGTTCGGCCTCCCGGGCGTCCAGCAGTGCCGCCAGGGCCCGGGGGGTGCGGCGCTCCATGACGTCCAGGCCGGTGAGCGGCAGCCGGAGCCGTTCCCGCAGCCGTTCGGCCAGCTGGACCGCGGTCAGGGAGTGGCCGCCGAGCACGAAGAAGTCGTCGTCCGGGGCCGGTTCCTGGGCCAGCAGCTCGGTGTAGGCGGCGAGGACGGCCCGTTCCCGCTCGCCGGTGAACGGCTTCTGCTCCGGTTCCGGCGCGGGCGCCGGGGCCATGGGCACCGCCGGCAGTCCGGGCAGCCGCGTCCGGTCCACCGTCCCGTCGGCCGTGAGGGGCAGCGTGTCGAGCAGGGTCACCGCCGCCGGGACCGCGGAGCGCTCCAGCCCCGCGCGCAGGTGCGACCGCAGCTGCGACGGGCTCGGCCCGCCGGCGCGGGCGAGGACCGCCCACGCCAGCGGCGGCCGGCCGGCGAACTCCACGACGACCGCGCTCGCAACGTCGGGGTGCGCCCGCAGACGCTCCTCGGCCGGATGGGCCGCCGCGGTCCCCGCCGCCCCGGTCCCCGCCGGCCCGGCGGCGTCCTGCCGGCCGGACGTCAGCAGCCCGCCGGGCAGCGCCGCCGCACGCAGCGCCGGGTCGGCGGCGACGGCCACCAGCAGCTCCCCGAACGCGTCCGCCAGCCGGGCGCCCGTTCCGTCGCCCAGGACGGCCGCGCTGTGCTGCACCAGGGAGGCGGCGCCCTCCGCCTCGGCGACACCGAAGGACAGGTCGAACTTGGCCGTGCCGAGGTCGAGTTCGACGGCCTCGGCCGTGGTGCCGGGCAGCAGGAGCGCCGTGGGCTCCTGGAGCAGATCCGCGGTGACCCGGACCAGCGCGGTCCCGTCGCCGCCGCGCGCGGCGGCGCCGAGGCGCTCCACCACCAGGTCGAACGGCACCTCGCGGTGCTCCTGGGCCTCCAGCAGCGCCGTGTGCACCCGGTCCACCAGCGTCCCGAAGGCGGGATCGCCGGACAGATCGACCCGGACGGGCAGCGTGTTGACGCACAGCCCGACGAGTCCGCGCATCGCCGCGCCCGTACGGTGACTGCTCGCACAGCCGATGACCAGGTCGTTCTCCCCGGTGGCCCGGTGCAGTGCGGCGAACGCCGCGGCCAGCACCACGGTGAACAGCGTGGTCCGCCGTTCCTGGGCCAGGGCCCGCAGCGCGGGCAGCACCTCGGCGCCCAGCGGCGCTTCATGGATCCGGCCGGAGCGGGCCGCCGGACCGGACGCGCCGGTCCCGTCCGCGGCCTCGGTGGCGGTTCCGTCCGCGGCCCGGTCCGGACCGGGCAGGACGAGCGGGGCGGCCCCGTCGAGCCGGCGCAGCCAGTGCTCCAGGCCGGGCGCGAGCCGTTCGGCGGACGCGTGCTCCCGGCGGGCGAAGTCCGCGTACTGCGGGGCCGGGGCCAGCCGGTCGGCACGGCCCTCGCACGCCGCGGCGTAGAGCTCCGCGATCTCCGTGGCGACCGTACCGAGCGAGCCGCCGTCCACCGCGATGTGGTGGAGGGTCAGCAGCACCGTGTGGTCCTGCTCGGCGTGCCGGACGACCAGCGCGCGCAGCATCGGCCCCGTGGCCAGGTCGAACGGGCGGGCCGCCTCCCGGAGCAGCTGCTCCGTGCCGTCGCCGGCCACGTCCACCACCGGGACGGGAACCGGCGCCGGGTCCATGACCTGCTGGAACGGTTCGTCCTCGCGGTGGCCGTACCGGGTCCGGAGGATCTCGTGCCGCCGGACCAGCCCGTCCAGGGCGGCGCCGAGCGCCGCGGTGTCCAGCGGGCCCCGGACGCGGGTGGCGAACGGCACGGCGTACAGGGCGCCGCCCTGGCCGAGCCGGTCCATCAGCCACATCCGCCGCTGCGCGCGGGAGAGCGGCACCGGACCGGAACGGTCGGCGGCGTCCGGGCCGGCGACGGCGCCGGGAACCGGTGCCGGGCCGCCGGTACGGGTGCGGGCCCGGGAACGGGCCCGGCGCAGCAGCGCTTCCTGCCGGGCGACGGAGGAGAGTGCGGGATCAGTGGCCATGGAGGTCCTCCGTCGGCAGGTCGTGGCGGGCGCCGTCGTGTCCGGCCGCGCCGGGGAGGCCGGAGCCGGCCTCCGGTGCTCCGGACGCCTCGGGTCCGTCGGTTTCGTCCCCGGGCCCGGCGTCGTCCCCGAGCTCGGCCAGCAGGGCGCGTTCCAGGACCGCCGCGTGGCCGGCCACGGTGGGGGCGGCGAAGAACTCCGCCAGGGGCAGCTCCACCCCGAGCTCCTCGTACAGGTCGTCGACGACGGCCAGCGCGAGCAGCGAGTGGCCGCCCAGCTCGATGAAGTCGGCGTCCCGCTCGGTGACCTCCCGCCCGAGGGAGAGGCTCCAGGCGCGGGCCACGGCCTGTTCGATGGGACCCAGCGCCGCATCGCCCACCGCCGGGGCGGCGGTGTCGAGCGCACCGGACCGGGAGCCGTCGAGCTCGGCCAGGGCACGCCGGTCCACCTTGCCGGAACTGGTCAGCGGCAGCCGGTCGACGACCGTCCACATGTCCGGAACCAGGTGCGCGGGCAACCGTCCGGCGAGCCGTGCCCGCAGCGTCTCGGCGCGCGGCACCGGCCCCGGAGCGGCCACGACGAACGCCGCCAGCCGGGCGTCGTCCGCGCTCGGCCGACGTACCGTCACCGCCGCGTCGTCCACCTCCGGCTCCTCGCGCAGCGCGTGCTCGATCTCGCCCGGCTCGATCCGGAAGCCCCGGACCTTCACCTGGTCGTCGGCGCGGCCGTGGAAGTCCAGCACCCCGTCCGGACGGACGGAGACCAGGTCGCCGGTGCGGTAGAGCCGCCCGTGCGCCGGATGGTCGACGAACCGCTCGGCCGTCAGCTCGGGCAGGCCGACGTAGCCGAGGGCCAGCCGCGTCCCGCCGACCCACAACTCGCCCTGCGTGCCCGGCACTACGGGGTTCCCGTCGGCATCCAGCACGTGCGTGGTGGCACCGGCGACGGCGCGCCCGATGGGCACCTGGCCGTCGCAGTCGGCGTCCGTGACGCGGTGGACGGTGGCGAAGGTCGTCGCCTCGGTCGGGCCGTAGGCGTTGACCAGCTCCAGCCAGGGGAAGGCCCGCAGCACCGCGCGGGCGTGGGCGGCGGCCAGTGCTTCGCCGCCGGTCACCACGGTGCGCACCACGCCGAACAGCCGCGAACGGCGCACGGCCAGCTGGTGGAAGAGCGCGGTGGTGAAGAAGGCGACCGTGACACCGTGCCGCTCCACCTGCTGCGCCAGATCCTCCAGCGAGGGCCGTTCGGCGGTGCAGACGGCGACGGACGCGCCGTTCGCCAGCGCCCCCCAGAGCTCGAAGGTCGACGCGTCGAAGGTGACCGGCGAGTGGAACAGGACCCGGTCCCGCGGGGTGACCGTGGCATAGCCCGGGTTCCGCACCAGGTCCGCGATCCCGCGGTGGGTCACCGCCACGCCCTTCGGGCGGCCGGTCGAGCCGGAGGTGAACAGCACCAGCGCGGCACCGTCCGGGCCGGCGGCGACGGGCTCCGCCACCGCTGCCGGCTCGGCGTCGGGCAGGGCCCCGTCGGCGGGCAGCACCAGGACCTTCTCGGGGCTCAGGTCCGAGGACTCCAGGAGCTTGCCGTCGGTCAGCGTCAGCACGGCCTCGGTGTCGGCGAGCATCCGGGCGGTACGGGCCGCCGGGTGCGCCGGGTCCAGCGGCACGCAGGTCGCGCCCGCCCACCACACCCCGAGCTGGGCGACGACCGTCCGCGCGGAACGCGGGACGAGCAGGGCGACCCGGTCACCCGGCCGCACCCCGCGGTCCCGCAGCCGGCCGGCCAGCGCCGCGGCCGAGGAGACGAGCTGCCGGTACGTCAGGGTGGTCCCGCCGTCCAGCACCGCCAGGTCGTCGGGGCGCCGGGCGGCGTGCCGGGCGATGAGGACGGGCAGCGAGCCGTCCCCGTCGGGTGTCCGCCCGTGCGGGGCGGTCCCGGAGACCGTCCCGGTGCCGGTGCTTCCGGTGGCAGTGGTGGTGACGGCGGTTCCGGTGACGGCGGACGCGGTCGCCGGGGTCCCGCCGTCGGAGGGCCGGCGGCTGTCGAGGAGCGCCGCCACCGCCCGCAGATCGGGCTGCCGCAGCACCTCGGGCGCCCGCAGCCGGACCCCGCTCTCCTCCCGCACCGCGGTCAGCAGCCGGGCCAGCGCCAGGGAATTGCCCCCGGCCTCGGTGAAGTTGTCCGTCAGCCGGATGTCCGGGGCGCCGAGCAGATCACGGCAGAGCCGCAGCACCAGCCGCTCACCGGCGCCGGCCCCCTCGTCCGCGCCGGCGCCGTCCGCCGTGCCGGTACCGTCCGCGGCTGCCGTGGCGGGCGCGGACTCCCCGGTGGCGAGCAGCGCCGCGCGGTCCACCTTGCCGTTGGCGTCCAGCGGAAAGCCGTCCACGATCGTCAGCGAGGCGGGCACCGCCTGCTCGGGCAGCCACGGCCGCACCCCGCTGAGCACCGCGCTCGGGGAGAGCCCGTGGCCCGGTGCGGCCTGGACGAACGCGGCGAGCCGCGCGTCACCCGCGGGGGTGCGGCGCACCGCGACCACGGCGGCGGCGACCCCGGGGTCGCGCTCCAGCGCCGCCGCGACCTCGGCGGGCTCGATCCGCACCCCGCTGATCTTCACCTGGTCGTCCAGCCGGCCCAGGAACTCCAGCTCGCCGTCCTCGCCCATCCGCACCCGGTCGCCGGTCCGGTAGACCCGGTCGGTCTCCGGCGCGCCGAGGCCGTCCGGAGCGGCGGTGAACCGCTGCGCGGTCAGTGCCTCGTCCAGGTAGCCGAGCGCCAGCAGCCGTCCGCCGATGCGCAGTTCACCGGCCTCGCCGCGGGGCAGCAGGACACCCTGCTCGTCGGTGACGCACACGGTCACCCCCGGAAGGGGCAGTCCGATGGGCGGAGCGCCCTCCGCACCGCCGGCCGCACCGGGACGCATCGCGTACGTCGTGGTGACGACCGTCGACTCGGCCGGGCCGTAGGCGTTGTGCACGGTCACCGGCAGACCGGCGGCCGGCCGGCGGCGCATCCGGTCCCCGCCGACGACCAGATGACGCAGCGCCAGACCCGACGGCCACGGCCGGTCCAGCACCGGCTCGGTCATCGGCGTGGCGGCGACGGCGACGGTGACCCGGGCGTCGCGCCACCAGTCGGTGAGCACCGCCGGGTCCCAGCGGACCGCGTCGGGGGCGGGGCAGAGGGCCGCACCGCTCGTCAGACCGGCCCACAGCTCCATCAGGTGCGGGTCGAACGCGACGCCGATCAGCAGGCTCTGCCGCTCACCGGGGCCGACCCCGGTCTCCGCGCGGTACCAGTCCAGCAGCGTGCCGAGCGCGGGCTCGGCGACGGCGACGGCCTTCGGCGTGCCGGTGGAACCCGAGGTCAGGACGGCGTAGAAGGCGCCCTCCGGGGCGGCCGACGCGCCCTCGGGCGGCGTGGTGAACGCGGCCACCGCCGCGGCCGGCGCGTTGGCACCCCGGCCGGGCAGGGCCAGCGCCAGCTGCTCACCGGTGCGGTGCGCCTCCGGCAGCAGGGCGGGCTCCCCGATGAGGCAGCCGACCCGGACGTTCTCGGTGACGGCGGCGATCCGCCGCTCCCCGGGCCGGGGTCCGAGCGGCAGATAGACGGCGCCGAGCCGGGCCAGGGCGACCGCGGTCACCACGAGCGCGGCGGACCGGTCCAGGCAGACGCCGACCAGGTCGCCGGGGCGCACCCGGTCCCGCAGCGCGGCGGCCACGTCCGCGGCGGCCGCGTCGATCTCGGCGTAGCTCCACCGGTCCTCGCCGTCCAGGACGGCGGGGGCGTCCGGCGTCCGGCGCACCCACTCCTCGTAGTGGGCGAGCACGGAGCCCGCCGCGGGGGAGGGAGCGTCCCCGTGGGCCACGCTGAGCGGGGGACGTGACGGTGCGGTGGCGTCGGACGGGGTGCTGGTGAGGTGCTCGCTCATATCGACTCCGAAGGCGCGGCCGTCGTGCCGACGGCGGTCAGGGCGCGGGCCTGGTCGGCCAGCACCGGGTTCTGGAAGAGGAGGCGCAGCGGCGGCCGGTCGCCCAGCCGGGGCTCCAGCCAGGCCGCGAGGTGCGCGGCGAGCAGCGAGTGCCCGCCGATCCGGAAGAAGTGGGAGGACTCGGAGAAGCGCGCGTGGCCCAGGACTTCGCGCCAGCCCTCGGCGAGCAGCGCCACCTCCGGGTCGGCGAACGCGGCCGGGGCCTCGTCCACCGGCTGCCGGACGGGCGTGAGGCCGGCGGCGGACCGGGCCAAAGCGGCCCGGTCGGGCTTGCCGCCGGGGAGCAGCGGCATCGCGTCCAGCCGCACCCAGCGGCCCGGTACCAGCGCCCCGGGCAGCCGCCCGCTCAGCGCCGTGTGCAGGGCCTCCTGATCGGGCTCGGTGGTGCCCTCGAGGAAGCCGATCAGCCGGGGACCGCCCGCCGCCTCACGGTCGAGCACGACCGCGCAGGACCGGCCGCCGAGCTCCGCCGACGCGGCGGCCTCGATCTCCTCCAGCTCGATGCGGTAGCCGCGCAGCTTGACCTGGTTGTCGCGGCGGCCGAGGAAGTGCAGCCGCCCGGACCGGTCGCGGTAGCCCAGGTCGCCGGTCAGATAGACCCGTTCGCCGCCCAGCGCCTCCGGGCGCACGAAGCGGGCGGCCGTGGTCTCCGCGTTGCCTACGTAGCCCTCCGCCAGGCCCGCGCCGCTGATGGCGAGTTCGCCCACCGCGCCGGCCGGCAGCGGCCGCAGCCCCGCGTCGAGGACGTGCACGCGCTCTCCGGGCAGCTCCGTGCCGAGCGGGACCTCGGCGCCGTCCACCAGGTCCGCGGCGGTGATCTCGTGCACCGTGGAGCTGACCGCGGCCTCGGTCACCCCGTACACGTTGAGCACGGTGGCGTCGGTGTCGCCGAGGAACTCCCGCAGCGCGTCGGCCGGGATCCGTTCACCGCCGAGCACCACCAGCCGCGGCGCCCAGCGCCGTTCCCGCAGCGCCGGCCGCAGTTCCGCGCGCGTGGCGAGGAAGTAACTCGTCGGCAGGTTGGCGACGGTGACCCCGGTGTCGGCGAGCATCCCCGCCAGTTCGGTGCCGGTGGGCACCTCGCGGTCCGGCACGACCAGACAGGCTCCGGCGTGCAGCGAGGGCAGCACCTCCTCCAGCGCCACGTCGAAGGAGGGCTGGGCGAACAGCAGCACCCGGTCGTCGGCCACCAGCCCGAACCGGTCCGCCGCGCCGGTCATGTGGTTCTCCAGCGCCGCCCGGCCGACGGCGACCGGCTTGGGAATGCCCGTCGAGCCGGAGGTGTGGATGATGTACGCGGCGCCGTCCACGGTCCGTGCCGGATGGGCGAGCGGGAACACACGGTCGCCGACCGGCGCCACCGGCAGGGCCGTCGACGGCAGTTCCGCACCGCCGTCGGTCAGCACCAGCGCCGGAGCGAGCCGCTCCAGCAGCAGGCCGAGCCGGGCCGCCGGGTCCTGCGGGGAGAGCGGGGCGTACACCGCTCCCGTCCGCAGACAGGCCAGCAGCGCCACCACGGAGTCGGTGCCCCGCGGGAGCACCGCCGCCACCGGCTGCCCCGCGGTCACGCCGCAGGCCCGCAGCCGTTCGGCGAGCTCCGCCACCCGCCGGTCCAGCTCCCCGTAGGTCAGCCGCAGTTCACCGGCGTGGACCGCGGGCCGCGCCGGGTCGTGCCGGGCGACCGGGTCCAGCAGGTCGCCCCGCGCGCCGGACACCGAAGGCGCGGCCTCCGGGCGGGAGTCCGTTCCGGCCCCTGCCAGCGCGGCCAGCGGCGCCTCGGGGTTCTCCAGGTAGGACCGGAGGAGGTCCAGCAGCCGTCCGGCGAGCAGCTCCGCCACGTCCTCGCCGAACAGGTCGGCGTCGTAGTCCCACACCAGCGTCATACCGGGGGCGCCCTGCCGCGGGCTCACCCCACGGCGGTCGTCCGGCAGCAGCACCACATCGAGGTCGAAGCGCGTGGTGCCGGTGTTGAACCCCTCGAACAGGGTTACGTCCAGACCCGGCACCTCGATCTCCGGGAGCGCCGCGTCATGGGCGCTGAACATCACGCTGAACAGCGGGTTGTCGGCCCCCGAGGTGTGCATCCCGAGCGCCCGGGTCAGCTCCTGCACCGGGACGTCCTGGTGCGGGAGCGCCCGGATCAGGGTGTCGGTCACCTCGTCCATCACCGCGTCGGCCGGGGCGTCCGGGTCCGGCGCCAGCCGCAGCGGGATCGTGTTGACGAACATCCCGACGGTCTCCTCGAAACCGCGCGGGCGGTTGCCCACCGCGGTGCCGATGACCATCTCCGACCGGCCGCTGTGCCGCCGCAGCAGCTCCGCGAACAGGCCGAGCAGCGCGGCGAACGGCGTGAGCCCCCGCTCCCGGGCGTGCTCCCGCAGCTTCCCGGCGAGGTCCGCGCCGATGGACTGGCGGAGCTGGCCGCCCCGGTGCCGGCGCCGCGCACCCGGCCGCGCCAGGCCGGGCAGCGGCATGTCGAAGGCGGCCGAGCGCAGTTCGTCCTGCCAGTGGGCGAGGCTGCGGTCGCGGGAGGCGACGGCGTCCGGCGCCGCCGCGGCCCGCACGTGCTCCTCGTAGGAGGGCGCGGGCCGCAGCGCGACCGGCTCGCCCAGGACATGGGCCCGGTAGACGCGGAACACGTCGTCGAGCAGGATCGCGAACGAGTGGCCGTCGTGGATCAGATGGTGCTCGACATGGATCAGCCGGTGCAGGTCCGGCGCGAGCCGCACCAGCGTCCAGCGCAGCAGCGGCGCCTCGCAGGTGTCCAGCGGGGTCTCGGCCTCGGTGCGCAGCAGCCGGGCGAACGCCTCCTCGGGGTCCGGCTGTCCGGAGAGGTCCACGGTGCGCAGCCGGGGCGGGCACGCCGGGGCGACCCGCTGGCCGGGGATCCCGTCGGTTCCGGGCACGAGCTCCAGGCGCAGTCCCGGATGCCGGTCGAGCGTCGCGGCCAGCCCGCGGCGCAGCGCCTCCTCGTCGAGCGCGCCCCACAGGTCGAGCGCTCCGGTGAAGTTGTAGGCGCGGCTGCCCGGCGTCACTTGCTCGTGCAGCCAGACGATCTCCTGCGACGAGGAGAGGGGGAACATCGGCCATCCCTGGGGTAGTCGGGGTTCGGTATCGGTGAAACGGTCGGCCGGGAGCCCGGTGTGCGGGCCCTGCCGAGCGGGCGGCCTCCGCGGGTCGCGCGGTGGGCCGCCGCAGTGGTACGGCGTGTTACGCAGTGGGGCTGTGCCCGGCCGCAGTGATGACCGGCCCGGCCGCTCCGGACGGCAGGCCGGAGCGCACCCGGGCGGCCAGCGCCCCGAAGGCGTCACGGGCCGCGGCGTCGTCGATCAGGGCGCGGTCCCAGACCATCCGCAGCTCCACGTCCGAGCCCTGGCTGACGGAGACGGCGAACGGGGAGCGCACGGGCCGCCCGTCCACGCTCACCTCCCGCCCGTCCACCCCGGCGAGCCGCAGGGGCGCGCGGCGGCTCCGGTCCTCGACGGTGAGCATGGCGTCCATCCGGCCCGACCAGGCCGCCGCGCCGGCGGCCCGCGCCGCGCGCACCACCTCGTCGAACGGCGTGTCGGCCCGGTCCAGGTCGTCCCACCAGGCGGTGGCCGCGTCCCCGGCGGGGTCCGCCGGGGCGCCGGTCGCCGCGGGGAAGACCACGGTGTTGAGGAAGCAGCCGAGCACCGGCTCCGCCGCGGCCGGCCGGCCACCCCACGGGTACCCGACGGGAACCACATGACCGGGGCCGTGCAGGGCGCCCACGGCGGCCCGGCACGCCTCCAGCAGGGCGGGGAACGGGAGCGCGGCGCCGTCACCGGCCGGGACCGGGATCCGGACCTCGGCCGCACCCGTGGGCAGCCCCGCGGGCACGGGACGTGCGCCCGCGGCGGGTGTCATGTCCTGTACGCCGCGGAGCCGTTCGGCCCAGTACGCGAGGGCGGCCGGTGCGCTCGCCCGCTCCTCGGCGGCGAGCTGCAGCAGCACGGCCTCCCGGTAGGCGCGCAGTTCGGCGGCCACCCGGCCCGGGTCCACGTCCGCCGGGCCGAGCCCGTCACGGTAGGCGGCCGTCAGCTCCTCGGTGATCCTGGCCAGCGACTGTCCGTCGCACGCGGCGTGGTCCAGGGCGACGGCCAGCACCTCCTCGGCCGCGTCCGGACCGTCGTCGGCGAGGTACAGCCGCAGCGGCGGGCCGTCCGGCGTCCACCGGCCGAGCGCCCGGCGCAGCGCGGCCTTCGCGTCCTCGCCCGGCGCGGACTCCACCCGCTCCGCCGGCACCTCGGCATCGCCGAGCCGCTGCACGGGAGTTCCCCGCAGCACGGCCGTCCGGGCGCGCAGCGCGGGGTGCAGGGCGGCCAGCGAACCGGCGGCCGCAGACAGCCGCGTCAGATCCACGGTGCCGCGCGGGAACGCGAAGAAGAGCGGCACGACATCCGGCCGTCCGGCCGGGTCGAGCGAGCGCACGAGGACGAACCGGCGCTGCGCCCCGGTGACGGGCAGCAGACCGCCGCTCTCGTCCAGCCGCTGATATCGGGTGAGGTACTGGCCCGTGATGCTGGAGTGCACCGGTTCCTCTCTGGTCGGCGTCCGGTCCGCGCGCGGCGGGCAGGACAGGGAGCGGGGGCGGAGAGCCCCCGTGCGGGCGGTGGTGCGGGGTGGTGCGGTGGTGGTTCAGGGGCCTGCGGGTGGTTCCGCGACAGGGTGTTCCTGCCGGGCCGCGGCGGCTGCGTGCGGGCGCTTCCGCCGACGCGGCGCGTGGAGGCCGGTCCTCCCGGAGGGCCCCCGGACGAACTGGCGGTGGCGCCGCTCCGTCGAGGGCCCATGAGGGCACGGCCGGGAGCGCTGCCGTGACCGGGCGAGGGGCGGACGGACGGTCCGCCGGCCGGTGTCCGGCCCTGGGCGGGCCGGTGCCGCCCCATGGTGCTCAGCCGACCGGCGTGGCCTCGGTACTGCCGCCGTCCGCGGCCGCTGGCACCGCGTCGGCCGCTTGCTCGTCGGGCACCGGCGCCGGCAGGTCGCGCATCCGGCGCAGCGGGGAGAACAGCAGCGGCAGCGGCACCAGGAGGAAGCCGACCGCGCAGACCCACACGGCGGCGCGCGGCCCGGCGGCGTCCGCCACCGCACCGCCCACCAAGGCGCCGAGGGGCATGGTGCCCCAGACCAGGAAGCGCATGGTGGCGTTCATCCGGCCCAGCAGCCGGGGCGGGCACAGAGTCTGCCGGAAGCTCACCTGCGCGACGTTGTAGACGACCGCCCCGAAGAAGACGACACCGGACCCGATGGCGAAGAGCGTGGCCGCGGCGCCGCTGCCGGCCAGCGGCCACAGCAGCGCGAACGGGCCCGTGACCAGCGAGGACAGCCAGATGATGCGGGCCTGTCCCAGGGCGCGGGCGAGCGGGCCCGCCGCGAGCGCGCCGGCCAGTCCACCGACCGCCGCCACCGACAGCATCAGCCCGACCGCGGCGGGGCTCAGACCGAGCACCCGCACCAGGAACACGGTCTGTACGGCCATCAGCAGCGCGGTGAAGAAGTTCCCGAGCCCGGTGGTCGCGGCGATGACCCGCAGCAGCGGACGCCCCAGCACGAACCGCAGTCCCTCGCCGATCTCCCGTCGCAGCGAGGCGTCGGGCACGGGCTCGGGTGCGGGCTCGGGGCGGCGGATGCCCAGCAGGAACAGGGCCGAGAGCGCATAGCCCACCGCGTCGGCGACGATCGCCAGGTGGGCGCCGACGAGCTGGACGAGCCCGCCGCCGAGTCCGGGACCGGCGATCTGCGCCGACGAACGGACCGTCTCCAGCGCCCCGTTCCCCGCCACCAGCTGTTCCTGGGGGAGCAGCCGGGGCAGGTAGCTCTGGTGGGCGACATCGAAGAAGACCGTGGCCACACCGGTGATCAGCGCCACGGCGTAGAGCTGCGCCATGGTCAGCACGTCCAGGGCCGCCGCGACCGGGATGCCGGCCATCGCCACGGCCCGCACCACATCGGCCCGGATGAGCAGCGGCAGCTTGCGCATCCGGTCGACCCAGGCCCCGGCGGGCAGCCCGACGAGCAGGAACGCGGCGGTCTCCGCGGCGGTGAGCAGCCCCACCTGGAAGGCGGAGGCGTGCAGTTCGAGCACCGCGACCAGGGGGAGGGCGACCAGGGTGACCTGGGCGCCGACCTGCCCGGCGGTGGCGCCTGCGAGCAGGAACCGGAAGTCGCGCATGCGCAACGGGCCGCCGGGCGCAGCCTGTTGGGAGGAGTCCATGCGCATGACATTCGCCAACAGTTGGTCAAGAGTCAAAGTGGGAAGACCATTTTCGGTCACTACTTGCTGCCGAATCCTCATTCGGCAGCAAATTTTTGATGATACGGGGTGGACAACCGCATGAATCACGGTGTGATCACAGGCTGTTCGCCCCTGTTTCCGCACGGTTGCGTACCGCGGAAGGCCATAACGGACCTGCATGGTGTGCTCTCAGTGCACGCTTGTCCGAAAAATGCTGGTGTAGCGGCGCGAGAACGCCATTTCGGATGGATCCGAATCGTCGGATGGCCTGCCCGACGCCGCCCGCCCGGTGGACCATGACTCCTGCGGCGACCCGTGACCCTGTCGTCGCCCCGCCGTGCCGCGCGCCGCTGGGATCCGGCCCGCCGTGCCGGGCGGAAGGGTGGTGCACGGGGAGGGTTCCGGCGCTACCGTCGCGTGGGTCGGGAGCCGTGCGCTTCGGGCGCTGTGCGCTGCGGGGCCGTCCGCTGCGAGGTGCCGGGCGCTTCAGGAGCGCGACGGCGTGCGGCGCGCCGATGGCGCCGTCGGGGTGCCGAATGCCTCGGGGCGTGCGCCGGCAGCACCGGGAGAGCGCCGCCGGGAGAGTGCCGGGAGAGCGCGAACGAGTACTGCGGGACCAACGGGAGAGGGAGAGCCGGATGCCGGTCGGGAGCCGACGAACAGTCACCGCCGCCGCCGTGGCGGTCGGGGTGGCGCTGCCCGCGCTGTACGAGGCGGCGGTGGGCGCCCTGGTGCGCCACAACGCGCGGCGGCTGGGCGAGGGGGACCTCGCACCACAACTGCGCACGTACGCCGACGACGTCCGGTTCGTCTTCCCCGGACGGAGCTCATGGGCCGGGGAGTTCCGCGGGAAGAAGGAGGTCGAGCGGTGGCTGCGGCGGTTCGTCGACGCCGGGCTGAAGATCGAGTTCGACGACGTCCTGGTGTCCGGACCGCCCTGGGCGACCCGGCTCTGTCTCCGCTTCCACGACTACTGCGAGGACGAGCACGGCGAGACCGTCTACGCCAACGAGGGCACGATCTACGGCCACGCCCGCTGGGGCAGGCTCACGCACTACGTGGTCTTCGAGGACACCCAGCGGGGCGAGGAGTTCGACACCTACCTCGCCACCGTGGGGAAGTGACTCCGGCGGGGGCCGGCCTTCAGGCGGGCCCGGACCCACCGGCCCCCGCCGTTGAGGCGGGCCCGGAGTGCCCGGAGCCCGGCGCCGCCCCGCGGCTCATCGCGGGCCGGCCCCGGTCTCCGGATGTCCCCGGTCACCCGGCCGCCGGATCCTCGTAGCGGACCGATTCCGGGGCGGGGCGAAGGCTCAGCGCCCCCAACGCAGGCCCGGCGTCGCCACGGGCGCGTCCCAGAGCCGCAGCAGCTCCTCGTCGATCTGGCACAGCGTCACCGAACAGCCGGCCATGTCGAGCGAGGTCACGTAGTTGCCGACGAGTGTCCGGGCGACGCTGACCTGACGCTCGGCCAGCACCCGGTGCACCTCGGCGTTGAAGCCGTACAGCTCCAGCAGCGGGGTCGCGCCCATGCCGTTGACCAGGAGCAGGACGGGCGCGTCCGGGCGCAGGTCGTCCAGGACGGCGTCGACGGCGAAGTCCGCGATCTCCCGGGACGTCATCATCGGGCGCCGCTCGCGGCCCGGTTCGCCGTGGATGCCGATGCCCAGCTCCAGTTCACCGGAGGGCAGGTCGAACGTGGGGCTGCCCTTGGCCGGGGTGGTGCAGGCGCTGAGCGCCACCCCGAAGCTCCGGGAGTTCTCGTTCACCTTCCGGGCGACGGCCTCCACCCGCTCCAGCGGAGCGCCCTCGTCCGCCGCGGCTCCGGCGATCTTCTCCACGAAGAGCGTCGCCCCGGTGCCGCGCCGGCCGGCGGTGAAGAGGCTGTCGGTGACGGCGACATCGTCGTTGACCAGCACGCTGGCGACCTGGATGCCCTCGTCCTCGGCCAGTTCGGCGGCCATGTTGAAGTTCATCACGTCGCCGGTGTAGTTCTTCACGATGAACAGCACGCCCTTGCCGCTGTCCACGGCAGCCGCGGCGCGGGCCATCTGATCGGGCACGGGCGAGGTGAAGACCTCCCCCGGGCAGGCGGCGTCGAGCATCCCGGGCCCCACGAACCCGCCGTGCAGCGGTTCATGCCCCGAGCCTCCGCCGGAGATCAGCCCCACCTTGTCGGTCACGGGTGCGTCCCGGCGTACGACGACCCGGTTCTCCACATCGACCGTGAGCTCCGGGTGGGCGACGGCGATCCCGCGGAGCGCATCGGCGACCACGGTGTCCGGAACGTTGATCAGCATCTTCACGGGTACCTCCTGATAAGGCTAAAAGCAAGCTTCTGGGCTGCGTTTCCGCAGGTCGCGGTGGCTGTGCCCAGCTCTCGATCTTGGCGGTCCTGACGGTCCGAAGCGGCCTCCGGCGGGTCTGATGCTGACTCGATGCTGACTTCCCTGACTGGGTGTCAGGATCGAACGGTACCCCTGAGCGAGCTCCACCGGAACGTCCGACTCCAGTATCTACCGAGCGGCCGTCGAGGTCACGGATCACGACGGAAGGTGTCCGCTGCGCGTGGGGCTGGTGGGTTTGGCGGGGGTGTGGTGGCAGATGGGGTGGGGGAGGCGTGTTCCCTCGCGGACGGACACCCGAAGGGCGCCCCGGGGCCCGGGCGCGGCCTCGGGCCGGACGGCTTGCCGGCTCGGCGTGGATGGTTCATGAGCAGGGCCGGAATGCCTTCGCGCCTCGGTCTCCGGAGGTTCTTGCCACTACAGCAACGACGTTTGCCGTCCCGGGTGCGGTGGTCGCAGCCTGATGCTCGGTCAAAGACCTGCGACAACAATGAGGAGACCACGCGATGACCACCCACGAAGCCGTCGGATCCGCCGTGAGCGCAGACGGCAGCGCGCCGCTGGGCAACCGCGTCCACCACGTTCGGGCCGGTGAGCTGGATGGCCATGCCGCCATCAGTGGCGGCACCGTCGGCTCGAAGAGGCTCTGGATGGGCCTGGTGGAGAATGCGCCGCTCAGTTCAACGGACAACCACCATCACGGCGAGTCCGAGGCGGGAATCTACGTGGTCAGCGGTCACCCCGTGTTCTTCTTCCACGACGGCGTACAGGAGGTTCGGATCGCCGCCGGTCCCGGCGACTTCCTGCTCGTCCCCCCGTTCGTCCCGCATCGCGAGGAGAATCCCGACCCCAGCGAGCCCGTGGTCGTCGTGATCGCACGGACCACTCAAGAGCCGATCAAGGTCTCCGTGCCCGAGCTGTACCACGTCAAGGAGACAGGCACGCGGTAGGAAGAAGACGTGGGCCGAGGTTCGCTGTTCATGTCCATGGGGCTTCCGCACCCCGCGACGTCAGGGCTCCCGGGGCCGGTCCTCTTCACGGCTCCCGGGGCGCTGCCCCGGTCGGCGGCTCGGCGACGTGGTCGGCGGCGTCCGACCGGAACGCGGACCTCCCCCGTGCGATCTGCCGGTATCGGTCCCGCCCCGGGGCGACGAGCGCGTCCACCGCCGACAGCAGATCCCGCGGCCCGGAGGCCAGGACCGACAGACCGGCCGCGGCCATCTCCCGTACGCCGTGGGCGCCGTGGCCGGCGAGGGGGCGGTACCCGATCACCGGGAGCCCCGCCGCCAGGGCCTGGACCGCCGTCTGGCCCGCCGCGTTGTCCACCAGCAGCCGGGCCGCCGCCATCAGCCCCGGGAGATCCGCCACCCAGCCCAGCGCCAGGACCCCCGGCAGCCGGGCCGCCCGGTGCCGCAGCCGCCGGTCGTGGCCGCAGAGCAGCACCGGGAGACACCCGTGGCCGGCCAGCGCTCCCGCCGTCTCCAGCAGCCCCGGGCCCACCCCCCAGGCGCCCGCCGAGAGCAGCACCGCCGGCCGGCCGTCGGCGCCCACCGGCGAGTCCCGCCACAGCGGGGAGGGCGCGGGAGCGTGGAAGCCCGGCGGCACCACCGGTCCGCACGCGACCGCGGGCCTGCCGGTGCCGGACCGCGCGGCCCGGGCGCCGGCCTCGGTCAGGCAGAGCTGGAGGTCGTTCCCCGGGTGCAGCCAGCCGCGGTGCAGGGCGAAGTCGGTCACCACGACCGTGCTGCGCACCCCGAGGGCCCCGCGCGCCCGCAGCCGTCCGGTGACCTGCGCCGCCAGATGGAAGGTGGACACCACCCCGTCCGGCCGCCACCGGTCCACCACCTCCCGCACCGGCCGCTCGGCGACGGCGGCCAGCGGGGAGACGTCCGGCCGCGGCCCCGGCCCGCCCGCGAGGAACGTCCGGTAGATCCCCGCATAGAGCCCGGGCAGCCGGCGGACGGCCGTGCGGTAGAAGGACCGCAGGGCCGGACCGGCCCCGGCGGGCAGCAGCGCGAGGAGGTCCTGCCGCAGCACTGTGTGCCCCCGGTCGCGGAGCCGCCGCGCCAGTTCGTCCGCCACCGCGTCGTGGCCCGCGCCCATGCTCGCGCTGATGAGCAGGTATCGCCGCTCCATGGGACCCACCATGCCCAAGGGACCGCGCCGGAGGGCCGAATGCCGCACCCGGATGGTGCGCGGTCGACCTGTTCGGGTGGATGAACCCGGCGACCGTGAACAGGCGGGCGGGACGGGTAGCCAGGATTCTGGAGGAGCCACTGCCCGGCCCTTCCGAGCCCCCGGAGGATCGACGATGCCCTACAGGTCCCGGCGCCCGTCCGCGGGCGGTGCGGTACGGCCGGTGGCGCTGATCACCGGGGCGTCCTCGGGCATCGGGGCCGCCGTGGCCGCGCGGATCGCCGCCGAGGGCGGCTGGCGGCTGCTGCTCAACGGCCGGGACGAGGAGCGGCTGACGGCCGTCGCGCAGGAGACCTCCGGCATCCCGCTGCCGACCGACCTCACCGACCCCCGGGGCCGGGAATGGCTCGCGGCGCGGGCGCTGCACCGGGAGGGCAGGGTGGACGCGCTGATCGCCGGGGCGGGGATCGGCTGGGCGGGCCCCTTCACCCGGATGCCCGCCGGTGCCCTCGACGCCGTCCTGTCGGTCAACCTGTCGGCCGCCCTGCACCTGGTACGGCTCGTGCTGCCCGGGATGGTCGCCCGGGGGACCGGCCACATCGTCCTCATCGGCTCCATGGCGGGCTGCGTGGGCGTCCGGGAGGAGGCCGTGTACGCGGCGGCCAAGGGCGGTCTGATGTCCTTCGCGGAGAGCCTCCGCTACGAGCTCGCGCGCACCGGGGTCCGGGTGTCGATGATCCTGCCCGGCGCCGTCGACACCCCGTTCTTCACCCGCAGAGGGGTCCCTTACCACCGCAACAGACCCCGGCCGGTCCCCGCATCCCGGGTCGCCGACGCCGTGTGGTCGGCCCTGGCCGCCGGGCGGGACGACGCGTTCGTCCCGCCGTGGCTGGCCCTCCCCGCCCGGGTCCACGGACTGGCCCCCGGGGTCTTCCGCGCACTGGCCCGACGCTTCGGCTGAGGAACGGGGCCACGGGGTGCTGACGGTGCTCTCGATCTGCCTGGCGCTGCTCGCCGCACTGGGCAACGCCGTGGCGTCGGTGCTCCAGCGCCGCGCCGCCGCCGACGAGAAGGCGGGCCGGCCCACCCCGAAGGTCTCCTGGCTGTTCCATCTGCTGCGCCGGCCGGTCTGGCTGTGGGGGGCCGGCGCGCTCGCGCTGTCCGGCGCGTGCCAGGCCGCCGCGCTCGCCACCGGTCCGCTGGCCGTGGTGCAGCCCGTGATGACCACGGAACTGCTGTTCACGCTGGTGGTGGGCAGTGTGGTGTTCCGCAGCCGGCCCGACCGGCGCACCCGGTGGGCGTTCGTGGCCATGGCCGCCGGGCTGGCCGCCTTCCTGGCGCTCGCCTCGCCCTCGGGCGGCCGGTCGACGGTGCCCGGGAACCGCTGGCTGGTGGTGGCGGCGTCGGTCTCCGCACTGGTGCTCGTCCTGGTGGTGACGGCACTGCGGCTGCCGTCCTCCCCGCGGGCCGCGGTGCTCGGCACCGCGACCGCCATCGGCTTCTCCTGCACCGCGGCGCTGATGAAGGACGCGATCGGCCGGCTCACCGACGGCGTCGGGGCGCTGCTGACGGCCTGGCAGACGTACGCCGCGCTGGGGGTCGGGCTGCTCAGCTTCCTGCTGCTCCAGGCCACCCTGCGGGCCGGCACCCTGGTCGCCTCCCAGCCCGCCCTGACCCTGGGCGACGCCCTCCTCAGCGTCGTCCTCGGCGCGGTGCTCTTCGACGAGGAACTCGCCCTCGGCCTGCGGATCGTCCCCGAGGCCGCGGCGCTGACCGTACTCGCCCTGGGCAGCGTGCAGCTGGCCCGGTCGCCCGTCGTGGCGGGCCAGGGAAAGGAAGACATGTGGTGAACGCGCCCCTGCTCCGCCGGGCGGCCGCCGGTACCGTCCTCGCCGCCGCGGCCTGGCACATCGGACCCGCGGCCACCTGGCTGCCCGCCGTCCGCAGGACCCTGGGTCCGGCGCTGGACGGACAGGGCGACCACGGCCATGTGGCCCTCACCTTCGACGACGGCCCGGACCCCCGGAGCACCCCGCTCTTCCTGCGGGAACTGGACCGGCTGTCGGTGCGGGCGACGTTCTTCGTCCTCGGCAGCGCCCTGGAGCGGCACCGCGCCCTCGGCCGGGAGATCGTCACCGAGGGCCATGAACTCGCCGTCCACGGCTGGCACCACGAGCACCCCTGGACCCCCCGCCCCCGGCGGGACGCCCACGAGCTGCGGCGCACCGTGGAGGCGGTCCGCCGGCTGGCGGGCCGACGGCCCCTCTGGTACCGCCCCCCGTACGGCATCCTCACCGCCGGGCGCTGGGCCGCGGCACGGCGGGCCGGGCTGCAGCCGGTGCTGTGGTCGGCCTGGGGCCGCGACTGGACCGCGCGGGCCAGCCCGGACACCGTGCTGGCCGAACTGAACCGGACCCTGCGCGGCGGCACGACGGTGCTGCTGCACGACTCGGACAGCACCGGCGCCCGCGGAGCCTGGCGCGCCCCGCTGGGCGCCCTGCCCGATCTGATCGCGGCCTGCCGCGAACACGGCCTCGCCGTCGGGCCGCTGGCCGAACACGGGGTGCGGGGACACCGCGGCCCGGTACGCCCGCCCGTGGCCCGCGCGGGTGGGATGCCGCTGCTGTGGCGATGACGAGGTGCGGCCCACCGGAGGGAGGCGTTCCGTGCAGCTGACGGCGAACGGCCGGGGCGCCGTACGGCTCCGTCCCGGCGGCCCGCTGCGGCGGCCGCGCCGCGGCCTGCGCCGGGGCGGGTCCCAGCTGATCTGCGCGCTCGCCGGGTTCTTCGGCGGTCTGTTCGCCCACCGGATCCCGGTGTCGCCCGAGGTGGACGGCGAACGGGTGGCCGGCCTGCTGTTCACCGTGGGCTTCGGGGTCGTCAGCCTGGTGAGCCTCCTGTTCTCGGTGCTGTATCTCGTCGTGCAGTGGGCGTACAGCAACCTCACCCCGCGCCTCGGGCTGTTCCGGAACGCCCCCATCGTCTGGCGCACCTTCGCCTTCGCCATCGGGGTGTTCGTCTTCTCCGTCACGGCCGGGCTGACCATCGGCGCCCGGGACCGGGTCACGGTCGCCGTACCGGCGATCGACATGCTCCTCGCCCTCGCCGCCCTGGCCCTGATGCGGACCCTCCAGGTGCGGGCGTTCGACTCGATCCAGCTGGCCCCGACCCTCGACGCGATCACCCAGCGGGCGTACGCCGTCCTGGAGGCCCGCCACCCGCATCCGTTCACCGGAGAGGAACCGCCTCCCGGCTTGCCGCCGGACCGCGAGCGGGCGGGGAGCGTCGGGACGGGGGGTGAGCGGGACGGTGGGGTGTGGACGGGTGGTGAAGGAGGGGGTGGTGACCGGCCGGCCGGTGAGCGCACGGACCTCTACTGGAACCGTCCGGGCGCCGTCCTCCAGCAGGTCGACGTGGAGCGGCTGCTGACGGCCGCCACCGCGCACGACAGTGTGGTCGTCCTCCGGCCCCGGACCGGCGGAACGGTCGGCCGCGGCACGGTCCTCGCCTCCGTCCACGGCGGCCCGCTGCCCGCCCATGAGGTGCTGCGGTCCGTCATCACCGGCCCGGAGCGGACGTTCGACCAGGACCCCGGTCTGGCGTTCCGGCTGCTGGCCGACATCGCGCTGCGCTCGCTCTCCCCGGCGGTCAACGACCCGGCCACCGCCGTCCAGGCGCTGGACCACACCGAGGAACTGCTGGCCCTGGCCGCCGTCCGGGACCTGGGAACCGGGCGGCTGGCGGACGCCCGCGGCCGGACGCGACTCGTCATGGACGTCCCGGACTGGCCGGACTGGCTCGGTACGGCCGTGGACGACGTCATGGTGGCGGCCGAGGGCTCGCCCATGGTGCTCCTGCGGCTGCGCGCCCTGTTCCACCGGCTCGCCCGCGAGTGCCCGGAGCCGCGCCGGGAAGCCGTGGCGGTGCGGCTGCGGCAGGTGGAGGCGGAGTGCTCCCGCCGTTACCCGCTGATCTGGAACTCCGCCACTGCTCGCTGAGCTGGAACGTCCGCACTGTTCCTGCTGTGCGGGGTCCGCACCCGTTCCCGCTGTGCGGGGTACCGCCCGGCGGAGTGTCGGAAGTCGGCCAACATCCGGACCCGCATCGCGTCTTCCGGATTTATGGAACGCGTTCTACTCTGTGCGCCGCCGCAGCGACAGGACTCCACGACAGCGACAGGACTCCGGGACAGGACTCCAGAACAGGGCTCCAAGACAACAGGGACAGGACTCCGGGAGGGGCCGTGCATCTCGAATACACCCCCGAACAACAGCAGCTCCGTACCGAGCTGCGCGGCTACTTCGCCGAGCTGGTGCCCGACAACGCGTACGCCCGGTACGGCGATCCGGCCGACCAGAAGCGCTTTTACCGCCGGACCGTGCGCCGCCTCGGAACCGACGGCTGGCTCGGCGTCGGCTGGCCCACCGAGTACGGCGGCCGCGGCATGAGCCCCATGGAGCAGTTCATCTTCTTCGACGAGGCCGCACAGGCCGGCGTCCCGCTGCCGCTCATGGCCCTCAACACCGTCGGGCCGACGATCATGCAGTTCGGCACCGAGGAGCAGAAGCGCTCCTTCCTGCCGAAGATCCTCGCCGGGGAGATCGACTTCGCCATCGGCTACAGCGAACCCGACGCCGGCACCGACCTCGCGTCGCTGAAGACCCGTGCCGTACGGGACGGGGACGACTACGTCGTCAACGGCCAGAAGATCTGGACCACCAACGGCGATACGGCGGACTGGGTGTGGCTCGCCGTCCGCACCACCCCCATCGAGCACGGAGTGCCGCCGCACAAGGGCATCAGCATCCTCCTCGTGCCGACCACCGACCCCGGCTACTCCTGCACCCTCATCCGGACCCTCGCCTCCCACGACACCACCGCCAGCCACTACGAGAACATCCGCGTGCCCGTCAGCCGCCGGGTGGGGGAGGAGAACCAGGGCTGGCGGCTCATCACCACCCAGCTCAACCACGAGCGCGTCACCCTCGCCGCCCACGGCACCATGGCGATCCGCGCCCTGCACAACGTCCAGCGCTGGGCCGCCGACACCAAGCTCACCGACGGCCGCCGGGTCATCGACCTGGGCTGGGTCCGCAGCCGGCTGGCCCGCACGCACACCCGCCTCGACGCCCTGAAGCTGCTCAACTGGCAGATGGTGGACGCCCTCCAGCGCGGCGCACTCACCCCGCAGGACGCCTCCGCCGTCAAGGTCTACGGCAGCGAGGCACGCCGGGACGCCTACGCCTGGCTGATGGAGGTGGTGGCCGCCGCCGGCCCGCTGAAGGAGGGCTCCGCGGGCGCCGTGCTCCACGGCGAACTGGAACGCGGCTACCGCAGCGCAGTGATCTTCACCTTCGGCGGCGGCAACAACGAGATCCAGCGGGAGATCATCTCCTGGATCGGCTTGGGAATGCCACGGGTGCGGCGGTAGGCCCCTCTGACTCTGCGTTCCGGTCTCCTGAGTCAGGAGACCAGCCGCCTGCTGCGTTCGCAGTTCAGGGCCAGTGCGAGCGGACTTGAGCAGCCGTCGTCAAGGAGGCTCGGGCGGGCTGTCCCTGTGCGTGTAGGGCGAGCACAGGGGCGACTAGGGTGCCCCTGGGGTGGCTGGGGCAGTCTTGAAGCGGGACCAGACGGCTTTGCCCGTCACTCCGCGATCTTCGATGCCCCAGTCATCGGAAAGCATGTCGACGATGTGCAGGCCGCGGCCGGAGGTGTCGTCGTCGGTGGGGCTTCGGCGCTTGGGCCGGTGGGGGCTGGAGTCCTGGACCTCGACGCGGACGATGTCGTCCTCGACGCTCATCGTGACGTGGAAGCCATGGCCGCAGCATGTGCCGTGCGTGAGGGCGTTGGTAGCCAGCTCGGAGACACAGAGGCGGACGTCTTCGGCCCTCCCTTCCAAGCCCCAGGCGGCGAGGGTGCGGAGGGCGAAGTCACGGACCTGACCCACGGATTCGGGGTCGGGCGCAAAGAATCTCTTGATGGCATCGGGCATGGCAGCCTCATGTCTCGGTGTCCACGGTAGGGGCAGAGCTGGGAGTGCTGCGGCGACAGCGATCCGATGTCCGGCGGATCGTCCTGTTGCCGCGGGCGAGTATCAGCCGCACTCCTGAGCCGGTGATCTGCAGTCGCCGCTCGACGGCTATCGGCTTGGGCCCCAGATGGGAGGCGGCAGGCAGAACCACGCCATAGACATCCGGCAGGTCGAGCACATCCAGCAGGCCGGTGAACGCCGTGCTGAAGGCAGTCGCGGTGCTGTCGCGTTCGATGAAGATGGCACCCAGCACCAGCTCGTGGCTGTGGCAGTACTCCACCAGGGCCCCGGTCAGGGCCGTCTGCCGGGCGGCAGCCTGCTGGGGGAGCCGGAGGAAGCCGTAGACGGTCGGGCCGTTCACCGTGCGATGCTCCGTGAGGGGATCCACTTGTGTGTCCTTTCGAAGGATGAATGGAGGCGGGAGGCGGGGTCGGCCCGACGGGACCGGGCCAGCACTCCGAGAGTGGCCCTGTTCCAACTCCTGGAAAATGACTCGTTGTTGTACTTCCGTTGCACTTGCGTGCCCCATCTGCCTGCATCGTGCTTCGATGCTGTGCGGAAGGGAGTGACGTGTGGCGACCGTGCACCACTGGAGTGGCCTGGAGGCTCATGCCCTGCAGCTCGCGCTACGGATGAGCGTCAGGGTCTTTGCCCAACACCTCGGGGTCGCTCAGCGCACTGTCGCCAAGTGGAACAAGCTCCTCGAGTCCACCGAGCCGAGGGCTGACACGCAGGCGATCCTGGACACCGCGCTGGCCCGTGCAGATGCCACGGTGCATCTGCGGTTCGAGACACTGCTGTCCGAAGCAGGTCGCTCCGCGGCCGGGCCGGGACGGCGGGTGACTGCGTCCGGCCCACGAGCCTGGGAATACGAGTCCTGGGCCGATGACCTGGACCGGGTTGTCGTTGCGCTGTCCCGCCAGAGTTTCGCGTTCGCCGACAACCTGCTGAGCCGCTGGCTGGGCCGCTTCGAACCGGTCGAGCTGGACGACAGAGGCCTGTATCTGTTCGCCCGCTCAACGGCCCTGCTCGGTGATCTGCAGCGTGATCAGGGCGCCGTGCTGGGGCCGCTGTCAGCCCAGCACTCGTATGTGGGCGCGCGCTCGGCGTTCACCCAGCTCGACATCCCCCGCCGCATCGCACAGCTCGACCTGTCGCTCGCCGTGGTAGCCGAGATGTCCGGCAAACTGGAGACCGCTGCCCGTCACTACGAAACTCTGGCGGTGGATGACCGGCTCTCCCGCCGAGACCGGGCCAGGGCCCGGCTGTGGGTGGGGACCGCGCTGAGCAAGGACGGCAACCATGACTATGCCGCTCGCGTCATGCTCGCCGCGACCCGTGACTTCGAGGACCTGGCCGAGCCCGACGACTGGTCCATCGCCCACCAGAAACTCGCCCTCGCCCATCGCGGCGCCGGCGACCTCACCAAAGCCCTGCAGTTCATCGACATCGCACGCAGCACCGCCACGACCGACTCACCGATGCAACGCGTGCGTCTGGACACCGCCCATGCTCACATCCTGCTCTCCGACCCGGCCACCCGGGATGATGGACTGCAGGTTCTCGACGGGGCCGCGAAGATGGCCGCGCAATACGGCATGAGCCACCAACTTCGCAGCATCGGGGGCATCCGGACCACGATCCAGGGGACACGACGTCCCAGGCAACGGTGAGCAGGGAGAAGCAGTGACGGAACAGCAGCGGGCCGTCTCCGAGGACCAGTGGCGCAACGCGAAACTGATCTGGGACTACCACCAGATGCATCACCAGCTGAAGCCTTGCGATGTGGCGATCGGGCTGGGCAGCCACGACCTGCGGGTCGCGGCCTTCACCGCCGACCTCTATCACCAGGGGTTCGTACCGACTCTCGTGTTCACCGGCGGCAACAGCCCCAACACCGCCGCCCGCTTCCCGCGCGGTGAGGCTGTTCACTTCCGTGACCACGCCATCGGCATCGGCGTCCCCGCCGACGCTGTCCTCATCGAGCCGGACGCCGCCAACACCGGGCAGAACATCGCCTTCACCCGTGAGGTGCTGGCCGCGGCCGGCATCATGCCGGCATCCGTGCTGTTGACGGCGATGCCCTATATGGAACGACGCGCCTATGCCACCTGCCGCAAGGTCTGGCCCGAGGTGGAGGTGATCTGCGCGTCCGAACCTCTGGAGTTCGACGACTACCTCAAGGCGATCGGCGACGAAGCCTTTGTCACTCACATGCTCGTCGGCGACATGCAGCGGGTCATCGAGTACCCCCGGCTCGGCTTCGCCATCGAGCAGGACGTCCCGGAGGACGTGCATGCCGCCTACGAATCCCTCATCCGCGATGGCTTCACCAGTCGCCTCCTCACCTGACCTGCCATTACCCGGCGGGCTGTGCGCGATCCACCAGCCCAATCTGTTCCCGCGGCTGACCACCCTGGCCAAGCTGTTCGCGGCGGACTGCTGGATCGTCCTGGACGACGTCCAGTTCACCCGCCGCGACTACCAGCATCGAACCCGCCTCGCCTCCCTGCCCGACGCGCAGGACCGCCGGTGGCTCACCATCCCCACCCACCTGCCCCACGGCCGTCGGACAGCCATCCGGGACGCACTGATCGTCGAACCTCTGCGGTCCCGGCGCAGAACCGCGCAGATGTTGCAGCAGTACTACGGAGCCAGCCCCCACTGGCCCGCCTTCCAGCAGGCCCTGACCTCGCTTCTCGACCTGTTCGACACCACCGAGAAGACCGCTGATCTAGCCGAGGCGTCCACCCGTATTCTTCTGAACCTGTTGGGCTGGACCGGCTGCGTCCTCCGCAGCAGCAGACTTCACGCCAGGATGGGCCGCTCAGAACGTCTCGCCGACCTTGCGGCCCTCACTGGTGCCAGGTCGTATCTGTGCGGAACTGGCGGCATGAGTTATCTGAACACCGCCCCCTTCCGCGCGCACGGTCTCACCGTCACTCCCTTCACCACCCCCGCCGCCGGCCTGTGGCAGACCGGTCGCGAGGCCAGTGCGGTCCGGGCGCTGATGCAGCTCGGGTGCAAGCCTCTGGCCGCCACTCTGCGAGCCGCCGCCGCCGGCCAATCAGGGCCCCAGCACGCACCATGAGCCCCCAGACCCCGATCCGTATGCCGATAGACCGCACCAGCGGGCCTGCATGTGCAGGGACGGCACGTACTCGGCCTGGTCACACCCTGCTCAGTTCTGCGTGACATTCCGAGCGCGACCCGTCGGCGACACCGGCGGACGTTCAGTGCGGCCGGCGGGCGTTGAGCCGGGCGGCCTGGCGGGTCAGGTGGTCGCGTTCGGCGAGGTTGGGTGCCTGGTGGGCCGCCTCGGCGTACAGCCGTGCCGCCGTCTCCAGGTCGCCGTCGCGCTCGTGGAGATAGGCCGCCACGGCGGTGTAGCGGGGCACGGGATGTCCCCTGCTCGAAGAGATCGGGTCGGAGTCCCTTCTGCTCGGTGAGCTCGGGGTGGGATCCCCCTTGCCCGACGTACCGGGGGAGGAGTCGCCCAGCTCCGCGAGTGCCGCCAGGCCGGCGCGTGGTCCGTCGGCCTCGCCGACGGCCACCGCGCGGTTGAGCCGGACGACCGGGCTGTCGGTCAGGCGCAGGAGTTCGTCGTACCACTCGACGATCTGCACCCAGTCGGTGTCCTCGGCGGTGGGCGCGTCGGCGTGGAGCGCCGCGATGGCGGCCTGGGCCTGGAACTCGCCCAGCCGGTCGCGGGCGAGGGCCGCCTGCAGGATCTCGATGCCTTCGGCGATCGCCGCGGTGTCCCACCGGCCGCGGTCCTGTTCGGCGAGCGGCACCAGGCTGCCGTCGGGCGCGGTCCGGGCGGCGCGACGGGCGTGGTGGAGCAGCATGAGGGCGAGCAGCCCCGCCACCTCGGGGTGGTCGTACGCGGTGGCGAGCTGCCGGGTGAGCCGGATGGCCTCGGCGGCCAGGTCGACATCGCCGGAGTAGCCCTCGTTGAAGACCAGGTAGAGGACGCGCAGCACGGTGGCGACGTCGCCGGGCCGGTCGAACCGTACGTCGGAGACGGTGCGCTTGGCCCGGCTGATGCGCTGCGCCATGGTCGCCTCGGGCACCAGGTACGCCTGGGCGATCTGGCGGGTGGTCAGCCCGCCGACAGCGCGCAGTGTGAGCGCGACGGCGGACGACGGCGTCAGCGACGGGTGGGCGCACAGGAAGTAGAGCTGGAGCGTGTCGTCCACCGCGGGCACGGGCCCGGACGCCGGCTCCTCGTCCAGACGGTTCTCGCGCCGGCGGCGGGCGGCGTCCGCGCGGGCGGCGTCGAGGAACCGGCGCCAGGCCACGGTGACCAGCCACCCCGTCGGGTCCCGCGGAGGGGTGGCCGGCCAGGCCCGGAGGGCCTCGACCAAGGCGTCCTGCACCGCGTCCTCGGCCGCCGCGAAGTCGGCTCCGCGGCGGACGAGGATCGCGAGGACGCTGGGCGTGAGGCTCCTCAGCAGGACCTCGTCCACCTCAGTGGCACTCCGTGACGGTGGGCGACGCGGTCAGGAACGGGCGCACCTCCAGCCACTCGTGGATCGGCTTCCCGCCCGCGCCGGGGGCGGCCGACAGTTCTCCGGCCAGCTCGACGGCCCGGTCGTAGCTGTCGACGTCGATCACCATCCAGCCGGCGATGAGGTCCTTGGTCTCGGCGAACGGGCCGTCGGTGACCGGCGGGCGCCCCTCACCGTCGTACCGGACCCACGCCCCCTCGGGGGCGAGCGCCTGACCGTCGACGAACTCGCCGGTCTTCTCCAGCCGGGCCGCGAAGTCCTGCATGTACTGCACGTGGGCCGTGATCTCCTCCGGCGCCCACTGGTCCATCGGCACGTCGTTGACCGCGGCCGGGGCGCCCCGGTAGTGCTTGAGCAGCAAGTACTTGGCCATGATGCTTCTCCTCGGTGCTGGTGCGACCCATTGTGGTCGCGTTCACCTCGGGGACGGAGCCGGCCACGGGTTCTCGACATCACCGAGCGAAGTTTTTTTCGGCGCCCTCGTGGATGCCCCGGATGAGCCGTCCCGCGGGCCCGGGTCGGGGCCCGTCGGGGTCCGACCCGGGCCCACGGCGCGGCGCGAGGGCCGGAACGAGGGACGAGGGCGGAACGGGCGCCGCCGAACCGGACCGCCTCACCGGCCGGACGGCGACCGCAGACACGGACGGCGACCGCAGACACGGACGGCGACCGGAGACCGGACGGCGACCGCAGACACGGACGAGACATGACCACGGCCTCCGGGACCGGGGTGGTCGGTCTCGGACGCCGTGGTGTCATGGGGGCGCGTGCAGCGAACTTCAGCTCGTCGGGCACTTCATCGGGCACTTCCGGTACTCGCCGGGTGGCATCCCGTAGACCGCCCTGAACGAGCGGTTGAAGTCCGACGCCCGTGAGAACCCCCACCGCGCCGCCACCGCATGCACCGGAACCTCCGTCAGCGCCGGATCCGTGAGATCGCGCCGGGCCGCCTCCAGCCTGCGCCGCCTGATCCACACGGCCACGGTCGTCTCCTCACCCTTGAACAGACGGTGCAGATAGGACACCGAGATGTGATGCGCGGCCGCGACGTCCCCCGGAGACAACTCCGGATCGTGGAGATGGGCCTGGATGAACTGCTTCACCTGCAATAACAGCGCCCGCTGCCGCGCCCCCTCCGGAAGGCACCGCTCCGCCTCCGCCGCGTGTGCGAAGAGCGCGGCCACCAGGTCCACCAGCACCGCCCCCAGCCGGGGCCCGTCCTCCGGCCGGTAGCGTGGCGCATCCGTGACGACCTGGGTCAGGAACTGCGTGGTCAGGGCCACCATCCCCGTGCCGGCCGGCGCCCGCCGCGGCACCCCGCGCCGGAGCAGCTTCGTCGGCAGCGGCAGCAGAGCCTTCGGGATCTCCACCCCCACCAGGGACACCGGCTCGTGCCCCGTGCGGATCTCCCATGGCACCGACGAGTCGTTGATGTGCAGGTCGGAGGGCCGGTAGACCGCCTCCTGGTCGTCCCAGCTCCCCACCCCGGAACCGTCGACGAGCACCGACAGGTGGAACAGTTCGGGATCCGACCGTCGCACCAGCCGCGGCGTGCGCCGGATCACCAACTGCTGGAACCTCGCCGGCCATAGGGTCACCGCGCCCAGATCCAGCACGCGCTGCACGGCCCGGAAGTCGTCCGCGTGCTCGCTCTCCATGCGCACCGGCGCGTGCGTCCGCCCGACCAGATCCGCCCAGTACGCCAACCGGTCCGGAGCCGCCACATCCTCGCTCCGGAGCAGAGTTTCGCTCAACATTCGTACCGACCCCCGTCTCACTCACGAATGGAACAGCACGACGGTAGTCCCGTCCGCGGACAGTCGGCGGGGCGGAGCGGATGCCGCACGGTCACGCCGTCCTCTCGCCGGGCGCTGCCGCGACGGCGATCACCGGGCGACGGGCATCGGCAGCCGCGCCGCGCCCGGCTCACCCGGCCTCCGGCGGACGAGCCGTTGCCGCGGCGCACGGGAGCACGCGCGCACCGCGCCTTGTCGACGTGCGCCCGCCGGCGCTCCGCCCCTCCGCCCCCCGGCCACGGCGACGGGACCCGGCAACCGCGGGCCGGGGGCCGGATCACGGCGGCCGGGAACCGGTGGTGCCGGCCGTCGCGGTCGGCGCTGCCGCCGGAGCCGTCGCGCGACCGGGGCCCGGCCACCCGCACGTCGCCCTACAAGCACCGCGAACCGGCCGCCATACTGGACGGACCGGGGAGAGCGCAGCGAACTGACGGGGGCGACGGCAGGCAATGGGGGACAGCAGGCTGATCCACGGCCGGTACCGGCTGCTCGACCGGATCGGGCGCGGCGGTATGGGCGAGGTCTGGGCCGCCCGTGACGAGTCGCTGGGGCGCCGGGTCGCCGTCAAGTGTCTGAAACCGCTGGGCTCGCCCCAGGACCAGTCCTTCACCCGGGTGCTGCGCGAGCGCTTCCGCCGCGAGGCGCGCGTCGCGGCCGCGCTCCAGCACCGCGGGGTGACCGTCGTCCACGACTTCGGGGACGACGACGGCGTTCTCTATCTCGTGATGGAGCTCCTCGACGGGCGCAATCTCAGCCAGCTGCTCCAGGACAACGGGCAGCGGCCGCTCGCCGTTCCCGAGGTCGTGGAGATCGCCGGCCAGGTGGCGGGCGCGCTCGCCTACACCCACCGGCAGGGGGTCGTGCACCGGGACCTCAAGCCCGCCAACATCATGCGGCTGGCCGACGGAACCGTGAAGATATGCGACTTCGGCATCGCCCGCCTCGGCGACGACATCGGGTTCAGCGGGCGGCTCACCGGCATCGGCATCGCCATGGGCACCCCGCATTACATGTCGCCCGAGCAGATCACCGGCGGTGGCGGTGTGGACCACCGCAGCGACCTCTACTCGCTGGGCTGCGTGCTGTACGAGGTCGCCACCGGGGCGCCGCCGTTCGACCTCGAGGACGCCTGGTCGGTGCTGGTGGGGCACCGCGACACCGTGCCCGAACCGCTCCGGGCGCACCGTCCGGAGATCCCCGAGTTCCTCGACCGCATCGTGCTGGAGCTGCTGGCCAAGGACCCCGAGCACCGGCCCCGGGACGCCGCCGTGCTGGAGGACCGGATCCTGTCCGCCGTCCACCCCCGGCCCGGTCCGGGGACGACCGCGCTGCTGGGCGCGCCCGGTCTCCTCCGGTCCGGGGTGCTGCCCCCGGAGGTGCGCCCCGCCCCGGCCGTCCGGGCACCCGCCCCCGACTACGCCGGCGTGGGCGCCGTGGCGACGGGAGCGCCGGGCGGGTGGGCCGCCGCCCCGGGCCTCCCCGGCTGGGCCCACGGCATGACCCTCGGCTCCCGGGCCCACGGCGGCCGCGGCACCGTCCTGCCCGCGGCGTGGACCGCGCTGACCGGGGAGTGGACCGCGCCCACCGACGCCCGCACCACCTCCCCGCCGGTGCCGGGCCGGTCGGCGCCGTCGCCGGAGCTGCTGGCGGGGCTCCGCGGCCGGCACAACGCGGGCCTCAGCCTGAGCCGGCTGGGCCGCTGGGAGGAGGCCGGGGAGGTGCACCGGGCGGTCGCCGCCGAGCGCGAGCACGTCCTCGGCCCGGACCACCCCGACACCCTGGCCAGCCGTTACGAGGTCGGCTACACCCTCAGCAGACTCGGCCGCCCCGGTGACGCGCTGCGCGAGTTCGGCCGGGTCGCCACCGGCCGCGATCGGACCCTCGGCGCCGAGCACCCGGACACGCTCGCCGCGCGCCAGGAGAGCGCGTACGCCCTCAGCCGGCTCGGCCGGCACTTCGAGGCCCACGAGCTGTACGGCGACGTGCTCGCCGCCCGGGAGCGCATCATGGGGGCCGACCACCCCGACACCCTGCGCTGCCGCCACAACCTCGCCTACAACCTGAGCCGGCTGGGCCGGCTGGAGGACTCGTACACGATGGCCCGTGAGGTGGCCGCCGCACGGGCCCGGGTGCTGGGGCCGCAGCACCCGGACACCCTGGTCACCCGGTACGAGGTGGCCTACGTCCTGGGCCGGCTCGGCCGCTGGGACGAGGCGCTGCTCACCTACCGCGAAGTGGCCGGGGCCCGCAGCGAGGCACTCGGCCCGGAGCACCCCGACACGCTCGCCGCCCGGTACGAGGTCGGCATCAGCCTGGGGCGGCTCGGCCGCAGCTCCGAGGCGCTGAAGCTCTATCACGCCCTGGTGGACGACCGCACCCGGGCGCACGGCCCGGAGGATCCCGAGACGCTGCGGGCCCGGCACGGCCGCGGCGTCAACCTCGGCCGCCTCGGCCGCTGGGAGGACGCGCTCGCCGAGGCCCGTGAAGTGTGCGCGGTGCGCGAGCGGGTGCTGGGCCCGGACCACCCGGACACGCTGGTCAGCCGTCGCGAAGTCGCCGTCGGCCTGGGCTGGCTGGGCCGCTGGGGCGACGCCCTGACGGTCTACCGCGAGGTCGCCGCCGCCCGGGAGCGGGTGCTGGGCTCCGACCACCACGATGCCCTGACCAGCAGGAACGACGAGGCCCACTGCCTGGAGCAACTCGGGCGCTCCGAGGAGGCGGTCGCCCTCTACCGCCGGGTCGCGGTGCTGCGGCAGCAGCGGGGCACCCCGGGTCTCTGAGCCGGCCCCCCCGCCCCGGCCCCGGCCCGAAACACTCTGCTCCGCCCCCACCCGGAACGCCCCGCTCCGCCCGACGGCGCCGGCCCCGCGCGCTCTGGCCGGGTACGGCGACGGCGTGGTACGCAGAGACATGGCTGCCAAGGACGCGTACGACGCAGTGATCATCGGCGGAGGCCACAACGGTCTCGTCGCCGCCGCCTATCTGGCCCGGGCCGGCCGCAGCGTGCTCGTGCTGGAGCGCCTGGACCGCACCGGCGGCGCCGCCGTCTCCACCCGCCCCTTCCCGGGGGTCGACGCCCGGCTCTCCCGATACTCGTACCTGGTCAGCCTGTTGCCGCAGAAGATCGTCCGGGAGCTGGGGCTGCGCTTCCGGGTCCGCAGGCGCAGCGTGTCGTCCTACACCCCTGCCGAGCGGGGCGGGCGTGCCACCGGCCTGCTGGTGCACAGCGGCGACCGGGAGCGCACCCGGGCCGCCTTCGCCCGGCTCACCGGCTCCGACCGGGAGTTCGCGGCCTGGGAGGACTTCTACGGCCGGACGGCGCGGCTCGCCGAGCGGGTCTTCCCCACCCTGACGGAGCCGCTGCCGGCCCGCGAGGCGCTGCGGGAGCGGATCGCGGACGAGCAGACCTGGCAGGCCCTGTTCGAGCAGCCGCTCGGCCGGGTGGTCGAGGAGACGTTCCGGGACGACCTGGTGCGCGGTGTCGTCCTCACCGACGCGCTGATCGGCACCTTCGTCGACGCGCACGACGCGTCCCTGCGGCAGAACCGCTGCTTCCTCTACCACGTCATCGGCGGCGGCACCGGCGACTGGGACGTCCCCGTAGGCGGCATGGGCGCCCTCACCGACGCGCTGGCCGACGCCGCCCGCGCCGCCGGAGCCGAGATCGTCACCGGACACGAGGCGACCGGCATCGCCACCGACGGCACCCGTGCGGAGGTGACGTACCGCGGGCCCGAGCGGGAGGGCACCGTGGCCGCGGCGCAGGTCCTGGTCAACGCGTCCCCGCGGACCCTGGCCGAGCTGCTCGGCGACGAACCCCCGGCCCCCCGCGCCGAGGGCGCGCAGCTGAAGGTGAACATGCTGCTGCGCCGGCTGCCCCGGCTGCGCGACCGGGACGTCGACCCCCGTGAGGCGTTCGCCGGCACCTTCCACATCGCCGAGGGGTACGAGCAGTTGGCGACGGCCTACCGGCAGGCCGCGGCCGGGGAGCCGCCGGCCGCCCCGCCGTCGGAGATCTACTGCCACTCCCTGACCGACCCCTCCATCCTGGGGCCGGAGCTGGCCGGCCGCGGCTACCAGACGCTCACCCTGTTCGGACTGCACACCCCGGCGGGCCTGTTCGAGCGGGACCACGACGCGGTGCGCGAGGACCTTCTGAAGTCCACCCTCGCCCAGCTCGACGCCTGCCTCGACGAGCCGGTCGCCGACTGCCTGGCCACCGATGCCGAGGGCCGGCCCTGTATCGAGGCGAAGACCCCGCTCGACCTGGAACGGGACCTCGGCCTGCCCCGCGGGAACATCTTCCACCGCGACCTCGCCTTCCCCTACGCCACCGGGGAGACCGGCCGGTGGGGCGTGGAGACCGGGCACGCCAATGTGCTGCTCTGCGGCGCGGGAGCGGTGCGCGGCGGCGGGGTCAGCGGGATCCCGGGGCACAACGCCGCCATGGCGGCGCTGGGGGAGTGACCCCGCCGGAACGCAGCCGGAGGGGTGCCCTCCGGCGGATCCGCCGCACCCGGCAAGAAAACTGACACTGCATCAGAAAATCTCTTCCCTCGGCCGTCGCCCTGCGGCATCCTGCGCCCCATGGAGACGGAGCTGAGCAAGAGACTGGGCGTGGAGCACGCCATCTTCGGCTTCACGCCGTTCCCCGCGGTGGCCGCCGCGATCACCCGCGCGGGAGGCCTCGGGGTGCTCGGCGTGGTCCGGTACGGCGCCCCGGACGAGCTCGCCCGCGACCTGGACTGGATGCAGAAGCACACCGACGGCAAGCCCTACGGCATCGACGTGGTCATGCCCGCCCGCGCGGTGGACGGCGTCACCGAGGCCGACATCGAGGACATGATCCCGGACACCCACCGCCGGTTCGTCCGGGACACCCTCGCCCAGCACGGCGTCCCCGAACTCCCCGAGGGCGAGGCGTCCGGCTGGCGGATCACCGGCTGGATGGAACACGTGGCCCGCTCCCAGCTGGACGTCGCCCTGGACTACCCGGTCCGGCTGCTCGCCAACGCCCTCGGCTCCCCGCCGCCCGACATCGTCCGCCGGGCGCACCAGCACGGGATTCTCGTGGCCGCGCTGGCGGGCAGCGCCCGGCACGCCGAACGCCACGCGGAAGCCGGCATCGACGTCGTCGTCGCCCAGGGGTACGAAGCGGGCGGCCACACCGGGGAGATCGCCTCGATGGTGCTCACCCCCGAGGTCGTCAAGGCGGTCGACCCGCTGCCCGTGCTCGCCGCCGGGGGCATCGGCACCGGCGAACAGATCGCCGCCGGACTGGCCCTCGGCGCCCAGGGGGTGTGGCTGGGCTCGATCTGGCTGACCACCCGGGAGGCCCGGCTCCGCTCCCGCGCCCTGACGCGCAAGCTGCTGGCCGCCGGATCCGGCGACACCGTCCGCTCCCGGGCGCTCACCGGGAAACCGGCCCGCCAGCTGCGCACCGAGTGGACCGACGCCTGGGACGACCCCACCGGCCCCGGGGCGCTCCCGATGCCGCTCCAGGGGCTGCTGGTCGCCGAGGCGGTCTCCCGTATCCAGCGGTACGAGGTCGAGTCGCTGCTCGGCACGCCCGTCGGCCAGATCGTCGGCCAGATGACCTCCGAGCGCCGGGTCCAGGCCGTCTTCGACGACCTCACCCGCGGATTCGAGCGTGCCGTCGACCGCGTCCAGCGCATCGCCGGACGCGCCTGACGCGCCGTCCGGCCCCGATCCCGGCAGGTATCCGTCCCGACCCGCGCCCTTTCCCCGGTGCGCAGCCCCGCCCGACGCGCACCCTCCCCACCGGCACGAGGCCCCCGGTACGAGACCTCGGCCCCGACGCAAGGCCCCGACCCGACGCGAGGAGGAGCACCATGACCCCGGCACCCCAGGGCTTCTGGGCCCAGGCCACCGCGGATCCGGACCGTACGGTCCTGGCCGCACCGGACGGCGCGGAGTGGACCGCGGCGGAGCTGCACGCGGCGGCGAACCGGCTGGTGCACGGGCTCCGCACGGCGGGGCTGCGCCGGGGTGACGCCTTCGCCGCCGTACTCCCCAACGGAGCCGAGCTGCTGACGGCTTTCCTCGCCGCCACCCAGGCCGGGCTGTACCTCGTTCCCGTCAACCACCACCTCGTCGGCCCGGAGATCGCCTGGATCGTCGCCGACTCCGGGGCCAAGGTCCTGATCGCCCACGAGCGGTTCGGGGAGCAGTCCTCGCGCGCCGCCGACGAGGCGGGACTGCCGGCCGGACAGCGCTACGCGGTCGGCACCGTCGACGGCTTCCGGCCGTACCGGGACCTCCTCGACGGGCAGTCGCCCGAGCCGCCCGCGGACCGCACCCTCGGCTGGGTCATGAACTACACCTCCGGCACCACCGGCCGCCCCCGCGGCATCCGCCGGCCCCTCCCGGGCCGGCCCCCCGAGGAGGCGTACCTCGGCGGATTCCTCGGCATCTTCGGCATCGAGCCCTTCGGCGACCACGTCCACCTGGTGTGCTCGCCGCTCTACCACACCGCCGTCCTGCAGTTCGCGGGCGCGTCGCTGCATCTCGGCCACCGGCTGGTGGTCATGGACGGCTGGCGGCCGGAGGAGATGCTGCGGCTCATCGACCGTCACCGGTGCACCCACACCCATATGGTGCCCACCCAGTTCCACCGGCTCCTCGCCCTGCCCGAGGAGGTCCGGAACGCCTACGACGTCTCCTCGATGCGGCACGCCATCCACGGGGCCGCGCCCTGCCCCGACCACGTCAAGCGGGCAATGATCGACTGGTGGGGGACCTGCGTCGAGGAGTACTACGCGGCGAGCGAGGGCGGCGGGGCCTTCGCCACCGCCGAGGACTGGCTCAAGAAGCCGGGCACCGTCGGCCGCGCCTGGCCCATCAGCGAGCTGGCGGTCTTCGACGACGACGGGAACCGGCTGGCGGCGGGGCAACTGGGCACCGTCTACATGCGGATGACCACCGGCGGCTTCAGCTACCACCGCGACGAGCAGAAGACGCGGAAGAACCGCATCGGCGATTTCTTCACCGTCGGCGACCTCGGCTACCTCGACGAGGACGGCTACCTCTACCTCCGCGACCGCAAGATCGACATGATCATCTCGGGCGGGGTCAACATCTACCCCGCGGAGATCGAGGCAGCCCTCCTCTCCCACCCGGCCGTCGCGGACGCCGCCGTCTTCGGCATCCCGCACGACGACTGGGGCGAGGAGGTCAAGGCGGTCGTCGAACCCGCGGACGGCCACCAGCCGGGGGAGGAGCTGGCCGCCTCCCTCCTCGCCCACTGCGAGGAGCGCCTCGCCCGCTACAAGCGCCCCCGCTCCGTGGACTTCGTCACCACGATGCCCCGCGACCCCAACGGCAAGCTGTACAAGCGGCGGCTGCGCGAGCCGTACTGGGAGGGGCGGGAACGGGCCGTCTGAGGGGCCGGTCCCCGCGCCTCGGAGTATCTCCGGCACCGTGGTCGAGGGCCCGGCCCGGTGCCGGAGCCGGGTACGCCCGAGGGCCGCATCTCCCGGCCTAAGGTGTGTCCATGATCAATGCAGCGGGTTCCCTCGCCCGGATCGTCGAACGGATACCGCCGCCCGTCGAAGCGGTCAACGGCCGCGGCGACTGGGACGACACGGAGCAGGCGCTGGGCACCCGGCTGCCGGACGACTACCAACAGCTGGTGGAGACGTGAATACAACGGCAGCCGACAGGACCATTTCATCGTCACCGGAACCGGCTGGCAGCTGACCTACGAGACGGCCTACACGCACCAACTCCGCGTCGCCTTCCCGCCCAGCGACAGCGAAGCGGCCCGGCACGCCGTCCTCACCGCCGTCGACCGCATGGGGTGCGCCGTACAGTCCGTCGGCACCGTCCACGGCACCTCGTCCTGGAACCCCGGCCCGGACCCCTCGGACCTGCTCTGACGCGGACCGGCCGGCTGCGGAGCCGGCCGGTGGACGACGGGGACCGAGCCCGCCCGATGGCTGAACCGTCCTGTGCCGCCCACCCGGTGTCCGTGCAGTGCCCTGACGGACACCGGACTCGCCGAACCTGCTCCCGACCCCGCCCGGTGCCTTGACCTCATACGGCGCGCGCCACAGGATCACGGAATGACCGGTGTACGCAGCAGCACAGTCGACGGCGTCCTGCGGCGCAGCGCCCGGCGCGTGCCGGACCGTACCGCCCTGCGGTACGGCGCCCGTTCCTGGACCTACCGCGAGCTGGACGAGGCGGTCTCGGCGGCGGCCGGCGTCCTGCGCGGGCACGGGCTCCGGACCGGCGACCGGGTCGCGTCCTACGGGCACAACTCCGACGCCTACCTGATCGGTTTTCTGGCCTGCGCCCGTGCCGGGCTGGTGCACGTACCGGTCAACCATCACCTCACCGGCGAGGATCTGCGGTACATCCTGCAGCAGTCGGGCAGTTCCCTGGTGCTGGCCGACCCCGGCACGGCCCCCGCCGTCCCCGACGGCTTCGCCGTGCTGCCGCTGCGCGACGCCGACGACTCCCTGCTCGCCCGGCTCCGCACGGCGCGGCCGTACCTCGCGGATCCGCCACCGGACACCGAGGACCTCGCCCAACTGCTCTACACCTCGGGCACCACGGCGCTGCCCAAGGGAGCGATGATGACGCACCGCGCCCTGGTCCACGCCTACGTCAGCGCGATCACCGCGCTCGATCTGCGCGAGACGGACCGGCCGGTGCACGCTCTGCCGCTCTACCACTCCGCGCAGATGCACGTGTTCCTGATGCCGTATCTGGCGGTCGGCGCGGAGAACACCGTCGTCGACGGACCGGATCCCGCCACGCTCCTCGGCCTGGTGGCGGCGGGTCGGGCGGACAGCCTGTTCGCGCCGCCCACCGTCTGGATCGCGCTCTCCGGGCACCCGGACTTCGCGGACCGCGAACTGTCGGCACTGCGCAAGGCGTACTACGGGGCGTCGATCATGCCCGTGCCGGTGCTGGAGCGGCTGCGCGACCGCCTCCCCGGGCTCGCCTTCTACAACTGCTTCGGGCAGAGCGAGATCGGTCCGCTCGCCACGGTGCTGCGGCCGGAGGAGCACGACGGCCGGATGGATTCCTGCGGCCGTCCGGTCCTGTTCGTGGAGGCCCGGGTGGTGGACGCGGCGGGGGACGACGCTCCCGACGGCACACCCGGTGAGGTCGTCTACCGCTCCCCGCAGCTCTGCGAGGGCTACTGGGAGAAGCCGGAGGAGACGGCCGAGGCCTTCCGGGACGGCTGGTTCCGCTCCGGCGACCTGGCCGTCCGGGACGCGGAGGGCTATCTGACCGTCGTCGACCGGGTGAAGGACGTGATCAACTCCGGGGGAGTGCTGGTCGCTTCGCGCCAGGTCGAGGACGTGCTGTACCAGCATCCGCAGGTCGCCGAGGTGGCGGTGATCGGACTCCCCGACGACCGCTGGATCGAGTGCGTCACGGCAGTGGTCGTCCCGCGCGGTGACATCGAGCCGCAGCGGCTCGTCGACCACGCCCGGGAGCGGCTCGCCCACTTCAAGGCGCCGAAACGGGTCTTCCTCGTGGACGAACTGCCCCGGAACGCCAGCGGCAAGATCCTCAAGCGCGAGCTGCGGGACCGGTTCGCCGCCGGCTGAACGACGCGGGCCGACGGGCGATACCGCCGTCGGCCTGCGGATTCCCGGCCTCGGGTGATCACCGGCCGGATTGCGGCGTCACCCGGCGGTGGGCCTTCCGGTTCGTGGGCAGAAGCGGCTTAATGGTTGAAGGGCCAATCAACCGCTGAGTCGCCAGGAGGACCAGGACATGCCTCAGCCCGAGGGAGCCGCGCTGGAACGGGTGCGCGCGCACCGTGAGGAACTGCGGGCCCGGTACCTCCACGGCCGCCGGAACCGGCCGGCCGCCACAGCGCGCGGCATCCACCACATCGCCTTCATCTGCCGGGACGTCGAGGAGACGATCCGCTTCCACCAGGAGTTCCTCGGCTTCCCCCTGGTCGAGATCGTGGAGAACCGCGACTACCGCGGCTCCACGCACTTCTTCTTCGACATCGGCCACGGCAATCTGCTCGGGTTCTTCGACTTCCCCGGGCACGACCACCCGCCGTTCACCGAGACCGTCGGCGGCGTCCAGCACCTCGCGCTCTCGGTCAGCGACGCCCAGTACACGGCGGCGCGGGAAGCGCTCGACGCCGCCGGCATCGAGTATCTCGGCCCGGACCGGGGCGTCGAGGACAGCCTCTACCTGCACGACCCGAACGGGGTGCCGATCGAGCTCTACCGGGAGCGGCTCGGCGTGTTCGAGGGTTCCACGCTGATCGACGACACCGACGACACCGACGACACCGACGACACCGACGACACCGACGACACCGACGACGCCGACGACGCCGACGACGCCGACGACGCCGACGGGGCCGGTGCGGCTGATGCGGACGGCCCGGACCGGACGGGCGGGGGCGCGGGCCCGGACCGGGGGTGATCCGGCGGGGACAGCGGGTGAGGCATCGGGCGTCCGGGTGCGGGCCCATGGCCGGCCGCGGCCGTGTCGCCGCTCACCGCGCGGGTTGTTTCATCCGGGTATGCCCGGGAAGTCGAGGGGGCGTGCGGCGACCGAGCCGAGCAGCCCGGCGCAGCACGACAAGCAGCGCGACAACCCGAGAGGACGTGACGAACGTGAAGGTCGCCTTCCTCGTGGCCCCCGAAGGCGTCGAGCAGGTCGAGCTGACCGAACCGTGGCAGGCCGTGACCGACGCGGGGGGCACCCCCGAACTCGTCTCCACCAGGACCGGCAGGATCCAGGCCTTCGACCACCTCGACAAGGCGGACACCTTCCCGGTCGACCGGACGGTCCCCGAGGTCACGGTCGCCGAGTACGACGGCCTGGTGCTCCCCGGCGGGGTCGCCAACCCCGACTTCCTGAGACTCGATCCGCAGGCCGTGGCGTTCGTGAAGGGCTTCTTCGACGGCCGCAAGCCGGTCGCGGCGATCTGTCACGCGCCGTGGGTCCTGGTCGAGGCCGATGTGGTGCGCGGGCGCACCCTCACCTCCTGGCCGAGCGTCCGGACCGACATCCGCAACGCCGGCGGCACCTGGGTCGACGAGGAGGCGCGGGTCTGCACCGACGGCCCGAACACGCTGGTCACCAGTCGGCGGCCGAGGGACCTGAAGGCCTTCGTGCGGGCCTTCACGGCGGAGTTCTCCAAGGTCGCGAGCTGAACCGGCCGGGCCCCTTCCCCGGCTGTCCGTTCAGCCGGCCCCGCCCGCCGCCACGGCGCGCGCCCACCGGTAGTCCGCCTTTCCGCTGGGTGACCGCTGTATCCGCGCCGTGACGACCAGGCCGCGCGGGATCTTGTACCCGGCCAGCCGGGTGCGGCAGTGCTGCTGGATCTCCTCCAGCGTCGGCTCCGCGGCCCCGTCCCGGAGTTCGACCACGGCCGCCACCCGGTGCCCCCACCGGGGGTCCGGTACGCCCGTGACCAGCGCGTCGTACACATCGGGGTGCGCCTTCAAGGCCTGCTCGACCTCTTCCGGATAGACCTTCTCGCCCCCGGTGTTGATGCACTGCGAGCCGCGGCCGAGGACCGTCAGCACCCCGTCCTCGTCCAGGGTCGCCATGTCCCCGAGCAGGACCCAGCGCGCCCCGTCCGCCTCGAAGAACGTCTCGGCCGTCTTCCGCGGGTCGTTGTGGTAGCCGAGCGGGACATGGCCGCGTTGGGCGATCCGTCCCGGCTCGCCCGGCGGCACCCGCTCGTGGGTGGCCGGGTCCACCACGGTGGTCGTCGGGCCGACCCGTAACCGGAAGCCCCTCTCCGGCCCCGCGTCCTCGGTGGCGGTGCCGTTGAAACCCGACTCCGACGAACCGAAGTTGTTGAGCAGCAGCGTGTGCGGCACCAGCTCCCGGAACCGGGCCCGCACCGTCTCGGACAGGATCGCGCCGGAGCTGCTGACGCTCAGCAGCGACGCGCAGTCGGTCCCCTTCAGCGGCCCGGACAGCGCGTCGACCAGCGGCCGCAGCATCGCGTCACCGACCAGGGAGACACTGGTGACGCGCTCCCGCTCCACCGTGCGCAGCACCTCCTCGGGTACGAACTTCCGGTGCAGCACCACCTTCTGGCCGAAGTGGAACGCGATGAAGGCCGTGAGGGTGGACGTGCCGTGCATCAGCGGCGCGGTCGGGAAGAACACCAGCCCCGCACCGCCCGCCGCGACCCGCTCGGCCAGCTCCTCCGGCCGGGACACCGGCTCGCCGGTCGGCGCGCCGCCGCCCATGCCGGCGAAGAAGAGGTCCTCCTGACGCCACAGCACGCCCTTGGGCATGCCGGTGGTGCCGCCGGTGTAGATGATGAACCGGTCGTCCCCGGACCGCGGCCCGAAGCCCCGCTCCGGATTCCCGGACGCCACGGCCTCGGCGAACGGCACCGGCGGACCGCCCGGCCAGTCGGCCTCCTCGGCGCTCCCGCCGACCCGGATCCGGTGGCGCAGCGACGGCGTCCGCGGCAGTGCGGCCACCACCCGCGCACCGAACTCCCCGTCGAAGACGAGGGCCGCCAGACCGGCATCCCGGTAGAGGTAGACCAACTCCTCCTCGACGTACCGGTAGTTGACGTTCACCGGCACCGCGCGGATCTTCAGGCAGGCCAGCAGCGTCTGGACGTAGGCCACGCCGTTGTACAGGTGCAGGCCGACATGGTCGCCGGGGCCGATCCCCCGGTCCAGGAGATGGTGGCCGAGCCGGTTGGCGGCGGCGTCCAGCTCGGCGTAGGTCAGGCGCCGCTCCGCGCCGGTGCCGGGGTGGTCCACGTACACCAGCGCCTCGCGGTCCGGGACGGCGTCCACGACCGACTCGAACAGGTCGGCAAGGTTGTACTCCACATCTCCTCCTCGCCCCGGCGGCGACGTTCGGGCCCGCGGCCCGGCGGTCATTAGAGCGCCCGGCGCCGGAGGGGGGAAGGGCACCGGCCAAGAAATCTGACTGTTAGTCAGAAAACTCTTGAACTGGCTCTCCGCTTCCTGCACCCTGTTCCGGTGCCGCGCCGGCGCGGCGGGGCGGACGGTCCCCGCCGGTGCCGGACACCACCCGCGGACCCGGTCCGCAGCGCTGCGCCGGCCCGCCGCACCACGTCCGGCGAGCGACCGGCCGGCGCGCCCCGACCCCGGCCCGGCCACGGGCCGACGACAGGAGGAAGCCGTGGGCGTGAAGACGGAACACCTCACCGAGCGGCGCGAAGGCGCCACCCTGGTGCTCACCCTGAACCGGCCGGAGGCCCGGAACGCCCTGTCGCTCCCCATGCTGGTCGGCCTGTACGACGGCTGGCTGGCCGCGGACGCGGACGACGCCATCCGGTCCGTGGTGCTGACCGGCGCGGGCGGAGCATTCTGCTCCGGCATGGACCTCAAGTCCCTGGCGGGCGACGGCTCCGGCGGGGAGCAGTACCGGGACCGGATGAAGGCCGATCCCGATCTCCACTGGAAGGCCCTGCTCCGGCACCACCGCCCCCGCAAACCGGTCATCGCCGCGGTGGAGGGCCCCTGCGTCGCCGGCGGCACCGAGATCCTCCAGGGCACCGACATCCGGATCGCGGGCGAGAGCGCCACCTTCGGCCTGTTCGAGGTCCGGCGCGGGCTCTTCCCGATCGGCGGCTCCACGGTCCGCCTGCCGCGGCAGATCCCCCGCACCCACGCCCTGGAGATGCTGCTCACCGGCCGCCCGTACAGCGCCGCCGAGGCCGAGCGGATCGGCCTGATCGGCCATGTCGTCCCGGACGGCACCGCGCTGGAACGGGCCCTGGAGACCGCCGAACTGATCAACGCCAACGGCCCGCTCGCCGTGGAGGCCGTCAAGGCGTCCGTCCACGAGGCCGCGGAGCTCGGCGAGACCGAGGCCCTGCGGCGCGAATTCGAGCTCGGCTGGCCCGTCTTCGGCACCGCCGACGCGAAGGAGGGCTCCCGGGCCTTCGCCGAGAAGCGGCCCCCCGTCTTCCGGCGTGCCTGACGACCGGCCCACCGGCACCGGCCCCTGGAAGGAGCCACGCCATGCCGTCCACCCCCGGCCCCGAGGTGCTGAGCGCCCCGCTGGTCCTCGAGTTCCCCTTCACCCGCTCCCTCGGCCCCGTCCGCGGCGCGTTCCTCACCGGCCTCCGCGAGCGCACCGTCCTCGGGGCGCGCACGGCGGACGGCCGGGTTCTCGTCCCGCCGGCCGAGTACGACCCCGTCACCGCCGCCGAGCTGCGCGAACTCGTCGAGGTCGGCACCACCGGAACCGTCACCACCTGGGCCTGGAACCCGCAGCCGCGCCGCGCCGGCCCCCTCGACCGGCCCTTCGCCTGGGTGCTCGTCCGGCTCGACGGCGCCGACACCGCGCTGCTGCACGCCCTCGACGTCCCGGGGCCGGAGCACGTCCGCACCGGACTGCGGGTCCGTATCCGCTGGGCCGCGGAGCGCACCGGCGCCATCACCGACATCGCCTGCTTCGAACCCGCCCCGGACACCGCCGGAACCGACCCGGAAGCGGCCGAACCCGCCCCGCACGACGGTGTGTTCGACGACCCGGTCACCGGCATCGTCGCCCCCGCCCGGCTCGACTACACCTACGCGCCCGGCCGCGCGCAGAGCCGCCATCTGGCCGCGCTCGCCGGCCGGCGCATCGTCGGGGAGCGGTGCCCGGCCTGCCGGAAGGTCTACGTCCCGCCCCGCGGAGCCTGCCCCACCTGCGGCGTCGCCACCGGCGAACAGGTCGAGGTCGGCCCCCGCGGCACCGTCACCACCTTCTGCATCGTCAACATCAAGGCGAAGAACCTCGACATCGAGGTGCCCTACGTCTACGCCCACATCGCCCTGGACGGCGCCGACCTCGCCCTCCACGGCCGCATCGGCGGCATCCCCTACGACCGGGTGCGGATGGGGCTGCGCGTCGAACCCGTCTGGACCGAGGGCAGCCGGCACCCCGACCACTACCGCCCCACCGGCGAACCCGACGCCGCCTACGAGACCTACCGGGAGCTGCTGTGACGCGGGACGTGGCCATCGTCGCCTTCGCCCAGACCGACCACCGGCGCAGCACCGCCGACGTCTCCGAGGTGGAGATGCTGATCCCCGTCCTGGAGGACGTCCTGCGCCAGGTGGACCTGCGCACCGGGGAGATCGACTTCACCTGCTCCGGCTCCAGCGACTACCTCGCCGGGCGGGCCTTCTCGTTCACCATGGCCCTCGACGGGGTCGGCGCCTGGCCGCCGATCTCCGAGTCGCACGTCGAGACGGACGGCGCCTGGGCCCTGTACGAGGCCTGGGTCCGGCTGCTCACCGGCGAGGCGGACACCGCACTCGTCTACGCCTGGGGGAAGTCCTCCCCGGGCGAGCTCCGGGACGTGCTCACCCGTCAGCTCGACCCCTACTACGTGGCACCGCTCTGGCCGGACGCCGTCTCCCTGGCCGCCCTCCAGGCCCAGGCGCTGATCGACGCCGGCGACACCGACGAGCGGGCCCTCGCCGGTATCGCCGCCCGCAGCCGCACCGCGGCCCGGGGCAACCCGCACGCCCAGGTCACCGGTTCGGCGCCGCCGGAGGGACTGCTCACCGAGGAGTACCTGGTGCGGCCGCTGCGCCGGCACGACGTGCCCCCGGTGAGCGACGGCGCGGCCGCCGTCGTCCTCGCCGCCGGAGCCACCGCGCGCCGGCTGTGCCCCCGCCCCGCCTGGATCCGCGGCATGGACCACCGCATCGAGGCCCACAGCCTCGGGGTCCGCGACCTGACCGACTCGCCCTCCGCCCGGCTCGCCGCCGAGCGGGCCGGAGCCTTCGAACGGCCCGTCGACACCGCCGAGATCCACGCCCCCTTCACCTCCCAGGAGGTCGTGCTCCGCAAGGCCCTGCGGCTGGACGACACGGTGACCGTGAACCCCTCCGGCGGCGCGCTCGCCGCCCACCCGGTGATGGCCGCCGGCCTGATCCGCCTCGGCGAGGCCGCCGCCCGCATCCACCGCGGGGCGTCCGACCGCGCCCTGGCCCACGCCACCTCCGGCCCCTGCCTCCAGCAGAACCTGGTCGCCGTCCTCGAAGGAGCCGAGCGATGACCCGAGAACCCGTGGCCGTCGTCGGCATCGGCCAGACGAAACACGTCGCGGCCCGGCACGACGTGTCGCTGGCCGGACTGGTCCGGGAGGCCGCCGTCCGCGCCCTCGCCGACGCCGGGCTGGACTGGGCCGACATCGACGCCGTCGTCATCGGCAAGGCCCCCGACTTCTTCGAGGGCGTCATGATGCCGGAGCTGTTCCTCGCCGACGCCCTCGGCGCCGTGGGCAAGCCGATGCTCCGGGTGCACACCGCGGGCTCCGTGGGCGGCTCCACGGCACTCGTGGCCGGCGGGCTCGTCGCCGCCCGCGTCCACCGGACCGTCCTGACCCTCGCCTTCGAGAAGCAGTCCGAATCCAACGCCATGTGGGGACTGTCGCTCCCGATCCCCTTCCAGCAGCCGCTGCTGGCGGGGGCGGGCGGCTTCTTCGCCCCGCACGTGCGGGCGTACATGCGCCGCTCCGGCGCGCCGTCCACCGTCGGTGCGCTGGTGGCCTACAAGGACCGGCGCAACGCGCTGAAGAACCCCTACGCGCACCTCCACGAGACCGGGCTCACCCTGGAGAAGGTCCAGTCCTCCCCGATGCTCTGGGACCCCGTCCGCTACTCCGAGACCTGCCCCTCCTCGGACGGCGCCTGCGCCATGGTCCTCACCGACCGGGCCGGCGCCCGGCGCGCCCCGCACCCGCCGGCCTGGGTGCACGGCGGGGCGATGCGCAGCGAGCCCACCATGTTCGCCGGGAAGGACTTCGTCTCCCCGCAGGCCGGCAAGGACTGCGCGGCGGACGTCTACCGGCAGGCGGGCATCACCGACCCGCGCCGGGAGATCGACGCGGTCGAGATGTACGTGCCGTTCTCCTGGTACGAGCCCATGTGGCTGGAGAACCTCGGCTTCGCCGCCGAGGGGGAGGGCTGGAAGCTCACCGAGTCGGGCGCCACCGAACTCGACGGCGACCTGCCGGTCAACCCCTCGGGCGGGGTGCTCTCCACCAACCCCATCGGGGCCTCCGGAATGATCCGCTTCGCCGAGGCGGCGCTCCAGGTCCGCGGCCGGGCGGGGGAGCATCAAGTGGCGGGCGCGCGCACAGCGCTCGGACACGCGTACGGCGGCGGCTCCCAGTTCTTCGCCATGTGGCTGGTCGGCTCCGAGCCGCCCCGGTCCTGATGTGCGCACGGCCTGTGCGCCACCGGTGACGATCGCTAGGCTGACCGGGCAGACGAACCGGGAGGAGCACGGACGTGGCCGACAGCACCACACAGCAGGCGCCGGCAGGATTCAAGAAGCCTCAGCTCGACCTGAGCAACGCCGAGTGGCAGTCCAGCAGCCAGGGGACGGGTGATGTCCAGATCGCCTTCATCGAGGGCTACATCGCGATGCGGGACGGCCGCAACCCGGAGGGCCCGGCGCTGATCTTCACCCCGGCGGAGTGGCGCGCGTTCGTCCTCGGCGCCCGGGACGGCGAGTTCGACCTCACCTGAGCGTCCACGGCGGGGCCGCGGGCCGGTAACGCCCGGGGCCCCGCTTCCGCGCCGCGGCCGCCGACGAGGCGCCGCGGCGCGGCGGCCGCCCCCCCCCCCGGGGGGGGGGGCCGGCGGCGACCCCCCGGGAGGGGCCCCGCCCGGGTCCCGGGGGCGGCCCCCGCGCCCCGGCGCCCCGGCCCCCCCCGGCCCCCCCCCCCCCGCCCCGCGCGGCGACCCCCCCCGCGCCCCGCTGCCCGGCGGCCCGGGCGGGGGGCGGGCGGCCCCGCGCCCCCCCCCCCCCCCCGGCGCCGGCCCACCCGCCGGGGCGGGCGGACCGGCGCATCCCGACGGTCAGGGCCACGGCCGGAGTCCGGGGAGCGGCCCCGGCTCCGCGTCGACCGGGCCCTCCGGGACCCGGCCCGCCAGCCACGCCGTCAGATCGGCCAGCGCCCCGCGCACGGTGACCGGCCGCTCGCCCGCCCCCAGCCCGCGCACCTCGGGACCGTCGGCCGCCACCAGCGTCAGACCGCCCTCGGGCGCCCGCGGCGCGAGGAAGTCCAGCGCGTGCGCACAGAACGCACGGGACCAGCCACGCGCCGAACACGCGCGGCGCCGGGACAGGACCGTTCCCGTTCCTGAGGCCGGCCCGGAGGAGTGAGCCCGCACGCGGAAGCCGGAACCGCGCCGTGGTGAACCACCGGAAGAGGGGCGGCACGTCGACGCGGCACCCGGCAGCAGGCCGTACCGCACGGAAGCGCCGACTCCGCCCAACGGCCCCCGGTCTGGCTCTTCAGGGGGAGGTGCCGCCTCCCGGCACGGACGTACTGTTCCGGCGTGCAGACGATGATGCGACCGCTGTTCGGCGGTGCCGTGTACCGAAGTTGGCTCCATGCGTGCCTCGGGGCGGCGTTGAGCCTGCCGCCCCTGACCGCCGTCCTGGCGGCGGCCGGCCACCCCACTCCGGCAGGAGTGGCGGGCGGCTGCCTCGCCACGGTCGTGGTGATCGTGGCCATGGGCGCGCCCGCCGCCGCCCGGCGGGGGAGCGTGCGACTGGCCAACGGCCTGCTGGGAACCGGACTCCCCGCCCCGGCCGCGGCCCCGCGGTCCCGCTGGGCCGACCGGCTGCGGACCTCGGCCTGGCTGCTGCCGCACATGGCGCTCGGCGCCGCGGTGACCGCGGTGACCGGGCTGCTGCTCTTCGCGGCCGTCGCCTTCGTCACGGTCTGGCTCGGCGGCGGAGGCGCCATCGACATCCACCGCACCGAAGTCCGGGTGGCGGCGGGCCCGCAGGGCCTGTGGACCCTGGGCGTCGCCGCCGCGTGCCTGGTGGCGGCCTGCGGCGTCACCGCCGGAGGAGCGGCGCTGCTGCGGCTGCTCGCCCCGGCTCTGTTGGACCTCCGGCCCGCCGAGCGGCTGGCCGCCGCCGAGGAGCGGATGCGTCAGGAGGCCCAGCGCAACCGGCTTGCCCAGGAGTTGCACGACTCGATCGGGCACACCCTCACCGCGGCCACCATTCAGGCCGCCGTCGCCAAGGAACTCCTGGGCAGCGACCCGCAGGCCGCCCTCAGCGCCCTGAGCAGCATCGAGGAGACCTCGCGCGCCGCGATGGACGACCTCGACCACGTCCTCGGCGTCCTCCGCGCGGAACCGTCCCCCACGGCACCCCGGCGCACGCTGACCGACCTCGGAGCTCTCACCGGCACCGTCCGCCGGGCGGGCGCCGAGCTGACCGTGGAGACCACCGGCGACCTCGGCCACGTCCCCGCCACCGTGTCGCGGGAGGCGTACCGGATCATCCAGGAGGGCCTGACCAACGCGTTACGGCACGGCGGGCAGACCGGACTCACCCTGCGGGTCGCCGTCCGCGACGGCCTGCTGGAGGTGGAGCTCACCAACCCCGTCGCCACCGCGGCGAGCCGCCCCTCCGGACGGCACAGGCACGGGCTCACCGGGATCACCGAACGGGTCCGGCTGCTGCGCGGCGAGGTGACCGCAGGCCCCGCGGACGACCCGGCCCGGCCCGGCGGAGGCGGGCGCTGGCGGCTCGTCGCACGGCTGCCGCTGCGGCCCGCGCCATGAGCGGCACCCCCGCGGCCCACGCTGCCGCCGAGGAACGGCCGGTCACCGTCCTCATCGTCGACGACGAGGAACTCACCCGCACCGGGCTGCGCACCCTGCTGTCCGCCAAGCCCGACCTGGACGTCGTGGGCGAGGCGGCCGACGGCGACGAGGTGCTCCCGCTCGTCACCGAGCTGCGCCCCGACGTGGTGCTGATGGACCTCCGGATGCCGCGGGTCGACGGCATCGAGGCCACCCGCCGGCTGCACGCGGAGCTGCCCCGTCCGCCCAAGGTCGTCGTGATCACCACCTTCGAGAACGACGAGCACGTCCACGACGCCCTGCGGGCCGGCGCCAGCGGGTTCATCCGCAAGCGCGCCCCGTCGCAGCAGATCGCGCACGCCATCCGGCTGGTCGCCACCGGTGACTCCGTGCTGTTCCCCGGCGCCGTCCGGCCACCGGCCCCCGGGCGGCTCGTCCGCCGGGACCCGGCCACCGGAGGTGCCGCGACGCTCACCAACCGTGAGACCGAGATCGTCCGCCTGATGGCCCAGGGGCTGTCCAACCAGCAGATCTCCACCCGGCTGACCGTGACCGTGGAGACGGTCAAGACCCACGTGGGGAACCTGCTGGCCAAGCTCAATGCGAACAACCGTACGCATGCGGTGATCCTCGCCTACGAAGCCGGACTCGTGGGTCCGGTGACGGAGGAACACCGGCCACCGGCCGCGCCACCACCACGGCGGTCCGGCTGACGGGCCGCCGGGCTGTTCGGGCGGTCCGTTCGGACGGCCGCGGCCCCGGCGCCGCCGCTCCCCGGCGTGCGGCCCCGCACCGGGCCGGTCGACCGCCGGTGCGCGCTCCCCGGAGCACCACGGCACGCTCCCGGCGGCGCCCCGGTGCGGATCGCGCTCGGTCGGCGGGCACGTACCATGTCGGCATGTCCTTCCTCCGCCGCCGCAGCGCAGCCACGCCCACCGGGCCGGACTTCGATGTCCTCGCGATGGATCCCAGTGACTGGCCGGGCAACCTCGGCGCGGGCCTGCTGCCTGCCCCGGACGGCAGCTGCCAGGGCGTCTTCCTCCGCTACGACCTGTTCGGCGGCCGCGGCCCGGCGATGATCATCGGCAATCTGCCCGAGGGCTCCCCGGCCCGTGAACTCGGTGAGGACCAGGCCCCCTTCGAGGTGGCCCAGCTCCTCGCCGCCCTGGGCAACGAGGAGCCGGTGCACGTCGTCGAGACCGAGGACACCCCGGTCATGCACGAGGACAACCTGCTGATCGTGCGGCGGATCAAGCTCTCGGAGAGCCGGATCTCCTGCGCCCAGTTCGACCGCAGCGACGGCGTGCTCGTCACCATCGCCAGCTGGGACCGACCGATCACCGACGACCTGTACCAGCTGCTCAAGCCGCTGCCCGCGGAGATGTTCCAGCAGAGCTGACCGCCCGGCCGTCCACGCGGAGCGGGGCAAGGGCCGTCACACGGAGCCGGCCCCGGCCGTCCGCGCCGAGCCCACAGCGGTGCCGCCGCCCCGCTGGTGGCGGAGCGGTGGCACGGACGATGCAGGCCGTCTCCCGGGTGGGCCGCACCCGAGCCCGCCGGAGCCGGATCTACTGGTCCGACTGGCGCACGGTCACGTCCTCGGCCTTCACGAACGCCACCCGGTGGCCGGCCTGGATCTGGTAGTACTTCTGCTTCCCCCGGACCACCCGGTGGCCCTTGGTGTCGAAGGTCGGCGCGTAGTAGTACTCACCGGTGATCTTCGGGCCCACGGCGTACTTCTCGCCGGCCCCCAGCTTGTACGGCAGCGGGGACAGCGGCTGGACGGGGATGTCCTTCGGGTAGGCGGCCGCCTCCGGGTACGCGCGCCCGAAGACCTCGACGGTCTTCCGGCCCGCCTTCGGGGTGGCGACCCGGCCCTTGGCGTTCACCGCGGTCGGTTGCTTGGCCGGGTTGTGGAACCAGGCCTTCTGTCCCAGGTACCAGACCGCCGTCCAGTCGCCCTTCCGCTCGGCGACCGCGAACTGCTGGCCGGTGGAGGCCCGCGCACCGAGATCGTTGACCCCGGTCGTCGAGTCGTCACCGTTCGGCGGATGCAGCCCGATGTCCTTGACCAGCGGCGCGTCCGCCCGCGGCGCGGTGTGCAGCCGGACGGCGCCGGAGCCGTGCGACGGGCACTTCTCCTTGCTGTCCTTCTTGCAGCCGGTGTAGACGGGCTTGTTCCGGGCGTAGTCGGGCCGGATCGTCACCAGACCGCCCTTCGCGTCCGCGGTCGACCGCAGCGGGGCGCCCAGCAGCTCGAAGTAGTGTGCCCAGTCCCAGTAGGGACCGGGGTCGGTGTGCATCCCGGGAATCGTCGCCGCCGTCGTGCCCGGGACGTTGTCGTGGCCCAGGATGTGCTGCCGGTCCAGCGGGATGTCGAATCGTTTCGCCAGATGCTGCACCAGCCGGGCCGAGGCGCGGTACATCGCCTCCGTGTACCAGGCGTCCGGCGCGGTGAGGAAGCCTTCGTGCTCCAGCCCGATGGACTTGGAGTTCACGAACCAGTTCCCCGAGTGCCAGGCGACGTCCTTGAGCGGAACGTGCTGGGCGACATGGCCGTCCGAGGACCGCAGGCTGTACTGCCAGGAGACGTACGTCGGATCCTTGATCAGATCGATCGTCACGTCCCACGGACCCTCGGTGTCGTGCACGATGATGTACTCGATCTTCTGGCTGCGGGGCCGGTCGGCCTTGTCGTGGTTGCCGTAGTCCCGCTCGCTCCCCTCGCCGAACTCCTTGTACGGAGCCGGAATCCACTCGCACGCCACCGCGGCCGGACACTCCGCCTTGCCCGCGGCCGTGGCCCGCAGACCCAGCCGCGGTGCCTGCTCGGTGGCCGGCTCCAGCCCGGGCGCACCGGGCAGCGCGACCGCCTGCCCGCTGTCGGTGGTGCGGCGCTCGCCGTGCCGGATCACCTCGAACACATCGTCGGCGTAGCCGGCCGCCGTGGCACGGTCGTCGGCGCCGGAGTACCGGGCCACGGCCGCGTACCACTGCGCAGGATCAGCGCTGAGCGGCAGACCGAGCGACTCCTGGGCGGCCGCGAGCAGCGCCGCGCCACCGCTGATGTTGGCCGCGTCGTCCTCCCGGAGCCGGTGCGGGGCGAGATCCGTCAGCTCGGCGGCCCGCTGGAGCGTCCGCAGCCGGGCCGGCACCTCCGACGGCTCCGGAACCTCGGCCGGCTGCTCGGGAACGGCCCGGCGCGACCGGGAACCGTCCCCGCGCGGATCCTCCTCGCCACCGTGCGCCAGGGGAGGGGCCTCCGCCAGCGCGGTCCGGGCGTCCGTCAGATGCATGGGGCCGTAGCCGGCGGAGACCGACGGCTCCCCGTGGTGGCTGTCCCACCGGGACTGCAGATAGGAGACCCCGAGCAGCACACTCCGGGGCACCTGGTACCGCTGCGCCGCGTCGGTGAACGCCTGCTCGAGTGAGTACGGGTCGGGCCGGGCGGCGGTGGCGGACGGCGCGGCCGCGACCAGGGGGATCAGCAGAGCGGCGCCGGCTGTCGCGACGACCGCCCGCCCCCCGAGCCGCCGGGTGCTTCTCGCGCCTTCGTGAGCGGATCCTCGCATGCAGCAGCCTCCTCGGGCTGGACCGTGCCAGGTGATGCGCAGACGGGATGGGGATGGCGTGGAACCCGACTACAGCTATCGCTAGTCAGACGATCCGTCAATCACGCTGCGGCGGAGGAGTGTGCACGTCATGGAGGTGGCGCCAGGGGCACGGAACACAAGGCCGAGAGGCTGTTGCGGGCCTGCGGAGTGGACCGGGGCGGGCCGCGGAGCGCCAGGTAATTTCGACCGATCGGCCCAGAGGGTTCACCCCGCGCCCATACGTCGCGTCCTCGGAGCACGCTGGATCCGTGGGGCGGGGTTAGGGCCTGGGGACGGTGTCGGGTGCGGGGTGCGGGATACAGGGGGCAGGGTTTCGGAGCGGGGAACGTGGTCCCGGAGTGGGGGGGGGGGGGGGGCCCCCGGGGGGGGGGGCCCCCCCCCCCCCCCCCCCCCCCCCGCCCCCCCCCCCCCCACTCCGGTCAGCGCGTGCCGACCGCCGCCCGTACGGCCCGGCGGGCCATGGCGCAGTCGTCGTGCAGCCGGCGGAGCAGCAGCCGCTGCTCCTCACCTGTCGCGCCGGCAGCCTGCATGGCCGGCGCCGGGTCGCGCATGGTCCGCTGCACGGCGGTCTCGTAGGTGCGGATCTCCCGCGTCAGCACCAGCATCAGATTCACCAGGAAGGCGTCCCGAGCGGCCGGGCCGGCGGCCTGGGCCAGCTGGCTGATCTGCCGACGGGCGACCGGTGCGTCACCGAGGACCGACCAGAGCGTCGCCAGGTCGTAGCCCGGGAGATACCAGCCGGCGTGCTCCCAGTCGACGAGGACGGCGCCCGCGGGGGACAGCAGCACATTGGAGAGCTGCGCGTCGCCGTGGCAGAACTGCGACGGGATGTGCTTCCCGGCGCCGTGCGCCAGCCCGTGCAGCAGCTTCTGCAGGTCGCCCATGTCGCGGTCGGTGAGCAGCCCCAGCTCGTGGTACCGCGTCATCCGGCTGGCGTAGTCGACCGGGGCCTCGAACAGGCCGGCCGGGGGCCGCCACTGGTTGACGCGACAGATCGCGCCCAGCGCCGCCCGTACGTCGGCGCGCGGCGGTGTCTCGGCCGGGTGCCTTTGCAGGGACGCCACCCGCCCGGGCATGCGCTCGATCACCAGCGTGCAGTTGTCCGGGTCCGCCGCGATCAGCCGGGGCACCCGCACGGGCGGGCGGTGCCGGACGAACGCGCGGTATGCCGCTATTTCCTGCCGGAAGCGCTCCGCCCAGGCGGGGGAGTGGTCGAGTAAGCACTTGGCGACGGCGCTGCTGCGGCCCGTCGTCCCGACCAGAAGTACGGACCGCCCGCTGCGCCGGAGCACCTGCACCGGATTGAACTCCGGACAGATGCGGTGCACCGCAGCGATCACCGTGCGCAGCTGAGCGCCCTGGGGGCCGGACAAGTCGATTCTCCCGCTGAGCGGTTGGGTGCCCAGCCCCGGCGCCCGCCGTGGCCGACCGCCGCCGACCGTCGCGGCGTGGGCCGGGTCGAGATACGGCCCGCTGCCGGTCGGCTGCGGGCGGTAGGGGCGGGGCGGGGCGGACACGGAGGACGATGCTGCGTACATGGGCGTGACAGATCCCTTCGTGTGCCGACGATGTGTTGCGCTCCCGGCCCCGAGGGCGGCCGGCACCCTGGGGAATGCGGGCCGCCCGCCAGGCCGGGGAGGCGCGTTCCTACAGGACACCCGGCCGCGGGTGGCACACCATCTGGCGCACCCTGGCGAACCCTGGCGAATAGTCGCCCGGCCCATGACGGCCGGTTACTGTCAACTCAGCCGAGGAACCTGGGGGCTTGACGTGACCAAGGAACCCAACACCCGACTCGCGGACCTGTTCGGCCTGGCCGGCTGGTCCAAGGGGGAGCTCGCGAGGCTGGTGAACCGGCATGCGGCGGCCATGGGCCATCCGCAGCTGGCCACCGACACCTCGCGGGTGCGGCGTTGGATCGACACCGGCGAAGTGCCGCGCGATCCCGTGCCGAAGGTATTGGCATCCCTGTTCACCGAGCGACTCGGTCGTGTCGTGACCATCGAGGATCTCGGGCTCGACCGACAGGGACGCGCAGGGAAACGGCAGTCCGCCGAGGGACTGCCGTGGGCGCCCGAACGGACCGCCGCGGTCCTCACCGAATTCACGGGAATGGACCTCATGCTCAACCGACGCGGCTTGGTGGGCGCGGGCGCCGCGCTCGCCGCAGGCTCAGCACTCACCGGCGCCATGCACGACTGGCTCCACACCGACCCGTCCCTCGCCGCCGACGGCGTCCGGGGCGGCACGTCCACTGTCGATCCGGCGGCCTTCGACCGGTACGAGGCGGCCCCCGTGGGGTCGCAGGAGATCGAGGCGCTGGAGCACTCGGTCGAAGTCTTCCGGGCCTGGGACGCCGCCCGGGGCGGCGGACTGCAGCGCAAGGCGGTGGTCGGCCAGCTCAACGAGGTGGGCGGCATGCTCGCCTACCGGCACCCCGACCATCTCCAGCGCCGGCTGTGGGGGGTGGCGGCCAATCTCGCCGTCCTCGCCGGCTGGATGTCCCACGACGTGGGTCTGGAACCCACGGCGCAGAAGTACTTCGTGATCGCGGCCCACGCCGCCCGCGAGGGCGGCGACCGGCCGCGGGCGGGCGAGGCGCTCTCCCGCGCCGCCCGGCAGATGGTGCACCTGGGCCGGCCGGACGACGCCCTGGATCTGATGAAGCTGGCCAAGTCCGGCTCCGGGGAGGAGACTCTCCCGCGCACCCGCGCGATGCTGCACACCATCGAGGCGTGGGCCCAGGCGTCGATGGGGCGCGGTCAGGCCATGCGCCGCACGCTGGGCGAGGCCGAGGAGCTCTTCGTCTCGGACAAGGGCGATGTCCCGGCGCCGAGTTGGATGCAGATGTTCGACGAGGCGGACCTCCACGGCATGCAGGCACTCGCCTTCCGCACCTTCGCCGAGCACGACCCATCCGCCGCCGTCATCGCCCAGCGGCACGCCAAGGAGGCGCTGCGGCTGCGGGAGAACGGCCGCCAGCGGTCGAAGATCTTCGACTACATCTCCCTCGCCTCGGCCTGCTTCATCGCCGACGACCCGGAACAGGCCGACCGCTACGCCCGGCTCGCGCTGGTGTCGATGGGGGAGACCTCCTCGCACCGCACCTGGGACCGGCTCCGCGAGATGTACCGGCTGACCGGGCAGTACGCCGGATACGGCAGGATCGAGGACCTGCGCGAGGAGATCCAGCAGGCCTTGCCGAAGGGCCCCGCCAAGGGCAGGAGCTCGACGGTGTGACGGGGCCCGCTCGGGACGGCGGGGCTCCCGTCCCTGATGCCCCCTGACGCGACGACAGCTCGGTAACAGACGCTTGAGCTTCAGAGACCCCCTTGAACTTCAGAGACCGAGGCTTCGCCGAGCTCCGGAGGAGGTCTCTGTCGCGGAGGTCGGTGCGGTAGAGGGCGTTGGGAAGGACATCGGCGCTGTGGTCGCCGGTGCCGGTGCTACGCGTCGATCCGGGCGATCATCACGCATGCGTCGTCCTCACGGTCCGTCTCACCGAACTCCTCGGCCACGATCCGCACGCACTCCTGCGCGCTGCGGGCGGCCGAGAGCCGGGGGCCGAGGGCCAGCAGCCGCTGGACCGCCGCGTCGCCGTCCGGGCCGGTGGGGTCGGAGAAGGAGGGTGCGAGGCCGCCGGTGTGCAGGACCAGCACGTCACCGGGGGCGAGCTGTTCCTCGGCCTGCCCGTACGAGGCTCCGGAGGTGGCGCCGAGGAGGACTCCGTCCGGCTGCGGCAGGGGGCGCCCCACCCCGTCGCGGAACAGCAGTGGTGCGGAGTGTCCCGCCTGCGACCAGGACAGAGCGCCGCTGCGGGAGTCGTAGCGGCAGCAGAGGGCGCTGCCCAGAGCGGGCTGGGCCGAGGCGTCGAGCAGCTGGTTGAGCCAGCCCATCAGCGCTCCGGGCGCCACGCCCGCGACCGCCATACCGCGCAGCGCGCCGAGCAGCATGGCCATCCCGGAGGTGGCGGCCACACCGTGTCCGGTGAGGTCTCCGACGCTGAGCAGGGTCTGCCCGTCGGGCAGGTGCAGGGCGTCGTACCAGTTGCCGCCGATGAGGGCGCCGGTGCCGGAGGGGAGGTAGTGGGCGGCCAGGTCGAGCGAGGCCTGACCGCCCTGCGGGAACCGCAGGGAGCCGCGCCAGGGAGGCAGCACGGCTTCCTGCAGCTCGACCGCAAGCCGGCGCTCGGTCTGCGCGATGTGCCGCTGGCGCTGCAGCGAGTCACGGGTCTCGCGCACCGCCCGCTGGCTGCGTCGCAGTTCGCTGACGTCGCGCAGCACGGCCCACATGGAGGCCGTGCAGCCGTCGGCGTCGAGCACCGGCTCGCCCATCATGTGGAGAGTGCGGACGGAGCCGTCGGCACGCACGATGCGGAACTCGCCGTCGATGGGCTTCCCGTCCACCAGGCAGTCCGTGACCATGGCGGTCAACAGCCCCTGGTCCTCCGCGAACAGCCAGGACGGCAGCTCGTCGAGGGAGAGCGGGCCGTCCTCGGGGGTGCGCCCGAAGATCCGGAACAGCTCGTCCGACCAGTCCACTTCGTCGGTGAGCAGATTCCACTCGGCGCTGCCCACCCGGCTGAGCAGGGAACCCCGCTCGGCGGGGGACGGCGCCCCGGCGGGCGGCGCGGGGACGACGGTGTCCGGCGCGGCATCGGCGGGGACGAGGTCGGGCGGCAGTCCCTCGCGCAGCTGCCCGAGCTGCTGGCCCAGGTCGTCGAGGTGGTGCACCGCGAGGTCGCAGAGCGCCCGCTGCCAGCGGAACCGGGGATCGTCCTCGGCCGATGCGGTGTCCCGCCGTACGGCGTCGACGCCTCCGCGTAAGCGGCGGGTCTGGGAGATGAGGGCGTCCACCGCGCCGCGCTCCGGCGGCTGAGCGGCTGGACGGTCCGCGAACGAGTGGGGCGGCATCACGTACTCCGATATAAGCGCGGCCGAGTCTGAGGGAAGGCCGGTTACGACTGTTGCACAGGGAGCGACGGCCCGTAAGGGATTTGGCAACACCCGATTCGGTGGTGCTTCCGGCATATGCCAGGGGCCTTGAAGGGCGGTTTCTCCGGTTCGTCGCCCCGGCTCGGCGGAATCATACGGTCCGGGTAGGCTGCGGCGCTCGGGTACGGAAATCCGCGCTGCTCATCAGGCGTAGATCCCGTGGTCACCGGCAAGAATGCCGGTCGGCGGAAATCCCGTTGCCAGCGAACCCACCGCACCGGATGCTGACCTCATGTTCGATCCAGACATAGCGCCCAGTGGCACCCTCCTCGGCCTCCTGCAGCGAGGCCGCGGCGACGGGACTCTGCATGCCCTCGCGGCGCCGCGGGCCGAGGCGCTCGCCGCGCTGCACCACTGTGTGCTGCACGACCCCCGGCACGACTGGCAGATCGAGAACCGCTCCCTCTACTACGCGCGGCTCCACCTCGAGCTCGACGGCGGGCTCGACCCGATCGAACAGCATCTGTTCCATCCCGACGACCTGGTGGACGGCTCCGAACAGCGCACCGGGCTCGCCCTCGCCGTCCTCGGCCACCTCGCCAGCTACGGGCGCACGGACGCCCTGCTGCTCCTCCGCCGCTACGCCGTCGCCGGCAGCAACTGGGCCTGGGCCCTGGACGAGCTGGCCCTCCGCGACGAGGACGACGCGCTGAAGGCCCTCGGCCGGGCGGTCGTCGCCCGGTTCCCCCGCACCCCGGAGGGCGAGGCGGACCTCGCCGCGGCCGTCCGGGACGCCTTCGAGCCCCGGCCGTGGCGGCTGTGGGCGGACGACCAGGACGACCCGGACACCGCGGCCCGGGTGCGCGCCGCCCGGGAACAGGGCAGCTTCGACCGCTGGCAGCGGCAGCTCAGGCCGAGCGGACCGCGGCCCGGGTGGAGCGTCGGGGAAGTCCTGGACTGGGCGCAGCAGGGTCTCGACCAGCACCCCTCCCAGCCGCGCCACGCGGCTGCCGCCCGCTGCATGACCGCCGTGGCCGGCCCCGAGGACCGCCCGGAGATCGTCGAAGCCGCCCGCTCGGGCCCGGACGGGGCCCGCTGCACCGCCCTGCGCCACCTCGCGGAACAGCAGGACCCCGAGGCCCTCGACCTGCTGGACGCCGCCGCGGCGAGCCCGTCGGCCGTCGTGGCGGAGGTCGCCATCGCCTCCTTCGAACGCATGCGCAGCACGGCCGCGCTGGAACGGGCCCGTGGCTGGGCCCGCCGGCCGGACGCGGTGGGCCGGGCGGCGGCGGGGATGCTCGCCTGCCGGGGCGGCCGTCAGGACTCCGAGCTCGTGCTCGCCGCCCTGCGCACGACCGTCCGCACCGAGGGCGCGGACGCCGCCGAGCTGTGGACGCTGGTCGACGGCGCCGGCCGGCTGTCGATCGCCTGCGCCGCCCCCGTGTTGCGCCACATCTACCGCGAGACCTCCTCCTCGCAGCTGCGCGGGCGCGCGGCCCGTGCGCTGGCCGCCACCGACCCGTCGTTCGCCGCGGGCTTCGCCGTGGAGTGCCTGTGGGACTGCGAGGAGACCACCCGCGAGCTGGCGGCCCGGCACGCCGCGATCGGCGACACCCGCGTCGTCGACCAGCTCCGCCGGCTCGCCGCGGACCCGGCGGAGGAGGCGGAGGTCCAGACGGCCGTCCGCAGCCGGTTCGGGCCGGACATGCCCGCCGTGTGACGCCTGCGGGCGGCATGGCCGCGCAAACGCTCATGGGACGTTCCCCCGGCGGAAAGGTGCCCGTGGCCGGGGGCACGTCCCGGCGGCCGACAACACCCGTATGCGTGTCGTCATCGTCACCGAGTCCTTTCCCCCCGATGTCAACGGCGTGGCCCACTGCGCCCTGCAGACCGCCCGGCACCTCGTCCGGCGCGGTCACGAACCCCTGGTGATCGCGCCGGCCGGGCCGCACGACGGCCCGGCCGTCCCCGACATCTCCGCCGCCGATCCCTGCCCGGTGGTCCGGGTGCCCTCGCTGCCGCTCCCCGGCTATCCCCAGGTGCGGGTGGCGCTGCCCAGCCGGCGGGTCGCCGCCTCACTGGCCGCGCACCGCGCCGACCTCGTGCACCTGGCCGGCCCCTTCGTCCTCGGGGTCCGCGGGATGACCGCCGCCGCACGTCTCGGCATCCCCGCCGTCGCCGTCTACCAGACGGATCTCGGCGGCTACGCCCGCACCTACGTCGGCGCCGGTGAGAACGCCGCATGGCGGCGGATACGCTCCGTGCACACCGCCGCCGACCGCACCCTCGCCCCGTCCTCGGCGGCCGTCCGCGACCTCGTGGAGCACGGCGTTCCGCGGGTGCGGCTCTGGCCCCGGGGCGTGGACACCGAGCGGTTCCGCCCCGCGCTGCGCGACCCCGGACTGCGCCGTTCCCTCGCCCCGGGCGGCGAACTGCTCGTCGGCTACGTCGGCCGCCTCGCGCCCGAGAAGCAGGTGGACCTGCTGGCGGGGACCGCCCTGCTCCCGGGGGTGCGGCTGGTCGTCGTCGGGGACGGCCCCAGCGCCCCGGGACTCCGCGCGGCGCTGCCCGGAGCCCGCTTCCTCGGCCGTCGCACCGGCAGTGAACTCGCGCGCATCTTCGCCTCGCTGGACCTGTTCGTGCACACCGGGCCGTACGAGACGTTCTGCCAGACGGTGCAGGAGGCGATGGCCAGCGGGGTTCCCGTGGTCGCGCCGGCGGCCGGCGGGCCCCTCGACCTGGTCGACCACGGCCGCACGGGGCTGCTCGTGCCGCCGCGGGACGCCGCCGCCCTGACCCGCGCCGTCCGGTCCCTGCTGGTCGATCCGGAGCGGCGGGCCCGGTTCGGGCGGGCCGGCCGCGCGGCTGTGGCGGAGCGCACCTGGGAGTCGGTCGGCGACCGGCTCCTCGGCCACTACGCCGAGATCCTCACGGCCCGGACGGCGGTGGCGGCATGACCGGCGCCATGACACGTGAGGGGCCGCTGCGGATCGTCCGGCTGGCCAACTTCGTCACCCCCTCCTCCGGCGGACTGCGCACCGCACTGGCCGAACTGGGCGCGGGCTACCGGGCGGCGGGGCATGAGCCCGTCCTGGTCGTCCCCGGTGAGTCCTGCCGCGACGAACGGACCGGCCAGGGGCGGGTGATCACGCTTCCGGGCACCCCGCTCCCGGCCACCGGGGGCTACCGGGTGCTGGCCGACCGCCGCCGGACCGCCCGGCTGCTGGAGAGCCTCGCCCCCGACCGGCTGGAGGTGTCGGACCGCACCACCCTGCGCTGGACGGGGGAGTGGGCCCGGCGTGCCCGCGTCCCCGCCGTGATGGTCTCCCACGAGTCGGTGGACGGCGTTCTGGGCACCTGGGGCGTTCCGGACGGCGCGGCACGGAAGGTGGCGGACCGGCTCAACCGGCGCACCGCGCTGTCCTATTCGCGGGTCGTCTGCACCACCGCGTGGGCGGAGCGCGAGTTCACCAGGATCGGCGCCCGTAATGTCGTACGCGCTCCTTTGGGGGTCGACCTCGACCGGCGCCGGCCCGGCCTCGGCGGAGCCGCGCTGCGCGCCCGCTGGGCAGCCCCCGGCGAGACGCTGCTCGCCCTCTGCTCCCGGCTGTCCGTCGAGAAGGGGGCGGGGACGGCGCTGGACGCGCTCGCCGCTCTCCGCCGCCGCGGGGAACCGGCCGTCCTGGTGGTCGCCGGGGACGGCCCGCTGCGCTCCCGGCTGGCCGAACGAGCCCGCGCGGAACGGCTCCCCGTCACCTTCCTCGGCCATCTCGCCGACCCCGATGAGGTGGCCGCGCTCCAGGCCACCGCCGACCTCTGCCTCGCCCCCGGCCCCGTGGAGACCTTCGGTCTCGCCGCGCTGGAAGCGCTGGCCTGCGGTACTCCGGTGGTGGCGCACGCCGGTTCCGCGCTCCCCGCGATCGTCGGTGCGGGCGGGGCGGTCGCGGCCGGTGACGGCGCGGCGTTCGCCGACGCGGCGCGGGCGCTGCTGGCCCGGCCGGAGGCGGCGCGGCGGGCGGCGGCCCGGGCCCGCGCCGAACGGTTCGGCTGGGCACCGGCCGTCGAGGCGTTCCTCGCCGCGCACGGTGCCGAGGTCCTGACGGCGGCCACCCGGCCGTGGCCCCGGGGCGCCGCCGCGTGAGCCGTTCCGTCCCCGGCGTCACGGCCGTGCGGCCCGCAACCGGAAGGTGTCCCGCTTCGCCCGTGAACTGATCGACTCTGCATAAGATGTGCTGTTTCATGGTGACCTTTGGTGGGATCGGGTAACCCCAACGGGCCGCACCGGCAGCGCGAACGGGCCCGCCCCATCCGCGCCGTTTCGGTCGTTGTCGGTCCGAGGATCTACTCTGTCCGTCGTGACTTCGCACGCCTCGGAACTCGCTCCGTCCCAGCTCAGCGCGGGGACCCGTGCTGCCCCGGGGCCCGCCGCCGACGAGGGGCTGGCCCGGCGGCTGCGCGCGCTCGCCTGCACCGCGCCGCTGCACGACCTCGACGTGCGCAAGGCCAACCTCGCCGGGGCGTACACGGTCTACGCGATGGCCGAGGTCGCACTCGCCGCCATCGATCTCGTCACGCTCAACATGGACTTCGACACCGGTGCCGACCACGAGCAGATAGTGGCCAGGCTGCTGCCGCGGGTCGCGGCCCAGGCACCGGAGCGTCCCGCGGGCGAGCACGAGCGGGTCGCCCGCTGGGTGCTGGAGAACCTCATCAACGTCGGCAGCGTGGACCGCGGATTCCGCGCCGTCTACGGCACGTTCGGCCCGGACGGCGCCTACGTCCGGCGCGACTACGACTTCAAGCTGGTCGAGGAGGTGCCCGGGCCCGGCGGCAGCGTGTACCTGCGCACCACCGACGAAGCCGTCAACGTCCTGGTCGGCGCCCTCGACACCGATGTGACCAGCGCCCAGATCGCCGCCGAGGTGAAGCTGGAGGTGCTGATCAGCCGCGGCCGGCTCGCCGACGCGCAACTCGCCGCCGAACAGGCCCGCTACCGCACGGTCCAGTACGCCGAGACGCTCCGCCGGACCCTCGACGCCACCCGGCGCAACGTCCGCGCCGTCGACTGGCTGCGCACCGTCCCCGACATGATCGCCGAGGCGCTCGACCACGTCGCGGACCGCTACCGTCACGAGAACGCCATCCTCACCAACATCCGCCGTGCCCGCGACGAAGCGGAGGAGCCGGAGCACAAGCGCCGGGCCGCCGAGCTGGTGGACATCGTCAAGGACTGCATCCGCCGCCACACCCAGCTCCAGTCGAGGCTGCTGGAGGCCGGGCCGCTGTTCCGCGCCGAGCAGGACCGGCAGGCGTTCGCCGCCCCCGCGGCCCGCGCCGGCCTCGACCTCTACGGGCAGCTGGTGGCCCCCGTGCTGCCCCTGGCGGTCGAGCGGGCGACCCGGGTCACCGACGCCTTCTTCGCCCGGGGAACCGGTCTGCGCACCCCGTCGGCCGTACGCCTCGGCGACCTGGTGGACCTGCTGTTCACCCCGCCCGTCGAACGCGACCACCTGGGCGCCGAGATGCCGGAGCCCGACCTGGTCGCGACGCCCGACGACAGCCGGTTCAGCGAGGAGCAGCTCGCCCGGGCCATGGAACTCCTCGACCTCCCGGCCGACGCCCCGCGGCGCCTCTCCGGGCTGCTCGCCGACGCCCGCCGCCGGGACCCCGAACTCCCGTACCTCGTGGCGCTGCTCGCCGTGCACGCCGCCAGCCCCCCGGTCGGCACCGCCTACCGGCAGGGCGAGCAGCGGCTGCTGTTCGCCGTCGACGACGGCACCGACCTCGACGACCCGGAGTTCGGCGGCGCCGACCTCATCGTCGGCACCGCCCTCCTCGACGCGGCCGGGATGGCCGCGGACCGTACGGAGGCGGCGTGACCGTCCCGTCCCCCGACCCCGCCGCCCACCGCAAGGAGCAGCAGCCGTGACCACGTACCGCCCCGACGGCGGCCCGCCCGGCGAACCCGCCAAGGCCGGAGCCGACTTCACCCGTGGCACGGAGGCCGCAGCCGAGGGGTCCCCGCCCGCCGGGGCGCAGGCGCCCTCCGCGGCCCGCGCACCCGCGTCCGGATGCACCCCGGCCGATGCCGCCGACGCCGCGCGGCTCGTCGCCTTCGGGCTGCAGCCCAAGCTGCAGCCCGCCCGCGACGCCGACTACACCGAGCTGCTGCGCCGGCACCGCGACGACCCGGCCTTCGCGCGGCTCGCCGACGCCGTCGCCACCGGGCTGGGGCTGGTGGTCCTGGAGGTGTCCACCCGCGCCGGCATGGCCGTGGCCGCCGCCGAGGACTCCGTCTTCGCGGTCCGCATGGGCGACTACGCCCGCCGCGCGTCCTCGGACTCCGCCGACCGGTTCCTGCACGGGCTCGCGCATCTCGCGGTCGCCGCCATGGCCTTTCCCCGCCCCGAGGACCTCGCCGACGACGGCTACATCGGCCGGATCACCGTCAACGGGGTCGAGGCCTTCGTCCGCCAGGCCTGCCGCCGGCTCGAGGAGCGCGCCGACGAGCAGGGCGAGAACACCGACCCCACCAGCGGCGCCCCCGGCCTGGAGGCCGCCTGGCGCGTCTACGCCCGGCGCAGCGCCACCGGGGCCACCAAGGACGCGCGCCGGCTCGCCGGTTCGACCACCGGCATCGTCGGCAAGGCCGTCGCCTTCCTCACCGACTCGGGCTTCCTGCAGCGCACCGGGGACGACGCCGGCGGCGCCTACCGCACCACCGCCCGCTACCAGTTGCAGGTCCGCGACCTCGCGGGCAGCGCCGCCATGGCCGAACTCCTGGAGCTCGGTGTGGTCCCGCTGAGCGACGGCACCGCCACCCTGCTCCCGCCGGACGACACCGACGACCTCGACCTGGCGGCCGACGCGGGCCTGCCGTTCCACTCCTGACCGCTCCACGCCACCCCACCACCCACCAGCACACCAACGAGAGTCCGCCATGTACGAGCTGTCCCGGGTCCGCCTCTACTCCATCGGGCCTGCCGGTGCGCGCTACGCCGACACCGTGCTCGACCTGCGCGGTGTCGGCGAGCCGGTGAGCCGCCCGGCACCCACCCAGGCGGACTTCTTCGAGGACGAGCCCACCGGCCCGCCGCGCCGCCCGGCCCCCGCGGGCGTGCTCTTCCTGGAGAACGGCGGCGGCAAGTCCGTCCTCCTCAAGCTCATCTTCTCGGTCATGCTGCCCGGCCACCGCAACACCCTCGGCGGCGCGAGCTCCGGTGTGCTGCGGAAGTTCCTGCTGGCGGACGACTGCGGGCACGTCGCCCTGGAGTGGCAGCACACGGTCACCGGCGAGTCCGTGGTCGTCGGCAAGGTCAGCGAGTGGCGGGGCCGCCAGGTCTCGAACGACCCCCGGAAGTTCGCCGAGGCCTGGTACTCCTTCCGGCCCGGCCCCGGGATGAGCCTGGACTCGCTGCCGGTCGCGGAGTCCGCGACGGTGCGCGCCCCGGCCGAGGGCGCCTCCGGGGCCCGGGGCCGGCGGCGCACGATGAAGGGCTTCCGGGACGCCGTCACCGAGGCCGGCAAGGCGTACCCCAACCTGGACGTCGTCTGGGAGGAGATCCACGAACGCTGGAACGAGCACCTCGGTGACCTCGGCCTCGACCCGGAACTCTTCCGCTACCAGCGGGAGATGAACGCCGACGAGGGCGAGGCGGCGGGCCTCTTCGCCGTCAAGAACGACTCGGACTTCACCGATCTGCTGCTGCGCGCCGTCACCGACACCCGCGACACCGACGGGCTCGCCGACCTCGTCCACGGCTTCGCGCACAAGCTCGGCCGGCGTGCCGAGCTGATGGCCGAACGTGACTTCACCGCCGGTTCCGTGGACCTGCTCGGCCGCATCGTCGACGCCACCGCGGAACGCGAGCGGGCCCGCGAGGTGCACACCGGCGCGGAGCGCCGCACCCGGACGCTCGCCCGCCGGCTGTCCGTCCGGGCCCGCCTGGAGCGGGGCCGCGCCGCGGACCTCACCCGGCAGGTCACCGACGCGGCGCAGACCGTCGCGGACGCCGAGGAGGCCCGCGCCCACAGTTCGCTCATCGGGGCCGAACTCGCCTACCGGCACGCCTCGCTGGCCCTGTCCGCCGCGGAGAAGGCCGCGGCTGCCCAGCGCCGCGAGCTCGGCGACGCCCGTACCCTGCTCTCCGCCTGGCAGGCCGCCGAGGCGGTGCTCCGCCACCGGGCCGCCGCCGACCGCTCCGCCCGGGTCGCCGTCGCGATCCGGGAGGCCGAGCGGGACGCCGCGCCCGCGCTCGCCGCCCGCGCGACGGCCGCCGCCGACCTGGTACGCGCCCTGCAGGCCGCCGCGGAGGACGGCGAACGGCTCGCCCAGGAGGAAGAAGAGCGCTCCGCCGCCCTCCAGGAGGCGGGAGAGGCGGCACACCGCGACGCCACGGCCGCCGCCACCGGGGCCCAGCGTGCCCGCAGCGAGACCGAGCACCTGCGCCAGCGGCTCGCCGAGGTCGAACAGGAGACCGCGGAGGCCGTCCGGGCGGGCTGGCTCGACGACACCACGCCGGACGCCGACCCGGCCCGGGCCGCGCTCGCCGCCAGCGATGCCGAGAAGACCGCGGTCGCCGCCTGGGAGACGGCCCGCGCGACCGCCGGGAGCACCGCCGAGCGGGCCAAGGACACCGCGGCCGCGGAGTCCCGCGCCGAACTCGCCGCCGCCCGCGCCGTGGACGCCGCGCAGGCCGCCGAGTCCCGCTACGACGCCGAGCGCCGCCAGGCGGAGTCCATCGGCGCCGACCCGCGGCTGGCCGAACTGCTCAGCCTGCCGCACGTCTCGGTGCCCGGCATCCCCCGGCCCCGCCGGAGCACACCCGCCCCCGGGGAGGCGCATCCGGGTGCCGCGGCGGACCCGTCGGCCGGTGCCGCGGAGTCCGGCGACGCCGGAGCCACGGCCGGTCCGCTCACCGCCGAGGACGTGGACCGCGGCGCCGACGGCCTCCGCGAGATGCTGGAGGAGAACATCGCCTCCGCCGAGCGGCAGCTCTTCGACCTGCGCACCGCCGCCGCGGACGACGCCCGGATCCTCGGGGCGCTCGGCGACGGCGGGCTGCTCCCGCCGGGGCCCGACGTCCTGGCGGCGGTGGAGTTCCTCGGCGAACACGGCATTCCGGCGCTCCCCGGCTGGCGCTACCTCGCCCAGGCCGTCGACCCGGCCGACCACGCCACCGTGGTCGCGGCCCGCCCCGAACTCGTCGACGGCGTCGTCATCACCGACCCCGCCACCCACGCCCGCGCCCGCGACGTGCTCGCCGGGGCGGCGCTGCTGCCCCGGTCCACCGTCGCCGTCGGCACCGCGGCCGCCCTGCTGGCGCCCGCCCCCGCACCCGGCGCGGACAGCGGCTCCGAGGTGTTCCTCGTCCCGCCCAACCCGGCCATGCACGACGAGCGCGCCGCCGACGACGAACGGCAGGCGCTGCGGGCCCGCGCGACGGCCCGCGAGGAGGAGATCCGGCAGCTCGCCGCCCGGCTCTCCGGCGACCGCGCCCTGGCCGCCCGGATCGTCTCCTGGCGCACCGGCTGCCCGGCCGGCCGGCTCGCCGAACTCGCCGACGCCGCCCGCACCGCACGGGAGGCCGCCGACACCGCGCGCCAGGGGCTGGCCACGGCCCGGGCGGCCCGTACCGAAGCCGACGAGGCCGCCGCCGAGGCGGCCCGGGCCCGGGACGAACGGCAGGAGGCCGCCCAGCGCGCCCGCCGCGCCGCCGACATCCTCGCCGGGCTGGCACACCGGCTCCGGGAGCGGGCCGGCTGGCAGAGCCGGGTCCGCGAACTCACCGAGGAGGCGGCCGAGTCCGAGGCCCGGGCCACCGCCTGTCTGGACCGGGCCCGGGCGGCGGACGAGGACCGCCGCGCCGCCCAGCGCGCCGCCGACGACGCCCGGCGCACCGCCCGCGCCCTGCGCGCCGAGCGGGCCGAGATCGCGGGCGCCCCCGACGACATCGGCGAGGACACCGCGCAGTCCCGGGCCGCGCTGCCCGCGCTGCGCGAGGCGTACCGCGCGGCCTCGCAGCTCTACGAGAAGGTCGGTGTCGGCGCCGACCTCCGCGCCGAGCAGGCCCGGGCCGAGAGCGACGAGAGCGCCGCCCGCGCCGAACTCGACCGGCTCACCAACAAGGTGCGCAACCGCGCCGCCCAGCTCCTGGAGGGCACCGACGGGGCCGACGGCCCCTCCCGCCAGGCCGCCGCGGCCCGCGCCGAGTCGCTCGTCCAGAAGCTGGAGTCGCGGGCCTCGTCCGCCAGTGAGCAGCTGGGCCGGCTGCGGGGCGACGCCGAACGCCTCGCGCCCGAGGACGGGGAGGCCCACACCGAGCTGCCCGAGGAGCTGGTGCCGGCCGACGCCGAGCAGGCCCAGACCCTGCTGCGCACCGCCACCGGCGAACTCGCCGCCCGTACCGACGCCTGGGAGACGGCCCGGGCCCGGCACACCGAACTGCTGCACGCCCACCGGACGGCCGAGGACGCCGCCGGCGGCTTCGAGGAGACCGCCGCGCTGCTGCGGGACCTGCTTCGCGACCCGGTGCCCACCGCCGACCAGGGGGACGGCGCCGAGCAGGAGCCCGAGGCGTACCCCGGCGGGCTCGACGAGGCCCGGCAGGCCGCCGCCGAGGCCCGCCGCTCGCTGCGCGGCTGCGCCACCGATCTCTCGGCCGCCGAGTCGACCGTGCGGGAGGCCTCGGACGTCCTGGTCCGGCACGCCAACTCCAGCCGCTACGAACAGGTCCGGACCCCGGCCCGGCAGCAGATCCGGGAGCTGCCGGCCTCCGCGCTCCCCGAGCACGCGGCGGCCTGGGCCGACGCGTTCGCGCCCCGGCTGCGGGTCCTCACCGACGAGCTGGAGCAGCTGGAGCGCAACCGCGACAGCATCGTCGACCGGCTCCGCGGGCTCGTGGAGTCCTCGCTGGCCACGCTCCGCTCCGCCCAGCGGCTCTCCCGGCTCCCGGAGGGCCTGGGGGAGTGGTCGGGCCAGGAGTTCCTGCGCATCCGGTTCGACGACCCGGACCACGCCACGCTCACCGAGAGGCTCGGCGAGGTCATCGACGAGGCGACCCGGGCCGCCGTGCGGAAGAACTCCGACCTGCGCCGGGACGGCATGTCGCTGCTGCTGCGCGGGGTCGCCGCGGCACTGCAGCCCCGCGGCATCGCCGTCGAGATCCTCAAGCCCGACGCGGTGCTGCGCGCCGAGCGGGTGCCGGTGGGGCAGATGGGCGACGTGTTCTCCGGCGGACAGCTGCTCACCGCGGCCATCGCCCTGTACTGCACCATGGCGGCGCTGCGCAGCAACGACCGCGGGCGGGACCGGCACCGGCACGCGGGCACGCTGTTCCTGGACAACCCGATCGGCCGGGCCAACGCCACCTACCTGCTGGAGCTCCAGCGGGCCGTGGCCGACGCGCTCGGGGTCCAGCTGCTCTACACCACGGGCCTGTTCGACACCACGGCCCTCGCCGAGTTCCCGCTCGTCATCCGGCTGCGGAACGACGCGGACCTGCGGGCCGGGCTGAAGTACATCAGCGTGGAGGAGCACCTGCGTCCCGGTCTGCCGCAGCAGAACGCGGGGGAGGAGACGGTGCACGGGGAGATCACCGCGACCCGGATGTACAAGCGCCCGCCGGCCCAGGAGACAGCACCGGCCCAGGAGACAGCGTCGGCCCAGGAGCCACCCGAGGTCCAGGAGACTGCGCCGGCCCAGGAGGCAACGGCTGCCCGGAAGGCACCTGCGGCTCAGGAGACGGCGGCGGAGTGAGGCCGCTCCGTCCGGCGCCGGTTCACTCCTCGGCGCCGGACGCAGCGCGCAGCTCCCGCAGGCGCTCGGCCACGCCGTCCTCCCGCCCGTACCGGCGCCGCAGCAGCTCCTCGATCCGGTCCCGGATGGCCCGGGCCCGGTGCAGATGGCCGTTCTCCCGGCGCAGGTCGCGGTCCACGCGCAGCAGTTCGGCGCTGTTGGCCTCCACGACGAAGCTCCGCAGCTCGGCGAGGTCCAGCCGGCGGTTGAGCTCGTGGACGGTGTCGCGCCACTCGTGCAGCAGGCCCACCAGCTCGCTGTGGCCGGGTTCGGCCAGCACCCCCGACACCAGCGCCGCATCCGTCGCCGAGAGCACCGGGCGCGGGAAGACCCGGTGCACCGGACGCGCGGGGTCGAGCGGCCCGAACCGCGGGTCGGCCAGGATCCCGGTGTTCTTCACCAGTTCGTCGGTGACGGCGTCCAGGGCCTGCCGCTCCCGCTCCTGGGCCGCCGCCCGGCGCTCGGCGAACACCCCGCTGATGGCTGCCACCAGTGCCAGCGTCTGGATCAGCGGCTCCCACTTCTGCCGGAACGGCGCGGCGGCCAGCCAGCTCACGCAGACGCCCAGGGCGAGCGCGAGCGCGCCGAAGGTCAGCACCGACCAGCCGGACCGCCGCATCGGACGGAGCGCCACGGTCAGCCGAACGGGTTCGGGGCGGGCGGCCGGTGCGATCCGTTCGGGGCGGGCGGAGAACCGGCCTGGAGCAGCACCAGATCCATCCCGAACCTCGGCTCCCCGATCGCCGCGTTGAACCCGGAGCGGGTGCGCCCCACCTCCACGGCCCCGGCGTCCGCGAGCATCTTCTCCAGCCCGGCCGGTGAGTACTTCCGGGTGATCAGCAACCGGATGGTGTCCTCGTCCGGGAACTCGACGCTGCTGCGGTCCGGGAGGGTGAGCCGCACCTGGCCGCCCGTGCGGTTCCGGTAGACCACCTTCACCAGCAGGGCACGGTCCTCCTCCACGACCGCCCCGAAGGACACGCTGTCCATGTCGATCCGCAGGTCCGTGTACTGCATGACGGCGCTGGTCACGAACTCGCCGAAGCGCGGGCTCGCCCGGTACTCGCGCGCCGCCGCCCGGGCGCCGGCCTCGTCCAGCTGCTCGGTGCTGGCCACTTCCAGCATGAAGCGGTCCTGCGGGCGCAGCAACTGCCCCATCAGCAGGGCCAGCAGCGCGGTGTCGTCCTCGAAGTTGGCGAGGGTGTTGCCGAGGAGTGAGTAGACCACCGGCTCGTCGCCCACCAGCCGCTCCACCAGCCGGCGCAGCCCCAGGACGTTCCGGGCGGAGGAGAAGTCGAGCTGGACGGGGACCACGCTGCCCGCCGGGATGTCCAGATTGCGCAGCGCCTCCCGCTGGCCGAGCCGCAGCATCTCCGGGCTGACGTCCACGGGTATGTAGCGGAGTTCGGGATGGCCGCGGCGCAGCCGCTCCAGCACGGCGTGGTCCTTGTGCCCGGTACCGGTGCCCAGGCTCACGTAGTGGAAGCGCTGTCCCTCCAGCGCGGTGCCGATCCGCTGCCACCGGCGGGTGAAGGACTCGATGCTCTCCCGCATCACCGGATAGAAGAGGTCGGAACAGGCGTGCACCCACGCCACGGTCGACTCCACGCCCCAGTACGAGAAGCCGGAGGAGATGCGCTTCCCGTCGCCCGTGCGCGAGAACGGTGCCCGCAGTTCACCCGTCAACTGGGAGAACTTCTGGGACTGGTCCTCGCCCACCATGCACAGGGTCCAGGAGAACCCCGGATCGGTGAGCGCTCCTTCGAGCCGTTGGACTGCCGGTTCCCGCAAGGCCATGGACGGCGCACCCCCCGCTGTGTGGTCCGACCCGTGTCATCCGAACGGACGGTGCGGTCACGGCCGTTGCCGTGTGCACCGTCCGTTTCCGAACCTACACGTTCGCGCCCGGTGAGGGGATGGATCAGGCCTGCGAGAGCCGCCGCCGGTCGGCGGGCCGGGACCGGGACCTGGCGGCCGTGCGGGCCGCGCGCCGGGCACGGCGCCGCTCGCGCCGCAGTGCCCGTGCCGTGCTGCTGGGCGCGGAGACCACGCCGTACCGCTGGTTCCACACCTGCCGGGTCACCCAGACATCGACGACGCTCCAGGTGGCGACGACGGTGCCGCCCACCGTGGCGAGCACGGCGGGGAAGGCGAACCACGACCCGGCCAGGGTGCACAGAAACGCGATCATGGCCAGAATCAGGGTGACCGAGCCGATGATGACCGCCCGCACCGCGGATGTCCGGACCGGATCGGGGAGCCGGGGCCGGGGCGCTGACTCCACCGTCCACAGCGGACGGTGGCCGCCGTCCTGACGGGTCTCGGCGGCAGTGGTGCGATGCGGTGCCTCACCGGAGGGCTCGGCGGTGTGCGCGGACGCTGGGCGACGTCGTTGGGTGTCCATCTGACCTTCACTCCCCCCACGTGGCGGACTGCTCGACGGCCGGGTGCGAGGTTCCCCGGCTCCGGGGCGGGTGCCCGGCAGGCGCCGTTCGAAAAGCGGGGTGATCGGGAAATCCCGTCCCATCCCCACTCAGGATCACGAACGCCGGAGGCGGGAGGTTCCACCGAGGCGGAACTTTTCAGCCAAATACCCGGTCGAACTGTGGCGATCCCCCTGGGTGGCGTGAGCCACAGCGAGGGAGGTGATGTCCGGGAATCGCCCGGACAACTGCGGACGCAACGCCTGCGCGTACAGCCATGGGCGTACGGACTGGTCTTCGAGTTGTCCCCGTCCAGTAGTAGGCTCGCGCCGTTTATTGACGGAACACCACCCCCGCGAACCGGGGTTGACATAGGGGAGGCCATGCGCTTTCGCGGGAAGTCCATCCGCAGGAAGATCGTGGGGCTGCTTCTGGTACCGCTGGTGTCCCTCACCTCCATCTGGTCCTTCGCCGTGGTCATCACCGGCCGGGAGGCGCAGCGGCTGCTGGACTTCGCCGCACTCGTCGAGTCGGTCGGCTATCCGGCCGAGAACACCGTCCACATGCTCCAGGACGAGCGCCGGCAGGCCCTGGTCCACCTCGCCGACCCCCGCAGCTCGGACGGGCTCGCCCGGCTGCACCGCCGGGAACGCGCCACCGACGCCGTCGTGGAGCGGCTGCGCGCCAGCGCCGCCGACCAGGAGATGCACGACGACGGACAGGCGGACGAGCAGCTCACCACCCTCCTGGACGGCCTGGACGGCCTCGACTCCCTGCGCCGCAAGGTCGAGGAGGGCACGGTCTCCCGCAACTACGCGTTCGCCGCGTACAACGCGCTGATCGACCCCACCTACGACTTCCTCGCGGCCGTGCACGCGCTCGAGGACGTCCAGATGGACAAGCAGGCCCGCGCGCTGATCGGCGTCACCCGCGCCCGCGAGGCGGTCTCCCGCGAGGACGCGCTGTTCGCCTCCGCGCTGGCCGCCGGGCATCTCAGCCGCCACGACCTGCGGCTCTTCTCCGACCGGGTCGCCGACCGCAAGCTGCTGTACTCCACCAGCCTGCCGGTGCTCCCCGCCGAGGAGAGCGCCGTCTACGCGAAGTACTGGAACAGCCCCGACACCGTCGATCTGCGGTCCGCCGAGGAGCGGATCCTCTCCGCGGGGCCCGGCCGGGCGGCCCTGGACACCACTGACGCCGCACGCTGGCAGGCCGCCGTCGGCACGGTCCTCGCGGACCTCGACCGGATGAACACCGCCGCCGGACACCGCTATCAGGACCGGGTCGAACCCGTCGCCATCGGCGTGCTCGTCAAGGCCGGTGTCGCGGGCGTCCTGGGATTCGCCGCCGTCCTGGTCTCCCTCGTCGTCTCCGTCCGCATCGGCCGCGGCCTGGTCCGCGACCTGACCCGGCTGCGCAAGGAGGCCCACGAGGCCTCCGGCGTACGGCTGCCGAGCGTGATGCGCCGGCTGGCCGCCGGGGAGCAGATCGACGTGGAGACCGAGGCGCCCCGCCTGGAGTACGGCCCCGACGAGACGGGTCAGGTCGGCCAGGCCCTCAACACCCTCCAGCGGGCCGCCGTGGAGGCCGCCGTCAAGCAGGCGGAGCTGCGCCGCGGCGTCTCCGAGGTCTTCGTCAACCTGGCCCGCCGCAGCCAGGTCCTGCTGCACCGGCAGCTCAGTCTCCTCGACACCATGGAACGCCGCACCGAGGACACCGACGAGCTGGCCGACCTCTTCCGGCTCGACCACCTCACCACCCGGATGCGGCGGCACGCCGAGGGCCTGGTGATCCTCTCCGGGGCGGCGCCGTCCCGGCAGTGGCGCAAGCCCGTCCAGCTGATGGACGTCGTCCGCGCGGCCGTCGCCGAGGTGGAGGACTACGAACGCGTCGAGGTGCGGCGGCTGCCGCGGCTCGCCGTCACCGGGACCGCCGTCGCCGACCTCACCCACCTGGTGGCCGAACTCCTGGAGAACGCCACGGTGTTCTCGCCGCCGCACACCGCGGTCCAGGTGCACGGGGAGCGGGTGGCGAACGGCTTCACGCTGGAGATCCACGACCGTGGCCTCGGGATGACCGCCGAAGCGCTGCTCGACGCCAATCTGCGGCTCGCCGAGACCCCCGAGTTCGAGCTCTCCGACACCGACCGGCTCGGCCTGTTCGTGGTCAGCCGGCTCGCCCGCCGCCAGGGGGTCCGGGTGTCGCTGCAGACCTCTCCGTACGGCGGCACCACCGCCGTCGTCTTCATCCCCGCCCCGCTCCTCACCGACCCGGCCGGGGACGGCGGCCCGGACGCGGCCGGCCGGACGGGCGACCGGGAGTCGGCGGGCAGCCGGGTGGTGGCGCTGGCCACGGCCCCGGTGTCGCTGCCGCCGGCCCGGCGGGGTCAGACGCCGGTCCTCGACGGACCGGTCGAACTCGAGGCGCCGCTGGGGTCCCTGGAGGAGGACGAGGAAGGGCTGGCCTTCCACCGGGGCCCGGCCGCCGAGGAGGAGCACCAGCAGGCCCACGACAGCGGCCCCGACGACCACCGGGCCGCCCCCGGCCGGTCCGCGGAGCCGCAGCACGACCGGGCCCCCCTGCCCCGCCGCCGCTCACCCGTCCTGGTCTCCGACCGTGGCCGGCGGGTGGAGGGGCGGGGAGAGCGCGGGACCGCCCGGCCGGAGGAGAGGACGCGCCCCGAGACGGCGGACGGTGCCGGGCAGGCCGGAGGGGGACTGCCCCGCAGGGTGCGGCAGGCCAGCCTCGCCCCGCAGCTCAGGACCGTCCCGCCGCCGCGGGGCAGCAAGGACGACGCGCCCGCCGGAACCGAACCCGAGCGGGACGCCGAGGAAGTGAGGGCCAGGATGGCCTCGCTTCAGCGGGGGTGGCAGCGGGGCCGTGCGCAGAACGGCGAGTACACGGCCCCCGCCGAGGACGCAGCACCAGGAACGAGAACTGAGGGAGACGGTCGATGACCGCACCGAACGCCACGGCACACAACGGTTCGAGCGGCGGGGCAGGTGAGCTCAACTGGCTTCTCGACGAACTCGTCGGACGCGTGCGCAGCATCCGCAAGGCGCTGGTGCTGTCCAGTGACGGCCTGGCCACCGGCTCGTCGCAGGACCTGACCCGCGAGGACGGCGAGCACCTGGCCGCGGTCGCGTCCGGCTTCCACAGCCTCGCCAAGGGCGTGGGCCGCCACTTCGACGCGGGCCGGGTGCGGCAGACCGTGGTGGAGCTGGACGACGCGTTCCTGTTCGTCACCGCCGCCGGGGACGGCAGCTGCCTGGCGGTGCTGGCCGACGCCGACTCCGACGTCGGCCAGGTGGCGTACGAGATGACACTGATGGTGAAGCGCGTGGGCGTGCACCTGGGCAGCGCGCCGAGGTCCGGTCCCGGCGCCGGAGGGTGACGGGACGTCTTGAGTGGAGACGGGGGGTCTCATGAACGGAGAGAGTCAGGACGCGGCACGGTGGTTCGACGACGCGGCGGGACCGGTCGTCCGGCCCTACGCCATGACCCGCGGCCGGACCCGCGGCGGGACCGATGACCTGGACCTGATCGCCGTGGTGGTCGTGCAGAGCAGCGCGCAGGACCCGGACGGCAGCGCGTCGGCCGAGGCCGCGGACCGGACACTGTCGCCCGAACACCTCGACATCGTCGACCGGTGCCGCGAGGAACCGCAGTCCGTCGCGGAGCTGGCGACCGGACTCGACCTCCCGGTCGGGGTGGTCCGGGTGTTCATCGGCGACCTGATCGACGCCGATCTGGTGCGGATCTCCCGTCCGGTGCCTCCCGCGGACCTCCCCGACGAGGAGATCCTGCGCGAGGTGATCACCGGTCTCCGGGCGCTCTGAGCACGTCCCGTCGCCTGCGGCAGCCGGTCCCGGCCGGGACCGGCCGCCGCAGACCTGGAGGAGGCCACGACGCCGCCGGCGTCGTGGCCTCCTCCGGTGACGACGGCGCGCAGCGCCGATGTCCGGACGTCCCTCGGTGGGACCTCCTCCCGGTCCGGACGTCAGCGCAGCGGCCGGCACAGCAGCGCGTCCGGCGTCCCCCGGGACCCCACGCGGGTGGTGAACGCGATCCCGGCCGCGTACTCCCCGGATCCGCACTGGCCCTTGTACCGGCCGTGCGCGAACTCCCCGCCCGCGGCGTCCGCCGGACGGTTGTCGCCGCGGTCGAACCACACGGTGCGGCCGTTCCCCGGCCGGGCGCCCGCCGCCGTGCACAGTGCCGCGGACACCGTCGCGCCACGGACGCTGTAACCCGTCAGCCAATGTCCCTTCGGGCACTGGAGTTTGGTGTATCCGGTGGCCCAGTCCCCGCCCGGCTCGACATGGCGTTCGTCGCGGACCACCTCGTACCCGCCGTCCGCGGGAGCACCGTCGCGCGCGGCGGTGTCCGTGCACAGGCCCCGGGCGCCGGTGTGGCTCAGCCCGATGAGCCGCTGGCCGTCCGGGCACGCCGCCTTGCGCGCCCCGCGGTCCCAGTCGCCCGCCGCGCGCATCCGCAGCGACTGGTCGAAGTCGCCGTGGTCCGGGCTGAGCATCGACCAGCGGTCCACGGGGGCGATCCGGCCGGTCCGGCCCTCTGTGCCGATCAGGTGCTTCCACGGCCCGGCGCGCCAGTCGTCACCGTCGAACAGGCCCATCCGGCGGCCCGCCGCATCCCAGTGCAGCAGGGCCCAGCCGTTGCCCCGGCGGTTCTGGTGATGGCCCACCAGCGGCCAGTAGGCGAAGTCGGCGTCCGCCTCGACGAGGAGGTCGACGAAGGCCCGGAACCAGGCCCGTGGCTTCTCGCCGGTCTCCTCCCGGCCCCCGACCCCGAACTCGCTGATCCAGACGGGGGCGGTGAAGTGCCGGTCCCGTCCGGCGCTGACGTAGAACGCCTGCCGGTGCAGCACGTCGGCCAGCTCCGCACGGCTCAGATCCTGGTAGCGGGGGTCGGAGGTCTCGCCGAGGCCGGTGGCGCCGCTGTGCCGGGGGCCCGTGTAACCGTAGAAGTGGGCCGAGTAGACGAGTTTCCCGGACCGCACGAGGGTGTGCGACAGCCGCTCGACCGGCTCCAGGGCGGGCCGTCCGTGGGCGAACCCGTCCACCGGGATCCCCGTCCAGTTGATGCCCTCGACGATCACCAGCAGGTCCGGGTTGCCCTCCTCAAGGATGCGGTCGCCCATCCGCTGGGAGGCGCGGAACCAGTCGTGGCGGTCGCCGAGCCCCCAGTTGGGGTCGTCGAGGACGTCCCGGCGCACCTCGTTGTAGAGATCGGCCCCCACCACCCGCGGGTTGTGCCGGTACCGGCGGACCATGAACAGCCAGTCGTCCTCCCAGGCCTCGGTGGAACGGCTGGAGTTCCACCGCTCGTTGCCGTCCACCCCGCAGCACCAGCGCGTCGTGCCGGTGTGGTTGTTCAGGATCACCGCGAGACCGGCGTCGGTCAGCGCGGTGACCACCGCGTCGTAGACCTGGAGCGGGGTCCGGCCGCGCAGCCGCGGCTCGGCCGCCACGGCATCGTCCGGGACGGGCTGCCGCTCGTGGATCATGGCGTTGGAGAAGGGCAGCCGCACGCTGTTCAGGCCGAGTTCGCGGAAGCCTTGGACGATCTCCCGCAGGGAGGCGCGGTCCAGGCCGAGGGGAACGCCGCCGGACTTCTCCCCGGCGTGGTGGTTGCCGGGGTCGGCGGGGTCGCCGGAGCCGTTCCAGGTGCCGCTCGCCCCGTGCCAGTTGCCCGACTTCAGCTTGAACCGGTCGCCGTCGGCGTCCACGATCCAGCGGCCCCGGGTGCTCAGCGGCGGGGTCCAGTCGGCTGCGGGCGGGGCGGGCGCCGGATCCGCGCGCGCGGTCGTCGCCGTGGTCGCGGGCGAGTCGGCCGCCGCGCCCGGCGCCACCGTGCCGGCCACCAGGACGAGTAACAGCGCGCCGATCAGCGCCGGTCCGATGTGGATCCTGTGCACCGGGTACCCCGATCTCATGATTGGCAGGTATGCGTCAGATGTGCGGCCCATGATGACGGCCGCCGAGAGGCGTGACCAGAAGGCCGGGTGCCGTGGCACCGGCCGTTCACTCGCCGAGGAACTGGGAGCAGCGGTACGGTCCGACCGGCGCGCCGTTGTCCGGCCGGAGCGTGACCTGGACATCGTCGGGGCGCACCCGCTTGTCGAGGAGCGACTGCGCGCGGGCGAGCGAACAGACGAGCTGCCCGGTCCCCATGCTCTTCGGGTCGATCTCGTCGGTCTCCGCCAGCGAGAGCACCACCCGGCTGCCGTCCGCCGTCGCGGAGTACGCGAGGTCCCGCGGCACCAGATTGGTCAGCCCGGTCCGCTGTTCCTCCTCCGTCGGGCCCGCCGAGAGGAGTTTCAACGGATCCCCGACGCTGCGCAGCTCGGTCTCCGGACGGGGGACCCCGCGCAGGCCCTGATCGGAGGCGAAGTACACCCGCATGCCCCGGGTGAGGCCGGTGGCGGGTTCGCCCGCGTCGATGACACCGGTCGGCTGGATACCGCAGCCCGCGAGCACCAGCAGCAGGGGAGCGAGAGAACCGATCCGGCGCCGCGTGACGGAGGTGGTCCGGCGCGGGGTGTAGGCGGCGGTGCGGCTCATTCCGGGTCCTCCGCGGGGTGGGTGGGCAGCCACAGGGTGAACAGCGCGCCGCCGCCCGGCCGGTCCCCGACCTCGAGGGTGCCGCCGTGCAGCCGGGCGTTCTCCAGAGCGATGGCCATGCCGAGTCCGCTGCCTTCCGATCGGGTACGGGCCGTGTCGGCCTTGTAGAAGCGGTCGAACACCTGCCTGCGCACCTCGGGAGGGAGGCCGGGGCCGTGGTCGGAGACCTCGACGGTCAGCCCGTCCGCCGTCGCCGCCAGCACGACGGCGACCGGGGGCGCGCCGTGCCGCAGCGCGTTGCCGACCAGGTTGGCGACGACGACATCGATCCGGCGCCGGTCGATGCGGGCCCGCAGCCCCGTCGGCAGCTCGGCCTGCACCGTGTCCGTCCAGCCGCGCACCGCCAGCGTGGCCCGGACCGTCTCGCCCACATCGGTGTCCCCGAGGTTGAGAGCGGCGGCACCGGCGTCGAAGCGGGAGATCTCGATGAGGTCGTCCACCAGCCGCGCCAGTTTGGCGGTCTCCGCGCTGACCGCACGGGCGGCCTGCGTGGTGTCCGGGGGCAGCCGCTCGGCGTCCTCGTCGAGGACGCTGGAGACGATGGTCATCGCGGCGAGCGGGGTGCGCAGCTCATGGGAGACATCGGCGACGAAGCGCTTGGCCTTCGCCTCCTGGTCGCGCAGCTCGGCGACGGACGACTGCAGGGCGGCGGCCGTCTCGTTGAAGGTCCGTGCCAGGCGGGAGAGCTCGTCCCGCCCCTTCACCGCCACCCGGGCCCCCAGCTCGCCGTGGGCCAGGTCGCGGGTCGCGAGGCCCAGTTTCCGTACCGGCCGCAGCACGGTGCCGGCGGCGGCCAGGGCCAGCAGGACCGCGAGGCCCACCACCGGGACGACACCGGCCCGCACGGTGCTCAGCAGCGCCTCGGTGTCCGCCTGCTCGTCGGCGAGGGACATGATCGTGAAGACCTCGACACCGGAGGAGAGGCCGTTCTCGGCGAAGGTGACCGGAGTACCGATGACCAGCCAGGGCTCCCCCCGCGCTTCCACGCGCTGGAAGGCGAGCCGGTTCGTGGACCGGACGGTGGAGCGCAGCCCGCTGGATATCCGGGTGCGGTCGGCGAGCGCGTCGGACGTGACCTCCAGGTTGCGGTAGCGGGCGACGACGACCGCGGACTGGAGTCGGGTGGAGACCTCCCCGGCGAACCGGGTCAGCGAGTCCCGGTCGGGGGGTACGTCGGTCTCGGCGGCCACGTCGCCGACGCGGGAGCGGAAGTCCTGCAAGGCGGACGTCTGCGCGCGGTCGAGGACGGAGGTGCGGGCCTCCCGGTAGGCGAGCGCGGTCGAGGTGACCGCGCTGATCAGGGCGACGAGGACAAAGGCGATCACGAGCCGGCCGCGCAGTCCGCCGACCCCGTGCACCAGCCGCCGCAGCAGCGGGCTCACAGCGGACCGAACCGGTAGCCGAAGCCGCGCACCGTCTGGATGTACCGGGGCCTGGCGGCGACGGTCTCTATCTTGGCGCGCAGCCGGCCGACCGCCGCGTCGACCAGCCGGGAGTCCCCCAGGAAGTCGTGCTCCCAGACGAGTTCGAGCAGCTGCTCCCGGCTGAAGACCCGGCCGGGGGCGGCCGAGAGCTCCAGCAGCAGCCGCAGTTCGGTGGGCGGCAGCCGCAGAGTGGTGCCGTTCCTGGCGACGGTCAGCCCGGCCCGGTCGATGACCAGCCCCTCGTACGTCTCCACGGGGTCGGTCCGCGGCGCGGGTTCCGCCCGCCGCAGCGCGGCCCGGATCCGGGCCTCCAGGACCCGTGCCGTGACGGGCTTGACCACATAGTCGTCCGCCCCCGCCTCCAGACCGCTCACCACGTCGAGATCGTCGCCGCGCGCCGTCAGCATGATGATCGGCATCGTGCTCCGCGCGCGGATGCGCCGGCACACCTCGAAGCCGTCCAGGCCGGGCAGCATCAGGTCCAGCACCACGATCTCGATCCGGCCGCCGTCCCGGTGCGCGAGAAGGCCCAGGCCCTCCTCGCCGGTGCCCGCCGCGTCGACCCGGTGGCCGTGGCGGCGCAGCACCAGCTCCATCCCGTCGCGTACGGAACGGTCGTCCTCGATGAGCAGCACATGGGGCATGCGAACGATTATGCGTGAGGGTTTGCCCAGTTCAACGGGGGTTCCGAAGGTCGTCAGGGGAGCGACGGGCATTGTTACGTTCTCATCATGTGGCCATCGAGTGCTCACCATGTGCCGCTTGGAGAGTTCTGGCCATGAGCACACAGACCACAGCCCGTACCTCCCGTTCCCTCCGCCTCGCGGCCGTGATCGCCGTCCCCGTCATGCTCTTCTCGTCGGCCTGCGGGGGCGGTGGGGAGAAGGACATCCGCAACGAGGGTGTCGCCTCCGCCGGTGACGCTCCGGCCGGCTCCGATTCCGGCTCCGATTCCGGCTCGGGCTCCGGGAAGGCCGGGAGCGGCGGCAAGGCGGGCAAGTCGGCGTTCTACGACGCGCAGCTGAAGTACACCCAGTGCATGCGCAAGGAGGGCATGACCGAGTGGCCCGACCCCAAGCTGAGCGGCTACGCGGACTGGCCGAGGATCGAGAAGATCCAGGAAGACGCCTCGAAGCAGGACGGCCAGAAGAAGTACCAGGCGGCGGCCAAGGACTGCGCCGACCCCATGCGGAAGGCCATGGAGCTCGAACCGAAGGTGGACAAGCAGAAGGTCTACGAATCGATGCTCGCGCACGCCCAGTGCATGCGGAGCCACGGCGTCTCGAAGTTCGCCAACCCGAAGATGAACTCCGCCGGCAATGTCGAGGGCGGCGGTGACCCCAACCCGGTCTCCCCGGAGATCGACCAGGACTCGCCCTCGTACCAGCGGGCCCGCACCGCGTGTGAGAGCAAGCTCATCGACGCCGCTGCGGGGCAGCAGTGAAGCGCAGCACCGTGTGGATCCTGCTCGCCGCCGCGACCGTCGCGGCGGCGGGCGGGTCCGGCTGGGTGCTCCTGGGCGACGGCGGCGGCGAGGCCTCCGCGAGCTCCGCGAACCCCCGCAAGCCACCGGCCACCACCGAGATCACCCGTGAGGACCTGGTCAAGAGCAAGACCCTCGACGGCCGGCTCGACTACGCCGGGCGCCGTCCCCTCAAGGCCGCGGTGGAGGGCACGGTCACCAAGGCCGCGGAGAAGGGCGCAACCGTCCGGACGGGACAGCGGCTGTACGAGATCGACGCCCGGCCCGTCATCCTGATGTACGGCTCGACGCCCATGTTCCGCGGCATGAAGGTGGGCACCCTCGGCCCGGATGTGCTCCAGCTGGAGCGCAACCTCCGTGATCTGGGCTTCGGAGCGGGCATCGTCATCGACAACAAGTACGACAACGCCACCAAGGCGGCCGTCAAGTCCTGGCAGCGCTCGCTCGGCAACAGCGCCCCCGACGGCAAGGTCGGCCAGGGCGACATCGTCTTCCAGTCGCGGCAGGTGCGGGTGGTCTCCGCGGACGCCGCCGTCGCCGACCGGGTCGGCCCCGAGAAGCCGGTGCTGACCATCGCCTCGAGCACGCCGGTCGTCCGCGTCGGCCTCGACGAGACCGATCAGGAACTGGCGAAGAAGGGCACCAAGGCGGAGATCGAGCTGCCCGACGGAAAGCGGATCACGGGCCGGGTCTCCGGTACGGTCCGGCCGGAGGACGCCGCAGCCGGAGGGGACTCCGGCGAGGAGAGCGCCGACGGCCTGCAAGTGGAGATCGGACTCGACAAGAAGGACGAGGTCTCCGGAGGCCGGTCGGGCACCCTCAGCGTCACCTTCGTCCAGGAGAGCGCCGAGGACGTCCTCACCGTGCCCGTCGAGGCCGTCGTGGCCCTGCGGGAGGGCGGCTACGGCCTGGAGGTCGTCCGCGGCCGGACCACGAGAACGGTGCGCGTGGAGACCGGCATGACCGCCGACGGCCGGATCGAGGTCTCCGGCGACGGCCTGGCGGAGGGCCTGACCGTGGGGACGGCGAAGCCATGACCGTGAGCACCACCCCGGTGATCGAGCTGCGCGGGGCCGGCAAGTCCTACCCCGGAGGCGTCCACGCCCTGCGCGGCGTGGACCTCCGGGTGGACCGGGGCGAACTGGTCGCCATCGTCGGCCCGTCCGGGTCGGGCAAGTCGACCCTGCTGAACCTCATCGGCACCCTCGACCGGGTGAGCGAGGGCGAGGTGCGGGTCGCCGGGTACGACATCGGGAGCCTCTCCGACACCAGGCTCTCCGCCCTCCGCGCCCGCCACATCGGCTTCGTCTTCCAGCACTTCCACCTGGCACCCGGCCGGGACGCGGTCGACAACGTGGCGGACGGACTCCTCTACGCGGGGGTGCCGGCGAAGGAGCGCCGCGCCCGCGCCCGCAGCGCCCTGGAACGGGTCCGGCTGGGCCACCGGCTGAGTCACCGGCCCAACGAGCTCTCCGGCGGCGAGAAGCAGCGGGTCGCCATCGCCCGCGCCCTGGTCGGCGACCCCGACCTGCTGCTGGCGGACGAGCCGACCGGCGCGCTCGACACCGCCTCCGGCGAGGTCGTCATGGAGCTGCTGCACGAGCTGAACGCCGCCGGAACCACCATCTGCGTCATCACCCATGACAACGAGATCGCCGACTCGCTGCCCCGGCGCGTCCGGTTCCGCGACGGCGAGATCGTCTCCGACTCCCGAACGACGTCCGGAGCGGCTGCCGCCGCGGATCCGGATCCGGATGCCCACCCCACCCCGTGTACCGACCCCGACCCGACCCCGGAGGTGCCCGCGTCATGAGCTCCCGCAGCCTCAGGCCCTCCCGGCTCTCCGCCGCCGACATCCTGCGGACCGGGGCCGTCGGCCTGCGCGCCCGGCGGGCCCGGGTGGTGCTCTCCGCACTCGGCATCGCGATCGGGATCGCCACCATGGTGGCGGTCGTCGGGCTGTCCACCTCCAGCCGTGCCCATCTCATGGCCCAGCTCGACCGGCTCGGCACCAACCTCCTCACCGCCGAGGCGAACGAGGCACCCGACGGCGGTCCGGCGAAGCTGCCCAGGAACGCCGTGGCGATGGTCGAGCGGATCGGCCCGGTGCAACAGGCCACCGCCACCGGGCAGATCAGCGCCCAGGTCCGGCGCAGCGATGCCGTCCCCCTGGACTACGCCGCCGGTGTCGGCACCCAGGCCGCCCGCCCCGACCTGCTGCGCACCCTGGGCGCCCGGATGGGGGAGGGCCGGTGGCTGGACCGGGCGGGCGAGCGGCTGCCGGTGGTCGTCCTCGGCCCGGTCGCCGCGGACCGGCTCGGCGTCACCGGCCCCGGCGAGAAGATCATGATCAAGGACACCTGGTTCGTGGTCACCGGCATCCTCGAACCGGTCGAGCTGGTGCCGGCCCTGGACCGGGTCGCGCTGGTCGGATACCCGGCGGCGGAGAAGTACCTCGGCTTCGACGGACACCCCACGACCATCTTCGAGCGGTCCTCGGACGATTCGGTGGAGGACGTGCAGGGCGTCCTCGCCCGCTCGGTCGATCCGGGCCACCCGGGCTCGGTCAGTGTCTCCCGGCCCTCCGACGCACTCGCCGCCAAGGCCACCACGGACGAGGGGCTCACCACGCTGATGCTCGGCCTGGGGGCGGTCGCCCTGCTGGTCGGTGGCGTGGGCGTGGCCAACACGATGGTGATCTCGGTGCTGGAACGCCGTCAGGAGATCGGTCTGCGGCGGGCGATCGGCGCGACCCGGGGTGCCATCCGTACCCAGTTCCTCACCGAGTCACTGCTGCTGTCGGCCCTCGGCGGGGTGGCGGGAGCGGCGCTCGGCGCCGCCGCCACCTGGGGCTTCGCCCGGGCCCAGGGCTGGCTCGTGGTGATACCGCCGTGGGCGCTGGCCGGCGGTCTGGGCGCCACCCTCGTCATCGGGGTGATCGCGGGCCTCTACCCGGCGGTACGGGCCTCCCGGCTGCACCCCACGGTGGCGCTCAACGCCACCTGACCTCCGGGACGAACGGCCGGCCCACCCCTCGGCCTTCCGGAGCCGCTTCCCCGACTTCCCCTCGGGAGCGGATTCCGGCCCGTCGGCACCGTTCCCGCCCCCGTGGGAGCCGCGTGCCCCGCTCGCCCCTGCCGGACACCCGCACCGGCAGGGGCGAGCCCGTTGCCCCGTTCGTCAGCGGCGCCTCAGGGGATGAGCAGCACCTTGCCCACGGTGTCGCGGCCCGCCAGCGCGGTGTGGGCGGCCGGTGCCATCTCCAGCGGGAACCGGTGCCCGATCACCGGGGTCACCCGTCCGATCGCCGCCTCGGCCAGCACACCGGCCTGCAACGCGTGGAAGCGTTGCGGATCCACCCCCGGATTGGCCCCGCCGAAGCCGATGACGGTCAGCCCCCGGCCGTAGGCCAGCCCGCCCGGGATCTCCGTCCCCGTGCCGGACGCGATCCCGTAGATGACGAACCGTCCGCCGGGCGCGAGGGTGTCGACCGCCTGTCGGCCGATCTCCCCGCCGACCGAGTCCAGCACGACGTTCACCCCGCGCCCGCCCGCGGCCTTGCGCACCTCCTGCACCCATCCGGGCCTGCCGTAGTCCACGGCGTGATCCGCGCCCAGCTTCCGGACCAGCTCCAGCTTGTGCTCGCCCCGGGCGGCGCCGATCACCGTCGCCCGAGCGACCTTGGCCAACTGCACCAGCAGACTGCCCACACCGCCGGCCGCCGCCTCCACCAGCACCGTCTCGTCCTCCCGGAGCCGGGAGATCTCGATGAGCGCGGCCGCGGTGAGCCCCTGGCCGAGCAGCCCGGCCGCGTCCTCCGTGGACACGCTGTCCGGCAGCACATGGAGGGCCCGGCGGGACAGCACCGCCCGTTCCGCGTACCCGCCGGCGTTCCCGGTCTGGCCGGAGACCCGCTTGCCGATCAGCCCCGCGTCCACCCCGTCGCCGACCATGCACACCACCCCCGCGACATCCCGCCCCGGCGTGTAGGGCCGTGGAACGGCGGCCGACTTCCCGGCGCGCACCAGCGTCTCCACGAACTGGACCCCGGCCGCGGCGACATCGACGAGCACCTCGCCGTATCCCGGCTCCGGGTCCGCCACGTGTTCCACTCGCATGACCTCCGGCGGACCGAACTCGGCGACACGGACAGCGCGCATGCTGGCTCCCTCGTATGTCCTGTTACCCGTTGGCTCGGACGGCCGCCTCCTCGGTGGGCTCCGTCCCCATCGCGGATTACGCGACTGACGTGCGTTTTCCTCAAGTGGCCGAGAACAGGGTGCGCAGACCGGCCAATCGGCGGGGCGGCCGGAGCGGGGGAGAAGGGCGGGCCGGCGGGGAGACACGCGGTATCCGGAGCGGACGGAAGGGCCGGGCCCTGGGCCGGCCCCGGGACATGCGCCGCCCGCCTCGTCCGCGGAACGGACGGCCTCCGCACCCCGGCAGGGACTCCGCACCCCTTCACGGGCCTCCGCACCCCTTCACGGGCCTCCGCAGTCCTTCAAGGGGCAATGACCCGAGACCGCCGGGCAGGTACACGACGACTCCGTTGTACTGTTCCTTGCCGAGGCCGACCGTTTGCTGACTGCCTGTGATCAGGGAGGCCTCCATCCCTCATCAGCCGCACACCGGGAGAAGAGATCCCATGGTCTTCGGGCGCTCTCAGCGACGCCGCAAGCCCGCCGTCGATCCGGTAACCCTCAAGATCCTTGTGGCGGGCGGCTTCGGGGTCGGGAAAACGACACTCGTCGGCGCGGTGAGCGAGATCAGACCCCTGCGCACCGAGGAACTGCTGACCGAGGCGGGCCGGCCGGTGGACTCCACCGAGGGCGTCGAAGCCAAGCGGACCACCACCGTGGCCATGGACTTCGGCCGGATTTCGGTCCGCGAGGACCTCATCCTGTACCTCTTCGGCACGCCGGGACAGGACCGGTTCTGGTTCCTCTGGGACGAACTCGCGCAGGGCGCCCTCGGCGCGGTCGTCCTCGCCGACACCCGCCGGCTCAGCGACTGCTTCGCCGCGGTGGACTACTTCGAGCGGCGCGACATCCCCTTCACGCTCGCCGTCAACTGCTTCGACGGGGCCGAGCGGTTCGCCGCCGAAACGGTGCGCGAGGCCCTCGACCTCGACCCGGAGGTGCCGGTGATCCTCTGCGACGCACGGGACCGGGACTCCGCCAAGGAGGTCCTGATCTCCGTCGTCGAGCACGCCATGGAGGCCGGCGCGGACCGTGCCCGGCACGCCACCACCTGACGGAGCCGCAGACCACCACCTGGTGCGGCCCAGGAGGCCGCACCAGCTCTCCCGGACGGTCCGGCCACCGGCCGACGCCGCCCCGCCGCACCACGGAAGGGGGCGGAACCGGGGCAGGCGACGGCTGCGGGCCGCCCTGCCGGGAACCGGCCGGCCCGGCGCGCACCGCGACGCTCGGCGAACCGCGCCTCTCAGCGGACCACGACCACCGAGGAGGCGTGTCCGAACAGCCCCTGGTTCGCCGTGATTCCGGCCCGGGCCCCCGGGATCTGCCGGTCGCCCGCCCGGCCGCGCACCTGCTGCACCAGCTCGTACACCTGGGCGATGGCCTGCGCGGGAACGGCCTCCCCGAACGAGGCGAGACCGCCGCTCGGATTGACCGGAATCCGGCCACCGAGCGCGGTGGCCCCCTCCCGCAGCAGCTTCGCGCCCTCCCCGGCCGCACAGAGCCCCAGGTCCTCGTACCAGTCGAGTTCCAGGGCGGTCGACAGGTCGTACACCTCCGCCAGCGACAGATCCTCCGGCCCGAGCGCGGCCTCCTCGTACGCGGCCCGGACGACCGAGGCCCGGAAACCGAGTGCGGGCGGCTCCACCGCGGCCGCCGAATCGGTCGCGATGTCCGGCAGATCCGGCACGGTCCGGGGGTACTGCGGGGTCACCGTGGACACCGCCCGGATCCGGACCGCGTCCTTCACCCCCTGCCGCCGGGCGAATGCGGTGCTCGTCAGGACCAGCGCGGCGGCCCCGTCGGAGGTGGCGCAGATGTCCAGGAGCCGCAGCGGATCGGCGACGACGGGGGAGGCCGCCACCTGCTCGGCCGAGATCTCGGTGCGGTACCGGGCGTGCGGATTGGCAGCCCCGGCAGCGGCGTTCTTCACCTTGACCCGGGCGAAGTCCTCGACGGTGTCACCGTGCAGATGCATCCGGCGGCGGGCCGCGAGCGCGAAGTACGCCGGGTTGGTGGCACCGAGTACCCGGAACCGCAGCCAGTCCGGGTCGTCCGGACGCTCACCGCCCGCGGGTGCGAAGAAGCCCTTCGGCGCCGCGTCCGCGCCGACCACCAGCACCACCTCGGCCAGCCCCGCCAGGATCTGCGCCCGGGCGGCGTCCACCGCCTGCGCCCCGGAGGCGCACGCCGCGTACACGCTGGTCACCCGCGTCCCCTGCCGGCCCAGCGCCTGCGCGAAGGTCGCGCCCGCGACATGGCCGGGGTAGCCGCACCGCACCGTGTTGGCACCGACCACCGACGCGACGTCCGTCCAGTCGAGCCCGGCGTCGGCGAGCGCGGCACGGGCCGCCACGGTGCCGTACTCCACGAAGCTGCGGCCCCACTTCCCCCAGGGGTGCAGGCCCGCGCCGAGGACCGCCACCTCCCGGGTCACGGACGCTCACCTCCGGTCTCCCGCCCGTCGGCCCCACCGCTCACCGGCCGGAAGTGCCAGGTGGTCCAGGTGCGTTCGGCGTCCTCGTTCAGCACCCCGGGAACGACCTCGACCTCCATGCCGACGGCGAGGTCCGCCACCGACACCCCGGGAGCGGCCTGACCGAGCACGATCATGCGCTCGGCCGCCAGCTCCACCGCGACCAGGGTGTACGGCACCCACTCCCGGTCCGGGTCGGAGACGTACGGGGCCGGTGGCCGGTAGCGGCCGTCGGTGTAGGACCACACCCGGCCCCTCGGGGAGAGCGGGACCTCGGTCAATTCCGTTCCGGCGCAGCGGGGGTTGCGGCAGAAGTGGTCCTCGCGGGGGAAGAAGACCGAGCCGCAGGCGGTGCAGCGGGTGCCCAGCAGCCGGAAGCCCCCCTCGCCCGTCACCCCGCCAGGCCCCTCGTCCGGGCCGTCCTCGCGGAACCAGCCGGCCACCACAGGTGTACGGATGCGCGACACGGCAGCCCTCCCATATATCTGACGCTATGTCAGAAGCTTGCCACGGTACGGGCGTTCCTCGCGAGACCGCGTCAGGAGTGCTCCGCGAGCCATGCCGCGGCGATCTCCGCCAGCTCCCGGTCGCGGCCCGCCAGCATCATCCGGATCATCCGCGCGTCCCCCCGCAGGGACCAGGCCGGGTGCCCGAAGGTGGCGGGGTTGTTCCCCTCGACGAGGAAGTGCGCGGGCCACGCGGTCCCGTAGCCGATCACCGGCAGCGCCGCGAGAAGCCGCCGACGGCCGCTCACCAGCCCGTAGGTGCTCAGCGCGAGCCCGGTCAGGGTGCCGGTCAGATGGATCCAGCGCGTGGCCGCCCGGGAGTGCATGGCCACGTAGTACGGCCAGAACTCCTCGTACGAGGTGAAGGTCCGCTGCGTCATCCCCGCACCGTAGTGCGCACCGGACCCGCACGGGGAGCCCGGGTACGGGCGTGCGCGCCAGGGCTTGTGCCAGGCTCGGCCCCTCGTTCCGGCTGCCCCGGACGTCGTCCGCCCGGTGCTCCCGGAAGCTCCCCGTCCGGCTCCCTTCCGCCGCCCCGGACCCTTCCGCTTCCGCCCGGTCCCAGCCGCGCGACGCCGTCCCGGCCGCATGTCACCGGAACCGACAGCACTCGTCAGGCCGGGGAGGCAACCTGCGCGGCCGAACGCCGGTCCTGCTGACGGGCCGGAATCGGCGAACTCCGGTTCCACGGGCTCCGGTACGCGTCCCCGACCACGGGTGGGGCGGCGCGGCGGAGCCGGACGCACGACAAGAACGGAAGGAATCCGCATGGAGGATCCACAGATACCCGGCCGCACCCCGTACCGGGTGCCCGCCGCGGTGGTCGCCGGGTCACTGGTCGCGGCGCTCGCCGCCGCCGGCCCGGCCGCGGCGGCGAGCCCGAGGGCGCCGCAGGCCGACAAGGCGCCAAAGGTCTCCTGCACCTCGCAGCAGCAGGGGCTGGCGACCAAGCTGTCCCAGCACATCAGGAAGGCGGTCGACGGCCGCAAGGGCACGATCGCCCTCGCCCTCCACGACCGCCGCACCGGCACCCGGTGCACGCTCGACGCCAACCGGAAGTTCGACTCCGCGAGCGTCGTCAAGGTCACCGTCCTCGGCGCCCTGCTGCGCCGGGCGATGGAGGAGAACCGGGAACTCACCAGGAAGGAGGTGAAACTGACCACTTCCATGATCACCAAGTCGGACAACGAGGCCACCAGCACGCTCTGGCGGCAGCTCGGCGTCCGCGGCATCCAGCACTTCCTGACCCTGGCCGGCATGACCCGCACGGTGCCGGGCGCGGACGGCTACTGGGGCCTCACCCAGGTCACCGCCGGTGACCAGATGAAGCTGCTCGACCTGCTGACGTCCGACAACGACGTGCTCGACCGGGACGCGCGGAGCTACGCCCGCGGCCTGATGCAGCGGGTCGTGGCCGGCCAGCGCTGGGGCACCCCCGCGGGCGCGCCGGACGCGGCGACCATCGGCGTCAAGAACGGCTGGCTGAGCCGCTCCACCCACGGCTGGCGGGTGCACAGCGTCGGCACGTTCACCGGCGGTGGGCACGACTACGGCATCGTGGTCCTCTCCCACGGCAACCGCACCATGGACTACGGCATCGCGAGCATCCAGGGCGCCGCCCGCCGGATCCACCAGGACCTCGCCCCGGCCGCCTCGTCCGCCGAGCGGTTCGTCCCCGCGACACCGCGCAAGGGCACCCTCGACCGGGCCGTCCCGCAGGTGCCGGGCGCCGAGTAGCCCGACGGGGCCGGACCGTGTCGCCGCACGGTCCGGCCCTGTTTCGTCCCCACGCTGTCCGGGACGGCGGCCGGCACCGCCGGAACCGGGGTCCGCGCCACGGGCGTCCGGCGAACGGTCCCCGGCATCCGGCTCCCCGCCCCGGAACCGGTCACCCCACGGCACCCGGTCACCCCATGGCACCGACCGCCACCGGCCTCACCGACGGGAGGTCAGCGAACCTCTGAGGCCAGGGGCCACCTGAGGCCAGTGAACCTCAGAGGTCAGCGCCCCCCCGGAGGTCAGCGAACGCCGGTGGACCGGAAAGTCGAAGTAGGTGTCCGGGAACGTCTCCGGCTTGAAGGTGAAGTGCCACCACTCCTCGGGGAGGTTCACGAACCCCTGGCCTTCCAGGGTCCGCTTCAGCAGCGTCCGGTGGGCCCGCTGCACCCCGCCGACCCGTGGATCCTCGGTGTGCGACAGCGTGTCGAAGCAGTCGAAGCCCGTCCCCATGTCCACGGAGTTGTCCGGGAACCGGTCCTCCCGCGGCGCATGGCACGGCACCAGCGGCTCACCCGGCACATACGGGCGGGTCGGCCACCCGGGCAGCCTCACCAGCGTCACATCGACCGTGCTGCCCCGGCTGTGCCCGGACTTCTCGGCGATGTAACCGTCCTCGAACAGCCGGGTCTTGTCGACCCTCGGATAGAACTCCCCCTTCATGGTCTGATCGTCGAGCCGCTTCGCCCAGTCGACGAAGTGGTTCACCGCGCGCTGGGGCCGGTAGCAGTCGTACACCTTGAGCGTGTAGCCCTTGCGGAGCAGAGTCCGCTGCGCCCGGTGCAGGGCCCGCGCCGCGGGAGCGGTGAGGATGCACAGCGGCTGCCGGTAGCCGTCGATCCGTTCGCCCACGAAGTTGTGCCGGGTGACGTACCGCATCTCCTGCCGGACCGTCGGGTCGACGTCCCGCAGTGCCACGAACTCCTCGGGAGCCTTCGGCTCCGGCTGCGCCAGTCCCACCGGGGGAGCGGCGGTCGTGACGGCCAGAGCGGCGACGGACAGGGCCAGTACGCGCAGTGCGGCGGCAAATCGTGTCATGTCCACGGGATTTACCGGGGCTCTTGCGGAAAGCCCCGGCGTTCACGCCGGGGATGAGTGCATCTCAAGGCTGCTCTGACGTGCACGTCAGAGCGGGCGTTGTTGCTGCTCGATGTACTGGCGGATGATCGCCAACGGTGCTCCGCCGCAGGATGCGGCGAAGTATGAGGGCGACCACAGGTGACCGTGCATGATCGCGCGGTTGACCCGGCCGGTGAATTCTTGGCGGATCCGGCGGGCGGAGACGCCTTTGAGGCTGTTGACCAGTTTGGAGACGGCGACCTTGGGCGGGTAGTTGATCAGGAGGTGGACGTGATCGCGTTTGCCGTTGAACTCCTTCAGCTCCGCCTCGAAGTCCTCACACACCTTCCGCATGACCTCTTCGCAGCGCGTCAGCATCTCATCGTCGAACACTCCATGCCGGTATTTGGTCACAAAGACCAAGTGAACGTGCATCGCCGAAACCACATGCCTGCCACGCCTGTAGTCATTCTCCTGATTCACGAGACCAATCATAGTAGCGTCGCGGTCATGCAGCTCCGCTACAACTTCCGGGCCTACCCGGACGCCTCCCAGCGCCGCGCTTTGGCGCAGGCGTTCGGGTGCGCGCGTGTGGTGTGGAACGACTGCCTGCGTGACCGGAAGGAGGCGCAGGCGGCGGGGCTGCCGTATGTGACGTCGGGGGAGTTGTCCCGGCGTCGCATCACCCAGGCCAAACGCACCGAGGAGCGTGCCTGGCTTGCTGAGGTGTCGGCGGTCGTCCTGCAACAGTCCCTGCGCGACCTGGATGCCGCCTACAAGAGCTTTTTCGACTCGGTCAAGGGCAAGCGGCGGGGCCGCAAGGTCGGGCCGCCGCGGTACAAGTCGAAGAAGGACACCCGGCAGTCGATCCGCCTCAACACCAACGCCTTCTCCCTCCAGGAAGACGGCACGGTGTACGTGGCCAAGGTCGGCAACCTCAAGGTCAGGTGGTCGCGGCGGCTTCCGGCCGAACCCACATCCCTGACCGTCACCCTGGACAGCTCCGGCCGGTACTTCCTCAGCTTCGTCGTCGACACCGAGCCCGACATCCTCCCCGAGGCGGAGACCGACACCGGCATCGACCTCGGCCTGTCCGCGTTCGCTGTCCTGTCCGACGGGACGAAGATCGGCAGTCCGCGTTTCCTGCGTCGGGCGGAGAAGAAGCTCAGGCGTCTTCAGCGGGAGCTGTCCCGTAAGGCCAGGGGGTCGAGGAACCGGGCCAAGGCGCGGATCAGGGTCGCACGCCAGCATGCGCGGGTTGCGGACCGGCGCCGGGACTTCCACCACAAGGCGTCCACACAGATCATCCGCGACAACCAAGCGGTGTATGTGGAAGACCTCGCGGTGGCCGGCCTCGGGCGTACCCGGCTGGCCAAGTCCGTGCACGACGCGGGATGGGCTGCCTTCGTCGGCATGCTGGAGTACAAGGCCGCCAAGCACGGCCGCATCTTCGCCAGGGTGGACCGGGCCTTCCCCTCCTCCCAGCTCTGCTCGGCCTGCGGATTCCGGGACGGCCCCAAGCCCCTGCACGTCCGGGAGTGGACGTGCGGCCGGTGTGGGGCCGTGCATGAGCGTGATCACAACGCAGCTTGCAACGTCCTGGCCGAAGGACGTCGTATCGTCGCCGCCGGGCGGGTGGAGACGTCAAACGCCTGTGGAGCGCGGGTAAGACGGGTACATGTGCCCGCACAGCGCGGTGAAGCAGGAAGCCCCCGGAAGGGTCAACCGACCCAGGCCGGAATCCCTGGACTTCAGGCCAGGGAGCACGTCAACAGTGGACCCGTGCCTCGGGGAAGGGGGCGGGCGGACCCGTCGGCGGATACAGTGCGCGAATGGCCGATCGGGAACCCTTCTCCCACTGCTCCTCCTGCGGTGCCGCCCACGCGCCCGGCGCGGGTTGGCCCCGGCAGTGCCCGGCGTGCGGCACCGTCGCCTACCGTAATCCGCTGCCGGTGGCCGTCGCCCTGCTGCCCGTCCGCGGAGCCGACGGCACCGCCCTGACCGTCATCCGCCGCACCATCGACCCCGGCCGCGGCCGGATCGCCCTCCCCGGCGGCTTCATCGACCACGGCGAGGACTGGCGGGACGCCGTCGTCCGCGAACTGTACGAGGAGACCGGCATCGCCGCCGAGGCGGGCCGGGTGGACCTCGCCGATGTGCTCAGCTCGCCCGGCGGACACCTGCTGGTCTTCGGTCTGCTCCCCGAACGCCCCGTCGAGAGCCTGCCGCCCTCGGTCGGCACGGACGAGACCGAGGGCTGGGAACTCCTGGCGCAGCCGCGGGAACTGGCCTTCCCGCTCCACACGGAGGCGGCCGCAGCCTGGTTCGCCGGCCGGTACCCCCACCGGCCCACGCGCTGACCGCCGGCGAGGACCACCCCTCTGCTGTGTGACTCCGCGCCGGAGACACCGCGTGGTCCTGCTGCACAACCCGTTCCGCTGCGCCCCACGGGCGGGCCGATCGTCCGCCCGGACCCCGCCGTCCGTCCCGCCGGCCCATCACCAACGCTTCCCGTCGTACGTCCACTGCGCTCACCCCCTCAGCCCCGCACCCGCACCGCGTACCCCGGCTCCCCGCCATCCGCCCGTTCCACCACGACCCGGCCCTCCTCGGCCCGGGACACGAAGTGTTCGACCGTCGTCCGCGCCCAGCCGTCCCCGCCGTCGGCGACGACCGCCCCGCCGCCCCGGCTCCCCGGAGCCGGCGCCCACACCTCCAGCTCCACCCCGCCGTCCTCCGCGGCGACCGGCAGCACCGAACCCGCCCGCGCCAGCACCGGGATCCGCGACAGCGGGGCGTCCACCCACACCCGTCCCGGCCCGTCGAACACCTCCCCGGTGGCGGTGTCGTACCACCGTCCCCGGGGCAGTCGCACCGCCCGCCGGTCCGCGCCCGGTTCGAGCACCGGAGCGACCAGCAGCGCGTCCCCCAGCAGAAAGGCGTCCTCGCAGTCCCGCAGCGCCCGGTCGCGCGGCGTCGCCCACCACACCGGACGCACGTACGGCGCGCCGGACCGCCGGGACAGCTGCGCCAGGGTGACGAAGTACGGCAGCAGCCGCTCCCGTTCGAGCAGCGCCGCCCGCGCGTACGCCGGCACCCCCGGTCCGGACTCCCAGGGCTCCCGCTGCCCGGCCGGGACCGCCGCCCGGGTGCGGAACAGCGGCAGCCACGCCCCCAGCTGGAACCACCGGGTGCAGAGCTCCGGCGACGGCGCCCCGGTGAACCCGCCGATGTCCGGCCCCGAGTACGGCACCCCGCACAGCCCGAGCCCCAGCACCAGCGCCAGCGACGCCCGCAGCCCGGGCCAGCCGGTGGCGGCGTCCCCCGACGAGGTCCCGCCGTAGCGCTGCAGCCCCGCCCAGCCGGAGCGGGAGAACACGAACGGGCGCTCCTCCGGCCGCAGCCGGCACAGGCCCTCGTAGCCCGCCCGGGCCATCTGCAGCCCGTAGACGTTGTGGGCCTCCCGGTGGTCGCCGCCCCGGCCCTCCAGGGCGTGCCGCGCCGAACGCGGCAGCGTCGGCTCACCGAAGGCCGCGAAGGTCACCGGCTCGTTCCTGTCGTGCCACACCCCCGCGAAGCCCTCGGCCAGCCGCTCCGCGTACAGACCGCCCCACCAGGAGCGCACCGCCGGGTCGGTGAAGTCCGGGAACACCGACTCGCCCGCCCACACCTCGCCGCGCACCTCCCGGCCGCGCGCGTCGCGGACGAACGCGTCCGCCGCCGCGCCGCTGTCGTACACCGCGTACCCCGGCTCCGCCTTCACCGCCGGGTCGACGACCGACACCAGGCGCACCCCGTCGGCGCGCAACTCCTCCGCCAGCTCCGGCAGCCCGGCGAAGCGGTCCCGGTCCACCGTGAAGACGCGGTGCCCCCGGTGGTGGTCGATGTCCAGGTGCACGGCGGACAGCGGAAGCCCCCGCTCCCGGTAGCCGGCCGCGATCCGCCGCACCTCCCGCGTACTGCCGAAGCCGTTGCGGGCGTGCTGGTGGCCGAGCGCCCACCGCGGCGGCACCGCGGGGGCGCCCGTCAGCGAGGTCCAGCCGTGCAGCACCCGCGCCGGGGTGCCGACCACGGTCCAGGAGCGCACCGGCCCGCCGTCCATCCGCACCTCGCTGGAGCCCGGCCGGTCGTGCCCGGACCCGGCGCCCTCCTCGCCCTCCCGCAGCCGCACCCGGCCGTCCCAGGAGTTGTCGTGGAAGACCAGGTGCGTACCGGCGTCGGCCACCACCAGCTGCACCGGCATGGCCAGGTGGAGCGGGTCGTCACCGGGCCCGGAGCTCCCGCCCGGGTCGGTGTTCCACAGCCGGTACACGCCGTCCCGCAGCCGCGGCCCGGCCGCCCGCCCGCCGAGCCCGAAGAACCGCGCGTCGGCCGGCACCTCGGACCGCTGCACCCAGCGCGCCCCGCCCGGCGCCGGCCCGGACACCGGGTCCCACCAGCGCGGCGGCAGATCCCGCCGCAGCACCTTCCCGCCCGGCGTACGGATCTCCACCGCCCCATACCGGGACACCGTCACCGTCACCCGCTCCGAGACGACCCGCCAGCCGCCGTCCTTGTCCGGCTCCAGCTCCGCCCGGGCATCCGCGTCCGGACAGCCGTCCGCCAGCGCGTACGACGGTTCCGGTGTGCTGCCGTCCCAGCCGCAGAACACCGCTCCGCCCGCAGCGACCCGCACCCGGAGCGAGGACCGCGCGAACCGCACCACCCCGCCGCCCGGCTGCGGTTCGGCGTCCCGGGCGGGCCCCGGCACCCGCGCCCGCTCGGCACCGCGTCTCGGCAGCCCCACCGCGTCGGCCCGCTGCCGCCGCCACGCCGACCGCACGGAGCGCCGCCCCTGCGTCGTACCGACCACCTTCACCGACCGCACCAGGTCCCGCCCGTCCATGCCGCTCACCCTGCCATCGACCGGGCACCGCGAGCCGCCCGTTCAACAGCCGTTCACCCACGGCGGACGCCCGTTGCCGTCCGCGGATTCCGGGTGGGCCGCCCTGGTGCCCGAGCCGATCACGTGGCATCGTCCTGCTCAGCCGTTTCGCACCGGCGCTCCCGCCCCCGCGGGGGAGCGCGGCCCGGGCCGTGGAGCACCGCAGGAGCCCCACGGAACCGGGCGGACGCCGACCGGACCGTACGGGACGGACCGGTCGTGGCCCACCGGAGCGAACCGGACCGAAACCCAGACCGACCACACCCACAGGTGTACAGCCGGGAGCCGTGCCATGACGTCAGCGCCCATCGAACCGACCCCCGCCCCGCGGCCGGAGGCGCTGTGGCGGCCGGGCGCCGATCGCGTCGCCGGGGCGCAGATCACCGCGTTCCAGGAGTGGGCCGCCGACCGCCACGGTGCTCCGCGCGCCGTGCCCGGCGACCCGGCCGCCTCCTACGCCGCGCTGCACCGCTGGTCGGTCGACGAGCTCGAACGCTTCTGGCAGGCCGTGGCCGAGTGGTTCGACGTGCGCTTCGGGACCCCGTACGAGCGCGTCCTCGCCGACCCGGCCATGCCCGGCGCCCGCTGGTTCCCCGGCGCCACCGTCAACTACGCCGAGCACGCGCTGCGCGCCGCCGCCGACCCCGCCCGCGCCGACGCACCGGCCCTGCTCCACGTGGACGAGACCCACGACCCCCGGCCGGTGAGCTGGGCCGAACTCCGCCGTGAAGTCGGCTCCCTCGCCGCCGAGTTGCGCCGCCTCGGCGTGCGCCCCGGCGACCGGGTCAGCGGCTACGTGCCCAACGTCCCCCAGGCTGTCGTCGCCCTCCTCGCCACCGCCGCCGTGGGCGCCGTCTGGACCTCCTGCGCCCCCGACTTCGGCGCCCGCAGCGTCCTCGACCGCTTCCAGCAGGTCGAGCCGGTCGTCCTGTTCGCCGTCGACGGCTACCGCTACGGCGGCAAGGAGCACACCCGCGCGGAGACCGTCGCCGAACTCCGCCGTGAACTGCCCACGCTGCGCGCCGTCGTGCACATCCCGCTGCTCGGCAGCCCCGCCCCCGAGGGCGCCCTCTCCTGGGACGACCTGGTCGCCGGGGACACCGAGCCGGTCTTCGAGCAGGTCCCCTTCGACCACCCGCTCTGGGTGCTCTATTCCTCGGGGACCACCGGCCTGCCCAAGGCGATCGTGCAGTCCCAGGGCGGCATCCTCCTCGAACACCTCAAGCAGCTGGGCCTGCACACCGACCTCGGCCCCGGGGACCGCTTCTTCTGGTACACCTCCACCGGCTGGATGATGTGGAACTTCCTCGTCTCCGGCCTGCTCGCCGGCACCACCGTCGTCCTCTACGACGGCAGCCCCGGGTACCCCGAGACCGGCGCCCAGTGGCGGATCGCCGAGCGCACCGGGGCCACCGTCTTCGGCACCTCCGCCGCGTACGTCATGGCCTGCCGCAAGGCCGACGTCCACCCGGGCCGCGACCACGACCTCTCCCGCGTCAAGTGCGTCGCCACCACCGGATCCCCGCTGCCGCCCGACGGCTTCCGGTGGATCCACGACGAGGTCGCCGAGGACATGTGGATCGCCTCCGTCAGCGGCGGCACCGATGTCTGCAGCTGCTTCGCCGGGGCCGTTCCCACCCTCCCCGTCTACATCGGCGAGCTCCAGGCCCCCTGCCTCGGCACCGACCTCCAGGCCTGGGACCCGCACGGCAAGCCGGTCGTCGACGAGGTCGGCGAGCTGGTCGTCGCGGGCCCCATGCCGTCGATGCCCATCCGGTTCTGGAACGACCCCGAGGGCCACCGCTACCGGGAGAGCTACTTCGAGATGTTCCCCGGCGTCTGGCGGCACGGGGACTGGATCACCCTCACCTCCCGCGGCACCGTCGTCATCCACGGCCGCTCCGACTCCACCCTCAACCGGCAGGGCGTCCGCATGGGCTCCTCCGACATCTACGAAGCGGTGGAACGCCTCCCCGAGATCCGCGAATCCCTGGTCATCGGCGTCGAGGAGCGGGACGGCGGCTACTGGATGCCGCTCTTCGTCCACCTCGCCGAGGGCGCCGTCCTCGACGACGCGCTCCGCGACCGCATCAAGCGAACCATCCGCGAACAGCTCTCGCCCCGCCACGTCCCCGACGAGATCATCCAGGTGCCGGGCGTCCCGCACACCCTCACCGGCAAGCGGATCGAGGTCCCCGTCAAACGGCTCCTCCAGGGCACCCCGCTCGACAAGGCGGTCAACCCCGGCTCGGTCGACGACATCGAACTCCTCCGGCACTACGAGACCGTCGCCCGCGATCACTCCGCGTAGCACCAGGACCCCATTGTCCGACCCCTCGGTTACGTTGAGTGAGCACTCATCGACGTACCGAGGGGGAGTCATGGCACGGAAGACCACCACTACGTACCGCCGGACCGCACGGCACACCCTGCGCCGGGAGGTACCGGGCACGGTCGCCCTGCTCGCCGATCCCGGCGACTTCGCGGCCATGCGGCGCTACCCCGGCTTCGCCTTCGCCGACCACACCGCCTACCTCCGGGAGATGGAGGCGCTGCTGCGGGAGCTGGCGGCCGAAGGGCTGCACACCAGCGTGGCCCTCTTCGACCCCGAGGAGTACGAGGCGTTCTGCGCGGAGGCCGGCCTCGACCCGGCACGGCCGGACAGCCGCGTCCGCTACACCGCCATGGCCTCCGGCGGCGCCACCGTCCCCTACCGGGGCCAGCCCGTCGACCGGCTCCTCCCCGAAGTGGTCGCCGAAGCCGAGCGGCACGCCACGTTCACCTGGGCCACCGCCCTGCTGGCAGCGGCGGACGGCTGCGCCCACTGCGACCGGGGCGCCGGCCGCGCCGCCTACGCCCGCGCCTCACGGGCGGTGAGCGGGCTCCTCGAAGCCGTCGGCCCCGGCGACCACCACCTGGTGTGCAGCGTGCCGGCCGACGGGGCATCGCTCATCGCGGTCTGCCAGGCGGAATGCGAGGAGGAGGGCCGGGTCCGGGTACTGGAGGCGGAGGCCCTGATCCTGTGCACCGTCCTGGCCGCGGGCATCGCCACCGGCAGCCGCGGCGGCATCGTCGTCCGCAGCAGCGCTCCCGCCCGGCGTGCTGCGCCCGGCCGGGAGGTGGTCCGGGGATGGGCACTGCGCGACGGCTGGCCCCGGCCCCTCACCGAGGCCGAGGTGTTCGCGGCCTACTGCACCGACGCCGACACCGGTGAACCGGTCCCCCCGGAGCACGGAGTGGAGTACCGCCCCGGCATCCCCCTCCCGCCCCCGGAGGACGACCGCTGAACACACCGGTGGCCGCCCCGCACCTGCGGAGCGGCCACCGGCCGCGCACCTGAAGCCGCCCCGCGCTCACCGTGGGCGCGGTGTGCGGACGGCTCGGGCTCACTCCCCGGAGAGCACCGCCTGGGCGGCCAGCCGAGCTTCCTCCGCCGTGTCGGCCGCCCGCGCGGCGGCCGCCGCACGCTCGCACTGGGCGAACGTGTGCTTGGCCAGCGTGGCCCGCACATAGGGAATGGACGCGGCACCCATGGACAGGCTGGTCACCCCGAGACCGGTGAGCACACAGGCCAGCAGCGGATCGGCCGCCGCCTCACCGCACACCCCGCAGCTCTTGCCCTCGGCCTTGGCAGCCTCCGCGGAGAACGCCACGAGGTCGAGCAGCGCCGGCTGCCACGGATCCTGCAACCGGGACACCGCACCCACCTGGCGGTCCGCGGCGAAGGTGTACTGCGCGAGGTCATTGGTGCCCAGCGACAGGAACTCCACCTCCTGCAGCACCGAGCGGGCCCGCAGCGCGGCGGACGGAATCTCCACCATCGCGCCGAACTTCGCCTGCAGACCGGCCTCCCGGCAGGCGTCGGCGAACGCCTTGGCATCCGTGCGGTCGGCCACCATCGGCGCCATGACCTCCAGGTACACCGGAAGCCCCTCGGCCGCCCGCGCGAGCGCCGTCAGCTGCGTCCGCAGCACCTCCGGGTGGTCCAGCAGACTCCGCAGGCCGCGCACACCCAGCGCCGGGTTCGGCTCGTCGGACGGCGTGAGGAAGTCCAGCGGCTTGTCGGCCCCCGCGTCCAGCACCCGCACGACGACCCGGCCCTGCGGGAACGCCTCCAGCACCTGCCGGTACGCCTCGACCTGCTTGTCCTCCGACGGAGCCCGCGTGCTGTCGTCGAGGAACAGGAACTCCGTGCGGAACAGGCCGACGCCCTCGGCGCCCGCCTCCACCGCCGCCGGAACGTCCGCCGGCCCGCCCACGTTGGCCAGCAACGGCACCTTGTGCCCGTCGGACGTCGCCCCCGGCCCCGTGGCGGCGGCCAGCGCGGCGCGCCGCTCGGCAGCGGCGGCCTCCATCGCGGCCCGCTTGTCCGCCCCCGGCTCGACGAAGATCTCGCCGGTGCTGCCGTCCACCCCGATCACCGTGCCCTCGGCCAGCTCGCCCGCGCCCGGCAGCGCCACCACCGCGGGCACCCCCAGAGCACGCGCCAGGATGGCGCTGTGGCTGGTCGGCCCGCCCTCCTCGGTGACGAAGCCGAGCACCAGAGCCGGGTCGAGCAGCGCGGTGTCCGCCGGAGCGAGATCACGGGCGATCAGCACATACGGCTCGTCGCTGTCCGGCACTCCGGGCATCGGCACGCCGAGCAGCCGCGCCACGATCCGGTTGCGCACGTCGTCCAGGTCGGCCACCCGGCCCGCCAGGTACTCCCCGGCACCGGCGAGCAGCGCCCGGTAGGAGGCGAAGGCGTCGTACACGGCCCGCTCGGCCGTGCTGCCCACCGCGATCCGGCGCTCGACATCGGCCATCAGCTCCGGGTCCTGGGCCATCATGGCCTGGGCCTCCAGCACGGCCTGCGCCTCACCGCCGGCCAGATTGCCGCGGGCGATCAGATCGGCGGAGACGGCCTCCACGGCCTGCCGGGCCCGCCCCTGTTCACGCGGCGCCTCGTCGGTGGGAATCTGCTTCGCCGGCGGCTCCAGCACCGCCGTCCCCATGTGCCTGACCTCGCCGATCGCCACCCCGTGGCTCACTCCGACGCCTCGCAGCGTTGTCTCCATTGCACCCGTCTCCGGTTGATGCGGCGAGTCCTTCGCCCCTGCTGTGGATGTCGTTTGCGCCGGCCCCCGGCGCGGGGCTCACTTCCAGTGGAAGAGAGTGTCGCCCGGCTTGAGATCGGTGCCGTCGGCGAGGTCGGAGAGTGCCTCGGCCGAGGCCTCGAGCGCCACCACCGGGCACACCGGGGACTTCCCGGTGGCCTCGACCGCGGCAGGGTTCCACCGCACCACGGGGTCGCCGCGGCGCACGGTGTCGCCCTTGCTGACGAGCAGTTCGAAGCCTTCCCCATTGAGCTGCACGGTGTCGATGCCCAGATGGGTCAGCACCCCGCGCCCTTCCCCGTCGACCACGACGAAGGCGTGCGGATGCAGGGAGACGACGATCCCCTCCACCGGCGCGACCACCTCCGAGGGCTCGCGGACGGGGTCGATCGCGGTACCGGGTCCCACCATCGCGCCGGAGAACACCGGGTCGGGCACGGCCGCGAGTCCGATGGCGCGCCCGGCAAGTGGTGAGGTCACGGTGGTCATGGGGGGCCTCCCGGGGGCGGAGATGCAACAGGTGTCGCCAGTGGTCTGGACGACTTGACCAGAAGAGTAAGTCATAGGAAGAGACGATTCCGTGCACCCGACGGCGGCCGGATCGAGGGGGTGAGGCGGCGAATCGATTTGCCTCGCCCAGGGGGAGGCTGTAAGGTCTTGCACCTGCCCTCGACCGAGCACCGCGTAAACATCCGCGGATTCGGCAGGGGCGGCAACCACACCTATCGAACCTGATCCCTTCTCGGATCCGATTCCGCATGCCTGCGGAAAGCTGGTCGGAGACACGGAAAAGGCCTGATAGAGTTCGGAGCAGCCGAAAGGCAAAAGGCCCCCAACGGCCACTGGATTCGAAACTCGGACCGGAAACGGAACGAAAAAGAGTCTGGTAAGGTTGGAAAC